>NZ_JCASIC010000001.1:0-798293 GCF_059685695.1 Telluria sp. PB2R4 | reverse complement strand
AGAAAGAGCTGAGGCGCCTGATCTACTTGTCATGGTCTGGCCATCAGGGTGGACCCAAGCTAGCCCCAGCTCCATGTAGAGTAGCTAGCTCCACAGAGGTTCAAGATACAAGGGTGGGCGGCTTGTCCGCCCACGCGTTCAAATCACTGATGCGTTGATACGGCGCCTCTGTTCATCGACTGGTTGAACGCGTGGGAAGCGAAGCCGCCCACGCTACGCTGGTTCTGCGTGCTCCACCAGTAACTGTACTTTCGTGACGCCGTTGTACTCATTTGCGTCGAGCCTGAACGCCACCCGTGCCCGCTCCGGCAAACTGTCGGCATGCCCGAACCAGATCGCATCGTAGCGCCGGCCGTTCTTCTCCAGCAGCAGCTTGAGGTGGCGCTCTTTCAGTATCCGCTGGCTCACCACCCGGAACTCGTCGCAGAACACCGGCGGCGCGAATCCCTGGCCCCAGACCTGGCCGTCCATCTGTTCGATGAACTGGGTCGAGTAATACTCGTCCTCGAGCGGCCCGTCGGTCTCGATGATGCGCTCCAGCTGGGCTTCGGTCAGCCAGGCGCGGCCGACCGCTTCGAAAGCCTGCTGGAAGCTGTCGAAGTGCTCGGCGCGGATGGTGAGGCCGGCCGCCATCGCGTGCCCGCCGAACTTGTCGATCAGTCCCGGCACGCGCTTGGACACCAGGTCGAGCGCATCGCGCAGGTGGAAGCCCGGGATCGAACGGCCCGAGCCCTTGATCATGCCTTCGCTGCCCGGTGCGAAGGTGATCGTCGGCCGGTAAAACTTCTCTTTCAGGCGCGAGGCGACGATGCCGATCACGCCCTGGTGCCAGCCCTCGTCGAACACGCTGATCGTGCTGGCGCCGGAGGGCTCGAAGCTGTCCAGGTGGAGCAGGGCGGTGTCCTGCATCTCGGCCTCGATCTCGCGGCGCTTGAGGTTGATCTCGTTGAGCTGCTGGGCGATCGCCCAGGCGCGGCCGACGTCGTCGGTGACCAGGCATTCGATCCCGAGCGACATGTCTTCCAGCCGGCCGGCGGCGTTCAGGCGCGGACCGAGGGCAAAGCCGAGATCGAAGGGCGAGGCGCAGCGCGCTTCGCGGCCCGCCACCCGGAACAGGGCGGCCACCCCGGCATGCATGCGGCCCGCGCGCATGCGCTTGATGCCCTGGGCAACCAGGATGCGGTTGTTGGCGTCCAGGCGGACCACGTCGGCCACCGTGCCCAGCGCGACCAGGTCGAGCAGGCTGTCGAGCTTGGGCTGGGTCTGGGCGTCGAACACGCCGCGCCGGCGCAGTTCGGCGCGCAGCGCCAGCAGGACATAAAACACCACGCCGACGCCGGCCAGGTGCTTGCTCGGGAAGCCGCACTCGGGCTGGTTCGGGTTGACGATCACGCGCGCCGGCGGCAGCGCGTCGCCCGGCAAGTGGTGGTCGGTGACCACCACGTCGATGCCGCGCCGGTTGGCCTCCAGCACGCCGTCGATGCTGGCAATGCCGTTGTCGACCGTGATGATGATGTCGGGCGATTTTTCGCGAGCGGTCAGTTCGACGATCTCGGGCGTGAGGCCGTAGCCGTACTCGAAGCGGTTCGGCACGATGTAGTCGACGCCAGCTCCCATCATGCGCAGGCCGCGCAGGGCGACCGCGCAGGCGGTGGCGCCGTCGCAGTCATAGTCGGCGACGATGGTCATGCGCTTGTGGCTTTGAATGGCGTCGGCCAGGAAGCTGGCTGCGGCATCGATGTGGCGCAGGGCGCCAGGGGGCACCAGCGCCCCCAGCTCGCTCGACAGCTCGCGCACGTCGAGCAGGCCGCGCGCCGCATAGATGCGTGCGAGGACCGGATGGACCCCGCCCTGGCGCAGCATCTCGGAGGTACGGAACGGGCAGGGGCGGGTGGTGATCCTGGTATTGGTGCGGGTGTTAATGCTCAAGTCATTCGTTCCAGTGTCGGCCGGCGCCAGAACTTGCGCTGGGCCATGGCGGTCGTGGTGAATTCGGCAAGGGCGTCGCGGCTGCTCAGCACCAGGCGCAGCTCCTTGATGCGGCCCTGGACCAGCCCGGCATGCAGCGGCGCGAACAGTTTGTCTTCCAGGGCCTGCACCTGCTGCACCCAGGTGCCCCAGTCGGCGGCGATGGCGGCCTCGGCCAGGTAGCCGACGGCCACGATGCCATCGCGCGCCAATGCGCCGTCAAGTTCGTCGAGCGACGCAAGCGCGTGGCTGGACAGGCCGCGGACCCAGCCGGGCATGCCGATGCTGGTCATTGGCGCGGGCGTAGGCTGCGCCCCGGTGGCGGCGCCCCACAGCCAGAACGAGTTCACCGCCGGCAGGCGCCGCTCCTCGCGCGCGGCGTTCACCGGATGGGTGTGCCACAGCATCTGGATTTCGTTCTGCAGCCGGCGCAGGGGCAGGGCCTGCTTGCCGCGCGGGACGAAGTCGGAGAGGTCCATGCCGGCCACGGTATCCGGGGTGGCGGTCTCGATGCCGCTCCAGTCGTCGGCGCGCAGGAACCAGGTCTGGGCGTCGCCGTACAGCAGCGGGTGGCCAATCTCTTCGCACAGGGGCCGCGCCGCTTGGTACAGGGCCCGGCTTTCATCCTCGCTTAAGCCCAGATGGCGCAGATCGGCCATCATGGAATGGCTGCGCGCGATCTGGATGTGGGCCGGGTTGACGATGTACCAGGTGCCGCTGTCGGCCACCAGGCCGAAACCGCGCATGGCGGCCGCGGCAAACGCCGGCTGGCCATCCTGCGCCAGCCCGAGCGCGCGTGCCAGCCACTGCTCGTGCGGCAGCGCGCGCGCGGTATCAAGGATGGCGCGGCGTTCGTGCGCGCCCGTACGGGTGAGCAGGGCGGCCAGGGCGGGGGTCTGCAGTGCGCGGACCAGGTCGGGCGCGAATTCAGGGAGTGGCAACAGGTGGGGCAGGACGAGCGTAATGTGCGGCATGCCGCTATTCTAGGGCAAATACGGGGTGAGCGAACGGTCGTGCACCCGCTGCGTCCCGCAGTGCTCACACACAAGAAGCTTTCTTTTGCGCCACGAAAGCCGGATGTCTGGCAAACTGTCGGGTTGGCAAACCCATAACGTCTAGTTTACGCGAATACCGGATTTCATGAGCATCACCCACAAGCTGCCCTACGAATGGCAGGTCGGCCTGCGCTACACCCGCGCCGGCAAGCGCAGCGGCCGCAACAGCTTCATTTCCTTCATCTCGATGGCCTCGGTGGCCGGCATCGCGCTGGGCGTGGCCGCCCTGATCGTGGTGCTCTCGGTGATGAACGGCTTCCAGAAGGAAGTGACCGCACGCATGCTGTCGGTGCTGGCCCACGTCGAGGTGTTCGACGCCCGCGGCGAAATGCCGGGCTGGCGCACGGCGGTGCAGGAAGCCCTGCGCAACCCGGAAGTGCGCGCCGCCGCGCCCTTCGCCGAAACCCAGGCCATGTTGCTGAGCGACGGCGTGATGAAGCCGGTGCTGCTGCGCGGGATCGACCCGGCCCAGGAAGCCAAGGTGTCCGACGTAGCGAAACACATGCGCGAAGGGCGTTTCGATGCGCTGCAGCCCGGTTCGTTCAATGTGGTCATCGGCCGCGCGCTCGCCAGCTCGCTCGACGTGCGCGTGGGCGACCGGATCACGCTCCTGATGGCGTCGACCCCGGCCGCCACCTCATCGTCTACCTCTGGCGGCGGCGCGCTGCCGCGCACCCGGCCGCTGACCGTGGCCGGCATCTTCGAGGCCGGCCACTTCGAATTCGATTCCTCGCTCGCCTTTGCCAACATCAACGATGCGCAGGGACTCGCCAATGCCGCCGCCCCCGCCGGCATCCGGCTGCGCCTGGCCGACATGCAGCAGGCCCCGCGCGTGGCCACCGAGCTGCATCGCAGCATGTCGGGCGAGCTGTACATCCGCGACTGGTCCAAGGTCAATGCGATCTGGTTCGCGGCCGTGGAATCGCAAAAGCGCATGATGTTCATCATCCTGACCATGATCGTGGCAGTGGCGGCCTTCAACCTGGTCTCGACCCTGGTCATGACGGTGCGCGACAAGCAGTCGGACATCGCGATCCTGCGCACCCTGGGCGCCTCGCCGCGCTCGATCATGACCATCTTCATGGTGCAGGGCACCCTGGTGGGCGTGCTAGGCGCGGTGCTGGGCGTGCTTGCCGGCGTCGGGCTGGCGCTCAATATCGACGTCATCGTCCCCTTCATCGAACGCAGCTTCAAGGTGCAGTTCCTGTCGCAGGAGGTGTACCTGATCAGCGAGATCCCGTCGCAGCTGCGCTGGGGCGACGTCGGCTGGATCGGCGGCGTGGCCGTGCTGCTGGCTTTTTTTGCGACCCTGTACCCGAGCTGGTCGGCCTCGCGCGTGAAACCGGCCGAGGCCCTGCGTTATGAATAAGATGAGATTCACACAGAATTTGCCCTACGAATGGCTGGTCGGCCTGCGCTACACGCGCGCCGGCAAGCGCAGCGGCCGCAACAGCTTTATTTCCTTCATCTCCCTGATCTCGGTCTCGGGCATCGCGCTCGGCGTGGCGGCCTTGATCATCGTGCTGTCGGTGATGAACGGCTTCCAGAAGGAAGTCACCGACCGCATGCTCTCGGTGCTGGCCCACATCGAAGTGTTCGACCGCAGCGGCAGTATGCCGGACTGGCGCGCGGCCGGCCGCGACGCGCTGAAGAACCCGGCGGTGCGCGGCGTGGCGCCGTTCGTGGAGACCCAGGGCCTGCTGGAGGGCCAGGGCGTGATGCGTCCCTCGGTGATCCGCGGCGTCCTGCCTGCGGAAGAGCCCAGGGTGTCCGACGTCGCCAGGCAGGTCACCCAGGGCAGCCTCGATACGCTCCGGCCCGGGTCGTTCAACATCGTGCTGGGCTATGCGCTGGCGCGCTCGCTGAACGTCGGCATTGGCGACAAGGTCACCATGCTGCTGGCGCAAGGGCAGATCACGCCGGCCGGGCTGCTGCCGCGCAGCCGCAGCTTCACCGTGTCCGGGATCTTCGAGGCCGGCCACATGGACTTCGATGCGGCGCTCTCCTTCATCCACGTGGAAGACGCGCAGCGCATGGAACGCCTGCCGGCCCCGATGGGCCTGCGGCTGCGCGTCGCCGACATGCACGAGGCGCCGCTGGTGGCGGCCGAGCTGAAGAAATCCATGCCGGGCAATCTGGAGATGCGCGACTGGTCGAAGCTCAACGCCAACTGGTTCGCCGCCGTACAGACCGAAAAGAAGATGATGTTCATCATCCTCACCCTGATCATCGCGGTGGCCGCCTTCAACCTGGTGTCGACCCTGGTGATGACGGTGACCGACAAGCAGGCCGACATCGCGATCCTGCGCACCCTGGGCGCATCGCCGCGCTCGATCATGAAGATCTTCATGGTGCAGGGCGCGCTGGTCGGCGTCATCGGGACGGTGCTGGGCGTCGGCGGGGGCGTGCTGGTGGCCCTGAACATCGACGTCATCGTCCCGTTCATCGAAGGCTTACTGGGAGTGCAGTTGTTGTCGAAAGATATCTACCTGATCAGCGCGGTGCCGTCCGACCTGCGCTGGCCGGACGTTTTCAAGATCGGCGGCGTGTCGGTGCTGCTGGCGTTTGCTGCGACCCTGTACCCGAGCTGGTCGGCGTCGCGCGTAAAACCTGCGGAGGCGCTGCGTTATGAATAGTAACCCGAGTAGTAACCCGAATAATCCAATGAATCACACCACGCCGGTCCTGGCCTGCCGCGGCCTGGGCAAGACTTTCAAGCAGGGCGACTACACCGTGAAGGTGCTGGACGCGGTCGACTTCGCGATCCACCGCGGGGAACGGGTGGCCATCGTCGGCGCGTCCGGCTCCGGCAAGTCGACCCTGCTGCACCTGCTGGGCGGGCTGGATACCCCGTCGACGGGTTCGGTCACCTTGCTCGGCGAGGATTTCGCCACCCTGTCCGAGACCCGGCGCGGAGACCTGCGCAACTCGTCGCTCGGCTTCGTCTACCAGTTCCACCACCTGCTGCCGGAATTCTCGGCGCTCGACAACGTCATGATGCCCTTGATGATTCGGCGCGAGGGGCGTGAGGCCGCGCTGAAAAAGGCCGAGGCGATCCTGGGGCGGGTGGGCCTGGGCAAGCGCGTGGTGCACCGTCCCGGCGAACTGTCCGGCGGCGAGCGCCAGCGGGTGGCGCTGGCGCGCGCCCTGGTGACCGAGCCAAGCTGCGTGCTGGCCGACGAACCGACCGGTAACCTCGACCACAGCACCGCGCAGACGATCTTCGACCTGATGCTGGAGCTGTCGCGCACCCTCGGCACGGCGTTTGTGATCGTCACCCACGACATGGAGCTGGCACGCCGCTGCGACCGCGTGTTCCGCCTCACCGAACACGGCTTGCAGCAGGTCGAGGCCTGACAGGGAGCCGCGCATGTGGATCGATACCCACTGCCACTTGGATGCGCACGAGTTCGGGGACGGATCGCTGGACGTGGCTGCGCAGGCGGAACGGGAGGGGGTGTCGATGATCGTCGCGATGGCGGTCGAGCGCGGCAACTTCGGCGCCGTGGCCAGCCTGGCGGCGCGCGCGCCGAACATCACGTATGCGCTGGGCATCCACCCGATCTGCGTGCCGCAGGCGCGCGACGAAGACCTGGAGGTGCTGCGCGGCGCGGTGGAGGCGGCGCTGGCTGATCCGAACTTCGTCGGCATCGGCGAAATCGGGCTCGACTTCTTCATCCCCCTGCTGTGCGAACCGGCCATGCGCGAAAAGCAGGACCGCTTCCTGCGCGCGCAGCTGCGCATCGCGCGCGACTTCGGACTGCCGGTGATGCTGCACGTGCGCCGCTCGCAGGACCAGGTGCTGAAGCACCTGCGCCAGATCCGTCCCCCGGCCGGCATCGCGCACGCCTTCAACGGCAGCTTCCAGCAGGCGCAGACCTTCATCGACCTGGGCATGCACCTGGGCTTCGGCGGCGCCATGACCTTTACCCGCGCGCTGCAGATCCGGCGCCTGGCAACCGAGCTTCCGTTGGCGTCGATCGTGCTGGAGACGGATTCGCCGGACATCGCGCCCGCGTGGATTCACCCGGGGCGCAACACGCCCGACCAGCTGCCCGCCATCGGCGCGGCGCTGGCCGAGCTGCGCGGGATCGGGGTGGAGGAGGTGCGGGGAGCGGTCCACCGCAACACGCTGGCCGCGATCCCGCGCCTGGCCTCCTATTCGCTTCCGACTCTGGACAAATAGCTAAGTAGCAAAGTAGCAGCGCTTGCGCCGATAAGTGGCACTAGCTGGCTAACTACTCGCAACGACCGTGGCTATAAGATTTAGTTCGTTTGTAGCGTTGAAGCACGACAAGGCTGCTAGTGTTCCGTTCTGCCAAGATGCACTCTTCGCTGCGACAGCAGCCCGATACCAGGAGAGTGATTTGGATAGCGCGAGCGAATTCCTGCGGATGCTCAGGCACGAGAAATCGCTGACCACTGCCCACCGGCCGATCCGGCTGCGCCTGGGCCATGCCGACCACCTGGCCGACGAACTGCTGCTGCCGCAGCGCGTGCAGGGGCACGAGTCGGTCTGCGGCGGCTTCGAATACGTCGTCACCTGTGTCGCCGACACGCCGCGCCTCCCGCTCAAGGAACTCATCGCCCTCCCGGCCGAACTCCAGCTCGTGACCGACCGCGGCCAACTGCGGGGCATCTGCGGCATCGTCGCCGAGGCGCGCGCCGGCGACCACGACGGCGGGCTGGCCGTCTACCAGCTGGTGCTGCGCGATGCGCTGGCGGTCATGGAAAAGCGCGTCAACAGCCGCGTATTCCGCTACCAGAACGAACTCGAGATCGTGCAGGTGCTGTTCGACGAATGGCGCCAGTCCAACAGCATCATGGCCAGCGCGTTCGATTACGAGCTCGATCCGCTGTTCGACATGCGCCTGTACCCGCCGCGCGAACAGACCATGCAGTACAACGAATCCGACGCCGCCTTTGTCCGCCGCCTGCTCAAGCGCCGCGGCATCGCCTGGACCTTCCGCCCCGGCCGCGCCCGCGCCGGCGGCGCCGACCAGGAACCGGACGACACCCCTAGCCACACCCTGGTGCTGTTCTCCGATCCCGCCTCGCTGCCGCGCAGCGCGGCCGGCACGGTGCGCTACCACCGCGACCACGCCACCGAAGAGCGCGACACCGTCGTCTCCTGGTGCGCCGCGCGGCGCCTGCAGCCGGGCAGCATCACCCGCCACAGCTGGGACTACCGCAATCCCCTGGGTGCCCAGTTCATGACCACCACCGCGCGCAGCATGGCCGACCAGGGCCGCAGCGGCAACGCCATGGCGGCCACGCTCGACGACTACCTGGTCGAGATGCCGCATGCCGGCAACGACGTCGAAGACCACTGGCGGCTCGGCCAGGTACGCATGAACCGCCACGAATTCGACACCAAGTGCTTCCACGGCGAAGGCAGCGTGCGCGACCTGTGCGCCGGCGAATACTTCACCCTGAGCGGCCACCCCGAGATCGACACCCACCCCGAAGCCGAGCGCGATTTTGTCGTCAGCGCCGTCTGGTTCGAGGCCGAGAACAACCTGCCCGCCGACCTGTCGGCACGGGTGCGCCGCCTGATGGGGCCGTACAGCCCGGTGGACGCCATGCTGGCGCCGAACGAACACCCGGTGGCCGGCGACGGCGTGCGCGTGCGGATGCGCTTCGACGCGGTACGGCGCGGCATCCCGCTGGTGCCGGACTTCGATCCACGTATCGACCTGCCGCATCCGCAGCTGCAGAGCGCGATCGTCACCGGTCCACCGGGCGAAGAAGTGCATTGCGACGCGCTGGGCCGGGTCAAGATTCGCTTCCCGGGCATGCGCACGCTTGATCACAAGCACGCGCACGGCGCCGGCGCCTCCGACACGCCGGCCGATTCGGCCTGGGTGCGGGTCGCCTCCAACTGGGCCGGCAGCGGCCCCGGCGCCAACCAGCAATGCGGCACGCTGTCGCTGCCGCGGGTCGGCAGCGAAGTCCTGGTGGCCTTCCTCGGCGGCGACCCCGACCGCCCGGTGGTCCTGTCGCAAGTCTTCAACCAGCGCGGCGAGCCGCCGGCCCTGAGCACGGCCGGCGCACTGCCCGGCAACCGCTACCTGTCCGGCACCCGGACGCGCGAGATCGGCGGCGCGCGCGGCAACCAACTGCGCTTCGACGACACCCGCGGCGAAATCAGCGCCCAGCTGGCGAGCGATCATGGTGCAGCCCAGCTCAACCTGGGCTGGCTGACCCAGCCGAAGGCCAACGGCAGCGCCGAGCCGCGCGGCGAAGGCGCCGAGCTGCGCAGCGACCATGCCGTGGCGATCCGCGGCAAGGAAGGGGTGCTGGTAAGCGCCGAAGCCGCTTCGTCGGCCGAGGGGGCGCACCTGGCACGCGCCGGGCTGCTTGGTCTGGCTGAGTTGATGCAGAGCATCGCAGACGAGGTCGCCAAGCTGGCGGATAAACACACGGAAGATGAACCGAGCGGCGAGCGCCTTGCCGACCTGTCGGAGAAGCTGCGGCGCTGGGACCAGGGGTCCAACGTCGCCCCGGGCGACAAGGGCGGCGAACCGATCGTGGCGGTGACGGCGCCGGCGGGCATCATGGTGGCCAGCCAGGACAATGTCGCGCTCGGGTCCGAGAAGCAGCTCGACATGGTGAGCGGGGGCGATGTGCGGACCTCTGCAGGGAAGAACATCTTCGTCCGTGCGGCCCGCGGGATCAGCGCGTTCGCCCAGGCGCTAGGGATCAAGCTGGTGGCGGGCGAGGGGAATATCCTGCTGGAGTCCCACCAGGGCGCTGTCGAAGTCAGATCGTCGCGCAAGATCAGCCTGATTTCGGCGGAAGCGATTCATATCGAAGCGCCCATGGTGCGGATCATCTCGAAAGGCGCGCAGACGGATTGGGCCGACGGCACGATCACACTGCAAAGCGCTGGCGCGCATATCATCAACGCGACCGGTATCAACCGCGGGCCGGCCGGTGGCGGCGACCCCACTAAACCCGAGTTTAAAAACTCATCATTAGAGACGACGGAAAGACTTGTCCTGCGTAATCTCCAAACGCGGGAACCAATTCCATATCAAAATTACATTGCCCACCTCAGCGACGGCAGGACCATCCAGGGCACCAGCGATGAGGAAGGCCGGACTTCGCTGATGCAGGATGATGCGTTGGGGCCTGTGCAGTTCGAGCTTCTTCCATCCACTATTTAAGCTGTCGGGAACCGTCATGCGTGAACCGACCAGGCCATTGCCTTCGCTCGTCCCTTTGCCCAATGGTGGGTGGCGAGCCGATTCCTTTATGTCCTCCGCGGATTTTACGATCCGCGGCCTCGCACTTGTCCCTCCCAACAAGATTATCCCGGTCATTGTTGTACCCGGCATCATGGGTACGAATCTAAGGGCCAAAGAAAAACCACGTTTAGGCCGGATAGAGGATGAGCGGAACCAAATGGTCGGCGCTGGTCAACCTGTCTGGCGCCCTCCTAACGGCGACAGCGAGGGGCTCAAGGCCGCCAAAATCTGGGACAAGTACACGCCGCGAGAGCGCCAGTTGCTGTTTGATCCCGCCACTCTGGAAGTGGACCCTAGCGGACCTGTCGTCATACCGGGGTCCGAGGACGGCTATATTCTGACCGAGCGTGAGCTGCGGGAACGCGGGTGGGGCGAAGTGCATGCCGATTCGTATAGCGGACTTCTCTACGGCTTGCAGACTCGCCTGAATCAGACGTTCGGGTTTGACGAGCAGGGCAAGAAGCGCTTCGTCCAACAGCACTGGAAGGACGTGATGGCCTGTGATCCCCAGCGATGGGGGCTGCGCCAGTTCGCGCCGCTAACGGAAGACCACCTCGTGAAGCACGCTCAATACTACTTTCCGGTGTACGCGGCTGGATACTGCTGGTTACAGGACTGTAAAACGTCGGCGGAAATGCTCGAGAAACGAATTCTTCAGATCATCGATTCGTGGAAGAGGGCGAAGCGGCAGTGCTCCAAAGTTATTCTGGTAACTCATTCGATGGGGGGACTCGTAGCCAGAGCATGCGCAAAGCGTATCCCGGAAAAAATCGCCGGTGTGGTCCACGGCGTCATGCCGGCACTTGGCGCGCCTGTTGCTTACCGCCGGATTGCCTGTGGAACCGAGTCGTTTTCGCCTAATAGTTCCCCTCTCAAGAAGTTTGCAGATTCTAGGGTGGCGATGATTTTAGGGAACAGCGCTGATAAAACGACGCCTGTTCTAGCGATATCGCCCGGGGCGCTCGAGCTTTTGCCGAATCACCTGTATCCGCAACCGTGGTTGCACGTTCGCGTAATTAGGTTTGCCGGCGGGACGCAAACAGCAAGCCGAGTCGGAAACAATGGGGCAACTGGATACCATACCAAGCCTTCTGACGCGCTGTCTTTCCCAAATGCGACACTCCAGAATCCCTACGATCTGTACCGTGACATGAAATCTTGGTTTCGTTTGATCAATCCGGACTTCGCTGATCCGGCTGGCAAATATGTTAATAAACGAGACGGCGTGGTGTCAGCGATTAATAAGGCTGTCAATGCTGCCGAGACTTTCCACAGAACGCTTGGGGACTATTACCACCCTAATAGCTATGCTTTCTATGGCGACGATAAAGAGCAACTCACATTCGGGCAGCTACGGTGGGTCGCCCTTCAGCAGCCAGGTTCAGCAACGGCGCTCACACCTGCAAATCTCACCGCCGCGCGGTACATGGGTCATTCCGATACCGGACAGCGGCGCGTGCTCGTCGAGGGAAAGACCGAGCTTCGGTTCTCGCCTGATCAGCAGGATGCGCGAGGCGACGGCACCGTACCGCAGCAATCCGGTGCTGGGCCGGCAGGCAAATTAAGACAGGTGTTTGCGACTGAGGGCTACGACCACCAAGGATCGTATAACAATGAGCACATGCTCAAATTAACGCTTCGATTGATTACCAAGATCGTCCAGGAGATCTCGTGAAGAATTGGCTCCGGAGCAGGCCGGCCCGAATGCTGGCCGGAGCTCTGTGCGCGGGCTTGGTCGCCACATGGGCGGTTGGAAAAGCTTTGGATAAACGCGAAGAAGGCCGGCGAGACCAACATGAGGTAGCTCGAATGACCGACAGAATGAAAACAGTATGTGTCGGCAGGTTCTTAATTGACGTGCCGGAGGAGGCGGAGATTGAACTGCGACAGGCGCGTATCGATGGCTTCGAAATCGCGTCGTTCAACGAAACGGAGGAAGAGTTTCAGAAGCGTGTTACAGACCGTGAGGCGCAAATCAAGGCTAAGCCGGACTACCTTGGAAGCAGTAAGAATATGGAGTCGGCGAGGGACGTCAACACCGACAGCGGCCTTGTCGGAAAGATCTTCATGCACAGCCGGACGGTGCAGGAAGGCACTCGCGGCGACGGCTTGGGTGGAGTGGAGCGTTATCGCGACGAAGGTATCACGACAGAAGCGCTCGTGCATGGTCCTAGTATCAGCATCGACCTGTTCTATGAAGACAGGGATCCCGACTTAATCGAGGATCTGCCCGCGCTAGTTAACCAGCTTGTAGCTAACCCGGACAACCGTATTCCTACCGAACCGGGATTCTGCATGGATCGCGTCTATGTGCGTGACCCGCTGAGCGCCGATCAGCGCGAACAAGTCATGATGTTCGGCCGGCTGTCAGGTCACCCGGATGTCGAATTCATGTTCATGGTGTCGGCTGGAATGAAGCCCGAGGCGCAGGGTGTCCTGGCGAGGAATGAAGCAGCAGACGGACGGCTATCGATCGCCGAGCGGATGCGTATCACCAGATTACGAGCGTCGCCGCGGGAGATTGGTGGTCTCGATGGAGAGGAACTTGTGGAGCTGGTGGTCGAGGAAAATGAAACCCGTGGCCACAGTTTCTGGTGGGAGGTGAACGGGGTGGAAGACAACGTCTTCGTCCCCCACGTCGTATTCAGGATGAGTACGGGGAACGGCAATCGAAAACCTGTTCCATCCTCGCTCTCGGACGGCGCCGCACTTGGCTTGTGGGACAAGATCGTGTCCAGTATCCGACTGCGGTCGGCTGAACCCGTAGCAAGTAAGCGCGCCGAAGCGCCGACAACACCGCTTGGCACATACGCTACCGCTGGCGAACGCTGCCCTGAAAGCGGCTGGTGGCTATGTGGCGACGGCGGTAATGGCATCGGCGTGTTGGGCGGCCAACGACAGCACATCAAGAAAGGCGATCGGATGCCCCAAGCGCTACTGCTTCCACCCCGCACCCTGTGGGACAAAGTGCGAGGTCTGCAGCCTAGTTTTGAACCAAAGAGTCCCACATTCTGGAAGCTTGTCGACAAGCGTGTCCAAAAGCGTGTGCCGCCGCCTCTGCCGCTAGCCCTGCCTGTTTCACCCCCGACCACGGCCATCGCTAGTGGCGGTGTAAGTGCTAATGATCAGAGCCACGTTTCGGTTGGCAGTTTTGCTGTTACGGGGGCGCCATGCCCCGCAAGCGGATGGTGGCGTTGCGAACAATCTCATGCGCTCGACGGAACCCGCTGGTTTGGCCAAGGTGCCTTGTTACCACCTGCGACATTCGCTGTTCCACCCGGCCTTTTCGGTGGATCAGCGAATGCCCCCAAGTCTATTCAACGTCGCGGTGAATGGCGGCTGGTTCGGCTCGCAGATACGTTGGAACACGATGATCCGGATCGCCTGCCGTCAGATCCCGGCATAGCCCCCCCGGCAATTGGAAAAGCGTAGGGCTACAGCCAGTGTCGCTCGTACCTCTGCCGGTTGTTGCTGATGTGTTTTACAGGAGTCAAAGATGGGACGCATACTTCGACCTGCACTCGCTCTCGCACTCGTCCTCGCGGGAGTTGTTATGGCAAGTTTGGCACGATCCCGGGATGATGGTGCCGAGCAAGGAAAGCATGACGTGGCGCGACTCACCAGCAGAATGAAAACGCACTGCATCGGCAGGTTCCTGGTCGATATGCCAGAGCAGGCAAAGGTTGAGCTAGGTACACCGACTATTGACGGATTCAACATTGCGGCTTTTGTGGAAACCGCCGAAGAGTTCCAGAGGCGTCTCGCTGACCGCGAGGCGGAAATCAGGGCCAAGCCAGACCGGCTCGGCGGGAACAGTAATCTGGAGTCGGAGACCCCAGTCAAATCCGACAATGGGATCGTTGGCACGATATTCGTCCATAGTCGGAAAGTGACTGAGGGTACTGCAGCAAAGGGACTCGAACTTGTGCGCTATCGCTACGAAGGAGTTGCACTCGAGGCGCTCGTGCACGGTTCAGGTATCAGTATTGACTTAGCGGCAGACTATTATGATCCAGACCGGATTGAGGGGCTGGCCCGGTTAGTCTCGCAGCTCGTCCCAAATCCTGGTAATACGACACCGAAGGAGCCCGGTTTTTGCATCGATCATGCCTATTTTCGCGATCCGCTCACTGCCGACCAAGGCGAACAGATCACAATGTTCGCCGGGTTGCCAAGCTATCCATACATTGATTTCCTGCTCATCCTTGCCGCAGGAACGAAACCCGACGAGCAGGGCCTGTTAGAGCGATCTAGCGCTTCAACGAGAGGTTTTTCGCTATTGGAGCGGATGCGCATTTCAACATTACGTGCAGCACCACGAACAATTGCCGGGCTTCCTGGAGAGGAGTTAGTTGAAGCCTTTTCTGAAAAGAATGATGCGCGAGTACATAGCTTTTGGTGGGAGGTAAACGGGACCGAAGACAAAGTCCTTGTCCCCCACTTCGTGTTCAAAATGAACACAGGAAATCGCAATTCTGGGCCCGTCCCATCTTCTTTATCAGATGACGCTGCGCTCGACTTGTGGGACAAAATACTGTCCAGCATTCGCTTGCGGGTTACCCATCCTGGAACGGATACGAAAACCACCCCCAAGAAGCTGGCAGAGGCATAAATGCGGATCTGTGAATGACGGTCTGCGTTGCCGCAGGCCGAACCAGGCCAGCTCAGCTACATTCCAGCTTTCCCCGCAAGGAGCGCAAGCGTGAGCCATAAACGTTACTACATCCGCGACGGCGCCAAAACCACCGCCGACGGCATCGTCCGTGCCTCCAGCACCTTCACTACCTTCGACGGCCTGCCGCTCGCGCGCGAGGGCGACCCGGTCGACTGCCCCGCCTGCGGCCAACAGGGCGTCATCCAGTGCGTCATGCCACGCCTGCCCGATCAGTCCGAAGGCAAGGAATGCGCGCTGAGCGACGACCTGTGCATCTGCGCCTGCTCGCCCGCACCCAAGCTCGTCGCCGACCAGTTCACCGATTTCCAGATCGTCTCCTAGCGCCCCGCAGCATAGCTCGCGATCGCCAGGTACCACGCCGGAACGGCCCATGCGCTGCGCCATCCTCGCATTCCTCGCCGGGATCTGCTGGCTGCAGACTTGCGCCGAGCTGCCGGCGCCGGGCGCATTGGCGGGCGCCGTTGCCGTGGCGCTGGCCCTGTGCGCACTGCGCAGGCGCCTGGCCATCCTGCCTGCCGCCGTCTTGCTGGGCGCGTCGTGGGCAGCCTGGATCGCCCACGGCGCGCTCGCCGACGCACTGCTGCGCGAACTGGAGGGCAGGGACGTTGCCATCCTCGGCACCGTCGACAGCCTGCCCCACGAATTCGAAGGTGGGACCCGCTTCAATGTTCGCGTCGAACGCGTGCTGACGCCAGGCGCCAAGGTGCCGCGCAAAGTCGCCGTCTCCTGGTACGGCCCGGACGGCCCGGATGCCGTCCAACCCGGTGAACGCTGGCAGCTGGTCGTGCGCCTGCAGCGCCCGCACGGCAATGCCAACCCCTACGGCTTCGACTACGAAGCCTGGCTGCTGGAGCAGGGCGTGCGCGCCACCGGCTACGTCCGCCCTGCCGGCCCGCGCAACGTCCGCCTCGACGCCTTCGTGCCGCGCCCAGGGCACGTGGTGGAACGCGCCCGTGCCGCGCTGCGCCGCCATATCCTGCGACAGCTCGAGGGTGAACGCTATGCCGGCGTGATCGTCGCCCTGGTGATCGGCGACCAGCGCGGCATCCCGCAGTCAAGCTGGGACGTGTTCAACCGCACCGGCATCAGCCACCTGGTGTCGATCTCGGGCCTGCACATCACGATGCTCGCCGGCCTTGCCGCATGGGCGATGTCCGGCCTGTGGCGGCGCTCCTTCTTTATCGATGGTGCCGCCTTGCCCCTGCGCCTGCCGGCCCAGGAGGCCGCGGCGCTGGCCGGCGCGCTGGTGGCGCTACTGTACGTGCTGCTGGCCGGGGCCGGCGTGCCCGCGCAGCGCACCTTCTATATGCTGGCGACGGTGGCGGCCGCGCTGTGGTTCGGACGCGTGGTCGCGCTATCGCACGTCCTCTGTCTGGCCTTGGGCGTGGCGGTGCTGATCGATCCCTGGGCGGTGCTGGGCGCCGGCTTCTGGCTTTCGTTCGGCGCGGTGGCGGTAATCCTGTACGCCGGCCTGGGGCGGGTGACGGGCACCACCGGCTGGCGCCGCACGCTCCTGCTGGCCGTACAGACCCAGTACGCCATCACCATCGGACTGGTGCCGCTGACCTTGCTGCTGTTTTCGCAGGTGTCGCTGGCCAGTCCGTTCGCGAATGCGGTGGCCATTCCGGTCATCAGCCTGTTCGTCACGCCGCTGGCGCTGTTCGGGGCGCTGCTGCCGGCGCCGTTCGCGGGATGGATCCTGGGCCTGGCGCACCTTGCGGTCGAACTGCTGGCCGAGGGCTTGCATTTGCTGGCCGCCAGCCCGCTCGCGGTCGTGAACGCGCCGGCGCCGCAGCCGTGGGTGTTCGTGCTGGCGCTCATCGGCACGGCGTGGATGCTTGCGCCGCGC
Organism: Telluria sp. PB2R4; assembly: GCF_059685695.1. NCBI lineage: Bacteria > Pseudomonadati > Pseudomonadota > Betaproteobacteria > Burkholderiales > Oxalobacteraceae > Telluria > Telluria sp. PB2R4. Next base: position 781,496 of record NZ_JCASIC010000001.1, on the reverse strand, counting down.
GGCTGGCCGCATCGGTGGGCCGGGCTGGCCGCATGGGCGCCGATGCTCACCCAGCTGCCGACCGCGCCGGCAGCCGGCAGCTTCACGGTCACCGCCTTCGACGTGGGGCAGGGTATGGCGCTGCTGGTGGAGACCGAGCGTCACCGCCTGCTGTACGACGCGGGCCCGCAATACGGGCCGGGCGCCGACGCGGCCGGCCGGATCCTGCTGCCCTACCTGCGCGGACGCGGTATCGGCGAACTGGATGCGCTGGTGGTCTCGCACAGCGACGTCGACCATGCCGGCGGCGCCCGTACTTTGCTCGCAGGGATGAGCGTCGCGCAGCTGCATTCCTCGCTGGGCGGCCACCACCCGGTGGTGCGCGCCGCCAGGCGCCACAGCCGCTGCGCAGCCGGGCAGGCCTGGACCTGGGACGGGGTGCGCTTCGAGATGCTCGGGCCGGCCTTGTCGTCCTACGACGAGGCCGGCCTGAAGGCCAATGCGCGCAGCTGCGTGCTGCGCGTGAGCACCGTAGGCAGGGCCATGCTGCTGGCGGCGGACATCGAGGCCGCGCAGGAAGCGCAGTTGCTGCAGCGCGCGCCGCAGCAACTGCGCGCCGACGTGCTGCTCGCGCCCCATCACGGCAGCGGCACGTCGTCGACCGCGGCCTTCCTGGCGGCGGTGAAGCCGACGGTCGCACTCTTCCAGGTCGGCTATCGCAATCGCTACCGGCACCCGAAACAGGAGGTCTACGAGCGCTACGGCAGCCGCGGCATCCGCCGGCTGCGCACCGACGAATCGGGCGCCGTCACGCTGCGCTTCGGCCCTGCGCTGGAGGTGACGGAATACCGCAGCGAGCGCCCGCGCTACTGGCACGGCCGCTAGGGCTTGCGCCCCAGGGGCAGGCTGAGCCTGAGCTGCAGGCCGCCGCCTTCGCGGTTCGCGGCCTTGATGCTGCCGCCGTGCGCCACCAGCACGTGCCGGGCGATCGCCAGGCCGAGTCCATGGCCGTCGACCTTGTTCGGGTTGGACCGGAAGAAGGGTTCGAATACAGCGGCCAGGTCGCACGCTGCGATGCCGGGACCGCGATCGAGGACGTCCACGTGGGCCCAATCTGCGTCCGTCTGTAGCACGATCTCGACCGGGCCGCCGCTGCCGCCGTGGCGGACGGCATTGCGCACGACGTTGTCGAGCGCGCTCCACATCAGGTCCGGGTCGCCGTGCACGACGATGGGGCCGGGTGCGTCGACGCTGAGCCGGGGCGCATCGGGGCCGGCCTCGAAACGCGCATCCGCGGCGATCTCGTCCGCCAGTTCGGTCAGGTCGAACGCTTCGCGCCGGGCCAGGCCGGGCGACGCTTCGAGGCGCGACAAGGTCAGCAGCTCGCCGACGAGTTGATCCATGCGCATGCTCTCGCGCTCGATGCGCTCGAGCGAGGCACCGATTTTTTCCGGCTGCTGGTGTGCCAGCCCGACCGCGGCCTGCAGCCGCGCCAGCGGCGAGCGCAGTTCGTGCGAGACGTCGTGCAGCAGGCGGCGCTGGCCGTCCATCAGGGCCCGCAGCCGGGCGCTCATGCGGTCGAAGTCGCGCCCCAGGTCGCTCAGTTCGTCGCCCGCGCGGCCCGGGGCGGCGAAACGCGGCGCCAGGTCGCCGCGCGAGGCCGCTTCGAAGGCCTTGCGCAGCGCCCGGATCGGTCGCGAGAAATACCAGGCGAGCAGGGCGGCGAACAGCAGGCTGGCCAGCGTGGCCGCGACGATGCCGGCCACCTGGCCGACGCGCCGGCCGGGGCCGCCGCCGGGGCCGCGCGGTGCGCCGCGGAAGATCGCCACATCGCCACGCTGCGGGCGCTTGACGAAGGCGAGATAGGCTTCGCCGTCCGGCCCGGCCAGCCGGCGGATGCCGCGCCGCGGTTCGCCGGTGGCCAACTGGCGCCGCACTTCCGCTTCCAGTTCGGCCGGCACCGGGCGGCCCAGCAGCTCGCGTCCCGCGCCGTCGCGCACGAACACCTGCGGGCGCCGCAGCTCGGCCAGCATCCCGCGCAGGGCCGCCACGCCGCCATGCCTGAGGGTGGCGGCGGCCGCGTCGAGCGCGATATAGGCCGGCGGTCCGGTATCGAGTTCGGCGGCCTGGCTGCGGGCGCGGTCGCGCAGCCAGAAGGCGCCGCCGATGCCGATGGTGGCGGCCACTTGCGCAAGCAGGATGCAGAGGAAGAACTTCCAGAACAGGCGGCCCACACTCAATCCCGGATCAGCTGGTAGCCCTGGCGGTAGATCGTCTGCAGGGGCGAGCGGCCGTCGGCGAGCAGGCCCAATTTCTGGCGCAGGCTGCTCAGGTGGACGTCGATGTTGCGGTCGAAACGCGCCAGCGGCCGGCCCAGGCCTTGCTCGGACAGCGCGTTCTTGCTCACCGGACGGCCCGCATGGCGCGCCAGCACCTCGAGCAGGTTGAATTCGGTGCTGGTCAGGTCCAGCGCGGCGCCGTCCCAGGTGGCGCGGCGCTGCTCCGGATGGATGCCGAGCTTGCCGACGTTGAGCACCGCGCCCGGTCCGGCGCTGTCGCGTGCATGGGTACGGCGCAGGATGGCACGCACCCGTGCGGTCAGTTCACGCGGGGTGCAGGGCTTGGCGACGTAATCGTCGGCGCCCAGTTCCAGGCCCAGGATGCGGTCGGCGTCGTCGCCGCGCGCGGTCAGCATCAGGATGGGGAGCCGACTGTCGGTGCGAATCCGGCGCAGGGCGTCGATGCCGTTGGTGCCCGGCATCATGACGTCGAGGATGGCGATCGCATAGTCGCCGCGCAGCGCCTCGCGGGCGCCATCGTGGCCGTTGTGGACGCAGGTGGTGCGAAACCCTTCCTGTTCCAGGTATTCGGAAAACATTCCGACGAGTTCGACGTCGTCGTCGATCAGCAGTACGTGGTTCATGGGGGAGCAGCATAGCAAACCCGCCGCCCCGGCGCTGCGGCATGGGGGGATGCTTTACCTGGATTTACATGCGATGAACGGGGCAGCCTGGTGTAGGCATTCCCCTCTAAACGAGGCCCGCATGCCGGCGGCATTCATTACAATGGTCCGTTGACATTCACTCTAATGAGCGCCATGAGCAAACCCTTGCTGCACTTCTCCCACGGGAACAGTTACCCGGCCGGCACCTACAGCCGGCTGTTCCGGGCCCTGGGCGGGCACTACGAGGTGCGCGCTCACGATATGTATGGGCACGATCCGCGCTTTCCGGTGGGGGACGGCTGGCACGGGCTGGTCGAGGAGCTGATCCACCAGCTGGAAGGCTACGCCCAGCCGCCGATCCTGCTCGGGCACTCGCTCGGCGGCATGCTGAGCATGATGGCGGCCAAGCAGCGTCCGGAACTGGCGCGCTGCGTGGTGATGCTCGATTCGCCGGTAGTGGCCGGCTGGCGCGCGCTGTTGTGGCGGCTGGTCAAGCAGCGCGGCCTGGGTTCGCGGTTTTCGCCGGCCCGCTTTTCCGAGCGGCGCCGCAATGTGTGGCCGGACCGTGCGGCGGTCTACCAGCATTTCATCGCGAAACCGATGTTCCAGGCCTGGGCGCCGGGTGCGCTCGACGACTACCTCGACCATGGCTTGACGCCGCATCCCGAGGGCGTGCAGCTGCGATTCGACCGCGCTGTCGAGACCATGATCTACAACACGCTGCCCCACCACATGGGCGCGATCCTGCGCGCGCCGTATCCGCTGCCGATCGGCTTCATCGCCGGCACCACCTCGGAAGAGCTGCGCCAGGCCGGGCTGGACGCGACCCGCAAGCTGGTGGGACCGAACCTGGTGATGATCGAGGGCGGCCACCTGTATCCGCTCGAAAAGCCCGAGGAAACCGCGCGCCTGGCACACGAGATGATCGAGCGCCTGCTGGCGCCAGATCACCTTTGCGCCAAGCAGCAGGCGCCTGGTGCCAGTGGCGGCGGTTTAGCGTAAAATCGCGGGATTGATTTTTTGGAATCTCGACAATGGCTATCAAGAGCGATAAATGGATCCGCCGCATGGCGGAATCGACCGGCATGATCGAACCCTTCGAGCCGCAGCAGGTGCGCGAATCGGACGGGCGCAGGGTCATCTCGTGGGGCACCTCCTCGTACGGTTACGACATCCGCTGCGCCGACGAATTCAAGGTGTTCACCAACATCAACAGCACCATCGTCGACCCGAAGAATTTCGACTCCAACTCCTTCGTGGACGTCAAGAGCGATGTCTGCATCATCCCGCCGAATTCCTTCGCGCTGGCCCGCACCATCGAGTACTTCCGCATTCCGCGCAACGTGCTCACCGTCTGCCTCGGCAAGTCGACCTATGCGCGCTGCGGCATCATCGTCAATGTCACTCCATTCGAACCGGAATGGGAAGGCTACGTGACGCTGGAGTTCTCGAACACCACGCCGCTGCCGGCCAAGATCTATGCGGGCGAGGGCTGCGCCCAGGTGCTGTTCTTCGAGTCCGACGAAGTCTGCGAGACCTCTTACAAGGACCGCGGCGGCAAGTACCAGGGCCAGCACGGCGTCACGCTGCCGAAAACCTGATTCAAATTTTCATGGTAGCCTTTCGAAACTGAATCATGTTTTAAAGGCTGAACGATCATGTCCGACTGCTGCAGTGGCGGCTGCTCCTCCGGCAAGCCACCCGTCGATCCGCGCTACCGCCGCATCCTCTGGATTGCGCTGTGGGTCAACGCCCTGATGTTCGGGGTCGAGATCGTCGGCGGCTGGGCGGCGGGCTCGGTCTCGCTGCTGGCCGACGCGGTCGACTTCCTCGGCGATGCCGCCAACTACGGCATTTCCCTGTTCGTGCTGGCCCTGGCGCCCGTCTGGCGCTCGCGCACCGCGCTGATCAAGGGCGCGACCATGGGTGGCTACGGTATCTTCGTGCTCGGCACGGCCTTGTGGCACCTGCAAAGCGGCACCGTGCCCGCAGCCCACACCATGGGCTGGATCGGCCTTGCCGCCCTGGCTGCCAATTGCTTCGTCGGTGTGCTGCTGTACGCCTACCGCAACGGCGACGCCAACATGCGCTCGGTGTGGCTGTGCACGCGCAACGATGCGATCGGCAACGTCGCAGTGCTGCTGGCGGCGCTGGGCGTGTTCCAGACCGGCAGCGGCCTGCCGGACCTGCTGGTGGCCACCGTCATGGGCCTGCTCGGGCTGTCTGCGGCGTATTCCGTTATCGGACAAGCACGCGCCGAGTTGCGCGCGGCAGCGGCGCCGATGTCGCAGCCCACCATCGAACTCAAACGCCGCTAGGCAAAACGACGCACATTGTGCCCCAATGCCGTTCAGTTAAGTCTTGCCAGCTGCTTTTGTAGGGTGGGCAGATTCTGCCCACGCGGTCAACTCAGGTATCCTGGCACGCTCAAGGATCAATCATCGGTGCGTCGACCGCGTGGGCGGAGAATCCGCCCACCCTACGATCAGGGCAACAACGACGCACATGAAAAAAGGGGCTTGCGCCCCTTTTTTTCTGCCGTATTGCTGGCTTACGCGTCCTGCATCACGCAATCCACGAAATACCCCCGCTTGCCATCCACCTCGCGCTTGACCAGCCCGTGCACGTCGGTCTCGAAGCCCGGGAAGCGCTCGTTGAAGTCGCGCGCGAAGCGCAGGTAATCGACGATGGTCTTGTTGAAGCGCTCGCCCGGGATCAGGAGCGGAATGCCCGGCGGGTAAGGCGTCAGGAGGATCGCGGTGATGCGGCCTTCCAGTTCGTCGATGGCGACGCGCTCGATCTGGCGGTGCGCCATCTTGGCGAATGCGTCCGACGGCTTCATGGCCGGCACCATGTCCGACAAATACATTTCGGTGGTCAGGCGCGCCACGTCGTACTGCTTGTAGAACAGGTGGATCTCGGTGCACAGGTCGCGCAGGCCACGGGTCTCGTAGCGCGGGTTGGCCGCGGCGAACTGCGGCATCACGCGCCACATCGGGGCGTTGCGGTCGTAGTCGTCCTTGAACTGCTGCAGCGCCGTCACCAGGGTGTTCCAGCGGCCCTTGGTGATGCCGATCGTGAACATGATGAAGAAGGAGTACAGGCCGCACTTCTCGATGATCACGCCGTGTTCGGCCAGGTACTTGGTGACGATCGAGGCCGGAATGCCGGTGTCGCCGAACTGGCCGTCGAGCGACAGGCCCGGGGTCACGATGGTCGACTTGATCGGATCGAGCATGTTGAAGCCCGGCGCGAGCTTGCCGAATCCGTGCCAGTCGTCCTCGGCGTGGATCATCCAGTCGGCCTGCTCGCCGATGCCTTCTTCCGACTTCACGTCCGGGCCCCAGACCTTGAACCACCAGTCGTCGCCGAATTCGGCATCGACCTTCTTCATCGCGCGGCGGAAGTCCAGCGCTTCCAGGATCGATTCCTCCACCAGCGCGGTGCCGCCCGGCGCTTCCATCATGGCGGCGGCGACGTCGCACGAGGCGATGATCGAGTACTGCGGCGAGGTCGAGGTGTGCATCAGGTAGGCCTCGTTGAAGGCGTCCTGGTCGAGCTTGACGGTCTCGGATTCGCGCACCAGCACCTGCGAGGCCTGCGACAGGCCGGCCAGCAGCTTGTGCGTCGACTGGGTCGAGAAGATCATCGACTCCTTGGCGCGCGGGCGGTCCTGGCCGATGGCGTGCATGTTCTTGTAGAAGCTGTGGAAGGTCGCGTGCGGCAGCCAGGCTTCGTCGAAGTGCAGGGTGTCGATTTTCCCGTCCAGCATTTCGCGCAGGGTCTCGACGTTGTACACCACGCCGTCGTAGGTCGACTGGGTGATGGTGAGGATGCGCGGCTTCTTGTTGACGGCTTCACGGGCGAACGGGTTCGCCTCGATCTTGCGGGCGATCGACTCGGGCGTGAACTCCTCCAGCGGGATCGGGCCGATGATGCCGAGGTTGTTCCGGGTCGGCATCAGGAACACGGGGATCGCGCCGCACATGATGATCGAGTGCAGGATCGATTTATGGCAGTTGCGGTCCACCACCACGATGTCGCCAGGTGCGACCGTGGAGTGCCAGACCATCTTGTTCGAGGTCGAGGTGCCGTTGGTCACGAAATAGCAGTGGTCGGCGCTGTAGATGCGCGCGGCGTTGCGTTCGGACTTGGCGACCGGGCCGGTGTGGTCGAGCAGCTGGCCGAGTTCCTCGACCGCATTGCAGACGTCGGCGCGCAGCATGTTCTCGCCGAAGAACTGGTGGAACATCTGGCCCACAGGGCTTTTCAGGAAGGCGACGCCGCCCGAGTGGCCCGGGCAGTGCCACGAGTACGAACCGTCATAGGCGTAGTTCACCAGCGCGCGGAAGAAGGGCGGCGCCAGCGAATCGAGGTAGGCCTTCGCTTCGCGGATGATGTGGCGCGCCACGAACTCCGGGGTGTCCTCGAACATGTGGATGAAGCCGTGCAGCTCCTTCAGGATGTCGTTCGGGATGTGGCGGCTGGTGCGGGTCTCGCCGTAGATGTAGATCGGGATGTCGGCGTTCTTGTGGCGGATCTCCTGCACGAAGGCGCGCAGGCGGGTCAGCGCGGTGTCGGTCTCCTCGATCGAGCCGCCGCCGAATTCCTCGTCGTCGATCGACAGCACGAAGGCCGAGGCGCGCGACTGCTGCTGGGCGAACTGGGACAGGTCGCCGTAGCTGGTCAGGCCGAGCACCTCCATGCCTTCCTGCTCCATCGCGGCCGCGAGGGCGCGAATGCCGAGACCGGACGTGTTCTCGGAACGAAAGTCCTCGTCAATGATGATGATCGGGAAACGAAATTTCATGGACAGCTCCAAAGCGAAGCGCCGCGGAAGCGCTCAGCCTTGATCAGGCTGATGCGCCGGCCACGGCACTGGAAAAAAGAGGAAACGGATTTTCGCAGAAATTGCGCGCGCCAGTGCAATTTTTTTACAAGGGTAAACAGTGCGGGCGATGTCTGGCGCACTCTAGCTGGCCAACTCAGTTAGTCAACTTTTTGCCGACGCGGCGGAAGGCCTCTGTCAGCGCGGCGGCGCCGACCGCGGCCAGCAGCGGCCCCGCCGAGAACGGCACCGGCTCGGCCTGGATCGCCGCGAACAAGGCCAGCGTGATGCCGAACGCGGCCACGGCGCAGGTGAGCGTGAGCAGCCAGGTGCGGCGCGAGAGCAGGGTGATGGCGGCCAGCGAGATCGCGATCTGCTGCGCAACCGCGGCGGCGGCCCACTGGCGGTGGCGGTGCAGCTCCTTTTCGGACAGGACGTTCCATTTGTGCGATGCGGCCTCGAAACCCTCGGCTTCCTTGCGGATCACTTCCTTCTCGACGCCGTAGCGGCGCATCTCTTCGCGGTAGCGGGCCGCATCCGCGCCCGGGATGGCGGCTGCCACTTCGGCCAGGTTCTGGCGGTTGGCCTTGGCCTGGTAGTGGCTCCAGGCATTGGCCGCGCTGGTCTTGTCGATCGCGGCATTGCTCTTGTACAGGGCCGCATTGTTGTGCGAAGCGCTGCCGATAAAGCCGAACATGGTGCCCAGGGTGGCCAGGATGGCGATCAGGACCGCCACCTTGCCGGCAAAGCCGTCTCCGCCGCGCGTGCCCGGGGTGCGAATTGCCTGGTCCGTCATTGTTCGCTCCCTTTGCGCGTATAGGTGACATAGGCGAAATCGAAGCCGTTGGCCTCGGAATGATGGGTCTCGCGGGCCGTCTCGACCCACACGGCGGGGTCGATCGGCGGGAAGAAGGTATCGCAGCGGAATACGTGGTCGATTTCGGTCACGATCATGCAGTCGGCCCGGGCCATCGCTTCAGTGAAGACCTGGGCGCCGCCGATGATGCTGGCCGGCTCGCCGCCGAGCAGGTCGATGGCGGCCTGCAGTGAGCCGGCGACTTCGACGCCTTCGTGCGACCAGCCGGCGTTGCGGGTGATGACGATGTTGCGGCGCTTGGGCAAGGGGCGGCCGATCGAATCGAAGGTCTTGCGGCCCATGACGATCGGCTTGCCCAGGGTGACGCGCTTGAAGTGCGCCAGGTCTTCGGGGAGGTGCCAGGGCAGGGCGTTGTCGACGCCGATGCCGCGCGCGGCGTCGATGGCGACGACCAGGGTGAGCTGAGCCATCAGGAAGGGTGGAAAGAAGTTTGCATATGCGTATTCTATTCCAGCTCGACCTTGCTGTCCGGCTAAGTGTTAGACCAAGGGCCAATAGGCAGGCTTGGCTGCCAGGGAATAGAGTCGCGAGACTCCCTTCGCCGGAGACCTTGATGAAATCGTCCATCGAAACACGGCGCCTTGCGGCCAGAGTATTTTGCGCGTCGACACTGGTGCTGGCCGCCGTACCGGCCACATGCCAGGTCGCCGCAGCGGCCAAGCCGGACGCGCAGCAGCAGGCGCAGGCGCGCGCCATCATGATGAAGATGGCGCAGTTTCTGGCCGCCGCCCAGCGTTTCCGGGTCGACCTGCAGGCGGGGTATGACAGCGTGCAGGCGTCCGGCCAGAAGATCGAGTTCCACGAAAACCGCAGCGTCACCCTGATGCGCCCGGACCGCCTGCGCATCGAAGGCACGCGCAGCGATGGCACCAGGCTGCTGACGGTGTTTACCGGCAAGGAAGTCGTCGTGCAGGACTATGGCAGCAAGGTGTACGCGCGCACGCCGCAACCCGGCCCGCTGGACGACGCCATCGTCTATTTCGTCAGGGATCTCGGCATGCGCCTGCCCCTCGCCGCCATGCTGCTGGGCCGGCTGCCGGCCGAGCTGCAGGAGCGGATACAGTCGGTCGACTACGTCGAGCTGGGCAAGATCGACGGCGTCCCTGCCCACCACATCGCCGCGCGGGGCGAGACGGTGGATGTGCAGCTGTGGGTAGCCGACGGCGCGCAGCCGCTGCCCCAGCGCATCGTACTGACCTACAAGAAGGAGCCGGGCCAGCCGCAATTCCGCGCCGACTTCTCCAAATGGAACCTGGCGCCGGAGATCAATGCCGCCACGTTCACGGTGCAGGTGCCGGAAGGCTTGCAAAAGGTCGCGTTCGCAGCCCAGCTGCCGCGTGCGGGGCGCGCCGCACCGAAGGAAGCGCCGCAGAAGGGAGGCAAGTGATGGCAACACCAGGAAAATCGGCCGTGACGGTCGTGCTTGCCGCCATCTTCACCGTCGGCGTGATCGACGAGGCGGCGAGCCAGCGGCGCGGCGGCGGGGGTGGTGGGGGCGGTGGGGGCTATTCGCGTGGCGGCGCCGCTGCCCACGGCGGCTTCTCGTCCGGCGACGGCGGCGCGCGCGCGGGGCAGCGCCAGGCGACCAGAAGTTCGAACCAGGCCGGCCGCCAGCAAAGCATGTCCGAGAACCAGGGGGCGCGCCAGTCAACGGCGCTGCAGGCGCAGAACACCCGTGCGGCCACGGCCACCAACCTGCAGAATAACCGCGACGATTGCTACAATTGCGGCCGCAACTGGGACAGCGGCTCGGCGGCGGCCGGATTCGTGGCCGGCGCGGTGGTGGGCGGCGCCGTGGTCGCAGCCGCCACCCCGAACACGGCCGTCGTCGTGTCCAGCCCGCCGTGCGACGTGGCCGCTATTTCCGTCAACGGGGTGGCCCACTATTACTGCGGGGCCACCTGGTACGCGGCCGGGTATGCGAACGACGGCGTCGTCTATGTCCCGACTGCCGCGCCGCCGGGTTATTGATCCGGGCCCTGCGCTTATACCGCGACCGGGGCCTTGATGGCCGGGTCCGGATCGTAGCCGTGCACCTCGAAGTCGTCGAAGCGGTAGTCGAACAGCGATTCCGGCTTGCGCTTGATTACCAGGCGCGGCAATTCCTTCGGCGTGCGCGACAGTTGGAGCGCGACCTGCTCCATGTGGTTGCTGTACAGGTGGCAGTCGCCGCCGGTCCAGACGAACTCGCCCACTTCCAGGCCGGCCTGCTGGGCCATCATGTGGGTCAGGATGGCGTACGAGGCGATATTGAAGGGCACGCCGAGGAAGATGTCGGCGCTGCGCTGGTACAGCTGGCAGGACAGCTTGCCGTCCGCCACGTAGAACTGGAAGAAGGCGTGGCAGGGCGGCAGCTTCATGTTCGGCACGTCGGCCACGTTCCAGGCCGAGACGATCATGCGGCGCGAATCCGGCGTGTTGCGGATCTGGTCCAGCACCTGGGTGATCTGGTCGATGTGCCCGCCATCGGGCGTGGGCCAGCTGCGCCACTGGTAGCCGTAGATCGGGCCCAGGTTGCCGTTCGCATCGGCCCATTCATCCCAGATCGTGACCCCGTTTTCCTTCAGGTAGGCGATGTTGGTCGAGCCCTGCAGGAACCAGATCAGTTCATGGATGATGGACTTGAGATGGACCTTCTTGGTGGTCAGCAGCGGAAAGCCGGCAGCCAGGTCGAAACGCATCTGGTGGCCGAAGACCGACAGGGTGCCGGTGCCGGTGCGGTCGGTCTTGACCGCGCCATGCTCTTTCACATGGCGCATGAATTCGAGGTATTGGCGCATTGGGAATCACGTTGGATGACAGCCCGTCATTGTACCCGACAGCAAATGCGGGGAAGCCTCAGTCCCGGATTTCGGCTTCCACCAGTTTGGCCAGCAGCTCGAGCGATTCCTGCCAGCCGAGGTAGCAGAGTTCGACCGGGATCATCGCGGGGATGTCTTCCTGCCGGATCTGCACATCGACGCCGCAGGCGATGTCGCGCAGGATGACCGTCGTCTGCATCTGTCCCGGCAGGTTGGGGTCTTCGAACACGGCCGTGTAGCGCAAGCGCTCGCCGGGTGCGAGTTCGAGGTATTCTCCGCCGAACGCGTGGCTATGACCGGTGCTCAGATTGGTGAAGGACATGCGGTAGCGCCCGCCGACCCGGCTGTCCATCTCGTGCACGGTGCCGGTGAACCCGTGCGGCGGCAGCCATTTGGCATAGGCGGCCGGAGTGGTGAAGGCGCGGAACACGCGCTCGGCGTTGGAGCGCAAAACGCGGTGCAGCTCGACGGAATTGGTGGACATGGCGGTGTTTCCTTTCAAGAGTGGCAGAGGAGCTTCCTCAATCGCGACGACGAACGGGCCGGCCGCGATTCGACATCGCGGTGAAGATCAGTCAACGAATTCGATGTGCACCGCCCGCAGCAGGAAGCCCAGGGCGCGCGTGTCGCCGGCGCCGGCGGGCCGCGGCGCGGTCGTGTGCGCGATCGAGATGTCGAGTACTGGGGCGCGGCCCAGGTCTGCCGGCAGCGGCAAGGGCGCGCGGCCGAGGGCGGTGGCGCCGAGGTCGATGCCATTGATGCTGATGCGCGAGCTGCGCAGACCGTGGTGATAGTGGCCGTCGAAGCCGATGGCACGCGCCTGGCGCCCTGCGGGAAGCGCGATGCGCAGGCTTGCACGCTGGCCCTCGTTCCAGACCGCGCTGCCCTGGAGCACGGACCAGCCGCTGCCCAGGATCGCCGGCATCCCGGGACCGATCGCGATGCGCATCGCCGGCGCCGGGCCTGGCGCGCAGCGCAGCGGCGCGTTGTAGTAGCGCCAGCCCGAGTCCAGCGTGCGCACGTCGTCGGCGACCAGGTGCGTACCGGGCGCGCACAAACCGCCGGCGTCGCCGCTGTTCGACCAGAAGCGCATCAGCTTCGTCGCACCGAGCGGTCCACGGTGCACCACCACCTGGTCCTGGGTCAGCGGCTCTTCGCCGCGCCGTTCACGCTCCAGGAAAATCTCCGGATCGGGATGGTAGTAGCGCGGGGCGTGGTCGAGCACCCATGCGGCCAGGCCTGCGTGCCTGGTGAAGGCCGGGCCCTTACCCGACAGGGTCTGCCAGGCGGCGCCGGTCTGCAGGAGCAGGGCCACGCCCAGCGCCAGCCAGCGGCTGCGCACCCCGAGCTGGACGAGGCCCGCGAGGCAGACCGCCAGGATCGGCATCGAGGTCCAGTAGGCATAGCGCGCGACGACGAGCGAGCCGCTGTTCCAGTTGCTTGCCGCCAGTGTCGGCAACGCCAGGCCGATGGTGAGCAGGACCGCGAGCGCCAGGTGCAGCAGCCAGGCCCGGCGCCGTTCGGCCGGCATGGCCAGCAGCACGATCGCCGCGCAGGACAGCAGGGCAGGAAAGCCGATGACCAGGCCCTGGTTCAGGTCGAACAGGTAAGAGAACAAGCGCTCGGCGCCGACCAGCCCGATGTCGGTGAAATAGCGGCTGATAATGCTCGGCATGCCGAACAGCGTCAGGTTGTGGACATACGGCAGAAGCGCCAGCACGATGCCGGCGAGCACCAGCAGCGCCGCCCGCAGGGGTCGCGGTGCCGGCGTTGCAGCCGGAAACAGCAGCGCGGACGGGACGCAACGGTACAGCAGCGCATAGACCGGCGCGGCGAGGATCAGTCCCGCGATCGACGGGTTCTGGGTCGCACCCAGACCCGCCAGCGCCACGGCGAGCGGCAGCTCGCGCCGCAGCATGGCCAGTGTCGCGAGCAGCACGCAGCAGCCGGCCATCACCTCCGGGCCGGTCCAGACCGTGTAGTAGACCGGCCCCATGAGCGCAAACAGGGCCAGTTCGGGCAGGCCGGCCCGGGGGAGCGAGGTGTGCAGGCCCCAGGCGCCGGCGGCGACGATGGCGATATTGAGCAGGACCAGCGACATGAAGGGGTTCTGGCCCAGCAGGGTGACCAGCGCATGGAAAGGTGCGGCCAGCAGCGAATACATCCAGAAGTGGATCGCGTGCACGCTGCCGTCCCGGGCGCGGGCGTAGCCGAGCGCGATCGCGCCCTCGCGTTCGACGCGCTCGAACGCCGCCGCCAGGCTGTCCGGATCCAGATTGCCCCGCGCCAGCGCTCGCGGCGGCATCGCCCTGAAGGCGTCGATGTCGTCGGCCCGCAGTTCGGGCGATCCATGCGCCACGAAGCCCTGGGCCATCGTCAGGTATTCCATGCCGTCCCCGATGAGGCGCGCTTTCGCGAGGCACAGCAGTGCGAATACTGTGCACAGGACGAGGGCAGCGGCGCGCAAGAGCGGCGCCATCCCGGGGGAGGCGAATCGTTGCATGGACGTGAACAGGATGGAAACGTGTGATTCTAGCAAGCCTGCGGCCGGGGCAGTCGTGCGAACCGCCGCCGCCTGCTCCGGTACAGTGTGGCGATGCCGAACAATACCAAGTATCCCAGCACGCCGGACGGTCGCTACTTCGTCGTCGCGGGCCGCCTGTGGCGCACCAGTAATCCGGCGCTCGCACCGGGACAGCGGCAGGAACTGGTCGACCAGCTGATGGCGGCGCGCCGGCAGGTCGGTCTCGCGAAGCGGGCAGGCGATGTCGAGGCCGAACGCGGTGCGCGCGCGGCAGTCGATGCGGCCAAGCGCGGGCTCGGCGAACGGGGACCGGTGTGGTGGACCGACGGCGCGCCGGACTACAACCTGCGCATGGTGGCCAATACGCCTTATGCCCACTGGTACGCGGCGCTGCCGCCGCCGGACGGCGCCTAGCTGTCCGCCACCAGGGCCCGCGCGAAGCGGGCAAGCGCCGCGCGCACCGCTTCGTCAGGCGCGTCCAGCAGGTTGTCGCCCACGTACAGTTCGAAGGAGCTGGTGCCGGGCAGGGTGGCGCCGGCAATGCGGTTGAACATCCAGATCCCGTGCTGCTCGGCCAGTTCGCTACGGATCGCCAGCGCACGCTCGGGCATTACCGGCAGGTGCAGGTGCAGCATGTTGGCCTGGGGCGCCGCGGGATTGACGCGGATGGCCGGGTGTGCGGCCAGTTCCCGGTACAGGAAACGGGTGCGCTCGAGGTAGGCCGGCATCGCGGCCAGGCGCGCGTCGAACTGCATCGCCGCCGCGACCACGTAGGGCGAGCGGTGGATGACATTGCCGCCCTGGCGCCGGAACCATTCTGCCGCGCGCTCGACGAATTCGCGGGTGCCCGCCAGCATGGCGCCGCCCAGCCCGCCGATCCCCTTGTACAGCGAGACGTAGGCCGAATCGAAACCGGCTGCGACTTCACTCACCGGCTTGCCGTAGCCGGCGGCGGCTTCCCACAGCCGGGCGCCGTCCATGTGCAGGTGCGCGCCGCGCGCGCGGCAAGCCGCCTTGATCGCCTCCAGTTCGTCCCACGGCGAGAGCTGGCCGCCGATCTCGCGCAGCGGCAGCTCCATGCCGACCGCGCCCAGGCGGTCCGGGATCGCCGCCAGGTCGGCCGCTACCCAGGGGCGATGGCGGTCGCCCGCCTGCAGCGCCTTGAAATGGCCCAGCAGCTGGTAGTTGGAGCGTTCGTGCACGAAGATGTGCGAAGTCGGGTGCAGCGCCACCAGGTCGCGCGCGCGGTCCTGGCAGGCCAGGCGCAGCGCCGTCACTTGCGCCATGGTGCCGCTGATGCAGAACACCGCCGCCTCCATGCCGAGCAGGCGCGCGATCTTCGCTTCGAATTCCTGCAGCAGCGCGCCGCTGCCGTAGACGTCGTGCTCGACCCCGTTTGCTTCGCACCAGGCGGCCATGGCGGCAAACAGCTCGGCGGGCGTACGGGCGCGGTGGCCGGGGAAGATGGTGTGGCAGCGGCGCTGCAGTTCGGTGTCGCGAGAGGTAGAGGTCAAGGCGGGCTCCTGGCGAAGCCTGCCACTCTACACCGAGTGCGCGCCCAGTGCCAGACGGCGCGGCGTCGTGTCCCCGGCGCCGGCTTGCGCGCCATCCGCAAGGCGGAACAAGCGCACCGCGCGGGCCAGCTCGGCGGCCTGGTCCTGCATGGCCTGGGCGGCGGCGCTGGCCTGTTCGACCAGGGCGGCGTTCTGCTGGGTCGCTTCGTCCATGGCGCCGACCGCGCGGTTGACGTGCTCGATGCCGCTGGTCTGTTCGACACTGGCCGCACTGATCTCGGCCATGATGTCGGTGACGCGCGCCACGCTCGCCAGCACCTCGTCCATGGTCACGCCGGCTTCCGCCACCAGCTTGCTGCCGGCGACGACTTCACCGTTCGAGGCGTCGATCAGGGACTTGATTTCCCTGGCTGCCGCCGCCGAACGCTGCGCCAGGTTGCGCACTTCGCTCGCGACCACCGCAAAGCCGCGGCCCTGCTCGCCGGCGCGCGCCGCCTCCACCGCGGCATTCAGCGCCAGGATGTTGGTCTGGAAAGCGATGCCGTCGATCACGCTGGTAATGTCCGAGATCTTGCGCGACGACTGGCTGATCGCATCCATGCGCTCGATCACCTGGGCTACCGTGCTGCCGCCGCGCTGGGCTACGCTGGAAGCGCTGACGGCCAGTCCGTTGGCCTGGCGCGCATTATCGGCGTTCTGGCGTACGGTGGCGGTCAGTTGGTCCATCGACGATGCGGTGCCGGCCAGGCTGGTGGCCTGCTCTTCGGTGCGCTGGCACAGGTCGAGATTGCCGGCCGAGATCTCCTGCGAGGCGTGGGCGATCTGCTCGGCGCCTTCGCGCACCTTGCCGACCACGTCCGACAGCTTGGCGCCGATGGCGTTGATAGCGGTCGTCAAGAGGCCGATCTCGTCGTGGCGGGTGCCGGCGATGCGGGCGCCCAGGTCGCCGTCCGCGATACGCGCGGCGAGTTCGCGCACGTCGGCGAGCGGGCGCGACACGCTGCGCTGCACCAGCAGGTACAGCACCGCGGCCAGCGCGGCCAGGGCGGCCAGCGCGAAGCCGATGAAGCGGTTGCGCAGCTGGGTGGCGGCCGCGGTGATCTCGTCGCGGTAGGTGCCGCCGGCGATGATCCAGTTCCAGTCCTTGATGTAGGCGTACGCCACGAATTTTTCGCGCGCCTGCGCTTCGCCCGGGTTTTGCCAGTCGTAGACGATGTCGCCGTTTTTCTTTTCCAGCATCTCCTTGATGAAGAGGCGGCCGTCGGCGGCGCGGCTGGCCAGCAGGTTGCTGCCTTCCTTGGCCGGGTGGACGATCAGGTCGCCATACGCCTTGCCGGGTGCGGCGTTCAGCACATAGAAATAGCCGGTGTCGCCGACCTTGATCGCACGGATGCGGTCTTTCAGGAGCTTCATGTCCTCGGTGATGTCGACGCCCACGTACAGCACCGCCACCACCTTGCCGTTCGCATCGCGCGCCGGTTCGTACTGGGTGATGTACTGCTTGCCGAACAGGGTCACCAGGCCGATATAGGTGCGACCGGCGCGCAGCACGGCGTAGGCCGGGCTGTTGCGGTCAAGCCTGGTGCCGATGGCGCGCTCGCCGTTTTCCTTTTTTACCGAGGTGGTCACGCGCACGAAGTCCTCGCCGTCGGCCGCGAAGATGGTCGCGTTGCCGGCGGTCTGCGCGGTGAATGCGTCGGGGGCGCTGAAGTCGAGGTTCAGCGGCTTGCCGTCGAGCTTGAGCGTGGGGGTGGCACTGCCGTTGATGTCCACCGTGGTCGCCGGATCGAGCTCGAAGGCGCCCGGTACCGAATTGCGGAAAATGTGACCGAAGCTCTTCGCCGAACTGCTGACACTCTTGTTGAACAGCTCGACCGTGTTGGCAACGCTTTTCAGCTCGCTCGAGACGCTCTGGCGGGCGCGTTCTTCCAGCATGGCGGAGGTGGCGAAGGTGATGGCCGCCAGCAGGACGGCGATGACACCGCCCATCAGGACAAAGGTGAGGGCACTGATGCGGGTGCCGACGTTCCAGTTGGCGGGGTGGTAGCGGGACGGGTTCATGATGGATGGCAGCGGTGTTGGGCAGTGCCCATCATACTGTCGGGTATTTCCTAGTTACAACTAGAGGTTCCCCTTATTCACAAAAACGCGATGCGTACGCACAACACAAGTGCTTGAATTTCAATAAAATTTAGCGAATTTACCAATGTTCTTCATGCCTGGCGTTCGAGCGGCGCATGCGCCTGGAACTGCAGCGCGGCCAGGTTCGCGTACACGCCGCCGTGCGCCACCAGCGCCGCGTGGGTGCCCGACTCGACCACCCGGCCTTCGTCCAGCACGATGATGCGGTCAGCGCTTTGCACGGTGGCCAGGCGGTGGGCGATGATGATGGTGGTGCGCCCTAACATGGCCGCTTCAAGCGCGCGCTGCACCAGGCGTTCCGATTCGGCATCCAGCGCGCTGGTGGCTTCGTCCAGCAGCAGCAGCGGCGGGTTCTTGAGCAAGGCGCGCGCGATCGCGATGCGCTGGCGCTGGCCGCCCGACAGGCGGACGCCGCGCTCGCCCAGGAAGGAGCCATAGCCTTCCGGCAGGCGCTCGATGAACTCATGGGCCGCCGCCATCTTGGCGGCGGCCACCACTTCCTCGTCGCTGGCGTCGGGCCGGCCGTAGCGGATGTTCTCCAGCGCGCTGCTGGAGAAGATGATGGTGTCCTGGGGGACGATGCCGATCGCGCCGCGCAGGGTGTGCAGCGCCAGGTCGCGGATGTCGACGCCGTCCAGGCGGATGCTGCCTGCCTGCGGGTCGTAGAAGCGCAGCAGCAGCTGGAACAGGGTGGTCTTGCCGGCCCCCGAGGGGCCGACCAGGGCCACGGTCTCGCCCGGTGCGATGTCGAGCTTCAGGTGCGACAGCGCCGCCGTGTCGAGCCGCGACGGGTAGCTGAAGCTGATGTCGTCGAGGGTGACGCGGGCGCCGTTTGCGGTTCGCAATGGCAGCGGCAGCGGATGCGCCGGGTCCTGGATGTCGGAGCGGGCCGCGAGCAGCTCGAGCAGGCGCTCGGTGGCGCCGGCGGCGCGCTGGGCCTCGCCCATCACTTCCGACAAGGCGCCGACCGAGCCGGCCACGATCGAGGCGTACAGGATGAACTGTCCGAGGTCGCCGCCGGTCATCGTTCCCTGCAGGACGGCATGGGCGCCGAGCCAGAGCACGAACACGATGGCCCCGAACACCAGCACGATGGCCAGCAGGGTCAGCGTGGCGCGTGCGCGGATGCGCCGGATCGCGGTCTGGAAGGCGCCCTCGCTGGATGCCTGGAAGCGTCCGGCTTCGATGCCTTCGTGGGTAAAGGCCTGCACGGTGGGCATGGCATTGAGGATTTCGCCGGCCAGGGCGGAGGCGTCGGCAATGCGGTCCTGCGAGTCGCGCGAAAGCTTGCGCACGCGGCGCCCGAACAGCACGATCGGCAGCACCACCAGCACCAGCAGGCCGAGGATGATCGCCGAGAGTTTTGGGCTGGTCACGAACAGCATCACCAGGCCGCCCGCGAACAGCAGGGTATTGCGTAGCGCCAGCGAGATGCTGGTGCCGACCACGGACTGGATCAGCGTGGTGTCGGTGGTCAGGCGCGACAGCACTTCGCCGGTGCGGGTGGTCTCGAAGAACTCGGGACTCTGGTGCACCACGTGGCGGTAGACGGCGGCGCGCACGTCGGCGACCACGCGCTCGCCCAGCCACGACACCATGAAGAAACGGGCCGCGGTGGCCACCGCCAGCACGGCGGCGACCCCGAACAGGGCCAGGAAGGTGGCGTCGACGTGCTCGATGCTCTGGCTTGCTGCGTCGGCGCCGAAGCCGTGGTCGATCATCTGCTTGAAGGCCGCCGGAATCGCCAGCGTGGCGCCGGCCGCGAACAGCAGCGCGATGCCGGCCAGGATGAACTGGCGGCGGTAGGGCGCCAGGAAGGGAAGCAGGCCCTTGAGTGCGGCCAGTGCGCCTTTGCGGGAAGAATCAGATTCTGGAGTGCCGGTGGAGCGGGATGTCATCGTCTCGTGCTTGCTTGTCTTGGTGCTTGGTGGTGTTGTTCTTGAGTTTACAGCTTCATCGGGCGCACATAGCCCGTCATTTCCAGGTAGCCGCGTCCCAGGCGCTTTCCGTCGCGGCCGACCGTGATCGCGCCTTCCCAGTAGACCGCGCCGGTCGAGCGGCGCGAATCGAGTTCCTGGTCGTGCTGCAGGGGAGTCAGCTGCCAGCGCTGCGCACCCGTCGTGACGCTCCATGCCACCGGGTACTCGGCGCCGGTGCGCGGCGACTTCCAGTGCTCGGTGGGCGTAAAAGTCACCTGGTCCGGTGCATAGCGGGTGATCTTGCCCGCGGCATCGCGGACGGTGGCGTGCGCCCATAGTTTACCACCTCCCTTGCTGCGGATCTGGAAAGCCATCAGCGCGCCGCCGTCGTCGAGGTTCACGCCGATCCAGTCCCAGCCGGTGGCCTCGGGCTGCAAGGCTTCGCTCGACCATTCGTGGTCGAGCCAGGCGCTGCCCGTCACCGCCACGGGCAGGCTGCCGGCGCGGCCGACCTTGCCGCTGACTTTCAGCTGCGGCTCGCTGTAGTAATGGCTGGCATGCTGGGGGCTGGCGCCCTTGCGCGAATAGCCGCCTTCGCCCTGCACCAGCACCGGCTGGGTCGGCTGCAGGCGCAGTTCCAGCGTCAGCTCGCTGGCGCGGATCGTGACGCGGTAATTTCCGGAGCTTTCGCGCACCATGCGCCAGTCGTCCAGCTTCAGGTCGGTGTTGCCGGTGCGCGCCCAGGCCAGGCCGAAGCCCTCGCGCGCGCTGCGCTGGTCGTGCACCAGCCGGCCCAGCGCCGGGTCGGACAGGGCGGCGTGGCCGATCACCAGCTGGCGCGGCGCAAAGGAGCTCGGGTTCTTCGGATCGTGTTCGGTGCGGCTGCGGAAGAAGGTCACCTGGAAACCGAGCGGCTTGCGGTCCGGCGTTTCGACCCAGCCGGTGACGTACCACCACTCGGTGCGAAATTCCGGGTGGGAGCCGAAGTCGCGCGGGAAGGAAAGCGCCGTGCCCGGCGTGACCGGCGCGAACTGCGGCGGATCGGCATGGACCCACTGGCAGATCAGCAGCAGAAAACCAAACAGCGCAGCGCGCCTCAACATAGTCCCATCACCAATCCTCCCTGACTGCGCGAACCGGACCGCCGGAAAGCGCGTAGCGTCCGGACACCAGCGCCGTCGCGATCGATGCCGCCACCAGCACGGCGGCGACGCTTCCCAGCAAGCTCCATGGCAGGTGCAGCTCCATCGTCCAATGGAAGGACTGGGGATTCACAACATAAACCAGGATCAGGCTGATGACCAGCCCCAATCCGAAGCCGCAGGCCACCCCGAGCAGGGCCAGGCTCCCGCCCTCGAAGGCCAGGATGCCCAGCACCTGGCCGCGGGTGACGCCCACGTGGCGCAGCATGCCGAATTCTTTCGAGCGCGCCAGCGTCTGGGCCGAGAAGCTGGCGGCCACGCCGGACAGTCCGATCGCGATGGCGATCGCCTCCAGCAGATAGGTGACCGCGAAGCTGCGGTCGAAGATCTTCAGGCTCATGGCCCGGATGTCGCCGGCCGACATGGTCTGCAGCGCCTTGCCGAAGGGCAGTGCGCGTACCGCCTCCTCCAGTGCGTCCACGCTGGCGCCGCGCGCCGCGAACAGCGCGGCGTCGGTGACCTCGGCCTCGCCGGTCAGGGCCCGATAGTCCGACAGGCGGATGACCACCGAGCCAGCCTGGTTGGCGTAGTCGCGCCACACGCCGGCGACAAAGAACGGGGCGCGGCCGCCGCCGAGCGGCAGCTCCAGGCTCTCGCCGACGCGCGCACCATACAGGTCGAGCAGGGCTTCCGAGACCCAGGCCGGGCGGCTGCCCGCCGGAATTGGGGCGCTGGCGCCGACCAGGAACAGCAGGCGCCCCGGATCCAGCGTATCGATGTCGCGCGCGATCACGACCACGCTGGGCCGATCGGGCGACAGCGCCACCTGCCTGGTGCGCAGGAAGTGGGCCTGGGCCACGCCCGGCGTGGCGGCGAGCAGGGCCTGCTGCTGCGGGCTCAGGAAGCCGGTATTGCCGCCGCTCGCCGCGCGCACATAGAGGTCGGCCGGCAGGATGTGGCCCATCCAGTCGTCCACCGACTCGCGAAAGCTGGCCACCATGATGCCCATCGCGACCATCAGGCTGAAGCTGGCCAGCACGCCGCCCAGCGCGATCGCGGCCTGGCCGGGCGCATTGGCCAGGCGCGCCAGGGCCAGCGACAGGATCGGCGGTGCGCGCCCGCTGCGCAGCATCAGGCGCTCGGCGCGGCGGAAGGCCTCGGCGGCCAGGCGCGGCATCAGGCCAATGCCGCCGACCAGCAGCAGCGCGATCGCCAGGTAGCCGAACAGCGGCAGCTCGAACACCGGCGGCGCGAAGGCGAGCAAGGCCGCCAGGGCCAGGCACAGCAGCGATGGCCAGACCCGCGCCAGCCGGGACAGCGCGGCTTCGTCGGCGCCTGACTTGATCGCCACCGCCGGGCGCGCGCGCGCCGCCTCGAGTGCCGGCGCCAGGCAGCCGAGCAGGGCCACCCCGAGGCCGAGTGCAAAAAACACGCCGGCCGCGAGTGGCGTGAACCGGACCTGCGGACGGATGCCCGGGAAGTAACCCGCGCCCAGGTCGCCGCCGAAGAAGTGCAGGGCGCTTGCTGCCAGGCCATACCCGCCCGCCACCCCGAGCAGCGCCCCAAGCACCCCCAGGCTGGCGCCCTCGAGCAGCACCTGGCGCAGCAGCTGGCCGCGCGCCAATCCCAGTACCCGCAGCAGCGCGAACTGGCTGCGCCGCCGCATCACCGACAGCGCCTGGGTCGAGAACACCAGGAAGGCGCCGGTAAACAATGCCACCAGTGCGAGCACGGTCAGGTTGACGCGGTAGGCGCGGCTCAGGTTGGCGTTGCGCTGCTCCTGGTCGCCGTCGTCCGGCTGGCGCACCGCGAAGCGGCCCGGGTAGGCGACCTCGAGTTCCTTGCTCAGGGCGTGCCGGAACGCCGCGCGGTCGACGCCGTCGCGCAGCTTGAGGTCGACCCGCGAGATGCGGCCGAGCTGATTGAAACGCCATTGCATCGCCCCGATGTCCATGACGGCGATGCGCTGGCCGGCGCGGGCGCGCGCCACTGGCCCGGCCACGCGCAGCCGCACGTCCTCGAGGCCGGCGCGCAGCACCAGCGTGTCGCCGGCACGCTTGCCGAGCCAGGCCTGGGCCGCCGGCGACAGGAAGATCGCATCGTCGGCAAGCACATCCAGCATACGGCCGCCCTGCGGCACGCCGGTCAGGTCGGGCGAGATGAAACCGGCGCGCAGGGCGTCGATGCCGACGATGCGCAGCGACCCCTGCACGCCGGGGAGTGCGGCCGAGAGCTCGAGCACCGGCGCGGCCACCGCCACCTGCGGGTGCGCGCCCAGGCGCGCATACACGGATTCGTCGACCAGGGGCTCGCGCCCGGCCACCTGCACGTCGGCCTGGCCGGACAGGCTCTTGACCGCGGCCGAGAATTCGTTGAAGGCGGCGGCGTTGATCAGGTGAATGGCGAAGCCCATCGCGACGCCGACCGCGATGGCGGCAATGGCCAGCAGTGCGCGCAGGGGATGGGCGCGCCATTCGCCGAACAGCAGCCAGCGCGTCAGGGACATTCCAGCGCCAGTGTCTCGGCCTGGCGCCGCGCCTTGATGCGGGCCTGCTGTGCATCGTCGCGCCCGGCGCGCCGCATGTCTTCGTCGGCCCATTTGTGCTGGAGGCGCAGCTTGTCGCACCGGCGCCGCTGGGCCAGCGCGGCCCGTTGCACCCGTGCGCCTTCGCGCGCCAGCTGCTGCGCACGCTTTTCCTCTCCTGCGCGCGCATCCTCGATTTGCCGCAGCAAGGCGCGCTCGCGGGCCATGCGTTCGAGCGCGTCGGGCGTGGGCGCCGCGGCGGCCTGCACCCGCAGGGCGACCGCGTCGGCGCCGCACGGCCTGTCGTGATAACTGATCGTGCCGCCCTCGACGCACTTGTAGATCGTCCCTGCCATTGCCGCCTGCGAGGCGAGGCAGAGCGCGGCGATGGATACCCCCTTGTGCATGTGAATCTCCCCGGTCATAGGATTTTGCCAGGGTTCATAATGCCGAGCGGGTCCAGCGCGGCTTTGACGGCACGCATCATGTCCAGTTCGACCTCGTCCTTGTAGCGGGGCAGTGCCTCGCGCTTGAGCGCGCCGATGCCGTGTTCGGCCGAGATCGAGCCATCGAAGGCGGCGACGCTGTCGTGCACGATGCGGTTGACGGCATCCTGGTGTGCCAGGAAGCCGTCGTGGCCGATGCCGTCCGGCGGCGCGATGTTGTAGTGCAGGTTGCCGTCGCCCAAGTGCCCGAAGCATACGACCTGGCAGCCGGGGAACG
Organism: Telluria sp. PB2R4; assembly: GCF_059685695.1. Classification (NCBI taxonomy): domain Bacteria; kingdom Pseudomonadati; phylum Pseudomonadota; class Betaproteobacteria; order Burkholderiales; family Oxalobacteraceae; genus Telluria; species Telluria sp. PB2R4. Next base: position 757,579 of record NZ_JCASIC010000001.1, on the reverse strand, counting down.
CGGACTGCAGCGCCGTATCGGTCTGCTCGATGAAGTCAGGTATGCGCGAGACCGGCAGCGAGATGTCGTGCTTGATGTTCTTGCCGGCCGTCGCCTGCGCCAGCGGGATGTGCTCGCGCAGCTTCCACAGGCCGATCGACTGGCCGATCGAGGTTGCCAGCACGGCATCGAGCGCGATGCCGGCGCCGAGGGCCGCGCCGATCGCCGACTCGACCAGGTCGGCGGCGTGGTCTTCGGATTCATTGCTCGACAGTTCGAGCAGCGCATAGTGCGGATAACGCGCCGGGAAGGGCCGCGGCAGGTCGGGGAAGTGGGTGGCGACCAGGCGCAGGCAGAAGTCGGACATCAGCTCGAAGCCGGTCAGGGCGGCGCCGCAGCGCTCCTGCGCCAGCGACAGCAGTGCCACCGCAGCCCGCGGCGATTCGAGCGCGACCAGCGCGGTCAGTGCGGCCTTCGGCTGCGGATGGAGCTTGAGCACGGCGGCGGTGATGACCCCCAGCGTGCCCTCGGCGCCGATGAACAGTTCACGCAAGGCATAGCCGGTATTGTCCTTGCGCAGGGCGCGCAGACCGTTCCAGACCTGCCCCTGGGCGGTGACGACTTCCAGCCCCAGGCACAGCTCGCGGGTATTCCCGTAGCGCAGCACCGCGGTGCCGCCGGCATTGGTCGACAGGTTGCCGCCGATGGTGCAGCTGCCTTCGCTGGCCAGCGACAGCGGAAACAGCATGTCCACGCCCGCCGCGGCCTGCTGGATGTCGACCAGGATGCATCCGGCTTCGACGGTCATGGTGCGGTTGGCGGTGTCGATCTGGCGGATGCGGTTGAGCCGCCGCAGCGACAGGACGATGGCGCTGCCGCTGGCGTCAGGCACGCTGCCGAGCACCAGGCCGGTGCGGCCGCCCTGTGGCACGATGGGGATGCGCGCCGCCGCGCACAATTGGACCACCCGTGCGACCTCCAGGGTATCGCCAGGGAGCACGACGGCCAGCGCGCGGCCGGTGAAGCGGCCGCGCCAGTCGGTGAGGTAGGGCGCCATGGCGCCCGGATCGGTGACCAGGTGCGCCTGCCCGACGATGGCGCCCAGCCCGGCGATGGCAAGTGCGTCGCCGGCCGGCAGCGGCTCAGTCATGCGGCACTTTGACCTTGTCGAGGAGTTCCTTGGCGAGCCGCTTGGCTTCCCGCTTGTACGGATGCAGGAACAGCAGCGCGCAGGCGTAGTACACGAGCACCAGCACGATTTCGCCGAGCGCCATCGCGCGTGAAGCCTGCGAGGTGTCGGCCCAGGCCCGCACCACCCCTTCGGCGAAATAGATGAGGATCACCATCGACGACCATTGCAGGGTGTACAGGTCGCGCTTGATCACCCCGCGCAGCGGCAGCAGCAGGGGCAGCGCCTTGAGCGCGAGCAGCGACCCGCCCGGGTGCAGGGGCGCGACGAACATTTCCCAGGCCACGAGCCAGCCGATCAGCCAGATCAGGCTTGCAATCGCGCCGGCATGAAAGACTTTTGCGGTATCCATCATTGCATTCCATGCAGTTTGACCGCCGCCAGGGCCAGGCGTTTGCCGAGGGCGATGGCGAGCACGCGTTCGTCCTCGGTGAGCGCGCGCCTGCCGTCGGCGCCGGCCCAGTGCGAAGCGCCGTAGGGGGTGCCGCCGCTGGCGGTATTCATGAGTTCAGGATGCGAATAGGGCAGGCCCATCACCAGCATGCCATGGTGTAACAAAGGAATCATCATCGACAGCAGCGTCGATTCCTGGCCGCCGTGCAGGCTGCCGGTGGAGGTGAACACCACCGCCGGCTTGCCGGATAAGGTGCCGTTGACCCAGTCGGCGGCGGTGCCGTCGAGGAAGTACTTGACGCTGGACGCCATGTTGCCGAAGCGGGTCGGCGAGCCGAGCGCCAGGCCGGCGCAGTCGCGCAGGTCGTCCAGCTCGACGTAGGGGGCGCCTGCGAGCGGGATGTCGGGCTCGGTGGCCTCGCTCACCGCGGACACGGCGGGCACCGTGCGCAGGCGCGCTTCAAGCCCAGGCACGCTCTCGATGCCCTGGGCGACCAGTTCGGCCAGCTTGCGGGTGGCGCCATGGCGCGAGTAGTACAGCACGAGAATTGTCAGAGGCAAATTGGGGTTCGGAGTCGGGTTCGGCGTCATCGTTGGTATTATAGGGCGCTTTGCTCAAATGACATGCCTTTGCGGGGCGAATCGAATTTGCGGATGCTTTCCAAATCTAACCATTTCTTACCGCGCAATACCGCCGGGCTGCTGGCGTCCATCGTCGGCCGCGCGCGCGGCCTGACGCTGGGCCTCAGCTGGCAACAGCACCGCGACCTGCTGCGCTTCGCGCGGCGCCGCCTGCGCGAGGAACGCTTGCCCCAGGTGGCAGGCAGCCTGACCTTCACGACCACGCTCTCGCTGGTGCCGCTGCTGACCATCGTGCTGGCGATCTTCACCACCTTCCCGGTCTTCGGCCAGCTGCGCACGGCGCTCGACACCTGGTTCGTGCAGACCCTGATGCCCAAGGCAATCGCCAATACCATCAGCGGCAACCTGACCCAGTTCGCCAGCAAGGCCAAGGGCCTGTCGCTGCTTGGCGCGGTACTCCTGCTCCTGACCACGACCGCGATGATGGGCATGATCGAGCGCGCCTTCAACCAGATCTGGGGGGTGCGCCGCCCGCGGCCGTGGTCGCAGCGGGTGCTGGTCTACTGGGCCTTGATCACGCTCGGCCCGATCCTGTTCGGCCTGTCCCTGTCCGCCACCGGCCAGCTGTTCAGCGCCACGGGTGGGCTGGCGAAGTCCGCGCCCCTGTTCGGCACGCTGTTCTACACCATGTTGTCGGTGGGCTTGACCACGGGGGCCTACACGCTGCTCTACATGACGGTGCCGAACCGCCGTGTCTTCTGGCGCGATGCGCTCTGGGGCGGGCTGGCGGCGGCGATTGCCTTCGAAATCGCCAAGCGCCTGTTCGCCCTGTTCATCCGCCAGTTCCCGACCTACGCGATCATCTATGGCGCGCTGGCCGCGCTGCCGCTGTTCCTGGTCTGGTTGTACCTGTCCTGGCTGATCACCCTGGTGGGCGCGGTGCTGGCCGCCGCCTTGCCGGTGGTGAAGTACGAGCGCTGGAAGCACCAGCCGACGCCGGGCAGCGCTTTCGTGGATGCGATGGCGGTGCTCAAGGTGCTGCACGGCAGCCGGCAGGCGACCGGCACCGCGCTGGTGAGGAGCGCTTCGATCCGTGCCAATACGCGCATCGGCTACGACGAGATGTCGATGCTGCTCGAGAAGATGCTGGCGGCCGGCTGGGTCGGTCGGGTGCAGGACGAACTGCCGGCGCGGGCGCGCTGGGGCCGCGCGGGGGTAACGAATCGCGAAGGCGCCGATAACTGGGTGCTGCTGGCCGATCCCGGCACGCTGCGCCTGGCCGACGTCTACCGCCTGTTCGTCTTCGATGCCGGCGGGGCCGATGGCAGCGCGGAGGAGCCGCTGCCGGCCGCGCCGCTGGCGCTCGACACGGCGGCGCTGGCGCGCCAGGTCGAGGCGGCAGTGGAGGACGGGCTGGAGCAGACCCTGGACGCGCACTTCGCCGGCGCTGCCTGTCCAGGCGAGCGCTGAACTACCAGCTGAGCTTACCGGTCAGCATCTGCCAGTACATCACCCAATCGGCGCGGAACGAGAACCACGGCTGCGAGAACGATGCCGGCCGGTTTTTCTCGTAGAAGAAATGGCCGATCCAGGCGCCGCCATAGCCGCTCACCACCGCGAACAGCAGCCACCAGGCGTTCAGGCTGTCGATGTATTGGGCGATCGCTGCGATTGCCGACGAGGTGCCGATGAAGTGGGCGCGGCGGCAGCGCCGGTCGGCGTGCTGGGTCAGGTAGTAGGGGTAGAACTCCGCAAAGCTGGCGAACCGTGCCGTCATGGCGTCTCCTGAATCTCCGGATGGGGAATCGACGCGGCAAAAGCGGCCAGCGCATCGAGCACCGCGTCGGGCGCTTCGGCCATCATCTGGTGGCCGGCGTCCACGTTGACGATTTTGCCATGCTTGATCGCCCCGGTCAGCAGTTTCGTCGACCGTGGTGGCGTCATCACGTCCTTTTTGCCGAACACGAACAGGGTAGGGCAGCGCAGCGCGTTGGCGGCGGCCTCGCCATTGGCATAGCTGTTGCAGGCGGCGAAGTCGGTGTAGAACAGCTGGGCCGGGTTACGGGCCGACATCCGCTGCATCAGGCGCCGCGCGCCGCCCATCACCGAGAATCCCGGTCCCGGGCAGGAAGGCTTGTGGGCAATCGACGAATGCGACCAGATGTTCACCATGTCGATCGCGGCGCCCTCGTCGCTGCGCGCGGTCTCGAGCAGCGCGTCCGACACCTTCATCGGATAGGTCGTGCCCAGCAGGGCAAGGCCGGCCACCACGCCCGGCGCCCGGTGGCTCGCTTCCAGCGCGATCAGCGAACCCATGCTGTGACCGGCCAGCAGCGCGCGCGACACACCGGCGGCTTGCAGGACGGCCAGCACCCAGTCCGCCATGGCTTCCACGGTGGTCAAGGCCGGTCCACTGCTGCGCCCGTGGCCCGGCAGGTCGAGCGCCAGCACCGCATGGCCATGGTGCGCCAGGTAGCGGCTCTGCAAGGCCCAGACCGAATGGTCGTTCTGCGCGCCGTGGATCAGCACGATGGCCGGCAGGCTGGGGTCGAAGGCCTTGCCGCCGGTGTAGGCGTAGGCGATGGCGCCATCGATCTCGAACTGCATCTCAGGCTCCCTTCTGGGCAAGTTTCAAGGCGCGCTTCAGGTCCTCGATCAGGTCGTCAGGGTCTTCCAGGCCGACCGACAGGCGCATCGTGCCTTCGAGGATGCCGGAGGCGGCCAGCTGCTCGGCCGGCACCCGGAAATGCGTGGTCGAGGCCGGGTGGATGACGAGCGACTTGGCGTCGCCCACGTTGGCCAGGTGCGAGAACACCTGCAGGCCGTCGGCGAAGCGCCGGCCCGCGGCGCGGTCGCCCTTCAGGTTGAAGGTGAATACGGCGCCGCAGCCTTTCGGCAGCAGGCGCTGGGCCAGTGCGTGATCCGGGTGCGACGGCAGTTCCGGGTAGGAGACCGATTCGACCATCGGGTGCGACAGCAGGAACTCCACCACGCGGCGGGTATTGGCCACATGGCGCTCCATGCGCAGGCCCAGTGTCTCGATGCCCTGCAGGATGGCGAAGGCATTGTGCGGGCTCATCGCCGCGCCGAAGTCGCGCAGGCCTTCGCGGCGCGCGCGCAATGCGAACGGAGCAATGGTGGATTCTTCGGCGAACACCATGCCGTGGAAGCCCTCGTAGGGTTCGCACAGTTCCGGGAAGCGCTGCGTGCGCGCATGGGCGGCATCCCAATCGAAGGTGCCGCCGTCGACCAGCAGGCCGCCGATGGCGGTGCCGTGCCCGCACAGGAACTTGGTGGCCGAATGGAACAGCAGATCGGCGCCCAGGTCGAAGGGGCGCTGCAGCCAGGGCGTGGTGAAGGTGGCGTCCACCATCAGCGGCAGGTCGTGCTCGTGCGCGATGGCGGCGATCGACGGAATGTCCAGCACGTCGAGCCCGGGGTTGCCGAGGGTCTCTCCGAACAGCAGTTTGGTCGTCGGGCGGATCGCGGCGCGCCAGGCGTCGAGGTCGCGCGGGTTCACGAAGCTGGTCTCGATGCCGAAGCGGCGCAGCGTGTAGTGCAGCAGGTTGTGCGAACCGCCGTACAGGGCGCTGGAGGCGACGATGTGTGCGCCGGCGCCCAGAATGGTCGTCAGGCCCAGGTGCATCGCGGCCTGGCCGCTGGCGGTGGCGATGCCGGCCACGCCGCCCTCGAGCGCGGCGATGCGCTCTTCCAGCACCGCATTGGTCGGATTCGAGATGCGCGAATACACGTGGCCGGCACGTTCCATGTTGAACAGCGCGGCCGCATGATCCGAATCGCGGAAGGCGAACGCGGACGTGAAATGGATCGGCGTGGCGCGCGCGCCGGTGGCCGGGTCGGGCGTGCTGCCGGCGTGCAGGGCCAGCGTGTCGAAACCTGGGTACTGGGGACCGCTCATCTGTTTGACTCATCCGTTGAACAAGATGGGCCGCATCCTAGCATTGATTTATGCTTGCGCAACATTGCACTTCCCTGAATTGGCGCAATGCTGGATTTTTTGGCGGGCATCGGCTACAGTCAAGTTATGAGTTATACAAATATTGCAGCAATTACAAACCAACCGGACGGGGTGGCCACGATGAAAGTCTCCGAGATCCTGCAGGTGAAAGGCGAAATCCTCTATACCGTCACACCCGACATGCCGCTGCTCCAGGCTGCCGAGACGATGGCGGAAAAGGACATCGGTTCGCTGGTCGTGATGGAATACGGCGACCTGGTCGGCATGCTGACCTTCCGCGAAGTGATCAAGGAACTGCACGCACAGGGCGGCACCCTGGGTTCGGGCACCGTGCGCAAGGTGATGGACGACAGCCCGATCACCGTGACGCCGGATACCGAAGTCAACGAAGTGCGCCGCATCATGCTGGAAAAGCATGCGCGCTACCTGCCGGTGATGAACGCCCGCACCCTGCTGGGCGTGATTTCGTTCTATGACGTGGCCAAGGCCGTGCTGGAAGCGCAGAGCTTCGAGAACCGCATGCTGAAGGCGTATATTCGCGACTGGCCGGCCGAACAGGTCACCGAAGACTGATGTACCGTTGGGTGGTCGGCAGAGCCGACCACCCAACGGTACATCAGGCGGCTTCTACTTCTCCCTGATCGCCCAGCCACTCCAGCAGCGCCGCCGGCGACAACGGCCGCGCGAATAAAAAGCCCTGCGCCAGCGGGCAGCCCAGGGTGCGCAGGATGTGCGCCTGGCGCTCGTCCTCGACCCCTTCCGCAATGACCGACAGGCCCAGGTTGCGGCCGAGCTGGATCACCATCTCCGCAATGCTGCTGCCGCGCGCCGAGCCGGTGATCTCGGTAACAAAAGTGCGGTCGATCTTGAGCCGGTCGACCTGCAGGCGCTGCAGGTGCGACAGCGACGAGAAACCAGTGCCGAAGTCGTCGATCGCGATCGACACGCCGGTGCGCTTGACCTGGGCCAGCTTTTCGACCAGCAGCGCCGGTTCTTCCATCGCCATCGATTCGGTAATCTCCAGTTCCACGAACTCGGGGGGCGCGCCGGTGGCATCCAGCGCCCGGCGCAGCATGTCGACGAATTGCGGATGGCGGAACTGCACCTGCGAGACGTTCACCGACATCGTGAAGTCCAGGTAGCCGGCCGTGCGCAGGCGCACCAGCTCGGCCAGGGCCTGGCGCAGCACCCATTCGCCGATGTCGACGATCAGGCCCGAGTACTCGGCAATCGGGATGAAGCGGTCGGGCCCGACCATGCGCCCGTCTTCCATGCGCCAGCGCAGCAGCGCCTCGGCGCCGAAGGGGCGGTTGGTGGCCAGGTCGACCTGCGGCTGGTACGCCAGGAACAGCTCGCCGCGCTGGAAGCCGCTGCGCAGGGCGTGCATCATGCGGACGCGCTCGCGGATCTCGACGCCCATGCTGCGCGAAAAATAGAAATGGCCGGCGCGCTGCTGCGACTTGGCGCGCTTGAGCGCGATGTCGGCATCCTTGAGCGCGTCGGCGCCGCTGCTGTCGTGCTCGCTCAGCCGCACCAGCCCGAGCGTGCTCGATACCTGCACGTCCTGGCCGTCGATGTGGAAAGGCACGCGGAAAAGGGCCTGGATCGCGGCCGGCTGCACCGCGCCGGCCGCGCCCAGCACGCAGAAAATGTCGCCGCCGATGCGCGCCACTTCCAGGCAGGCATCGCCCGCGGCGCTGGTTTCCGCACTGTTTCGAGACTTCAGGCGCGACTCCAGGCGCTTGCCCACCGCCACCAGCAGCAGGTCGCCGAAATGGTGGCCCAGCGCGTCGTTGGTCTCCGCGAAATGGTCGAGGTCGACGAGGGCCAGGGTGGCCGTCTCGCGCTGAGGGCTGGCCAGCAGCGCGTCGATCATCTCGACCACGCGGGTGCGGTTCGGCAGGCCGGTGAGCTGGTCGCGGAACGCGGCCTGGTTCAGGTGCGTGACCAGTTCCACATTGTCCAGGCCGACGGCCACCACGCTGGCGAAGACATCGAGCAGGCGCCGTTCCAGCTCGCCGAGCTCGCGCGCGAACGGGATGCAGGCAGCGAAGTCGCGTCCGGACTTGCCGGGGAAGTGCAGCGACAGCCAGCCCTCGGCCACCACGCCGGCGCATCCGTCCAGCGTGCGGGCGGCCGCGCCGGCCAGCGCCGGATGGCGCTGCGGGCTCAGTTCGCGCCCTTCGAGTGCGGCATGGTCGCCGGCCGCGGCGACCACTTGCAGGATGTCGGGCCGGCCCTGGCCGCTCTCGCGCACGCACAGCACGCCGGCGGCGCCCTGGCCCAGCAGGGTAGCGGCCTGGCGCAGCACGCCTTGCGCCACGTCGCGCACCCCGTGCAGCGACATCAGGGAGGCGCCGGCGGCGACGATCTGCTCCAGGCCCGCGCGGTGGGCGTCGAGCGCGCACAACTGCTGGTAGGAGCGCACCGCGGCGGCGACCGCCGTGTACAGCTTGGTGCGGGTGAGTTCGGACTTGGTGCGGTAATCGTTGATGTCGTAGCCGCGGATGGCTTCGATCTCGGGCGCGTAGCCCGGTTGGCCGGTGCGCAGGATGATGCGCACTTCGATCATGCCCAGCTCCTCGCGGATCTGGCGCACCAGCTGCAGCCCGGCGTCGGGGCGCTCCATCACCACGTCGAGCAGGACCACGGCGATGCCGGGGTCGCGTTCGAGGATGGCGCGCGCCTCGCCTGCCGAGTAGGCATGCAGGAAGGCCAGCGGACGGCCCTGCATCACGACATTCTGCAGGGCGAAGGTGGTGGTCGAGTGCACGTCGGCGTCGTCGTCCACGACCAGGATGCGCCAGGCTGCGCCGCGGCCCGCGGGCAGGGGCGTGTCACCCTCGTCGACGAAGACCAGGTCGTCCTGGCCGGTCGGTGTGCCTGCGGGCGGCATCGGGGCAAACATGCGCTACGTCTCCAGTGGGCGGGTCTCTTGATGGAGTCAGTATATATGCAATTGCTAACATGGAAGCCCCAAGCGCACTTGTATAGGCAAATATATATCCTTACGGCAACTATTTGTCGGAAATTGGCACTCCCAACGACCCGGCGCGGTACTGGTAGAATGACAAACCCACCATTTAGAAAACAGACCCACCATGTCCGGCAACTCCTTCGGCAAGCTGTTCTCCGTCACCACTTTCGGCGAGTCGCATGGCCCGGCCATCGGCTGCGTCATCGATGGCTGCCCGCCCGGCATGGCCTTGAGCGAAGCCGACATCCAGCCCGAGCTCGACCGCCGCAAGCCGGGCACCTCGCGCCATGTGACGCAGCGCCAGGAAGCGGACCGGGTGCAGATCCTGTCGGGGGTCTACCAGGGCGTCACGACCGGCACGCCGATCGCACTGCTCATCCAGAACGAAGACCAGCGCAGCAAGGATTACGGGAATATTACCGAGACCTTCCGCCCGGGCCACGCCGACTATACCTATTGGCACAAGTACGGCGTACGCGACCCGCGCGGCGGCGGGCGCTCGTCGGCGCGCCTGACGGCGCCGGTGGTCGGCGCCGGCGCGGTCGCCAGGAAGTGGCTGCGCGAACAGTATGGCACCGAGTTCTTCGGCTGCATGACCCAACTGGGTGACATCGCCGTGCCGTTCCAGTCCTTCGAACATGTGCACGCGAATCCCTTCTTCGCTGCGAGCGCCGATGCCGATCTGCTCGCGCGGATGGAAGCCGCGATGGACGAGCTGCGCCGCGCCGGCGATTCGATCGGCGCCCGCATCGACGTGGTGGCGCGCGGGGTGCCGGTGGGCTGGGGCCAGCCGATCTACGACAAGCTCGACGCCGACATCGCCTACGCGATGATGGGCATCAATGCCGTCAAGGGCGTCGAGATCGGCGCGGGCTTCGCGTCGGTGACGCAAAAAGGGTCGGAGCACGGCGACGAGCTCACCCCTGAAGGCTTCGTCGGCAACAATGCCGGCGGCGTGCTGGGCGGGATCTCGACCGGCCAGGACATCACGGTCTCGATCGCGATCAAGCCGACGTCCTCGATCCGTACGCCGCGCCGCTCGATCGACAAGGACGGCAATCCGGTGGTGGTCGAAACCTTCGGCCGCCATGACCCCTGCGTGGGAATCCGCGCGACCCCGATCGCCGAGGCGATGCTGGCGCTGGTCCTGATCGACCATGCGCTGATGCAGCGCGCGCAGTGCGGGGATGTGAAGGTGGGCACCCCGAAGCTGGGGTGATGGAAGGTTGACTGGCGACGGCGACGGCGGCGGGCGCCGCGGGTATCACACCCGCGTCGCCACCGCCACCGCCTCCGCCTGGTGCCGCTTCTCCACCGTGCGCACCACCAGCCCGCGCAGGTCGTTCAACAGCGAGAACTCGGTCTGGCTCAGTACAACCGACGGGAAACTGTCGTCCCATTCGCCATAGATGAAACCGGCCGGCTGGCCATGCGCACAGAGCGGGATCACCACGAAGCAGCGCGCCTCGCTCAGCGTGCCCCTCCACCAGCCCGGCAGCTTGGCCGCGAACTTGGCGTCGTGCGCATTTTCGATGAAGATCACGCGGTCGCTGCCCAGCGCCGCATGGAACACGTTCGGTTCGTAGGCGTCGTCGAATACCAGGTTCGGCAGCAGCGCCTTGCTGCCTTCGCCGAGGCCGAGGCGCGCCGCATAGCGGCCATCGCGGCGATTGCGCAGGAAAGCGAAGGAACGGGTGAAGGACAGGCCCTGGTGCATCGTCTCCAGCGCCATCGACATCATCTGGCCCGGCGTCGCGCTCGCCCCGGCGTCGCGCATGTCGGCCACGCCGCTCATCAGGATCTTATTGCCGGCCATGCGCTTGCGGGTCGCGGCCGCCAGCTGGGCGCGTTTCTCGGCAGGCTTGGCCAGCGGGGCGATGGTCAGGTCGGCAGCGGCGCTGGCGCGCGCCTTGTCGATCGCGCCGAGCAGGCCGGTCGGCTCCACGCCGAGCATCGGCGCGAAGCTCTCGGCCAGGGCCGCGACGCGGGCGCCGGCCGCTTCGTCATCGTGCCACAGCGCTTCGGCTGCCTGGGTCGACATGGTGCCGAGCGCGGCCAGCCAGTCGTCGTGCCCGAAGCCTTCGCCGCGCTCGCCCGGTTCGACCCGCCGCATGCCCGCCACCAGGTTGCGCGGCAGGCCCCAGTGTTCGGCCGTGGCGCGGCCGATCTCTTCCAGCGAGAGGCCGAGCTGCGCTTCGGCCGCGAGTTCCTCGCGTCCGGCACCCGTGGCCTCGCGCATCTGGCTCCAGCGCTCCGGCATGTAGAAGGTGATCATCATGCGCCCCAGCGAATGCAGGATCGAGCACACCACGGCTTCCTCGGGGTCGCGCGACACCGCGCTGGCCGCCACCTGCTGGGCCACCATCCCGGCCAGCACCGCCTTTTCCATCTCGATGTGGGCGGTCTCGGTGTCGGGGGTGGACTTGGCCAGTTCTTCGATCAGCTTCAGGCCCAGCGCCAGGTGGCCGATCGCTTCGGTGCCGAGCACCAGCACCGCTTTCGATACCGTGTTGATGCGCTGGCCGAAGGCCGAATACATGCCGCTATTGGCCAGGCGCAGGACCTTCTGGGTCAGGACCGGATCCGACAGCACCGTCTGGGTCATCGAGAACTCGCGCTCGTCTTCGCCGCGCATGGAGGCGAGGATGGCGTTGATGGCCTTGGTAAAGCCGGGCATGTCGCCCTGCCTGCGGATGCGTTCCCACAGCAGGGAGAGGGTGGCTTCGGCCCGGGGCGAACGGTGGGTAGCGGCTGGTGTCGTCATGGTTTGACCGCCCGGAAGTCGGCCGGCAGTAATTCGGTGTATAGATTCTCTTTCAGCGCCGCCACCGCGACATGGGCCGGCATCGGCTTGCCGGTCAGGTAGCCCTGCACGTAATGGCAGCCCAGGTTGTCGAGCCAGGCCAGCTGCGCTTCGGTCTCCACGCCTTCGGCCACCACCGACAGGTCGAGGTGCTTGGCCAGGTCGAGCACGGCGTTGCAGATGGCCGCGTCCTTCTCGGCCCCCGGCAGGTCTTTCACAAAGGCGCGGTCGACCTTCAGCACCGAGATCGGGAAGCGCTTCAGGTAGGCCAGGCTCGAGTAGCCGGTGCCGAAGTCGTCGATCGCGATGCGTGCTCCGCGCTCGGTCATCTTGGCCAGCACCGCCTCGGCATGCACCGGGTCAACCATCAGCGTGCCTTCCGTGATTTCGAGCACCAGCTTGCTGCCGGGCGTTCCCGACAGCGCCAGCGCATCGTCCAGCACCGTCAGGAAGCGGTCGCTCCTGAACTGGCGCGGGCTGATGTTGACCGAGATGTACAGCTCGCGGCCGGCGACTTCCTCGAACTGCCGGATCTGCATGCAGGCCGCCTTCAGCGCCCATGCGCCCAGCAGGTTGATCAGGCCATTGGTCTCGGCGATCGGAATGAAGCGTACCGGCGGCACCATGCCGAGGGTCGGATGCTTCCAGCGCATCAGGGTCTCGAAGCCTTCGATGGTGCGGGTGCGGGCATCGACGATGGGCTGGTAATACAGCTGGAACTCGCCTTCGCGCACCGCGTTGAACATCGCGGCTTCGAGCGAGATGTCGTGCTCTGGCGGCCCCTGGTCGCGCGGGCTGTAGGTGACGGCGCGCGCCTTGCCGGTCTCTTTCGCGCGCGACATGGCGGTGTCGGCCAGCGTCACCAGGCGCACCTCGTCCTCGGCATGTTCCGGATAGGTGGCGATACCGATCGAGCCGGCCAGGTAGATGGTGTGGCCGTCGATCTCGAAGGGCGATTGCAGGGCGGCCATCAGGCGCCCGGTGACCAGCTTGATCTGGGCCTCGTTTTCGGAACCCGGCAAGACCGCAACGAACTCGTCGCCGCCGACCCGCGCCAGGGTATCGCTGTCGCGCAGCGTGCGGCGCAGGCGCCCGGCGGCCATGCGCAGCACCGCGTCGCCGATCGCGTGGCCGAGGCCGTCGTTGACCTTCTTGAAGCCGTCCAGGCCGATGGTGGCGACCGCGAAGCCCTGGCCGGAGCGGCGCGCATTGGCGATCACCATGCGGATGCGGTCCGACAGCAGCACCCGGTTCGGGAGCTCGGTCAGCGAATCGTGGGTCGCCATGTGGCGCAGGCGTTCTTCGGTGGCGTGCTGGGCCGACATGTCGCGGCCGATGACGAGCAGCGGGGCGTCGTCGCCGGAGGCGATGGCGGCGATACGCAGTTCGAACCAGATGTCGCGTTCCTGGCAGCGGAAGCGCGCCTCGACCAGTGCCGGCGCGCTGCCGGTGCCGGCGCCCACGATGGCATTGCGCAAGGCGGGCTGGTCGACGTCGTGCGCGAGCGATACCAGGGGCCGCCCGCCGATCTCCACGCCGGTCAGCGTCAGTGCCCGGCGGCTCGCGGCGCGGACCTGGCCGTCGAGGGCAAGGCGGAACACGATGTCGCCGGCCGCTTCAAGCAGGCTGTCGAGCAGCGAGACGGGCTGCTTGCGCGGCTCGAATCTGGCGGCGGTGGAACTGGTGTGCATTCTCTTATGTCTGCCTTGTTGTTGCTGCCACGCGCTGACAGGGCACGTGTAAACCATGCAAGTCTACCAAACCAATGGCGACTGTAGCACTGAAAGATTCCAAAAGGCATTAAAAATCACAAGCGCGGACATTGTTTTGCCTGTCATTGCGCTGTCACAGCGGCTTGCCTTGATCCGGCCTTTGCGTTAGCGTCATTGCTGTTCAGGCAAGTGACAGGTATGCATCGATATTGTCGCCGATAATTACTCCAAAGCAAATTATTGGATGACGATCGCCCGCTGGTTGATGCTCGATTGCAACACCTCAGTGCCGACGAAACCTGGCTGCCCGATCCGGCGCCTACCAGGCTATAACGGAAGAGAGAGACAAAAATGAAGCCCTTCGAGACCCACGACGTGCTGAATCAGGCCGCGCCCTTCGCCGATGTGAACCTGTTCGGCTGCGATCCGGCGCTGCAGGAAGCGCTCGCGCGCGAGGGCGCCGGCTGGGCCGGCGACGCGCTGGACGCGCTGGGCGCCGAACTCGGGCGCGCTGAAACGTTCGAGCTGGCGCGCCTGGCGAATGCCAACGGGCCGCGCCTGGTGAGCTACGACCGCATGGGCAACCGGGTCGACGAAGTCGAATTCCACCCAGCCTGGCATGTCCTGATGGCAAAGCTGATCGGCGCCGGCGCGCACGCCGCGCCCTGGCGCGAACCGCGCCCAGGCGCCCAGGTGGCGCGCGCGGCCCAGTACCTGCTGTTCGGGCAGGTCGAAAACGGTAGCCAGTGTCCGGTGACGATGAGCTTCGCCGCGGTGCCCGCCTTGCGCCGGGCGCCCCTGCTTGCGGCGCATTGGCTGCCGAAGCTGCTGTCGAACGACTACGATCCGCGCTCGCTTCCGGTCGAGCACAAGCGCGGCGCGCTGGTCGGCATGGGCATGACCGAGAAGCAGGGCGGCAGCGACGTGCGCGCCAACACCACCCGCGCCGAGCCAATGCCGCCATCCGAGGCGGCAGAGCGTTTCGGCCGCATGGGCGAGGGCGCCTGGCGCATCGTCGGCCACAAGTGGTTCTTCTCGGTGCCGCAGGCGGACGCGCACCTGATACTGGCACAGACCGGCGACGGCGCCAGCCAGGCCGGGATGCCGGACCACCCGAGCTGCTTCTTTGTCCCGCGATACCTGCCGGACGGCAGCCGCAACGCGATCCGCGTGCAGCGCCTGAAGGACAAGCTGGGCAACCGCTCGAACGCCTCGTCCGAGGTCGAGTTCCAGGGCGCCCTGGGATGGATGATCGGGGCGCCGGGCCGCGGTATCCCGACCATCCTCGAGATGGGCGGGTACACCCGGCTCGACTGCGTGCTCGGCAGCGCCGGCATCATGCGCGCGGCGCTGTGCCATGCGTTGCACCACGCGCGCGGTCGCAGCGCTTTCGGCCGCGTGCTGAGCGAGCAGCCGCTGATGCAGAACGTGCTGGCCGACCTGGCGCTCGAATCCGAAGCCGCAACCGCCTTCGCGCTGCGCCTGGCGCGCTGCTTCGACCAGGGCGGCGATCCACTTCAATCCCTGCTGGGCCGCATATTGACTGCGGCCGGCAAGTACTGGATCTGCAAGCGCGGTCCGGCTTTCGGCGCCGAGGCGATGGAGGTCATGGGCGGCAACGGCTACGTCGAGGACGGTCCCCTGGCGCGCCTGTACCGCGAATTTCCCGTCAATTCGATCTGGGAAGGCTCGGGCAACGTGATGTGCCTGGACCTGCTGCGCGCGCTCGGCAAGGCGCTGCCGGAGGCGCGCGAGGCCCTCTCTGCCGAGCTGCTGCCGGCCGTCGGCCTCGATCCGCGCTTCGACGCGTTCGCGCGCGGCCTGCTCGACGAACTGCCGGCGCTGGCCCGCGTTGAAGCCGGCGCGCGGCGCCTGGCCGAGCGCCTGGTGCTGGCGGTGCAGGCCGCGTTGCTGTTGCGCCATGCGCCCGGCTATGTGGCCGAGGCCTTCGTGGCCTCGCGCATCGCCGTCGCGCCGGGCGGGGCCTTCGGGCGGCTGCCGGCGTCCAGCGACTGCGCCGCCATCCTGGCCCGCGCCTTGCGCACGTAAAACCTGCCGGCGCCGCGGTTTCCTGTTTTCTTGTCGAAAGGTGCAGAAAAAAAGGACAAACCGCCGCGCGGCTGGGATAATGCCGGTCCATGCTTCACACCAATTCAGTTCGAACCCGACCATGAAACAAGACCCGCGCTTCCCCAATCTCTTCATCCTGAACCATCCGCTCATCCAGCACAAGCTGTCGCACATGCGCGAGCACGACACGTCCACGCGCACCTTCCGCGAGCTGCTGCGCGAGATCACGCTCTTGATGGGGTACGAGATCACGCGCGACCTGCCGCTGACCACCCGCACCGTGCAGACCCCGCTGGTGACGATCGAGGCCCCCGTCATCGCCGGCAAGAAGCTGGCGATCGTGCCGATCCTGCGCGCCGGCATCGGCATGAGCGACGGCCTGCTGGAGCTGGTGCCGTCGGCGCGTGTCGGTCACATCGGCGTGTTCCGCGATCCCGACACCCACGAACCGGTCGAATACCTGGTGCGCCTGCCGGACACCAACGAGCGCACGTTCATCCTGTGCGACCCGATGGTCGCGACCGGCAACTCGGCGGTGCACGCGGTCGACGTGCTGAAGAAGCGCGGCGTGCCGAGCGAGCACATCCTGTTCCTGGCCCTGGTGGCCGCGCCCGAAGGCATCGAGGTGTTCCAGAAGGCGCATCCGGACGTGAAGGTCTACGTCGCTTCGCTCGACTCGCACCTGAACGAACACGCCTACATCATCCCGGGCCTGGGCGACGCGGGCGACCGCATCTTCGGCACCAAGTAATCCACGCCAATGAGCGACGCCGACGAGGATCAGGAAAAAGGGGAGAGGGTGAGCATGCACGCGGCGGACCGGCAGTTTTTCTCGCGCCTGGCCTCGGCGAATGCCAGCTTCGACAGCCGGTTGCCGGCGATCCTCGCGCGCCTCGGCGCGCTCGGCGCCCAGCTCGACCCGCTGGCTCCCATGGCCAGCGCCGCCGAACTGCAGGCAATGCTGCACACGCTGGCCGGCTCGGCCGTCACCTTCGGCTACCGCGGCCTGGGGCAGCATGCGCGCCTGCTGGAGCAGCGCCTGCGCGTGTTGACCACGTTCGAGGTGGTCGCCGCCAGCGACTGGGCTGCCTGGCTCGCCGAGCTCGACGCCTTCGTGAACGCGGCGCGACGCGACCCGCGCGGGCTTGCCTGAGGTCTGCTACAGGGCACTAGCTGCTCGGCCGCGATCGAATGGTGTTATAGCGCAATAAATCATTGCGGAATCGTTTGATGCCGCGCAAATTTCTCGCCTCTCGATGCCCTATATTTTGCTTACTGCCGTTTTAAAAACGCGCCCATAAAAGTTGAACATAGGAATTTTTATAGGAATAGTTGTCGATACCCGCTTTTTTATTTCGCAAAAAGCGTGTGTCGCCGTTTTTATTCGGTATAATACGGGATCGTTGGGTTGTAGGTAGTAGTGCAGTTAGTCTGTCATTCCTTTCTTGCTTCTTCAAACGATCTTAAACGGGCGCAAGCCCACTTAACTGAAATAGGAAATTGTAATGGCAACTGGCATCGTAAAATGGTTCAATGATTCGAAGGGTTTTGGCTTCATCACCCCTGACGAAGGCGGCGAAGATCTGTTCGCTCACTTCTCGGCGATCCAAAGCAACGGCTTCAAATCGCTGCAAGAGAACCAGCGCGTTTCGTTCGATGTGACCACTGGCCCTAAGGGCAAGCAGGCCGCGAACATCCAGCCGCTGTAATCGCTCTCCAGCGATGGCAAAAAATCCCCGGGTAGCCGGGGATTTTTTTTTGCCTAGATTCGCCAGTATTCCGGCTGGGCGTAGCTCCGCCTCAGAAAGTCCACGAAGGCGCGGATCCGCAAGGGCAGGTGCTGGCGCTGGGCGAAGACGGCATGAATGTCGTTCCCCGGCGCCGCAAACTCATCCAGCACCGTGCACAGTTCGCCCGCCGCGATCTGGGCGCCCACTTCCCACATCGATCGCCAGGCCAGTCCCTTGCCGGCCAGTGCCCAAGCGTGCAGCACCGCGCCGTCATTGCATACCATCTTGCCGCCCACCTTGAGGGTGACCGGCTTGCCCTTGTCGAGGAAGGTCCAGCCGCGCTGGCTGCCTTCGCTGCTGATCGCCAAACAATTGTGTTTGGCTAGATCCGCCAACACGCGTGGACTGCCGTGCCGCTTCAGGTAGGCCGGCGAGCCGACCACCACCCGATGGTTGTCCGCCAGCTTGGTGCCTACCAGGTTGGAGTCGGTCAGGCTGGCGATGCGGATCGCCACGTCGACGCCTTCACCGACGACATCGACCAGGCGGTCGGTAAGGTTCAGGTTGACCGTCAGTTCGCGGTGCTCGGCCAGGAAAGAGGGCAGCAGCGGCGCCACGTGCTGGCGCCCGAAGCCGGCCGGGGCCGATACCAACAGATGGCCGGTGGCCCGCGCGCTGCGCTCGGCGGCGGCGGATTCGGCTTCTTCGAGCTCGGCCAGGATGCGCTCGCAGTCTTCCAGGAAGGCGGCGCCCTCGTCGGTGAGCACCAGGCGGCGCGTGGTCCGGGCCAGCAGCTTGACGCCGAGGCGCGCTTCCAGCGCATCGAGGCGCCGACCGATCATCGCCGGCGCGATGCCCTCGGCGCGCGCGGCCGCCGACAGACTGCCGCGCGCGACCACTTCGACAAAGGTCGAGATCTGCCTGAACTTGTCCACTGGACCTCCATTTGATACAAAAACGCACAGATGTAGTGAGTAAATGTATCGTTTAGCTATCTGGAAGTGAATATACTTGATGCTAAGATAAAACGCCAAGGCGCCTCCAGCAGAACGTGGCGCCGGGCCAGCTGAGGTTTCCCACTTACAGGAGTTTGCGCAATGACGATCGCCACCCCCGCCGGCATGCAGATCACGGCCGCCATCGAACCCGGTTACGAACGGATCCTGACGCCAGACGCCCTAGCGCTGGTCGCGAAGCTGACACGCGCCTTCGAGCCGCGCCGCCAGCAACTCCTGGCGGCGCGCGCCGAACGGGCCGCCCGCCTGGACGCCGGCGAACGTCCGGATTTCCTGCCCGAGACCGCCCACATCCGTGACGGCGACTGGAAGATCGCGCCGATCCCCAAGGCGCTCGAATGCCGCCGCGTCGAGATCACCGGACCGGTCGAACGCAAGATGGTCATCAACGCGCTGAACTCGGGCGCCGACAGCTACATGACCGACTTCGAGGATTCGAATACCCCGAACTGGGACAACCAGATTACCGGCCAGCTGAACATGATCGATGCGGTGCGCGGCACCATCGCGCTCGAGCAGGGCGGCAAGTCGTACAAGCTGAACGACAAGGTGGCCACGCTGGTGGTGCGTCCGCGCGGCTGGCACCTGGATGAAAAGCACGTGCTGGTGGACGGCAAGCGGGTGTCGGGCGGTATCTTCGACTTTGCCCTGTTCATGTTCCATAACGCGAAAGAATTGCTGGCGCGCGGCGCCGGCCCCTACTTCTACCTGCCGAAGATGGAATCGCACCTCGAGGCGCGCCTGTGGAACGACATCTTCTTGATGACCCAGGAAGAACTCGGCCTTCCGCGCGGAACCATCAAGGCGACCGTGCTGATCGAGACCATCCTGGCCGCCTTCGAGATGGACGAAATCCTGTACGAACTGCGCGAGCACAGCGCCGGCCTGAACGCGGGCCGCTGGGACTACATCTTCTCGTGCATCAAGAAGTTCAAGCTGGACAAGGACTTCTGCCTGGCCGACCGCGCCAAGGTGACGATGACGGCGCCCTTCATGCGCGCCTACGCGCTGCTGCTGCTCAAGACCTGCCACCGGCGCGGTGCACCGGCGATCGGCGGCATGGCGGCCCTGATTCCGATCAAGAACGATCCGCAAAAGAACGAGACCGCCATGGGCGGCGTGCGCAACGACAAGGCGCGCGACGCTACCGACGGCTACGACGGCGGCTGGGTCGCGCATCCGGGCCTGGTCGAACTCGCGATGACCGAGTTCACCAAGGTGCTGGGCGACAAGCCGAACCAGATCGACAAGCAGCGTCCGGATGTCCAGGTCAGCGCGCGCGACCTGCTCGACTTCAAGCCGGAAGCGCCGATCACGGAAGCAGGCCTGCGCTACAACATCAATGTCGGCATCCACTACCTGGGCGCCTGGCTGGCCGGCAATGGCTGCGTGCCGATCCACAACCTGATGGAAGATGCCGCCACCGCCGAGATCAGCCGCTCGCAGGTGTGGCAGTGGATCCGCTCCTCGAAAGGCGTGCTGGAAGACGGGCGCAAGGTGAGTGCCGAGATGGTGCGCGCGATGATCCCGGAAGAACTGCAGAAGGTGAAGGGCGACGCGCCGAACGGCGACAACCCGAGCTATGCGCGGGCGGCCGAGATTTTCGAGCAGATGTCGACGTCGGAGACGTTTGCAGAGTTCCTGACTTTGCCCTTGTACGAAGAAATCTGATGCTGTTCGTAGGGTGGACGGCTTCGCCGTCCGCGTGTTCAAATCATATCGATGTTGACGCGCCCTGGTTCCTTGAGGCCGCTTGAACGCGCGGTCGGCAGAGCCGACCACCCTACGATATCGCGGTATGCATCGTCTCCATCAAAACACGTTTTTCCACTCGCGTAACGCCGCAAACGCCTCGACCGGCGACGCCCCTTCCTTGAGTCTGCCAGCTTCGACCAGGCTCTTCACAATCCCCGGTTCCGTGTACCGCAGGAAGGGATTCGTCCCCCGCTCCAGCCCGATCGTCGACGGCACGGTCGGCAGCCGCCTCCCGCGCCGCACGGTGGCATCTTTCATGCGCAATGCCAGCCCCTGGTTTTCCGGTTCGACCGCCTGGGCGAAGCGCAGGTTCGACACCGTGTATTCGTGCGCGCAATAGACCAGCGTATCGTCCGGCAGCGCCGCCAGCTTGGCCAGCGAGTCGGCCATCTGCCTCGGCGTGCCTTCGAACAGGCGGCCGCAGCCGCCGGCAAACAGGGTGTCGCCGCAGAACAGCCAGTGCGCGCCCGGCGTGCGCCGCACGTAGGCAATGTGCCCCAGGGTATGGCCCGGCACGTCGAGCACATCGAGTTCCAGCGCTAGCCCCGGCACGTTGACGCGCTCGCCTTCGCCGAGCGACTGCGTGATACCCTCGATGCCATCGTTGCGCGGCCCGAATACCGGCACACTTCCTTGCGATAACAGGGACGGCACGCCACCGATATGGTCAGCATGGTGATGGGTGAGTAAAATGGCAGTCAGGGTGAGACGGTGCGCGTCCAGTGCCTCGCGGACTGGGCCGGCATCGCCCGGGTCGACCACCGCCGCGTGCACGCCGTCATGGATCACCCACAGGTAGTTGTCGTTGAAGGCGGGAACGGTGAGGACCGACAGGTCCTGGCGCGGTAAGCTCGTCATGGTAGATGCAAGAGGTAAATACAGAAAGGCTGGATGGCTGGCATGGACAGCGCGGCATCGGAAAAATCCATTATAGCGCTCGACCACTGGCTGCAATCGCCGGCGGGCGCCTACGTGCGCGCGTTCGAGCAGGCCTGTCTCGACGAGCTCACCGCCGACATCTTCGGCTTCAATGCGCTGCAGATCGGTGTGCCCCAGCTGGACGCGCTGGCGGCCAACCGCATGCCCAACAAGTGGCAGGCCGCCACCCGTACCTCGACCGAAGACGAGCTCGCCTTCGCGGCGAGCGGCAGGCAGATCGCGGTGGCGCTGGATTTCGCCGAGCTGCCGTTCGCCTCGCACAGCATCGACCTGGTGGTGCTGCCGCACGTGCTCGAGTTCGCTGAAGAACCGCACCAGGTGCTGCGCGAGGTCGAGCGCGTCCTGATCCCGGAAGGACAGGTGATCATCTGCGGCTTCAACCCGGCCAGCCTGTGGGGTATGCGCCAGGGCGTGGGCAAGGTCACCCGCAACGACTATCTGCCGGCGTCCGGCGAGTTCATCTCTATGCCGCGCCTGAAGGACTGGTTAAAATTGCTGAATCTCGGCGCGACGCGCAGCCATTTCGGCTGCTATGCGCCGCCGTGCCGGACGGCCCATTGGCTGAGCCGGTTCGCGATGATGGAGTCGGCCGGCCAGCGCTGGTGGCCCTACCTGGGCGCCGTGTACGTCGTCCACGCCATCAAGCGGGTCAAGGGCATGCACATCATCGGACCTGCATGGAACAAGAAAACGAGCAAGCGGCCGGCAGCAGTGCCGGCGGCGAATAGAGAATGAGCGAACAAGACACCAACTCGAGCAAGGTCGAGATCTATACCGACGGCGCCTGCAAGGGCAATCCGGGCACGGGGGGCTGGGGCGCGCTGCTGGTCTCGGGCGGCCACGAAAAAGAAATCTTCGGCGGGGAGCCGAACACCACCAACAACCGCATGGAGTTGCGCGCCGTGATCGAGGCGCTGGGCGTGCTGAACCGTCCGTGCGAAGTCGTGCTGCATACCGACAGCCAGTATGTCCAGAAAGGCATCTCCGAATGGATCCACGGCTGGAAGGCGCGCGGCTGGAAAACCTCAACCCGGGAGCCGGTGAAGAACGAGGACCTGTGGAAGGCGCTCGACCTGGCGCAGCAGCAGCACGCGGTCGAGTGGCGCTGGGTGCGCGGGCACAACGGCCACCCTGGGAACGAGCGCGCCGACGTGCTTGCCAATCGCGGGGCAGCGTCGGTACGCCGATAAGCCTCCTGGCGCGGGCCGCGGTTTGTTATACTCCGGCTCGCTCCAACTCAACAGCAAGACCACGCCATGCGCCAGATTGTCCTCGATACCGAAACCACCGGCCTGAATCCCCGCACGGGCGACCGCGTCATCGAGGTCGGCTGCGTCGAGATTTTCAACCGCAAGCTGACCGGGAATAATTTTCACCGTTACATCAATCCGGAACGCGACTCCGACGAGGCGGCGCTGGCGGTGCACGGCCTCACCACCGAATTCCTGAGCGACAAACCGAAGTTCCACGAGATTGTCGAGGACCTGCGCGCGTACGTAGCGGGCGCCGAAGTCATCATCCACAACGCGCCCTTCGACCTGGGCTTCCTGAACCACGAATTCCAGCGCCTCGGCCTGCCGTCGTTTACGAGCCACTGTGCCGGCGTGATCGATACCCTGGTGCAGGCCAAGGAACTCCATCCCGGCAAGCGCAACTCGCTCGATGCGCTGTGCGACCGCTACGACATCTCGAACGCGCACCGCAAGCTGCACGGCGCGCTGCTCGACTCGGAACTGCTGGCCGACGTTTACCTCGCGATGACGCGCGGCCAGAACTCGCTGACCATGGACGTGGCGGTCGAGGCAAGCTCGGGTGGCGAACTGATCGATGCCGGCCCGCTCGGCGAGATCATCGTGCTGGCGGCCAGCGGCGACGAACTCGCCGCGCACGACGACGTGCTCGCCGGGCTGGACAAGAATGTGAAAGGCAGCTGCGTGTGGCGGAATTATTCGCCCGCGGGGGTGACGGCCGAGTGATCCTGTGGCATAATACGCCTCGCTTCGGGAGGTTAGCTCAGGGGTAGAGCACTGCATTCACACTGCAGGGGTCGCAAGTTCGAAACTTGCACTTCCCACCAAGAATTCGCATCAAGAAAAAGACGTCGACCGCCGTAGCGTTCGGCGTCTTTTTTTTTGTTCTCAAACCCGTCCCGTCGCGTACGCCCTGAGGTCGGGCGTAATGGTCCAGGCGTACAGCGTCTTGTCGCCGACCCGCACGATCTGCTCGGGCGGCCACTGCCCGCCCATGTGGAAGTCGTGCGACACCACGCGGCTGCCCGGGCGCAGCTGGCGCCATAGTTGCGGAATCAGCTTCAGGTTCACCTCGTACAGCAGGTACAGCATGACCACCGTGGCCGGACTGAGATCGGTCGCGAACAGGTCGGCCTGCTGAAAACGCACCCGCCGCTCCACGCCCGCACGGCGCGCATTGTCGCGCGCCTCGCGGATGCGCACCGGATCGAGGTCGATGCCGACGCCACGCGCGCCATGGCGCCGCGCCGCCTCGATCACGATGCGACCGTCGCCACAGCCCAGGTCGTAGACGGTGTCGCCGCGGCCAACCCGGCCCAGCGCCAGCATGCGCCGCACCACATCCGGCGGCGTGGATACGTAGGGCACGACCGGCAGCCGCACAGCCGCGGCGTGCAGCGGCAGCAACAGCGCCGGCGCCAGCGAAGCGCCAGCCAGGGCGACCGTACCGTGGGCCAGCCTGCGGCGCATTGGCGAAGCCGGCGCGCTTGCGGCCTCATTGGGCAAGGAGGGAAGCTGGTCGGACACGAGGGAGCTCCTGGGTGAGCGATCGACATCCGCAAGCCTATCCGATTTTCTGACCGGCCAGGCGCCTGGCTGCTTGCGCCATGTCGCGGTCCTCCGTAGATGTATGATGACTTAGCGCTTGGCGGGAGCGATTTTCCCCATGAAGCTTGAGTTCCTGAGCGCGCTCTGCTATGTTCTTGCGATAAGTCATCGTACAACCTTGCCGGAAGCGACATGAAATACCTGCTTGTGCTGCTGTTCCTCATCTGCGGTTCCGCCAATTCCCTTGCCCAGGAACGCGTCGACAGGTATGGCGTCTATGAAGTGGTCCTGAAGGGGCAGGACGCCGGCAACCCGTTCATCGATCTCGAACTCAGCGCCACCTTCACCCGCGGCGCCGAGCGCTACACGCCGGAGGGCTTCTACGACGGCAAGGGCACCTACCGGATCCGCTTCATGCCGCCCAGCGTGGGTGAATGGACCTGGGTCACCCGCAGCAACCATCCCGACCTCAATGGAAAGAAGGGCGCCTTCCTGAGCGTCGAGAGCGGCAACAAGGGCCCGGTACGGGTGGCCGACGTCCACCACTTCGCCCATGCGGACGGCACCCGCTATTTCCCCTTCGGCACCACCATCTACGAATGGGCCTTCCAGCCCGAAGCGAAAAAGCTGCAAACCCTGGCCACGCTGCGCAAGAGCCCATTCAACAAGGCGCGCATGCTGGCGGTTCCGCCCTACAAGGCAAACTATCTCAGTGGCCCCGGCAAGCTCACCGACTTCCCGTTCGTGGGCAGTTCGCGCGCCGACTTCGACTTCTCGCGCTTCAATCCGGTCTACTTCCAGAACCTGGAACGCGACGTCAAGCGCTTATCAAGCCTCGGCATCCAGGTCGACCTGATCCTGTTCCGCCCCTACGACAAGGGGCAGTGGGGTTTCGACACCACCAGCGACGCCGTCAACCAGCGCTTCATCCGCACCATGGTCGCGCGCTTCGCGGCCTTCCAGAACATCTGGTGGAGCCTGGCCAACGAGAACAGCTACATCAAGCACCTGAGCGACGAGGACTTCGACCGCTACTTCCAGATCGTCCAGCAATACGACCCCTACGGGCACCTGCGCTCGATCCACAATGCCGACCGCATCTACGACTACAACAAGCCCTGGGTGACCCACGTCAGCCTGCAGTACTACAACGCGGTCAAAGTGTTCGGCGTGTCGCCGCTGCTGCGCGACATCTACCGCAAGCCCATCGTGCATGACGAGATCAATTACGAGGGTAATTCCACCAGCCGATGGGGCCAGCTCAGCGGCGAAGAACTGACCCGGCGCTTCTGGATCGCCCTGACTGGTGGGGCCTACGCGACGCATGGCGAGATCCTCGAGAACGGCTGGATCGGCGGCGGCGGCCACTTGGCCGGCACCAGTCCCGAGCGCATCGCCTTTCTGCGCCGGATCGTCGAGGCCGGCCCCAGGGAAGGGCTCAAGCCGATCGACCAGCTGTTCGTGATGAACGCCGCCGGCAAGGCGGGTGAATACTATTTATATTATTTTGGCGACGAGCGTCCGCGCGAATGGCCTTTCGTGCTGCCGGTGGGTGAGCTGAAGGCGGGCATGCGCTTCAAGGTGGACGTCATCGACACCTGGAACATGACGGTCACCCCGGTGCCGCACACCTTCGAGATCGGCGAGCTGGTGCGCTACCGCGTCGCCGACAAACTAGGGCGCGCGGTCGCGCTGCCCGGCAAGCCCTACATGGCCTTGCGCATTCAGCGCGTCGGCGCCATGCCTGCCGGACCCGGTGCGCCGCTGCCCGGCGCCGGCGCCGAAGACTAGCAAATGACAGCACCCATGAATTTCAGAATCGATCGCAGCACGGGGCTGCGCAGTGTACTGCTTATCCTGGCGACCTGCCTGCCCGTGCTCGCCGCGGCACAGCCTCCGGCGCACCCGCAGCGCTTCAGCTTCAGCAGCCAGCCGGCGCCTGGCGCGGTCCAGGTCAGGTGGGATGCGCGCAGCGGCGTGCCGCTATACGACGCCGCCACCGGCTTCGGCTTCGTCGATCGCACCGGCGCCTTGCCCGCGCGCCCCGTGCATACGGATGGCATCCGCAGCGACGGCAAGGGCTTCATCATCAGCGAGCCGGTGTTCGAGGCCGAGAAGGGCTTCGAGAAGGATCACTACAACCATTTCGGCATGGCCTTTCGCATCAAGGCCGCACCGGGCGCCTACGCGATCCGGGTCCGGACTACCGGCAGTGCCGACGACGGCATCGTCTCGGTCACCGGCATGCAGACCAGCCGCCTGAACCTGGGCGTGTTCTGGGACGCCGCCAGCCTGCTGCCCAACAAGACGGCCGTCGGGGTACAGGGCAGGGAGTGGTCCTACCGCTACGTCAACGGGCGCGGCTTCATCGATATCGAAATCGAACCGAAGCGCCCGGGCGTGCCGGTCGGGGTCGAGGAGATCGCCATCGCGCCGGTCGCAGCGCAAGCCAGGGAGGCGGGCCGGCTCCCCACCATCTACACGCTGGGCGATTCGACCGTTAAATCCTACACCTTCGACGAAGCGCCGATGAGCGGCTGGGGCCAGGTGTTCGACAAGCTGTTCGACCCGACGCAGGTGAGGGTGCTGAATTATTCGATGGGCGGACGCTCTTTCCGCAACGCCTACGCCGAGGGGCGGCTCAACGACCTGTTGCTGGACGGTCGTATCGGCGACATCGTGATGATCCAGTTCGGCCACAACGACGAAAGCCTGGACGAGGCGCGCCGTTTCGGACGCGGCTCGACCGAGGCCATGGTGGAAACCCTGGTCACCGATTTCTACCTGCCGGCAATCCGCGCGCGCGGCATGCTGCCGGTATTCGTGACCCCGATGTCGCGCGTAAACGGCAATGCGCGTCCCGGCGACGTCTACGTGAATTCCTTCAGCAAGCGCCGCTTTCCCGATCTGTTGAAGAAGCTGGGCGCCGCGCACGGCGTCACGGTGGTCGACCTGAACGCCCTCAGCGTCGACTATTACAACCGGACCGGCGCCGCCGCGCTCACGCCGACGGTCATGGCGATCGAAGCCGGCGAAACGCCCGGCAAGACCAATGACGGCAGCTATGCCAACGGCCATCCCGCCAACAAGATTGATGGCACCCATTTCCGCGAATCGCTGTCGAAGCAGTACGCACGGATCGTCGCCACCGAGCTGGCGCGGCTGGGCGGGCAGGGCGACAGGCTCGCGTCCGGCATCGCCACCCTGCTCAGGAGCGAGGTGCGGGCCGCGATCGACGCCGGCGACTGGTCGGCGCTCCATCCCGAGATCTCGCATGACATCGTGGCCGGGGAGGATGCGTACTACCGCGACCAGATCGAGAAGCTGCTCCAGCTGGGCGCCTTGCGCAAGGATGTCCGGGGCAACTTCAATCCGCAGCAGGCGATGGGCACGCGCGAATTCACTGCGGCGCTGGGCAAGGTGATGGATCTGCCGGCGGACGCGCTGGCGCATTACCTCGAGGGCCCCTTGCTGCGTGAAGCCATGGGGGCGATCCTGCGCGATGCCTACCATGCCCGGTTCGCCCGCAAGCCGGCCTACATGCTTGATTACAATGGCAAGACCGTGTTGCCGGGTGCGCCGGGCTATGACCCCAACCTCGACAGCGGCGCCCAAGGCGCGATGTACTATCCGCTAGTTGGATGGGCGCGCCTGCGCGATACGGGTGAGATGTCGGCGCAGTATGCCGCCAAGCTGAAAGAGGCGTACGAGCTCGGACTGATCCGCTCGGAAGCGGGCATCGAGCGCGGCCGCATGCGCAATGGGGTGCTGCTGGAGCCGAAGGCGCCGGTCACCCGGGCGAAGGCGGCCAAGGCCCTGTATTTCATGTGGGTGCTGGCGCAGCCGCCGAAAGCCGAGAACGATCGTTGAGACCTGTAGATATTGATGAATCTCAATAGTTAGGGCATAATAAGCGCACTCGGGAGGTTAGCTCAGGGGTAGAGCACTGCATTCACACTGCAGGGGTCGCAAGTTCGAAACTTGCACTTCCCACCAGGATGAAAAAAAGGCCCGCAACGGCAACGTTGCGGGCCTTTTTGCTTGCTGCTTGCTAGGGCTGCGCCTGCTCCGCGCGCAGCCAGCTGAACAGCACCGCCATCATGAAGGGGCCGACGAACAGGCCGATCACGCCCATCGTCGACACGCCGCCGAGCAGGCCGAACAGCACAGCCAGGAAGGGCAGGTTGACGCGGTGGCCGATCAGTTTCGGCCGGATGAATTTGTCGACCATGAACAGTTCCACCGCGCCCCAGGTGAACAGGCCGAGCGCGGCGCCGGCATTGCCCTGGCCAAGCAGCAGCAGCGAGACCAGGGTGAACGAGAGCGGCGCCCCGCCGGGGATCAGCGCCAGGTAGCCGGTGAGTACGCCCAGCAGGGCCGGGGCCGGCGCGCCGGCGATGTAGTAGGCGATGCCCAGCACGATCCCCTCCAGCACTGCGATCGAGCACAGGCCGAGCGCGGTGCCGCGTACCGACAGCGGCAGGATGCGGCGCAGGTTGCCATAGTGGTCTGGCAGCAGGCGGCTGCCTGCGCCGTCGACGTAGCGCACCACGGCCGGGCCGTGCAGGTAGAGGATGAACAGGGTCAGCAGGGTGAGGAACAGGTACAGCGCATTCGCCAGGATCACCGAGCCCCAGAAGCGGGCCGCGCCCGTCAGGTGCGGCATGACGCCGCCGAGCGTGGACTGGATCAGCGCATTCAGGCCGCCCGGCACCGCCAGGTGCTCGTTCCACCATGCCAGCACGCGTTCGGCGACCACCGGGATGTCGGCCAGCCACACCGGGGCCGGGAGCCCGACCTCGTTGAGCCTGGCCAGCAGGCGCTGGATGCCAACCAGCTCGTTGCCGAGCGCCTTGATCAGGAGCAGCGATGGACCGAAGAAGCCCACCACCAGCAGTGCGAGCAGGATACTGGCGCTGGCCAGGCGCGGCATGCCGCGCGCCTGCAGGCGTTCATGCAGGGGCCAGGTGATGACCGCGAGCAGGCCGGCCCAGGCCAGCGAGCCCAGGAAGTGCTGCAGCAGCAGCCCCAGCGCGATTGCAAACAGTGTTGGCAGCACGAGTGACGAATAGCGCATCCTGGCCCGGTCCTTTGTAGTGAGTATCAGGCGTGCCGCGGGGCGCGCAATGCAAGGCCGCGCGCTTCGCACGACGGCTGGCTGCCGGGCAGGGTATCGCAGATGATGGCTGGGGGAAGGGCGATGCGTTCCATGGTTCCGGTGTGCGTTGATCGATAGCGGCGAGCGGCAAAGGCGGCAGACATGACGGCCACGTTGCTCATGCATAAGGATAACCCACCGGGCTGGTCCGGGAAAAGCGAAGAAATCAGAAACCTTACTTCAGTAAAACTGAAGTAAGGCCGGGAGAGGATGGCGAGGCCGGGACGCAGCGACGGCGGCGGCGGAACGGAAATCAGCCGTGCAGGTCGTCGTCCTTGAGCAAGCCGTTGACGTACAGGCGCAGCAGGATGGCGACCGGGGGCGGGATCATGACGCCGGTCTCGAAGCGGCTGCCGCTGGACTGGGTGACGCCGAAGCGGCTCCAGAACTTTTCCTGGCTCTCGCGCTTGCGGATGCGCAGGCGGCGCAGTTCGTGTGGCGCGGCGGGCCAGGGCGCGTTGTGCGGCGCAGCATCCGCGGCCAGCTCGATACCAGCGGTGTCCACACCGAATTCGTCACCCATTTTGTCAGCCATTGATTGTTCCTTCCGTCCACCCATGTGAGATCTCGCTTGCGGTCTTGTGGACCGCACCAAAGACTTGATCGTAGCCGGAAAGAGGGGGCTCAAGGCTCACGAAAAATCACGAGGGAACATTTTTTGTAAATAGAACTTTTGACTTAGAAATGGCCCCGCAGTGCCAGGCTGCACCGGCCCAAACTCGGGTATCATCTGTTAATTGCTTTTTAGCATCATTCGATCCACCTGATTCTTTATCCGACTTACCGGCGATGAACAACAAGACCGAACCCGCCGGCGCCGCCGCGAACAGCTTCGCCGCGCGCGCCCTCAACCTCGTCGACTGTGGCCTGGTCGTGCTCGACGCCGGCCACGACATCGTGCTGTGGAACGGCTGGATGGTGCCGCGCTCGGGCTACGCGGCGGCGCGGGTGCGCGACCGTTCGCTGTTCGACGTGTTTCCGGAACTGCGCGGCTCGCGGGTCGAGTCGGCGGTGCTGGCGGCCCTCACCGAAGACACCGCCACCATGGTGCCGGCATCCAGTGGCCGCTCCCCGTTCCCGCTGCGCGAGGCGGGCAGCTTCGATGGTGCGCGCATCGAGCAGGCGGTGAGCGTGACACCCTTCAGCGAAGGCGGCGAGCGCTTCTGCCTGGTCGAGATCCGCGACGTCAGCGGCGCCGTCGACCGCGAGCGGCGCCTGCTCGACCATGCGGAGTCGCTGCGCGCCCGTTCCTACGTCGACGGCCTGACCGGCATCGCCAACCGGCGCCACTTCGACGTCGCCCTCGACCGCGAGCTGCGCCGCGCCCAGCGCAACGGCGGGGCGCTGTCGCTGCTGCTGATGGATATCGATTCGTTCAAGGCCTATAACGACCACTTCGGCCACCAGGAGGGCGATGGCTGCCTCACGGCGGTGGCGCAGGCCCTGGCCTTCATGTGCAAGCGCCCGGCCGACGTCGCGGCGCGCTACGGCGGCGAGGAGTTCGCGGCGATCCTGCCCGACACCACGCTCGAGCAGGCGCGCGCCCATGCGAATGCGATCCGCGAACACGTGGCGGGGCTGCAGCTGCCGCATGCGCCGGCGGCCATGCGGCCCTGGGTGACCATGAGCATCGGGGTGGCCGCGGTCGAGGCCGGGCGCCTGGACGAGCCGGCGCAGCTGATCGAGGCGGCCGACAAGGCCTTGTACGCCGCCAAGCGGGGCGGGCGTAATTGCGTGGTGGCCGACGGCGACGCCCATCAAATTCGATAGCGCCTGGGCCGGCCCGCGTCGTGTACACTCGACATGCCCGCTAGGCGCCGCGCCGGTGCGGACATGAAGGGATTTCATCTGCCTCCTATGCTGATCGGCCATTACGAACCATCCCTGGTGCTGCTCTCGATCCTGGCGGCGATCTTTGCGTCCTATACGGCACTGAGCCTCGCGATGCGGGTCAAGCAGTCGCACGGCTACGCGCCGCACGCCTGGATGGCCGGCGGGGCCTTCGCCATGGGCAGCGGCATCTGGGCCATGCACTTCATCGGCATGCTGGCCTTCCGCCTGCCGATGCCGCTGGCCTACGATCCGGTCATCACCTTCATCTCCTGGCTGCTGCCGGTGGTCGTTTCCGGCATGGCGCTGTGGCAGCTGCGCCACCGCGAGCTGGGCGGGCGCCACCTGGCCTGGGGTGCAGTGCTCATGGGGCTCGGCATCAACGCCATGCACTACACCGGCATGGCCGGCATGCGCATGGACCCCGCCATCACCTACGATCCCTGGCTGTTCCTGGCCTCGGTGGCGATCGCCATCGGCGCTTCCGCAGGCGCGCTGTGGATCGGTTTCAAGCTCAATGAAAGCGTCAGACACCCGCGCCTGGTCCAACTGGGCGCCGCCATCCTCATGGGCGGCGCGATCGCCGGCATGCACTACACCGGCATGGCCGCGGCCCACTTCGACGCGGCCAGCGTCTGCCGCGCCGCCGGCAACGGCGTCAACCAGGACCACCTGGCGATCCTGGTCGCGGTGGCGGCCTTCGCTGTGCTCAGCATCGCGCTGCTGGCCGCGGTCTTCGACACCCGCCTCGAGTCGCGCAACCGCACCCTGGCGGCCTCGCTGGAAACCGCGGCCGAGCGCCAGGAGCTGTACCTGCGCGAACAGAAGGCGCGGGTCGAGGCCGAGCAACTGAGCCAGCAGAAGGACGAGTTCCTGGCCACGCTGTCGCACGAACTGCGCACCCCGCTCAATGCGATGCTGGGCTGGTCGCAGTTGCTGCTGCAGGGAGCGCGCGACGAAGCGATGCTGCGCCGCGGCCTGGAAACCATCGAACGCAATGCGCGCGCCCAGTCGCAGCTGATCGAAGACATGCTCGACATGAGCCGGCTGATCGCCGGCAAAATAAGAGTGGAAGCCCGTGTCGTGACACCGTCCGAATTCGTCAACGCCGCGCTCGAGACCGCGGGCCCGGCGGCGGTCGGCAAGCAGATCCACCTGGTGGCCGAGGTCGACTACGACGCCGGTCCGGTGCTGGGTGATCCGGGCCGGATGCAGCAGGTGATGTCGAACCTGGTATCGAACGCGATCAAGTTCACCGAGCCGGGCGGACGCGTGGCCGTGCGTGTACGGCGCGAAGGCGGGGAAGTGGCGATCGACGTCGCCGACTCCGGCATCGGCATCGATCCCGCGTTCCTGCCGTTTGTATTCGACCGCTTCCGCCAGGCCGATTCCTCGTCCGCGCGGCGCCATGGCGGCCTTGGGCTGGGCCTGTCGATCGCGCGCCAGCTGGTCGAACTGCAGGGCGGCGCCATCACGGTTGCGAGCAGCGGGGTGGGGCGTGGCGCCACCTTCACCTTGCACCTGCCGATCCACCAGGACGCCCCGGTGGCCGAGCCGGCCGCGGCGCCGGCGGCCGGCTCGGGGGGCGACGCTCCGGCACCCTGCGCGGCCGCCGGCGCCGGCGGCCTGGCGGGCGTGACGGTGCTGGTGGTGGACGACGAGCCCGATTCGCTGGAGCTGGTGCAGCAGGTGCTGGCCGAGACCGGCGCCCGGATCCTTACTGCCACGGGTGCCGCCGAGGCCCTGCGCGTGGCGGCGGACGAGTTGCCCGACCTCTTGATCAGCGACATCGGCATGCCACTGATGGATGGCTTCGAGCTGATCCGCCGTATTCGCAGCGGGCACGACCGCACCCTGGCCGCCTTGCCGGCGATCGCGCTGACGGCGTTCTCGCGCCGCGAAGACCAGCAGCGCGCACTGGAAGCCGGCTACGACGAATACATGGCCAAGCCGCTGCGTCCGTCGGTGCTGCTGCAGGTCGTGGTGGCGATGGCCGGGCGTGGGGCGCTCAGCCGCACGGCGTAGGGTGGGCGGGTCTCCCGCCCACGCGGTGATAGCTGCAGCGTGCTTCGCGAAAATGGTCCGGCTGGTTGGACGCGTGGGGTGATCTGGTCCAGTGGACCAGGTCGCAAGCCGCCCACCCTACAGTGAGGGTTTCCAGTCCATGTCCGGCAGCACCAGGTTCAGCTGGAGCTTGCGCTCCTGGCCCCGGGCTGAAGCCCCGGCGCCCTGGATCCCTTCGACGATAAAGCCGCGGTTGCGGCCCGCCTCCTTCCCTTGGTAGAGCGCACGGTCGGCCAGCGCGATCGCCTGTTCCCAGCCGAATGCGTCGTCGCGCTTGTCGACGGTACCGAGCGGCAGCGAGACCGCGCCGGCGGTGGCGCTCACCTGCAGTGCGCTGCCGTCTTCCAGCACCACCGGGGCGCCGGCGATCGCGTTCAGGATGCGCTGCACCAGCAGCGGGCGCCGGGCCTCGCTCACGCCCCGCGAATACACCAGGAATTCCTCGCCGCCCCAACGCAGCACCATGTCCGACTCGCGCACAACCCCGTTCAGGCGGCGCCCGACCTCGACCAGCACCGCGTCGCCGGCGGCGTGGCCGTGCTGGTCGTTGATGCGCTTGAAGTGGTCGATGTCGAGCAGGGTGAAACAGTCGTCCGGGGCCGCCTGCTGGGCGTGCATGCGGTCGACGAAGGATCGGCGGTTGAACAGGCCGGTTAGCGGGTCGTGCGCCGAGTGGTAGGCCAGCTCGGCGTTGAGTTCTGCGAGGCGGCGCGAGTTGCGCTGCGATTTCCGGTACAGCATGGTGACGAAGCCCGACACCACCATGGCGATCGCCGCCCCGAGCGAGGCCAGCGCCAGGCGCAGGTTGCGGTTATCGATCTCGGCGTCCTTGACGGCGTTCTCCTGGCGCAGGTGCTCGATCTGGGCGGCGCGCTGCTTGGCGTTGAAGCCTTCCTGCAGGGCGGCGAAGGCCTTGTTGCGGCGCTCCAGTTCCAGCGATTCCTGGATCTTCTCGCGCTCGCGCACAGTCTGCAGCGCCTGTTTGTGCAGGCCGGCCCGTTCCAGGGCTTCGCCTTTCTCGGCCAGGATATTCGACACCGCCAGCATGGCGCCGGCCTTGCGCAGTTCCTGCGCGGTGCGGTCGATATACACCGTGCCTTCGGCCATGCGGCCCTGGCCGAACAGGGCGAAGCCGAGGTTGGCGTAGACCATCTGGATGATGCTCTGGTCGGTCACCGCCTCGGACAGCGCTACCGCGGCGCGTGCGGCCCCTTCTGCCTCGACGTAGCGCTGCGCCCGCAGGAAGGCATCGGATACGTTGCCCAGCACATTGGCTTCGATCCAGCGCAGGCCGTTCTTGCGCGCCAGCGCCAGCGCCCGGTCGAAGGCCGCGTGCGCCTGCGGCAGCTGGGCCAGCGACACATAGGCGCGCCCGTCCAGGAAGTACATCGAGGCCTGGACCCGCGGCGGGATGGCGCCGTCCGCGCCCGCGCTGCCGTGCTTGCCGCCGCTGCGCGCCTCGCGGTAGGCGCGGGTGGTCTCGAGCGCCTTGGCGGCATTGCCGCTGTTGACGTACAGGCGCGCCAGGGCGAGGCGCACGTCGGCTTCGCGCGGGCTCCATGGCTGGGGCGTGCGCTGCACCAGTTCCAGCGCGCGCAGGTAGTGGGCGAGGGCGCGGTCGTGCTGGCCGGTGGTGTTGTAGATCGCGCCGTAGGCGACTTCGGCGTTGGCCGCGAACTCGGTGCCGGGAAGCTCGCGATACTGGGCGTTCAGGCTTTCCAGCAGGGCCATCGCGGCAGCCGGATCGTTGTCGTTGAGGCGCCGGTGGACCCGCCCGAGGCTGGCCAGGGCCAGCTGCAGGGCGTCCTGCCGCTCGCCGGCCAGGCGGATGATGCGTTCGTCCACCGCGTAGGCGTCGGCCAGCTGTCCGGCGTCGCCGTGAATCCGGCGCAGCAGGCGCAGGTAGTCGACATGCAGCGCGTAGGGGGCGCCCTCGGTGAAGGCGGGCGCTTCCCCGAGCAGGCGGGCGCGCGCGTCGGGATTGCTGCGCTCCGCCAGCCGGGCCAGTTCGCGCAGGCGCAGTTCGCTGCCGACCGGCCCTGGAGCGGCCAGCGCCGCTGGCGCCGCTGCGGCGGACGCCAGCACCAGCAGCAGTGCCGGCAGGGCCCTGCGCCAGGCCTGCATCGCCTTGCGGGATGCCAGTGGGGTCGTCATCGTGCTCAGCCTGCCGCGTAGGTGGGGTGCACGGCGTCGAGGCCGGGCGCTCGTCACCGCTGAATGCGGCGACGCCCGATTATCTTCTGTTGATTTGCGGAAATCAAGCAGTGAAAAGCGGCCACGGCGAATACACAACGCCCGTGGTTTTTTGATTGAAATAAAAGAATTATTCGCTTTTCATTACTTTACTTTGATTCCGACCAGCAATCTGGTGATAATGTCGGGTCTGCGGCCGCCGGAGCATCGGCGGTCTGAGAAGGGTAAGCAACAGGCAGCAAAACAAGACGGAAGTCGGTTCACGAATCAGGCATCCGGTCCACCGGCCGGATGGCGGCGCGCTAGGCATACAGTGCAGCGGCATACACAAGACGCGGAACCATACTATTTTTTGATTGGAGAACAAGTAGTGAGTCTTTTTAGAACCAAGAATCTTGACACGATGGTCGCAGCGGCGCAGAAGCCGGGCGGCCTCAAGAAAGTGCTGGGCCCGTTCGACCTCGTCCTGATGGGCATCGGCGCCATCATTGGTACCGGCATCTTCGTCCTTACCGGCACCGGCGCCGTCACCGCGGGTCCGGCCCTCACGCTCTCCTTCTGTATCGCCGCGCTGGCCTGCGGCTTCGCTGCGCTGTGTTATGCCGAATTCGCCTCGAGTGTGCCGGTGGCCGGCTCGATCTACACCTATAGCTACTTCACCCTCGGCGAAATCGTCGCCTGGATGATCGGCTGGGACCTGCTGCTCGAATACGGCCTCGCCACCTCGACCGTCGCGGTGGGCTGGTCGGGCTACTTCCAGTCCCTGATGGGAGGCTTCGGCTTCGTGCTGCCGGAAGCGCTGCGCGCGGCCCCGGGCGCACAGCCGGGCGTGGACACCCTGATCAACCTGCCGGCCTTCCTGATCATGATCTTCCTGACCTGGGTCCTGTCGATGGGCGTGCGCGAATCGGCGCGCGTGAACAACGTCATGGTGATCATCAAGACCGGCGTCGTGATCCTGTTCATCGTGGTCGGCGTCAACTACGTCAAGCCGGAAAACTGGCAGCCCTTCATGCCCTTCGGCTTCGGCAGCGTGATGAGCGCTGCGGCGCTGGTGTTCTTCGCCTTCATCGGCTTCGACGCCGTCACCTCGGCCGCCGAGGAAGTCAAGAACCCGTCCAAGGACCTGCCGATCGGCATCATCGGTTCGCTCGCGGTCTGCACCGTGCTGTACGTGATCGTCGCCGCCATCATGACCGGCATCGTGCCCTTCATGAACTTCAAGGGCGTCGACCACCCGGTCTCGCTGGCCCTGCAGTACGCCGGCCAGGACTGGGTCGCCGGCTTCGTCGACCTGGCCGCGATCCTGGGCATGAGCACCGTGATGCTGGTGATGGCCTACGGCCAGACCCGCATCCTGTTCGCGATGTCGCGTGACGGCCTGCTGCCGGCCAAGCTATCGGAAGTGCATCCGAAATACGGCACCCCGTACTTCGCCACCTGGATGGTCGGCATCGTGTTCGGCCTGATCGCCGCCGTGGTGCCGCTCAATGTGCTGGCCGAGCTGGTCAACATCGGCACCCTGGCCGCGTTCACGCTGGTATCGCTGGCCGTGATCATCCTGCGCAAGAAGCGCCCGGACCTGCCGCGCGCCTTCCGCTGCCCTGGCGTGCCGGTGATCCCGGCGCTGGCCATCATCTTCTGCCTGGCCCTGATGTCCTTCCTGAGCTGGCACACCTGGGTGGCCTTCGGCATCTGGCTGCTGCTCGGCCTGGCGGTGTACTTCCTGTACGCGCGCCAGCGCTCGCTGCTGGGCAAGCAGCAGTAAGTAGCGGCAAACCGCGGGTTAATACCGTCCCTGGACGCCCGGTCACGCAAGTGGCCGGGCGTTTTTGCATGGCGGCGCCCATGCCGCCGCCGTGGTAGTCTGGCGTCGATCGCTGGCCATCCCGGGCAGCGGCCGTCAAGGAGCATGCTTCCATGAGCGCCATCGTGCTCGGCAAGGGCGACGCCCTCCTGATCGTCGACATGCAGAACGACTTCCTGCCCGGCGGCGCCCTCGCGGTGCCGGGCGGCGACCTCGTCGTCGAACCGGTCAACACCCTGATCGACCTGTATCACGGGCGCGGCTTGCCGCTCTACGCCTCGCGCGACTGGCACCCGGACGACCACTGTTCATTCACTGCCCAGGGCGGACCGTGGCCGCCGCACTGCGTGGCTGCCTCCGAAGGCGCGCTGTTCAGCGAAGCCCTGCGCCTGCCCGAGGAAGCGATCGTGATTTCCAAGGCGCTCAGCGCGTCCGAGGACGCCTATTCCGCCTTCAGCGGCACCGGCCTGGCGCGCGCCATGCGCGCCGACGGCATCACCCGGCTGGCCATCTGCGGCCTGGCCACCGACTACTGCGTGCTGAACACGGTGCTGGACGGGATCGACGCCGGCTTCGAGGTGCTGCTGGTGCTCGAGGCAACCCGCGCGGTCGACGTCGCGCCCGGGGACGGCGACCGCGCCATTGCCCGCATGCTGGCCGCGGGCGCGGTGCCGGTCCGTCTGTCCGCCGGCCAACTGGTCGGCGACGTGGCGCTCGGCGCCCGTCTTTAACGAGGAGATGGCATGGCAACGGTCGGCGACTTCCTGCTCGAACGCCTGCACGGATGGGGCGTGCGGCGCATCTTCGGTTATCCGGGCGATGGCATCAACGGCATCATGGCCGCCTTCGGGCGCCAGCAGGGCGTCGAGTTCATCCAGACCCGGCACGAGGAAATGGCGGCCTTCATGGCCTGCGGCCATGCCAAGTTCACCGGCGAGGTGGGCGTGTGCCTGGCCACCTCCGGTCCGGGGGCGATCCACCTGCTCAATGGTCTGTATGACGCCAAGCTCGACCACCAGCCGGTGGTGGCCATCGTCGGCCAGCAGAAGCGCAGCGCGCTCGGCGCAAACTACCAGCAGGAAGTCGACCTGATGGCCCTGTTCAAGGACGTCGCCGGCGACTACGTGCACATGGCGGCCACAAGCGACCAGGTGCGGCACCTGGTCGACCGCGCGATGCGCATCGCCCAGAGCGAGCGCTGCGTCACCTGCGTGATCCTGCCGAACGATGTGCAGGAAGAAGAGGCGGTGCCGATGCCGCGGCGCGAGCACGGCTACACCTTCAGCGGCATCGGGGCGGCCAGCCGCGCGCTGGTCCCGCCGCAGGACGCGCTGCGCGCAGCGGCCGCCATCCTGAATGCCGGGAGCAAGGTGGCGATCCTGTGCGGCGCCGGCGCCCAGGGCGCGCACGAAGAGCTCACCCAGGTGGCCGAACTACTGGGCGCGGGCGTGGCCAAGGCGCTGCTGGGCAAGGCGGTGCTCGCGGACGGGCTGCCTTTCGTCACCGGATCGTGCGGCATCATCGGCACCGAGGCCAGCAATGCCATGCTGCAGGATTGCGATACCTTGCTGATGGTGGGCTCGAGCTTCCCCTATGCCGAATTCCTGCCGCCGGAAGGGCAGGCGCGCGGCGTGCAGATCGACATCGACGGCCGCCTGCTGAGCCTGCGCTATCCGATGGAGGCCAAGCTGATGGGCGACGCCAGGGCCACGCTGGCCGCCCTGATTCCCTGCCTCGAGCGCAAGCAGGACCGCAGCTGGCGCGCGCGCATCGAGCGCGATACGCTGGCCAGCCGCCGCCAGCTCGCCGACAAGGCGCTGGCGCCGGCCGAGCCGGTGAACCCGCAGCGCGTCTTCACCGAACTGTCGCCGCGCCTGCCGGATGGCGTCATTCTCGCCGGCGATTCCGGTTCGGTGGCGGCATGGTACGCGCTGCACCTGCAGGTCCGACCCGGCATGCTGGCCTCGCTGTCCGGCACGCTGGCGACCATGGGCTCGGCCGTGCCGTATGCGCTGGCAGCCAAGCTGGCGCACCCCGACCGCCCGGTGATCGCGCTGGCCGGCGATGGCGCCATGCAGATGAACGGCATCAACGGCCTGATGTCGGTCGCGTGGCACTGGCAGGCTCGGTCCTGGTCCAACCCAACTTTCGTGGTGCTGGTACTGAACAACCGCGACCTGAATTTCGTCACCTGGGAACAGCGCGGCATGCAGGGCGAGCCGAAGTACCAGCCCTCGCAGCAGCTTCCCGATTTCCGCTACGCGGACTATGCCCGCATGCTCGGTCTGGATGGCGAGCGGGTCGACGACCCGGAGCAACTGGGCGCCGCCTGGGACCGGGCGCTGGCCAGTGCCCGGCCCTTCGTGCTCGAAGTAGTGGTGGATCCGAACATCCCGCCGCTGCCGCCGCACACCGTCGAGAAGCAGCGCGAGCAAGTCGAAGAGGCGATCGCAAAAGGGGATAGCGAGGCGCACGATGTGCGACGGGGGATGGATGTCCAGTCGAATCCTTGACGATTTGGCAGGATTTTAACTGTCCAGCTTTTGTCATTTTGTAATCCCTTTCTTACATCCTCACAGGGCGGGTACCTCTTCTCGATAAATAGTTCAGTCCGGATAATGTTGCGATCGTCCCACCAGACCAACGATACGATCGAGACCATGAACTCCATGTTGTTAGCAGACGCCACCAACGTCGCCGTCACAGGCGTTGCCGCCACCCGGGAACGTTCGAAAGCGCTGTACTTTTCGCTGTACGACAATCCGCATGCGCACACGGAACAAGCGCGTGCCTATATCGCCGATCAGATTGCAGCCGTCCAAGACCTGCCGGCAGACTTGCCGCCGACGATCAACGAACTTCCGGCCTGGGTCGAGGAACGCACCGACGCCGTCGGCGCGCAGTACCGTGATTACCTGGCCGCGCGCAAGAACGGCGCCCCGCGCCGCTATTTCTCGTGCCGCGCGCACGCACTGAACTTCATCAAGACCGTCGCGCCGACCAAACTGGTCGACGGCGCCTGGCTGTATGGCCTGCTGAAACACTGGGACAACCCGGCCTACCACGAACTGATCAAGACCTACCTGGAAGAGCTGGGCGAGGGCGCGCCCAGCAAGAACCACGTCACCATCTACCGCAAGCTGCTGGCAACCCACGGTTGCGAAGGCTGGGAGCAGCTCGACGAAGAGCACTTCGTGCAGGGCGCGATCCAGCTCGCGCTCGGCCATAACACCGACCACTTCCTGCCCGAAGTCATCGGCTACAACCTCGGCTACGAGCAGCTGCCCCTGCACCTGCTCATCACCTCGTACGAGCTGAACGAGTTCGGCGTCGATCCGTATTACTTCACGCTGCACGTCACCGTCGACAACGCCGCCAGCGGCCACGCCCAGAAGGCGGTGCAGGCCTTGACGAACCTGATGCCGCGCGTGGGCGACCGCGACGCCTTCTACCGCCGCGTGCTGGACGGCTACCGCCTGAACGACATCGGCGCCAGCACCACCTCCTGCATCGCCGCCTTCGACCTGCAGGCCGAGCTGGTGGCCATCCTCGCCGCCAAGAGCAGCGTCGGCAAGAACATGCACTCGGACTACTGCCGCGTCGCCGGGCGCTCGGTCAACGACTGGCTGGGCACGCCGTCGCAGATCCCCGACTTCCTGTCGGCGCTGGAGGGGGCCGGCTGGATCAAGCGCGGCGAGGACGTCGAGCACAGCCGCTTCTGGCGCCTGGTGCATGGCGAGAAGGCCGAGATGTTCGGCGTCTTCAACGCCTACGAGCAGCAGGTGCTGCGCGACTGGATCATGTCGCCACCCGGCGGCCAGCGCGCCGAGGGGCCGCGCATGCTGACCTGGCGCGCACGCCAGCGCACCCTGGACAACCTGGGCCAGCAGCTCGACCGCAGCGCCGGCTTCCCCGAGCGCGGCCTGATCCGCCGCCACCCGCGCCTGGAGGCGCCGGACAACGAACTGCGGCTGCTCGAGGAGCAGGTGGCGGCAGCTGCCGGGAAGCAGGAAGCCATGGACCTGCTGGGCGGCCTGCTGTCGCCCGACATCCACCACACCGCGGTGGGCCTGATGGCCACCCGCATGTACACGCGCCTGTTCGACGCCTGATCCACTGCGCACCTGGCCATTGCCTGGTGCGCCGATAATGATTATTACAAGGATATATTCGTGCAAATCCTGGAACAACGCTTCCTGCGCGGACCGAACGTCCACGCCGATTCGCCCTGTCTGCTGAGTGTGATCGACCTGGAGAACCTGTACGGGGTCTCTTCAAAAGACCTGCCCGGTTTCAACGACGCGCTCCTGGAGGCGCTGCCTTCGCTGCAGGGGCAGCTGCTGCCGACGGGGCAGCGTGGCGGCTTCGCCCAGCGCCTGCGCGAAGGTACCTACCTGGGGCGCGTGATCGAACAAGTCACGCTCGAACTGCAGACGCTGGCCGGCGCCCCGGCGAGTTACGGACGCACCCGTCCGGTCGCCGGCCGCCCGGGCGTGTTCCGCGTGGTGTGCGCCTACCAGTCGGAAAGCCTGGCGCAGCCGGCCTTCCAGCTGGCGGTGGACCTGGTCGCGGCCCTGGCCAATGGAGAAGACGGCGACCTGGCCTCGCGCCTGGAGGAGCTGGGTGCGATCGCGGCGCGCCATGCGATCGGCACCAGCACCGCGGCAGTACTGGCCGCCGCGCACGAGCGCGGCATTCCGACCCAGCGCATCACCGAGGACGCCAACCTGTTCCTGCTGGGCTGGGGGGCGAAGCAGAAGCGCCTGCAGGCGACCACCACCGGCGATACCAGCTTCATCGCCGTCAAGATCGCCAGCGACAAGCAGCTGACCAAGACCCTGCTCAAGGAAGCCGGCGTGCCGGTGCCGGAAGGCGTCGTGGTCAGTTCGGTGGAAGAGGCGCAGCGCGCCGCCGCGCGCATGAAGGCGCCGGTGGCGCTCAAGCCGCTCGACGGCAACCAGGGCAAGGGCGTCACGGTCGACTGCCGCGATGACGAACAGGTGGCGCGCGCCTTCGCGTTCGCACGCCAGTACGGCCGCCGCATCATCGTCGAACGCTTCGTCGAAGGCCGCGACTACCGCGTGCTGGTGGCCGGCGGCCAGGTTGCGGCGGCGTCGTACCGCCGTCCGGCCCACGTGGTCGGCGACGGCATTGCGAGCATCCGCGAACTGGTCGCGCGCGAGAACGCAAACCCGGCGCGCGGGTCCGGCCACACCAACATCCTCACCAGGATCGCGCTCGACGCGCATGCCGAAGACATGCTGCGCAAGCAGGGCTTCGAGGCGGACAGCGTGCTGCCGCTGGGCGTTGCCGCCGAGCTGCGCGGAAATGCCAACCTGTCCACCGGCGGCACCGCCGAAGACGTGACCGACCTGCTGCCGGAATCGACCCGGCTGCTGTGCGTGCGCGCGGCCGCCAAGATCGGCCTGGACGTCGCCGGTATCGACATCGTGTGCCGCGACATCGCGCTGCCGCTGGACGCCCAGCGCGGCGCGGTCATCGAAGTGAACGCCGCGCCCGGCATCCGCATGCACCAGTACCCGAGCAGCGGCGCCCCGCGCGATGCAGGCGACGCCATCGTGCAGGGCCTGATGGGCGACTCGGACGGCCGCATCCCGACCGTCGCCGTGACCGGCACCAACGGCAAGACCACCACGACGCTCCTGATCGCGCACAGCGTCCGGCTGGCTGGCAAGGTCGCCGGCGTGACGACCACCGAGGGCGTGTTCATCGACGGCAAGCAGGTGGCCAAGGGCGACTGCACCGGCTACTGGTCGGCGCGCACCGTGCTCGGTTCGCCGGACGTCGACTTCGCGGTGCTGGAAACGGCGCGCGGCGGCATCCTGAAACGCGGCCTGGCTTTCGATCGCTGCGACGTCGGCGTGGTGCTGAACATCGCGGCCGACCACCTCGGCCTGGACGGCGTGGACACGGTGGAAGACCTGGCCCAGGTCAAGGCGGTGGTGGCGACCTCCGCCTCGAAAGCGGTGGTGCTCAACGCCGAGGACCCGCTATGCGTGGCCATGGGCCGGCGCGCCAAGCCGGAAGCCGAGATCGTGTACTTCTCGATGGATCCGGAAAACCCGGTGT
This sequence comes from Telluria sp. PB2R4, assembly GCF_059685695.1. Lineage (NCBI taxonomy): Bacteria > Pseudomonadati > Pseudomonadota > Betaproteobacteria > Burkholderiales > Oxalobacteraceae > Telluria > Telluria sp. PB2R4. The sequence continues at coordinate 714,515 of NZ_JCASIC010000001.1, read as the reverse complement.
TCCTGAAGCACCTGGAAGACGGCGGGCGCGGCGTCTACCTGCAGGACAATGCGGTGGTGGTCGCCGACGAGAACCTGCACCAGGAACTGGTACGGGTCGAGAGCATGCCGGTGGCTTTCGGCGGGCGTGCGCGCTTCAACATCGCCAACAGCCTGGCGGCGGCGGCGGCCCTGATGGCCTCCGGCTTTACCAATATGCAGATCGCCACCGGCCTGTCGACCTTCGTATCGAACGGCCGCACCAATCCCCTGCGCACCAATATGTTCGATATCCGCGGCGTGACCGTGATCGTCGACTATGCGCACAATCCGGCGGCCTACAAGGCCATGGCCGAGATGGCGCGCGCGCTGCTGCCGGGGCAACTGGTGGGCATCGTCACGGCGCCAGGTGACCGCCGCGACGACGACCTGCGCGAAGTCGGGCGCGTATGCGGTGCGCGTTTCGATGAACTGGTGGTGTATGAATCGCAGAGCCGCGGGCGCGAGGTCGGGGAGGCGGTCGACCTGATCCTGGATGGCGCGGAGGAAGCGGCCGGCATCAGCGACACGCTGCACCGCGTGATCGAGGTCGGCGAGGCGATCCGCCACGGCCTCGATCTGTGCCGTCCCGGCGACGTGCTGGTGTTCGCCTGCGGATCGTCGCTGCAGGTGTTCGTGGATGCCTTGCGGGTGAATGATCCGGAGAGCGCGGACCTGGTGGCGGCCCAAGTGTGATTCCGTAGGGTGGCCGGCTCCGCCGGCCGCGCGTTCAACTCCGGCATGCGTTGTGGCGGCGCATCATTGATCTGGACGCGCGGCCGGCAAGCCGGCCACCCTACGATTCCCGGTATTCAAACGATTCTTAGAAGAAGAACTGCAGCGCCAGCGTCCAGACGTTCGGCTTGAGAACATCCGGCTTCTCCCTGGGCAGGCGCTCGTATTCGACCGTGACGGCGGTGTTCGGCGTGATCGAATACTGCAGGCCGAAGGCGCCGTAGGCGCCGGTCCTGGATTTCTTGCCGAGCGCGGTCGGTGCCGGAGGGGGCAGGGCAGGACGGCGGGTCTGGGCCACGCCCACCTTGCCGTAGACCGACAGCTTCTCGGTCAGCGGCAGGCTCGGTTTGACGGCGATGTACATGCCATAGCCGTTCTTCAGGTCGACCGCGCCGCCTTCGAGCGCCAGGCCCTTGCCGAACTGGTAGCCGCCGAATACCTTCGGACTGGCCTTGGTCGCCGCGCCGACGTAGTCGACGCCGGACACGCCCACGCCGGCATAGGCCTGGGGCGCCCGGGGTGCGCCATTCGCCGGCTCGTAAGCCTGGGCCGCGCCACAGAAGGCCATGCCTGCGACGAGAACGGCCAACACTTTCTGCATACCTTTTCCTTCCGATGTCTCGAGCCGATCCGCTGTCGTGAGGAGCGAGCCGGGTTACGGATGAGCAAGGTAACAGTTGAAGACTGGCATGGAAATACCAAATTGTAACGAAATGCAAGACTTGGCCGAATAAATCACCGCCTTGTCATCCGTTTAAGTAACACTTAAGCAAAACGCCCAAAGCAGGGGCGTTTCGCGTGGCGAGGAGGGGTGCCTAGATGGCTTCCGTTTCGATCCGGCGCGCCAGTTCCGGCTTGTCAGGACGCAGCGCATCCGCCAGTTCCGACAAGGCGGTACCGCAGCCGAATACCAGCACGTCGCCCGGCTGGCACAGCGACAGGCCGTGACGGATCGCGCGATGCGATTCCAGCACCACGGCCAGCGAGTCGTCGGCCAGCCTCGCCAGTTTGGCGCCGCGCACCAGCAGCGATGCGGTCTCGCCCTCGGGACGTCCGCGATTCCCGGCCTCGAACACCACCAGGTCGTCGAAGCCGGCCGCGCAGACCCGGCCGATGTCGATCAGATCGGCATCGCGGCGGTCGCCCGGCGCGGCAACCACGCCGACCAGGCGGCCGCCGCTCAACGCGCGCGCGCTTTCGGCCAGCGCGGCATAGGCGGCGCAATTGTGCGCGTAATCGACGATGACGGTGACGCCGTCGACGTCGAACAGGTTCGAACGCATCGGGTTGTTTTTGGCGTCGGACACGAAGCTGCGCAGGCCGTCGGCGATCTCCGGGTTACCGAAGCCGTGGGCGGTGAGGGCGGCTGCCGCGGCCAGTGCGTTGGCGATGTTGAAGCGCGCCGCGCCGCCCAGCGAGACCGGCATCTGGCGCGCATCGACCAGCGCCTCGTGACGCGTGCCGTCGGCCAGCACCACGGTCTGGTCCTGCAGGTAGACTGCACGTCCGCCGTTCTCCAGGTGGCGCAGCAGGACCGGGTTGTCGGCGTCGAGCGAGAAGAAGATCACTTCCACCCCGTCGCGCAGGTTCCTGGCCATCGCCACGCAGTAGTCGTCCTCGGCATTGAGCACCACCGCGCGCGAGGCGCGCCCGGCCACCACAGCCTTCACCCTGGCCAGGTCGTCGAGGGTTTCGATGCCGTCCAGGCCCAGGTGGTCACTGGAGACGTTCAGCACCACCGACACGTCGACCCGGTCGTAGGCCAGGCCGCGCTTGAGGATGCCGCCGCGCGCCGTTTCCAGCACCGCGAAGTCCACGCCAGGGGCGGCCAGGACGCTGCGCGCCGAACGGTAACCGGTGCAGTCTCCCTTCGTGGTGAGCACGCCGTCCACGTACACGCCCTCGGTGGTGGTCACGCCCGTATGCAGGCCGGCCTGGCGCGCCGCATGTGCGATCAGCAGCGAGGTGGTGGTCTTGCCGTTGGTGCCGGTGACGGCCACCGTCGGGATGCGGCCGTCGCACTCGCCGAACAGTGCGTCGACGATGGCGGCGCCCGCGTCGCGTGGCGTGCCGCGGCTCGGATAATGGTGCATGCGGATGCCGGGCGCGGCGTTGACTTCGATGATGCCTCCGCGCTGCTCGCGCAGCGGCAGTGCGATGTCCTGGCACACGATGTCGATGCCGGCGATGTCCAGCCCGACGGTGCGGGCGGCGCGGATGCAGATCTCGCGGGTTTCCTCCGGCAGCAGGTCGGTCACGTCTTCGGCGGTGCCGCCGGTGGACAGGTTGGCATTGCCGCGCAGCTCGGCGCAGACGCCGCTGGCAAGCACGGTGTCGAAATCATGGCCCTGCTTGGCCAGTGCCTCGAGGGCCAGCGCATCCATCGCGATTTTGGTGAGGATGTTGGTGTGGCCTTCGCCGCGCGCCGGATTGCGGTTCTCGATCTCGGCCAGTTCGCGGATGGTCGAGCGGCCGTCGCCCGTCACGCAGGGTGGGCGGCGCCAGGAGGCGGCAGCCACCTTGCGGCCGGTGACCAGCACGCGGTAGTCGCGCCCCTCCAGGTGCTCTTCGACGATCACCTGGCGGCCATGCTTGCGCGCATGGGCGAAGGCGCGCGCCACTTCGTCAAGGGTGGCGCAGTTGGTGGTCACGCCCTTGCCCTGATTGCCGTCGAGCGGCTTGACCGTGGCCGGTCCGTTCAGGCGGCGCGCGGCGCGCAGCGCTTCTTCTTCGGTCCTCACGGTGCTGCCCGCCGGGACCGGCACGCCGGCCACCTCGAGCAGCGCCTTGGTCAGCTGCTTGTCGCTGGCGATGCCGACCGCGATCGAGTTGGTGGCGCCGGTGATGGTCGCCTGCAGCCGTTTCTGGCGGCTGCCCCAGCCGAGCTGGAACAGGTTGGCCTCTTCGGTGAGGCGCAGCGCCGGGATGCCGCGCCGCAGCGCGGCCTGGACCACGGCATTGGTGCTGGTGCCGATGGCATGGTCCTGGGCGGTCTCGCGCAGGCTGGCCAGCGCGGCGTCCAGGTCATAGGCGCGGTCCTGCGCGGCGGCGTGGACCAGCTCGAGTGCGGTGCACAGTGCGGCGCCGGCCACCTGTTCGATGGTGTAGCCGCAGACGACGCGGCGGCTGCGCGGCGCGCCGGCCACGGCCAGGGTGGCCCGGGCCTCGCCGGGGGCGCCGGCCAGGCGCTGCAACTCCATCGCGACCGGCTCGACCGCGTCGACCAGCAGGGCGTCGTCGGCCAGGCGCACGGCGGCGTCCGGCGGCAAGTCCGGCAAAACGGCGAACAGGCGCGCGGCGAATCCGGGCGCCGCATTGGCTTTGCCTTCGGCGCCATCCTCGATGACCGCCATCAGGCAGGGGGTGGCGGCATACAGGTTGGGGCCGCGCAGCACACGTTTTTCCTTGATCTTCATGAAATCGGGTTCCGTTTCGTTACATTTTCTAAAAAATCGAGCAGTGGCGGCGGCAGGCCCTTGCCGGGGTCGGTCGCACCACGTGGCAGCTGGTAGCTGCTGCCGGCGGGGAGCAGGTGCAGGCGGACGTCGATCAGTTCCGGGGTGTCGCGGTCCTTGATGAAAGCCACGTTGGTAATCATGGTGCGCCCGTCGACGATGGTGACGGCACCCTGGCCCAGCACTTCGATGCCGGCGCCGATGCCGACCACCAGCGCGGTGTCTTCGTCGATGCCGATGCCTTGCAAATAGGGGTTCTGCGCCACCACGCTGAGCAGGCGCGAGAGGCGCTGGCGCTCAGAGAAGTGCTGGTCGATGACGACACGGTGCAGGAAGCCCAGGCCGGCCCCCAGGCTCACCGAGCCTTTCTCGGGCAGGATTTCTGCGCGGCCCTGGGCCAGCATGTGGCCGGACATGGCCGAGGCCCCGGCGCTGGTGCCGCCGATGGTCGCGCCGCGCCGCTTCAGCGCCACGTGCATCGCGGCGTCCAGGGCGCTGCCGCCGATCAGGGCCAGCAGGCGCTTCTGGTCGCCTCCGGTCATGAAGATGCCGGTGGCCTGGTCGACCTGGCGCACGAATTCCTCGCTGTTGGCGTCCTGGCGGCTGGTCACCTCCAGGTGGCTGCGGTTCTGCACGCCCAGGCTGCCGAAGGCGTCGTCGTAGATGCTCCACATCTCCTCGGCGATGGTGCTGGCCGCGGTGATCACCAGGATGTTGGCGTTGGCGCCGCCCGACAGTTCGACGAAGCGCCTGAGGATCGCCATGTCGTGCGTGCGGTCCTCGTGGCCGCCGATGACCACGAGATGGCCGTCGTTTCCCTGTTCGCTCATCGCTGGGTCATCCTTGCCTGGGGCATGCCGTGGCGGCACAAGGCGCTTGACTCGGTGCGGCTGACCGCGATCAGGCCGACGACGACCTCCTTGTCGAACAGGTCGAGCCCACGCTCGAGTGCCCGTTCGAGCGGCATCCCGTCCTCGATCCAGCCATAGACGGTGCGCGCCAGCAGGTGACGCACGATGTGCTCGCCAATGCCGGTGGCGGCCACCGCGCCGTGCGGCCCGGCGTAGAATCCGCTGCCGATGATCGGGCTGTCGCCCACCCGGCCCAGCAGGCTCGGGGCCGAGCCGCCGGTGGAGCAGGCCACCGCGAAGTGACCGTCGGCGCCGCGCACCACCGCACCCACCGTGTCGCAGGCGCTCGACTTGGGTAGCTGCAGCGGGGTCTTGTAGTTCCAGAAACGGTCGAACAGGCGCTTGTCGATACCCGGCATCAGCGGCACCGAGCCGGCCAGCTCCTGCATCAGCTTGCGGTGGTCGGCGCGCTGGCGCTCCGCGATCGGGGCGCTGCCGGGCATGCCGATCGAGCGCGCGAAGCGCTGCGCGCCTTCGCCGGCCAGCATCACGTGCGGGGTGTCGGCAATGGCGCGCGCCAGCTTGACGGGATTCCTGACGTCGCGCACGCAGGCAACGGCGCCGAGGCGGCCGCGGGTATCCATGATCGAGGCGTCCATCTCGATGGTTTCGCCATCCAGGCAAAGGGTCGAGCCGCTGCCGGCGTTGAAGCGGCCGTCGTCCTCGAAGGTGGTGACGGCAATGATGGCGGCGTCGAGCGCGTCGCCGTTGGCTTCCAGCTGCGCCAGCGCGCGGCGCGCGGCCAGCACGCAGCCGTCTTCGTTCTCGACCGGGGCGCCTGCGCCGCCGTGGACGACAACGGCGCCGGCCTGTTGTGGCTTGTTCATGTGGTTCGTGATCCTGTTGTTGTGCACTGCAAAATGCGTGGCAATATTGTCACGCAGTCAAGACCGTCATTATGGGCACGGGTGTGCGCGCACCACATCGGTACAGTTGCCGTGCTTGTGTAAGAAGTTGCTTACAGGGAGCACCCGGGTCCGCCGTACAGGAGGGAGGCGCCTCGCAAGGCGCTGCGCAGGGCGCGTACCAGCTCCAGGCGTGCGGAGGGTGTCAGAAAACGCCCAATCTCGACACGCGCGCCGCGTGCCTCGATCACGACCAGGGTACGTATGCCGGCATCCGGCAGGCTGATCCGGGCGTGGCCCGGATCGAGCTGGATCCTGGAGCGGTGCGCGCCGTCCGCACGTTCGACCAGCAGGCAGCCGCCGGCCAGCACGATGCGCTCATGGTCGAGCGCATGGCGGCAATAGTGGAGCAGGGCGGCACCGACTGCGCCGGTCTCGACCAGGGCAAAGGCCAGCACCATCCAGGCACCGCGCCAGGTGAAGACCAGGGCGATGCCGAGCGTGGCGGCGCACAGCAGCGCATAGACGAGCAGCGCCTGGCGCGGCGTCATCGAGCAGTTGCGCTTCATGAGCCACTCGCGTGGCGTGGAGTCTGTGGTCGCTGTCAATACCATGTGGTCAAGTTTGCCACAGCCTGGAGAAAGGCAACGCCGGCGTGTTTCACGCCCCCCGTTATCTGTTACCATGTCGGCCCCCAAACGCACCTCCATCGACAAGGTTCCTATGGCGCTCGCATGCGGCCTCGATTTCGGCACGTCCAATTCCACCGTCGGCTGGCTGTCCGGCAACGCCGCGCAGGCAGGCGCCAGCGCGCTGCTGGCCCTCGAAGACGGCAAGGCGACCCTGCCCTCGGTCGTGTTCTTCAACGCCGACGACGAACAGGTGAGCTATGGCCGCGCCGCGCTCGCCGACTATCTCGAAGGCTACGAGGGCCGCCTGATGCGCTCCCTGAAAAGCCTGCTCGGCACCAGCCTGATCGACGGCCAGACCGAGGTCGCGGGACGCGCGTTGCCTTTCAAGTCCCTGCTGGGCCAGTTCATTAGCGAGCTCAAGCGCCGTGCCGAACGCCAGGCCGGGCGCGAATTTGGCAGCGCCGTGTTCGGCCGCCCGGTGTTCTTCATCGACGACGATGTGGACGCCGACCGCCGCGCCCAGGACACGCTGGAAGAGGTCGCCAAGGCGAGCGGCTTCCGTGACATCTCCTTCCAGTACGAGCCGATCGCCGCCGCCTTCGACTACGAGTCGCAGATCGACCGCGAGGAACTGGTCCTGATCGCCGACATCGGCGGCGGCACCTCGGATTTCTCGCTGGTGCGTCTCGGCCCGGAGCGCGCCGGGCGGGTGGAGCGGCGCGACGACATCCTGGCCAACGGCGGCGTGCACATCGGCGGCACCGACTTCGACAAGTACCTGAGCCTGGCGAGCGTGATGCCGCTGCTCGGCTACGGCAGCAGCATGCTGTCGGGCGCCGCGATCCCGTCCAGCTACTACTTCAACCTGGCCACCTGGCATACGATCAACCAGGCCTACACCCGCAAGAGCATCGCCCAGCTGGCCGACCTGGTGCGCGATTGCGCCGAGCCGGGCAAGCTGGTACGCCTGCAAAAGCTGATCGACGAGCGTGCCGGCCACTGGCTGGCGATCCAGGTCGAGGCGGCCAAGATCGGCCTGTCGGCCAGCCCCGCGGTCAGCATGGAGCTCGACCGTTTGTCGCCGCCCGAGTCACTGGTGGTGACGCGTGAAGGCTTCGAAGCGGCGATCGCGCAACTGATCGACAGTGTCGGGGCCACCGTGCAGCGCCTGTTTTCCGAGGCCGGGGTGGAGCCGGATGCGGTGGATACGGTATTCTTTACCGGCGGCTCGAGCGGGGTGGCGCTGCTGCGCGACCGGATCGCGGCGCTGGTGCCGCGCGCGCGCAAGGTCGAGGGCGACCTGTTCGGCAGCATCGGCGCCGGCCTGGCGCTGGACGCACTGCGCAAGTTTGGATAATGATCAAAGCACATAACAATTCCCGCCATGGCGGGATTGTTATGTGCGTATACCGGGAACTGATATGAGTGTGTTTGAACGCCCGATCGTGATGCTCGACTTCGAGACCACCGGCCTGTCGCCCGAGATGGGCGACCGCATCACCGAAGTGGCCGCCTTGCGCATCGTCGGCGGCGAGATCCGCGAGCGCTACGTCTCGCTGGTGAACTGCGGCGTGCGTGTGCCGTCCTTCATTACCCAGCTGACCGGCATCACCCAGCAGATGGTCGACAGCGCACCCCCGAGCCAGCGCGTGGTGGCGGAACTGCTCGACTTCATCGGCGGCGACATGCTGTCGGCCCATAACGCCAGTTTCGACGAGAAGTTCCTGAAGGCCGAAGGCTGGCGCATCGGCCGTCCGACCGGGCACTGCGGCCTGGTCTGTTCGCTGAAACTGTCGCGCCGGCTGTTCCCGGGCCTGCCCAGCTACAAGCTCGGCAACTTGTCGAACCGCCTCGGTATCCAGTTCCGCGGCACCGCCCACCGGGCCGAGGCCGACGCCGAAGTCGCCGCCGAGGTGCTGCTGCACGCGGCGCGCCAGCTTGGCACGACCCACGGGCTGCCCCAGGTGGCGCCGGACCTGCTGGTCTCGGTGAATAAACTGGCCGCCGCCAAGGTGCCGGTCTTCCTGGACAAGTTCGCGAGCCTGGAACGCGAGCGCAGGGCAGCGGCCTGAACCGCGACTGAGCCCCTTTTATCTTCCTGCTACCACGTCTTTGCATGCGTGTCGCGGCTGTGCGATTGTGCAGACGCAAACCGCAAGCAGGGCGCCGTCCTTAAAATTTTAACAACGGCGGGAGATTCTCCAACCCGCCTGTGTTGATGCCGCCGACGGGCGCAAGGGGGTAGGAATGCATCGCCAGAACGCTGCCCGAGAGGGGCACGAAGTCTTCCAGTGGTTCCTTCCCGCCGCCGAGCGCGGCAACCCGTACGCCCAGTTCAACCTCGGCCTGCTGTACAAGCATGGCGACGCGGTCGAGCGCGACGACGTCCGCGCGCTCGAGTGGATGCAGCGCGCCGCCCGGCAGGGCCTGGCGGCCGCCCAGAACCATCTCGGCGCCATGTACTGCAACGGCCGCGGCGCCCCGCGCAGCGATGAACTCGCCGTGCGCTGGTTCGTCCGCGCCGCGGCCCAGGGCGATCCCTCCGCCCAGCAGAACCTCGGTCAGCTCTACCGCAAGGGCCGCGGCGTGCCGCAGTCGAACGAGATCGCCTTCGGCTGGTTCTACCGCGCCGCCGAACAGGGGCTCGCCAGTGCCCAGAATCTGCTCGGCGAATGCTACCTCCAGGGGCTCGGTGCGCCGGTGAGCCAGCCGCTGGCGATGGCCTGGTTCCGCAAGGCCGCGCGCCAGGGGCACGGGCCGGCCCAGCTCAACCTCGCACTGATGTACCGCCGCGGCGACGGCGTCGACGCCGACGACGCGCAGGCGGTGTGCTGGTTCCGCGAGGCGGCGGCAGGCGGCATCCCGACGGCACAGCGCTTCCTCGGCCTGGCCTACGCCAAAGGCCAGGGCGTTCCGCTCGACACGGCGCGCGCCATCGCCTGGCTCGAGCGGGCCGCCGCGCAAGACGACGCCGAGGCCCAGTATGGTCTCGGCACGCTGCTGGCGTCCGGCAAGGGGCCTGGGGGCGACGAGCGGGCGCTCGAATGCTTCCTGCGCGCCGCGGCGCGCGGGCACGTGCAGGCCCAGTACTGGGCCGGAGTCATGTTTGCCAACGGGCGCGGCGCGCGGCGCGACCCGGCACGGGCGCTCGAATACTACCTGCGCGCCGCCGAGCAGGGCGCGGCCAACGCCCAGTTCAGCCTCGGCGTCATGTATGCCAAGGGCGAGGGCGTGCCGCGCGACGACGCGCTGGCCGCCGAATGGTACCGTCGCGCGGCCCAGCAGGGCGACGCCAGCGCCCAGAACAACCTCGGCGTCCTGTATTCCAGCGGCCTGGGCGTGCCGCACGACGACACCCTCGCCACCTACTGGTACCGGCAGGCCGCCGAGCAGGGCCACGCCCTCGCCCAGTACAACCTGGGCGGCATGGTCAACAGCGGCCGTGGCGCCGAGCGCGATCCGCTGCGCGCCTACATGTGGATGGTCCTGGCCGCCAGTGGCGGCCAGGACGGCCGCCCTGGCAGCCAGGACGGCCGCCCTAACAGCCAGGACGGCCGCCCTGGCAGCGAGGAAGACCGCCACGCGCGCAGTGGCGTCGCCGCGCGCCTGGGGGCGAACGGCGGACCCTGGGCGCGCGCCCTGGCCACCCGCGTGCGTGCGGCGCGCCGCGGCGCGTCACCCCGTCAGGCCTCGTAAGGACGGCGACCCCTCAGTATTGTCAGGCGGCGCCGCATTTGCGAGCCCGGCAATTCGCGTTATGATGGCCGTCGGCGCAAGCCGACCCCATGAATAACTCGAACGAGATCGACATGACCCTGAGACACGCAACGCTCGTCACCCTGCTCGCGGCAGCCTTCAGCGCCAATACGGCGCTGGCACAAAGCTGCCCGGCCGGCGCATCCGCAGCTGGCCCCTCCTTGACCTACCCGGTCACCAAGAAGGTCGACCAGTCCGACAACTACCACGGCACCACGGTGGCCGATCCCTACCGCTGGCTCGAGGACGCGAACAGCGCCGAGACCAAGGAATGGGTGACCGCCCAGAACGAGGTGACCCAGGCCTACCTGGCGCAGATCCCGCAGCGCGCGGCGATCCGCGAGCGCCTGACCAAACTGTGGAACTACGAGCGTTACAGCGTGCCGGGCAAGGAAGGCGGCCGCTACTTCTATTCGCGCAACGACGGCCTGCAGAACCAGTCGGTCCTGTACACCCAGAAGAGCCTGACCGATACGCCGCGCGTGCTGCTCGACCCGAACACCATGTCGAGCGACGGCACCGTCGCCCTGGCCGGCGCCGCCGTCAGCCCGGACGGCAAGCTGCTGGCCTACAGCACCGCCGCCTCGGGTTCGGACTGGAACGAGATCCGCGTGCGCGACATCGAGACGGGCAAGGACCTCGCCGACCACGTCAGGTTCGTCAAGTTCTCGAGCACCGCCTGGACCAAGGACGGCAAGGGCTTCTTCTACAGCCGCTACGACGAGCCGAAAGAGGCGACCAAGCTGGCCGACGTCAACTATTTCCAGAAGCTGTACTTCCACCGCATCGGCACCCCGCAAAGCGCCGACACCCTGGTCTACGACCGCCCGGACCAGAAGGAGTGGGGCTTCGGCGGCAGCACCACCGATGACGGCCGCTATCTTGTCATCACCACTACCAAGGGCACCGCGCCGAAATACCGCGTGTCCTACAAGGACCTGTCCAAGCCCGATTCGAAGGTGGTCGACCTGGTCGACAACTTCGACGCCGGCTACGACTTCATCGACAACATCGGCAGCGTGTTCTACTTCAGCACCGACCGCAACGCGCCGAAGAAGCGCATCGTGGCGATCGACGTGAACAAGCCGCAGGAAGGCAACTGGAAAGAGATCGTCGCGGAAAGCGCCGACACCCTGGCCGGCGCCGACATCATCAACAACCAGCTGGTGCTGGAATACCTGAAGGATGCGCGCAGCGTCGTGCGCGTCCACGCCCTGGACGGCAAGCTGGTCCGCGAAGTCAAGCTGCCGGGCATCGGCACCGTCGGCGGCCTGTCGGGCAAGCGGGGCGAGACCGAGACCTTCTACTCGTTCGCCGGCTTCACCACCCCGACCACGATCTACCGCCTGAACCTGAAAACCGGCCAGAGCACCGTGTTCCGCCAGCCGAAGGTCGACTTCAATCCGGCGGACTACGAGACCCGCCAGCAGTTCTATAGCAGCAAGGACGGCACCAGGGTCCCGATGTTCATCGTGTCGAAGAAGGGCCTCAAGATGGATGGCGCGAACCCGACCTACCTGTACGGCTACGGCGGCTTCAACATCTCGATGACACCTGGCTTCTCCCCGGCCAACCTGGCCTGGATGGAGATGGGCGGCGTCTACGTGGTGGCCAACCTGCGCGGCGGCGGCGAATACGGCGAAGCCTGGCACCAGGCCGGCACCAAGCTGCAGAAGCAGAACGTGTTCGACGATTTCATCGGCGCGGCCGAGTGGCTGGTCGCCAACAAGGTGACGTCGCCTTCCAAGCTGGCCATCGGCGGCGGCTCCAACGGCGGCCTGCTGGTGGGCGCGGCCATGACCCAGCGTCCGGAACTGTTCGGCGCGGCGATTCCGGCCGTGGGCGTGATGGACATGCTGCGCTTCCACAAGTTCACCATCGGCTGGGCCTGGACATCGGACTACGGCTCGTCGGAGAACCCGGAGGAGTTCAAGGCCCTGGTCAAGTACTCGCCGCTGCACAACCTGAAACCGGGCACCTGCTATCCGGCGACCATGGTGACCACCGCCGACCACGACGACCGCGTGGTCCCGGCGCACAGCTTCAAGTACGCCGCGGCGGCCCAGGCTGCGCAGGCAGGAGCCGCGCCGGTCCTGATCCGCATCGACACCAAGGCGGGCCATGGCGCGGGCAAGCCGACCACCAAGCAGATCGAGGAAGTGGCCGATCGCTGGGGCTTTTTGGCGCGCGAGCTGAAGATGGGTGAGGCCTCGGCCCAGGCGGTTGGCGGCAGCAAGTAAGCTGTTTGACCGTTGGCTTTCGTAGGGTGGGCAGGTCACCTGCCCACGCTACCGTTGTACGACGACCAACAGCGCCTTGGCCTCGGTCTTCCCCGCATTCCGAATCACATGGTCATGGTCGGCCGGGTAGCGCGCCGTCCCCCCATGCTTGATCTTCTTCTTTTCCGCCCCCACTTCCAGCTCGATCGTCCCGCTGATCACGGTCAGGTGCTCCTTGGTGCCCGGATCGTGGGCCTGCGAAGCCATTTCGCCGCCCGGCGCCAGGGTCAGCTCGTACCACTCGTACTTGCCGGCCAGGTCCATCGGCCCCAGGATGCGCAGCGAATAACCGGCATGGGCGCCGGGCAGGGTGGGCGTCTCGTGGGCATCGACCACCCGGATCAGGTCGACCGCCCGCACCTCGGACGACAGCAGCTCGCCGATCTCCACCCCCAGGGCATTGGCCAGGCGCCAGGTGATGGCGATGGTGGGATTGGCCTTTTCGCGCTCGATCTGCGACAGCATCGACTTGGATACCCCGGCGATCCGCGACAGGTCTTCCAGGGTCAATCCGCGTGCCAATCGCAGGCGCTGTAGCGTGGCGCCAACTTCCGGCGGGGCGTTATTTGTTAGAGTCTTTGTCATTGCCTTTGGCTTGCCAAGTTCATTGGCTGGGGGTAAGATTCGATATATTGAATTTTTGTTCGACATACAGAACTCGGTTCCATGAACCGAACGAGTCCAACGATACGACATTCGCCAGCCGCCGGTCAAGCCGCAGCTGGCCAACCAGACAACCAGGGAGTGGGAACCATGAGCGACCAAGCATTCTATAGCGGCCTGCAATCGAAACTCGAGACGCTGCGCAGCGACGGCCTGTTCAAGCCGGAGCGCGTGATCGCTTCGCGCCAGGGTTCTGAGGTGGTCGCGCAAGACGGCCGCACGCTCATCAATATGTGCGCCAACAACTACCTGGGCCTGTCCGGCGACGAACAAACTTCCGAGGCGGCGGCCGCGGCGCTGGAAAAATACGGCTACGGCCTGTCCTCGGTGCGCTTCATCTGCGGCACCCAGACCGTGCACAAGGAACTGGAGCAGAAGCTGTCCGAATTCCTCGGCACCGAAGACACCATCCTGTACGCGGCCGCGTTCGACGCCAACGGCGGCGTGTTCGAGCCGCTGTTCGACGAGAACGACGCGATCATCTCGGACGCCCTGAACCACGCATCGATCATCGACGGCGTGCGCCTGTGCAAGGCGGCGCGCTACCGCTACGCCAACAACGACATGGCCGACCTGGAAAAGCAGCTGCAGGCCGCGACCGAAGCGGGCAAGCGCCACAAGATCATCGTCACCGACGGCGTGTTCTCGATGGACGGCACCATCGCCCAGCTGGACAGGATCGTCGCGCTGGCCGAGCAATACGGCGCCCTGACCATGATCGACGAATCGCACGCCTCGGGCTTCATGGGCAAGACCGGGCGCGGCACCCACGAACACTGCGGCGTCATCGGCAAGATCGACATCATCACCGGCACCCTGGGCAAGGCCCTGGGCGGCGCGATGGGCGGTTTTACCTCCGGCCGCAAGGAAGTCATCGAAACCCTGCGCCAGAAGTCGCGTCCCTACCTGTTCTCGAACACCCTGGCGCCGATGATTGCCGGCGCGTCGATCTCGGTGCTGGACCGCATCTCGAAGTCGACCGAACTGCGCGACCGCCTGCACGAGAACACCGCATACTTCCGCAAGGAGATCGAGCGCATCGGCTTCACCATCAAGCCGGGCACGCACCCGGTGGTGCCGGTGATGCTGTTCGAAGCGCCGGTCGCACAGAAATTCGCCGCCCGCATGTTCGAACTGGGCGTGCTGCTGTCGGGCTTCTTCTATCCGGTGGTGCCGATGGGCCAGGCGCGCGTGCGCGTGCAACTGTCGGCTGCGCACACCCGCGAACAGCTCGACACCGTGCTCAAGGCCTTCGAACAAGCCGGCAAAGAGCTGGGCATCCTCAAGAATCAATAAGATCGGAACAGAACAATGGAACGCATCCTCATCATCGGCGCCAATGGCCAGATCGGCAGTGAACTGGTCAGCGCCCTGGCCGAACAGCACGGTCCGAACAACGTGATCGCTTCGGACATCGGTGCGGACAACGTCTACGGCGCGGCGCGCTACACCCGTCTCGACGTGCTGGACAAGGACGCCCTGGCCGCGCTGATCGATAACGAAAACATCACCCAGGTCTACCAGCTGGCGGCGCTGCTGTCGGCCACGGGCGAGAAGGCGCCGCTCAAGGCGTGGACGCTGAACATGGACGGCCTGCTCAACATCCTCGAAGTGGCGCGCGAGCGTAGTCAATCGGAAGACCCGGCCGCCAAGCCGCTGAAGCTGTTCTGGCCTTCGTCGATCGCCGCCTTCGGTCCGAACACGCCGGCGGAGTCGACCCCGCAGTACGCGGTGATGGACCCGACCTCGATCTACGGCATCAGCAAGCTGGCCGGCGAGCGCCTGTGCGAGTACTACCATAGCAAGTACGGCGTCGATGTGCGCTCGATCCGCTACCCGGGCATCATCAGCTACAAGTCGCCTCCGGGCGGCGGCACCACCGATTACGCGATCGCCATCTTCCACAGCGCACTCAAGGGCGAGACCTACGAATGCTTCCTGGGTCCGGAAACCACGCTGCCGATGATCTACATGCCGGACGCGATCCGCGCCACCATCGAGCTGATGGACGCGCCAGCCGAGAAGGTCGTGATCCGTTCCTCGTACAACGTGGCCGGCGTGTCCTTCAACCCGCGCGAGCTGGCTGCCGCCATCAAGAAAGCGCTGCCGGAATTCGAGATCGCCTACAAGCCGGACAGCCGCCAGCAAATCGCCGATTCCTGGCCGAAGAGCCTGGACGACAGCCGCGCCACCAGCGACTGGGGATGGAAGGTACGCATCGGCGTGGACGAGATGGTGGCCAGCATGCTGAAGAACGTCGACGTCGGCGTCACTGCTTGAGCTTACCGCTTAACTTCACTGCATCAACGCAATAATAAAAAACTGAAGAGTCGAGACAACGATGGATATGAGCGTTTTTGATCTGTTCAAGATCGGTATCGGGCCGTCGAGCTCCCACACGGTGGGGCCGATGGTGGCCGCGCGCCGCTTCTTGCTGGAGTGCGGGTCGCTGGACAACGCGGTAGGCGTCGAGGCCCACCTGTACGGGTCGCTTGCGCTGACCGGCGTCGGCCACGCCACCGACAAGGCCGTGATCCTGGGCCTGATGGGCGAGACCCCGCAGGGCGTCGATCCGGAGTCGGTCGAGGACAAGCTGGCCGAAGCCGAGATGGACGGCGTGCTGCGGCTGCTCGGCGAGAAGGAAGTGCCGTTCCAGTACCGTACCGGTCTCGTATGGCACAAGCAGTCGACCCTGCCGGAGCACCCGAACGGCATGAAGTTCGTGCTGCAGCTGCTTGATGGCAGCATCATCGAACGCATCTATTACTCTGTCGGCGGCGGCTTCATCAACGCCGCGGGCGAGAGCCAGAACCGCGCCCCTGACGCCTCGGCAGTCCAGGTGCCTTACCCCTTCAGCACCATGAGCGATTTGCTGGCGCTGGGCAAAGAGCACGGCTTGTCGATCCCGCACATGCTGCGCGCAAACGAGCTGGCGCGCATGACCGAGGCCGAGCTGGATGCGGGCCTGGACCGGATCTGGGAGACCATGCGCGACTGTATCGCCCACGGACTGGTCACCGAAGGCCAGCTGCCGGGCGGCCTGAACGTCAAGCGCCGTGCGGCCAGGCTGTGGCAGCAGGCCCACTGCGTCGAGGGCAAGCGCGTTAACGAGCTGCCGCATGATGCGACGCACCACGTGACGCTGTACGCGATGGCCGTGAACGAAGAAAACGCCGCCGGCGGCCGGGTGGTGACGGCGCCCACCAACGGCGCGGCCGGCATCATCCCGGCGGTGCTGCGCTACTACGCCGAGGATTGCCGTCCGAGCGATGCGGCCAAGGGCATCCGCGAGTTCCTGCTCACAGCGAGCGCGATCGGCATGCTGTGCAAGAAGAACGCCTCGATCTCGGGCGCCGAAGTCGGGTGCCAGGGCGAGGTCGGGGTGGCCTGCGCCATGGCGGCGGCCGGCCTGGTGGCGGCGCTCGGCGGCTCCAACGAGCGTATCGAGAACGCTGCCGAAATCGGCATCGAACACCACCTCGGCATGACCTGCGACCCGATCGGCGGCCTGGTGCAGATTCCCTGTATCGAGCGCAACGGCATGGGCGCGATCAAGGCCATCACGGCCGCCTCCCTGGCGATCAAGGGCGACGGCACCCACTTCGTCAGCCTGGACAACGTGATCGAGACCATGCGCCAGACCGGGGCGGACATGCAGGTAAAGTACAAGGAGACTTCGCTGGGCGGACTGGCGGTGCACGTGGTGACGGTGAATCACGCGGCTTGCTGAGCCAAGTTCAAGTTGGGTTCCCGCGCAGCGGGAACCCAATTCCGCTCCGCAGCCACTCACTTTTTTTGCACCACAGCATACGATCCATTCGGGCGCTATAATAAAAGTTCAACTTTGGCCCCAACCGGATCTCCTACCGTATGCATTACGTCTCCACCCGCGCGACCAGCGCGTCCGCAGCACGCAATCCCCAGCGTTTTTCCGACATCCTGCTAGCGGGCCTGGCCCCGGACGGCGGCTTGTACCTTCCCGAAGAGTATCCGCAGGTAACGGGCGCGGAACTCGACGCCTGGCGCCGACTGTCCTATGCCGATCTCGCCTACGAGATCCTGCGCAAATTCGCCACCGACATCCCCGATGCCGACCTGCGCGCATTGACCGCCAAGACCTATACCGCCGATGTCTACCGCAACGCGCGTGAAGGCGAATCCGCCGCCGACATTACTCCGCTGCGCGTGCTCGAAGACGGCGCGCAGGGCAAGCTTGTGTTGCAGGCGCTGTCGAACGGCCCGACCCTGGCCTTCAAGGACATGGCCATGCAACTGCTCGGCAACCTGTTCGAATATGCGTTGGACAAGAACAACGACGAACTGAACATTTTTGGGGCCACCTCCGGCGACACCGGCAGCGCGGCCGAATACGCGATGCGCGGCAAGCGCGGCGTGCGCGTGTTCATGCTGTCCCCGCACCAGAAGATGAGCGCCTTCCAGACCGCGCAGATGTTCAGCCTGCAGGACCCGAACATCTACAATATCGCGGTCGAGGGCGTGTTCGACGACTGCCAGGACATGGTCAAGGCGGTGTCCAACGACCTGTCGTTCAAGGCCCGCCACAAGATCGGCACCGTCAACTCGATCAACTGGGCGCGCGTCGTGGCCCAGGTGGTGTACTACTTCCGCGGCTACCTGGCCGCGACCACGAGTAACGACCAGAAGGTCTCGTTCACCGTCCCGTCGGGGAACTTCGGCAACATCTGCGCCGGCCACATCGCCCGCATGATGGGCCTGCCGATCGACCAGCTGGTGGCGGCCACCAACGAGAACGACGTGCTCGACGAGTTCTTCCGCACCGGCGTGTACCGCGTGCGCAAGCCGAGCGAGACCTACCACACCAGCAGCCCGTCGATGGACATCTCGAAGGCCTCGAACTTCGAGCGTTTCGTGTACGAACTGGTGGGCCGCGATGCGGAGCGCACCCATCTGCTGTTCCGCAAGGTCGACACCCATGGCGGCTTCGACCTGTCGGGCGCGCCCGGCAGCGATGGCGACGAGTGGAAGCTGGTTGGCCAGTACGGCTTCGCTTCCGGCAAATCGACCCACCTCGATCGCCTCGCGACCATCCGCGACGTGGCCGACGACTACGGCATCACCATCGACACCCACACCGCGGACGGCATCAAGGTCGCACGCGAGCACATGCAGCCGGGCGTACCGATGATCGTGCTGGAAACCGCGCTAGCCGCGAAATTCAACGAGACCATCCTGGAAGCGCTGGGCACGGATGCCGATCGCCCAGCCGGCTTCGAGGATATCGAGGCGCTGCCGCAGCGCTTCGTCGTGATGGGCACCGACGTGGATGCCATGAAGGCCTACATCGCGCAGCACACGGGGCTGTAGAATGAAGCCCCCAATGCAGTCCGTGCGCGAGGCCTTGGGCCAGCTGCTCGACGCGGCGCGTCCGGTGCTTGACACCGAGACTGTGCCAACCCTAAATGCGAACGGCCGCGTGCTGGCCGAAGACCGGCACGCCACCATCAACGTGCCCTCGCACGACAATACCCAGATGGACGGCTATGCGGTGCGCGCGGCGGATTGCGCGAGCGGCAGCGCCACCCTGCGCGTTGCCCAGCGCATTCCCGCCGGCAGTGTCGGCCAGCCGCTCGAGCCGGGCACCGCAGCGCGCATCTTCACGGGCGCCCTGATTCCGCCCGGCGCCGATGCCGTCGTGATGCAGGAGCAGTGCGAGGCGGTGGGCGACAGTGTCACCGTGCGCCACGCGCCGCGCGCGGGCGAATGGATTCGCCGCACCGGCGAGGACGTGGCCGCCGGCTCGGTCATCCTGCCGGCCGGCACCCGCCTGCGTAGCCAGGAACTGGGCCTGGCCGCCTCGGTGGGCCTGGCCGAACTGCCGGTGCTGCGGCGCGTACGCGTCGCGGTGTTCTTCACCGGCGACGAGCTGGCGATGCCGGGTGAGCCCCTGCAGCCGGGCGCGATCTACAATTCCAACCGTTTCACGCTGCGCGCCCTGCTGGAGAACTTCGGCTGCGACTTCACCGACTACGGCATCGTGCCCGACTCGCTGGAGGCCACCCGCGCCACCCTGCACGAGGCGGCCCGGCAGCACGACCTGATCATCACCTCGGGCGGCGTGTCGGTGGGCGAAGAAGACCACATCAAGCCCGCGGTCGAGGCCGAGGGTCAGCTGAACATGTGGCAGATCGCGGTCAAGCCCGGCAAGCCGCTGGCCTTCGGCGAAGTGCGCCGGGAAGGCGGTTTTTCGTACTTCATCGGCCTGCCGGGTAATCCGGTGTCGAGCTTCATTACCTTCCTGCTGTTCGTGCGGCCGTTCCTGCTGCGCCTGCAGGGCGTGTGCGGCCCGGTGGAGCCGCGCGGCTATTTCGTGCGCGCCGACTTCGCACTGCCGAAGGGCGATCGCCGCAACGAATTCCTGCGCGTGCGCGTAAATGCGGCCGGCGGGCTCGACCTGTTCCCGAACCAGGGCTCGGGCGTGCTGACCTCCACGGTCTGGGGCGACGGGTTGGTGGACAATCCGCCGGGCCAGGCGATCCTGGAAGGCGACCTGGTGCGCTTCATCCCGTTCGCGGAATTACAGCACTGAGTGCAGCATTAAGGATCACATGGACATCACATTGCGGTATTTTGCGTCGGTGCGCGAGACGCTCGGCATGGCCAATGAACGCCTGGAGTTGCCAGGAAGCGCAACGACGGTGGGCGGGGTGCGCGAGGCGCTGGTGTCGCGTGGCGGCGTATGGGCCGAGGCGCTCGGCCCGGACCGTGCCGTGCGGATGGCGTACAACCAGGTGATGTGCGGGCCCGACACTGCGGTGGCCGATGGCGCCGAGGTGGCCTTTTTTCCGCCGGTGACAGGCGGATGAGGTGGCCAGATAAGGTGGTCGGCAAAGCCGACCACGTCACGGCTCAAATCATCGCGATAGACTGCTCGGCCAGTTCCAGCAGCTTGGCGCAGTTGGCACTGCGCTCGCCGAATTCGCGCCATGCGTTGGTGCGTGCGACCGCCTGCCACTTGCGCAGCGCTTCCGCATCCATGTCCACCACGTGCGCCCCCGAAGACCGGTACACCGTCGCCACCCGCGCGTCGTCGGCGCGCGCGGCCTTGAGTGCGAAGCTTTCCAGCCCGGCGCCCACGGCCATCACCGCGGCCTGCTGCTCCTTGGTGAGGCGGTCGAACACGGTGCGCGACATCATCAAGGGCTCGAACATGAACCAGTAGGCGCCGCCGCGTGCGGTGGTCAGGGCACGGCTCGATTCCTGCAGCTTGAACGAGATCAGCGAGGTCGAGGAGGTCAGCGCCGCGTCGAGCCTGCCGTCGCGCATGGCGGCCGGGATCTCGTTGGACGGCAGGTTGACGATCGTCGCGCCGGCGTCGAGCAGCAAGCGGTCCATCTCGTGCGAGCCGCCGCGTACCTTCAGGCCGGCCACGTCTTCCGGATGCAGGATCGGCTTGCCGCGCGAGGCCACGCCGCCGGCCTGCCAGATCCAGCTGATCACCACCAGGCCCTGTTCGTTCAGGATGCGGGTCAGCTCGCGCCCGACCGGCGCATTCTTCCAGGCATAGCCTTGCTCGTACGAGGTGACCAGGCCGGGCATCAGGCCGATATTGGCTTCCGGCGCCTCGGCGCCCGCATAGGACAGCGGCACCAGTGCCATGTCCAGGCCGCCGCTGCGCAGCGCGCCGATCTGGGCGTTGGGGGCCATCAGGCTGGCGGCCGGATAGATCGAGAATTTCAATCCGCCACGGGTGCGCCGCTCGACGTCGGCCGCGAACATGCGGCACAAGCGGTCACGGAAATCGCCTTCGGCGATACTGCCGCGCGGGAACTGGTGGGAGATCTTCAGCTTGTTTGGCTGCGCCCAGGCGGACTGCATCCAGAGTGGACTGGACGCGATTGCGCCCAGCATTGTCCTACGGGACATTGCTGCCCTTGTTGTTACCGACATACACATCCTCCAAGATGTTGAAACGGACTGCTTTCCCGAATCGTGGCTGACCTCGTCCAAGTATTTAGCGGGCGCCATCGTTCGTTGTAGCGGATACAAGAATATTCCTGCTACATCTATTGTCAAGCGGAATCTTATAGCGATGACAAATGCATGCAGTCGCAGGGGCACGACGCAGTGCAGCATTCTTGCGTCGGCGCCCCCGGTCCGTCTTGATGCATCTTGAAGGAAGTCGGATCAGCGTTTCGTGTCCGGATGGCTGCACATCGCGCACTGGGCGCCGCGGTCGGCGCGGTAGTAGCGCGAGCCGATGAAGATGGCCGACGCCAGCACCGACCAGGCCAGCGACTCACGCCAGCCGGTCTCGAAGGCCTCGCCGCGCAGGAGCACGTCGATGGCGACCAGCAGGGCAAACATCGAGCCCGCCGCCAGCAGGTATTGCCCGCTCCAGTAGATCAGCTTTTGCATCTCTTTTCTCCCTTTGTATGTGGCCTTATTTGATGAAACGGCGGATCGCGTCGGCCACGGCCTCGGGCTGGTCGATCATGGCGAAGTGGCGCGCCTTGTCGATGGCCTCGACCTGCAACTGCGGCGTTCCCGACATCAGCTCCCGATAATACGCGAGCTTGTCGTCCAAGGTGATGTTATTCAGGACCACCGCATCCGGGGCGTAGTAGGGCACCAGCAGCAACACCGGCGCCTTGATGCCGGCCAGGCCGGGGCGCAGGTCGCGCGACAGCACCGCGGCCATGTAGGCGGCCACTGCAGCCGGATCGCTTCGCGAGCTCAAGCGCGCCGCATCGTCGGCCTTGCCCATGTCGACCATGCCGATGCCGCGCATATACTGGTGCTGCTGCGCGACGAAGGCCGGCCCGCTGAGGGCTGCCATTTGCTTGCGCATCCCTTCGGCCATCGCCGCGCGCGCTTCCAGCGGCATGTCTTCGGTGCGCGGGAACACCGGCAGGCCGTCGATCGCCACCACGCCGCCGATCGCCTGCGGCAGATCCTGCGCCAGGGCCAGCGCCAGGGTCGCGCCGATGCTGTGGCCGACCAGCACCGGCTTGGCCAGCTTGCGCGAGGCGATCAGTTCAGCCAGCGCCGCCCTGGCGTTATTGAACGGGTCGCCGCTTACCGCCGGCCGGCCGTCGAAGCCGGGCAGGGTCACCACGTAGACGGTGTGCGAGGGCGCGAGATCGCGCACAGTTTGCCCCCAGACCCAGCCGCCGCTGGACAGGCCGGGGATCAGTACCAGGGGGCGCGGACCGCTGCCGTGGCGCTCGACCAGCATGCCCTTGATCTCGAAGCGTTCGACAGCGACGGGTTGCGCGGCGAAGCGGTTCGGTGCGTCGAGCGGGGCCTGGGCGGCAGCCGAGGGAAGGACTGCGCTGCCGGCGAGGCCGAGCAGGGCTGCGAACAACAGGGATGCTTTCATGCTGACTCCTGGTCTGGGATGAAGATCGATTCGATCGGTAACTGGAATAATTTGGCGATGGCGAAGGCCAGTGGCAAGCTGGGGTCGTAGCGGCCGGTCTCGATCGCGTTCACGCTCTGGCGCGAGACGTCAAGCATGTCGGCCAGCGCAGCCTGGCTCCAGCCGCGCTCGGCGCGCAGCGCTCTGATATGGTTGTTCATCGCTTATTCAGCGGTCAAGGAACTTGCGCAGCACTTGGACCAGCACGACCGCCCCGCACAGGACGCACCAGACCGTGAACATCGACAGCTTTGGATAACCGGCCGTCTCGAGGAAGCCGTAGCTGAAGGTCAGGCCGGCCGTGATGGCCGCGCCCAGCGCCACGTTTTCCAGCAGGCGCATGCGCATGTATTCGTCGATGCGCCCGAAGTGGCGTGCGATCACCCATAGCGCGGCGCCGAAGCCGATCATCGGCGAGAGCAGCACCAGCGTGCGTGCGACGCCGTCCTCCATCGGCCGGCCCCAGCGAATGGCGGCGAACAGCAGCACCATGTACAGCGCCAGCGATGCCACCAGTTCGCGCATATACATTTTCCCGACCCGCTTTTCATGCATGACATCCTCCGTGAAGTAAAGTATGCTTGACATCGTAGTCAAGCAAACCTGACATGTCAAGCTTACTTTACATCGGCGCCGTCATTTTATGCATGGCGCAAACTCGACTACAATGCCGCTCCTTCGCCTCCCCGATATCCCGATGAGCCAGCAGCCCAACCGAAGCAAACGCGTCGCCGTGATCGGCGGCGGCCCCGCCGGCCTGATGGCCGCCGAAACCCTGGCCGCCGGCGGCGCGCAGGTCGACTTGTACGACGCCATGGCCTCCGTGGGGCGCAAGTTCCTGCTGGCGGGGAAGGGCGGCATGAACATCACCCACTCCGAATCCTTGCCGGCCTTCCTGGGTCGTTATCGGGAGCGCGAGGAAGAGGTGGCGCACTGGATCGCGGACTTCACGCCGCAGGCGCTGCGCGACTGGATCCACGCGCTCGGCATCGATACCTTCGTGGGTAGTTCCGGCCGCGTATTCCCGCTCGAGATGAAGGCCGCGCCGCTGCTGCGCGCCTGGCTGCACCGGCTGCGCGAGGCCGGCGTGCGTTTCCACATGCGGCACCGCTGGATGGGATGGGAGGAGGGCCGGCTGCGCATGGCGACGCCGGAGGGCGACATCCTGGTCGAGGCCGACGCCGTCGTGCTGGCCCTGGGCGGCGCCAGCTGGGCGCGGCTCGGGTCCGACGGGGCCTGGGTGCCGCTGCTGGCCGGGCGTGGAGTCGAGGTGGCGCCGCTGGCCCCGGCCAACTGCGGCTTCGATGTCGACTGGAGCGCCCACTTCGCCGACAGGCACGCGGGGGCGCCCCTGACCACCGTGGCGGTCGCTTGGCGCGGCCGCGACGGCGCGCTGGAAAAGCGCCAGGGCCAGTTTGTCGTGACGCATAGCGGCATCGAAGGCAGCCTGGTGTATGCCATCTCGGCGCTGCTGCGCGACCAGATCGCGGAGCAGGGCAGCACCACCATCTGGCTCGACCTGCTGCCGGACCTCGATGCTGCGCGCGTCGCGCTCGAGGTGGCGCGTCCGCGCGGCTCGCGCTCGCTGTCCAGCCACCTGCAAAGCCGGCTCGGCATCAAGGGCGTCAAGGCCGGGCTGCTGCACGAGTGCCTTTCAAGGGAGGACTATGCCGACACCGACAAGCTGGCGGCCGCGCTCAAGGGGCTGCCGCTCACCCTGCGGCGCCCGCGTCCGATCGACGAAGCCATCAGCAGCGCGGGCGGGGTACGTTTCGAGGCGCTGGAGGGCGGTGCCATGCTGCGGGCGCTGCCCGGCGTGTTCGTGGCGGGAGAGATGATCGACTGGGAGGCGCCGACCGGCGGCTACCTGTTGACTGCCTGCTTCGGTAGCGGGCGCGCGGCCGGGCGTGCTGCATTGGAGTGGTTGGCGCGTGAACAGTCACTGAGGGCACCTGGAAAGCTCCTCAGCTTGTCCTGACAGCGACGCCGTATACTGAGCCATTCCGAATGACTGCAATCGGCCGCGCAGTCATTCGCCCGAGAGTCTGTTCTCGATATCGTGTGCTTTACGACATCACGGAGGAGAAGCCCAATGGAACTGGAGTTTAACGGTAGGCCTCCTTCAATTGAAGGGAAGGTATGTGATGGTCTGATCTGCCAAGGTTTCGAATTCAAAGGAAAACTGGTGAATACAGCAAGCGTCACATATCTAAAATTCGGTGGTATATGGCACCACCTATGCTTTGATATCGGTGTCGTGCATTGGCGGACATGGCCATCCGAGCCAGAGCCTTGGGCCGTTGAAGGGGAAGGGTTGAACTATCCTCATGTCAATGTAGGGCTTGCTGCTGATTTGATTGGCGTGCGGCTCAAATCCTATGAGACGTTGGTTACTGAACGTGGAGCAAACATAGTTTTTGAGTTCGAAAATGGCCGTAAAGTGTTTATCAACAACGTGGACGATTCTACGAGCTATGAAATTATTTAGCCCGTTGATCCCACGACAAAGTCTAAGCCTCGTCCGACCGCTCTGGGTCGTTGGCAGCCTGACCAGGCTCTGCGAAAACCTCGGGTCGTTTATTGAAGCGCATCTTCCGGCCCAACATCAAGCGCCGAGGACGGCGGACGCATCCGCGATGGTGCGGCCGCGGCGAAACTGTGTTCGTGCTCAGAGCCGGCAGACCTCGGGTGCACCGGCCTGGCGGGATTGGCAGCCGCATGACCCGCACGCCTCGCCTCCAGGATGCGATGCGGGCAGATGTTGCCAGAGCATCCAAGAGCCCGTTCCGTTTGGGCTCAGTGAGCAAGACCAGATCAGGTAAGCTTGCACCAAGCCTCCTTTGCTCGTGCCGCCCCCCGCATCTTTGCGTCCGTCGAGACGTTTTATCAGCGGTGATTAGTCGGTAAATGTCACCGCACCACTGCCGGTGCGGCTGACACTGCGTTCGCCCGGGTTGCCGATGACTTCGATGTCGCCGCTGCCCGAGATCGACGCGGCGACGCTCTGGCGCGCATGCACGGTGCTTTCGCCGGAACCGGTCTGGCCGACCTCGACTTTCTCGGCGCGCAGGTGGCGCGCATCGAGTTCGCCCGATCCGCTGGCGTTCGCATGCAGTTCGCGGGTAGTGCCGACGATGGTCATGTGACCCGAGCCGGTGAGCACCGCATCGAAGCGCTCGATGCCGGATCCCGCATTCAGGTCCAGTTCGCCGCTGCCGCTCAGCGCTGCGTCGACCTGGCGGAAGCGCCCGTTGAAATGCAGGCTGCCCGAGCCTTCCATGCGCACTTCGATGCGCTCGCCCGAGAAACCGTTGACCGTGCTGTCGCCGCTGCCGTCGATCTTCACGCTGGCCAGGCTCGGGAGCACCAGGTCGACCTGCAGCGGGCGACGGTGGCCCAGCACCATGCCGCGGATGCCGATGTGCAGCACCGCGCCGTCATTGCTGATGTCGATGTTGTCCAGCAGGCGCGCTTCGCCGCGCACCACCAGCATCGGTGCCGAGCCGTAGCGGACGGTCAGGTCGATCGGTCCGTCCAGGTCGATGGCATTCACGCCGGCCGGCAGGTCGCGCTTCTCGCTCGCCACCTGGCGGCCTTCGCTGGCCGACGCGACGCCGTTGGCGCGCAGCGCGGCGTAGCTCATGCCGATCAGGACGAAGGCCAGCAGCAGCAGGCTGAAGCCGGTTTTCAGCAAGGCCCGCATGCTCAGGCTCCCTTCAACAGCGACAGGTTCATCTTGAGGTAGCGCTTGAGGCCGATGAACGTGTACTTGGTGATGACCAG
Source organism: Telluria sp. PB2R4 (assembly GCF_059685695.1). Taxonomy (NCBI): domain Bacteria; kingdom Pseudomonadati; phylum Pseudomonadota; class Betaproteobacteria; order Burkholderiales; family Oxalobacteraceae; genus Telluria; species Telluria sp. PB2R4. The sequence goes on along the minus strand of NZ_JCASIC010000001.1, from coordinate 688,039 downwards.
CGACAGCAGGAACAGGACGATCCCGCCGATCACCATGGACAGGCCGACGACGGTCTGGGTGGTGCGCGATTCGCCATCCATGTCGGTGCTGATCTGGATGCCGGCGTCGGCCACCTTCTCGGCGCGCCGGATCACCATGGCGGACCTGGTCTCGCCGGTCGTGTCGTCGTCGCCGGCCGTCGGTTCCGGCACCTCGTCTTCGTTGATGTGGATGCCCTGCTTGCCGATCAAGACCCGGGTCCGTACGTTTTCACGCGATTCGCGGCGCTCGCCGTCCGCCATGATCTCGACCCGGTGCAGCGGATTGTTCAGGACCAGCTCATTGGCCCCGGCCAGGCCGCTGGCGGTGATGGCGATGCCGGACACGTAGAAACCCAGCGCGGTGCCATAGACCGCGATCAGCAACGAGGCGACCACGGCCGCCGGAATCGCCATGAACAGGTTGAAGACCAGCAGGCCGGCGCCGGCCACGATCATGCGCGCGGCGTTGGCGGGCGACTTTTTTTCGTTGAACGCCGCCATGTGGGCGCTGGCGCGCAGCGTCACGGCGATCTTGCGCGGGTCGCCGAGTTCCTCGGCGATGCTCGCCTCGCTGCGCCCGGCGGCCACGCCGTCCACGAAGCGCTGCTCGTACCAGGCCAGGGTCTTGGCCTGGGTTTCCGGCGGCAGACCCGCCAGGGCCCGCTTCAGCGCGTCGAGATAGTCGAGTTTGCCCATGTGCGTTGCGCTTTAATGAAGACCGACGACCGGAATCGCACCGATCGCAAGGGCCGTGGCCGGCGACGAGCCGCCGATGAGTTCGGGCTGGACCAGCACGGCGGTGCTGGACAGCACCAGCGCCACGAGGGCCAGGGTACGCAAACCGAGCTGGAACTTGTTCATGTTGCTCATGTTGTTGTTCAATCCGTAAGACATGTTTCGATGCTGCTAGCTTACGGAAGGGGGCGCATCCATGCTACCGGCATGCGACAGTCTGCGCTTTTCGCGGGGCAGGGCGCCGTAGGCGAGGATAAGCGTGGCGGCCGCCACGCCGCTCTGTACGGCGGCTTCCAGCGTCGCCGGGTAGTCGCTGGCCGTGTAGTCGCCCGCCAGCACCAGGCCGGGCAGGGGTGTCTCGTTGCCGGGCCGTTGCAGGCCCGGGGTGCAGGAAAAGGTGGCGCGCTTCTCCGTGATCACCCGCGACCAGTGCGGCGCGGCCAGTTCCGGCCGTCTTAGGTCCCGGGCCAGCTGGGACGCGATCTGGCCGGCGAGGGCATCCTGGCCGAGCGCGGCCGCATCGCCGGCGGCGCTGACCACCACTGCCAGCAGGCCAGGCTGGGTGGCGTCGAGCTGGCCGCGGTCGAAGGCGAACTGGCCCCAGCGGCCCTGCGCCGGATCGTCGAGCAGGGCGTAGAAGGGCAGGGGCAGGCGTACCGAAGGCGCGTATTGCAGGTAGCAGGTGGCGATCGGTTCGTAAGCCAGTGCGCCCAGCTGCGCGGCCAGTTCCGGCGCCTGCGCCGCCAGCAGCGCGGCGGACTGGGTGGCGGGCGTGGCCAGCACCAGGGCGTCGAAGTCCGCTTCCTCACCATTCAGGGCGAGGCGCCAGCCCCCTTCGGCCGGGTTGGCAGCGCCGAGCTTGACCCCGGTGCGCACCCGCCCGCCATGCCGCTCGACGAAGCGCGCCGCGGCCTGGGGAAACAGCGCGCCCATGTCCATGCGCGGCAGCAGCATGTCCGACGCGGCCCGCCGCCTCGCGCCCAGGCTGTCGCGCAGCACGGCCAGGAACACCTTGGCCGAGGCGCGCGCTGGCGGCGTGTTCAGCGCGGCGATGCACAGCGGGTGCCACAGCAGGCGGTTCAGGCGCGGGGTCTGGCCGAAACGCGCCAGCAATTCGGCGACCGTGCAGTCCTGATAGAGCACCCAGCCCATCGAGCGGGCGGCGGTGGTGAAGCGCGCCAGGGCCAGCTTGTCGGCGCGCGCCAGGCCCTTCGCACGCACGAGGGCGGCCAACAGGTGCAGGGGCGCCGGCCAGCGCGGGGCGACGAAATCCATGCCGCCGCTGGCCTCCGGATAGCGCATCTGTACGGGCAGGCGCAGCAGGGCGGTGGCGGGATCGATGCCGACCTGTTCAAGCTTGCGCAGGGTCTCGCCATAGGCGCCCAGCAGGATGTGCTGGCCGTTGTCGAGCAGTTTTCCCTGCACTTCCACGCCGCGCGCCCGACCGCCGAGCGAGCGCGAGGCTTCGAGCAGGGTGACCTCGGCGCCGCCGGCGGCCAGCTCGACGGCTGCGGCACAGCCCGCCCAACCACCACCCGCGACAGCCACCCGAAGGCGGCCGCGCTCAGGTGCGGACATAGGTCTTCCACGCCAGCCACAGCTTGCGCAGCGGCGTCAGCGAAATACGCTGGTTCAGCACCTGGAAGTTGTCGCGTGCGATCTCGTCGAGCAGGGTGCGGTAGATGGCCGCCATCATCAGGCCCGGACGCTGGGCGCGCCGGTCTTCCTTCGGCAGCAGGGCCAGCGCCTCGTCGTAGGTGCGCTGGGCGCGCTCGTTCTGGAAGCGCATCAGCGCCTCGAACTTTTCGCTGTGGCGGAAGTTGAGGATGTCGGCTGCCGTCACATTGAACTGCTGCAGCTCGTTCACCGGCAGGTAGATGCGGCCCTTGCGCGCATCGTCGCCGACGTCGCGGATGATGTTGGTGAGCTGGAAAGCCAGGCCGAGCTTCTCGGCATAGGCCAGGGTCTCCGGCCGGGTATAGCCGAAGATGCTGGCCGACAGGATGCCGACCACGCCCGCCACCCGCCAGCAATACTTCTGCAGGCCGGGGTAGTCGAGGTAGCGGCTCTGGTCCAGGTCCATCTCCATGCCGTCGATGATCGCCTGCAGGTGCTGCTCTTCCAGCTTGAAGGGAGCAAGGTGCGGCTGCAGCGCCTGGGTTACCGGGTGGGTCGGGCTGCCCTTGACCATCGCCGAGACTTCGGTGCGCCACCATGCCAGCTTGATGCGCGCGACCGAGGCATCGTGGGTCTCGTCGACGGTGTCGTCCACCTCGCGGCAGAAGGCGTACAGCGCGGTGATCGCACGGCGGCGCTCCGGCGGCAGAAACAGGAAGCTGTAATAGAAGCTGGAGCCGCTTTGGACGGTCTTTTGCTGGCAGTATTCGTCGGGGGACATGTAATTATTGCTGTTGGTGTGCTGAGCTAATCCGCTATCTTAGCCGATGCCGGTGCCTCTACGGTAATGCGATGGCGTTACATGCGCAGCGCGCGCCAGCCCACCACGACCCAATCGGCCGCAGCCAGCGCCGGCCGGCGCCGGAATACGTCGTAGTCCGCCTTCTCGATCGCTTCCAGGATGCGCAGTCCACCCTGGACCATCAGGCGCAGTTCCCAGCCGATGCGGCCCGGCAGGCGGTGCGCCAGCGGGGAGCCGCTCAGCATCAGGGCGCGGGCGCGCTCGACCTCGAAGCGCATGAGGGCGCGCCAGGCCGGGGTCGACGAGCTGGCAGCCAGCTCCGCCTCCGTCACGCCGTGGCGTTCCAGGTCTTCGAGCGGCAGGTAGATGCGGCCCTTGGGCAGGTCGATCGCCACGTCCTGCCAGAAGTTGATGAGCTGCAGGGAGGTGCAGATCGCATCCGAATCGCGCAGGTTGCGCTCGTCCACGGCATCGTAGAGTTCCAGCATCAGCCGCCCGACCGGGTTGGCCGAGCGCCGGCAATAGTCGAGCAGTGCGGTGTAATCGGCATAGCGGGTGGTGACCACGTCCTGGCGGAAGGCGGACAGCAAGTCGTGCATGGGCGCCACCGGCAGGCGAAATTCACGCACCACGCCGGCCAGGCGCGCGAACAGCGGGTCGGCCGGCGTGCCGCCGCGCGCGATGGCATCGATTTCCCGCCCGTAGCGCTCCAGCGCCGCCAGCCGCTCGGGCGGGGCGGCGTCGCCTTCGTCGGCGATGTCGTCGGCGCTGCGCGCGAAGGCATAGATGGCCTCGACCGCCGGTACCAGGCGGCGCGGCAGCAGGAAGGAGGCAACCGGGAAGTTCTCGTAATGCTCGACTGGCATATTTGACTGTTGACTCTAATCTCGGGTTCTTGACTGTTTCACTGATTATAATTGCTTGATTATAAATGCCCTAACTTGGCAACGCATCGACAGGGGACTACACGTGTTTGCTCTTGCATCTTTCCGCTTTACCCGCGCTGCATGTGTCGCGCCGATCCTGTTGGTGTTACTGGCCGGCTGCGACAAGCCCGCGCCCAGGGTCGAGGAGGTCCGCCCGGTGCGCGCGATCCAGCTGGCCGCCGGCAATGGCGCAGAGCGCGTCGAATTTTCGGGCGACGTGCGCCCGCGCTACGAATCGCGCCTGGGTTTCCGTGTCGGCGGCAAGATCGTCGAGCGCCGGGTCGATGTCGGCGCCCTGGTGACGGACGGCCAGGTCTTGATGCGGCTCGACCCGCAGGACCTGCGCCTGGCCGAGACCCAGGCCCGCGCCACCCTGCGCGCCGCCGAGACCGAGCGCGACCTGGCCCAGGCCGACTACAAGCGCCACCAGAACCTGCGGGCCCAGAACTTCGTCAGCCAGGCGGTCCTCGACGCCAAGCAGGCCGCCCTGCGCGCTGCCCAGGCCACTGTGGACGCGGCGCGCGCGGGCTTCCGCGGCCAGTCCAACCAGGCTGGCTATGCCAACCTGGAATCGGACGCCGACGGCGTGGTGACGGCGGTCGATGCCGAGGTCGGCCAGGTGGTGGCCGCCGGCGCGCCGGTGGTGCGCGTGGCCCGCACCGACGAGAAGGAAGTCGTGATCGGCATTCCCGAAGACCGGGTCGGCCAGCTGCGCGAGGCCAGTAGCGTCAGCGTGCGCCTGTGGGCGAATCGCGCCGTCGCCATCCCGGGCAAGATCCGCGAGGTGTCGCCGGTGGCCGATCCCGCCACCCGTACCTACACCGTCAAGGTGTCGATCCCGGCCAGCGCCGACGTCCGCCTGGGCATGACGGCGACCGTGGAAATCGCCACCAAGGGCCCGGCGAATGCACCCACGCTGAGGGTGCCGCTCAGCGCCCTGGTGCAGGACAAGGGCGCTACCAGCGTCTGGGTGGTCGACAAGGGGAGCGTCCAGCTGCGCAAGGTCGAGGTGGCGGGCCAGTCGGGCAACGACATCCTGCTGCGAGGGGGTGTGCAGCCCGGCCAGACCGTGGTGACGGCCGGGGTGCACCTGCTCAAGCCGGGCCAGAAGGTGCGGATCCTGGCGGCCGACGTCGCGCGCCGCGGCGACACCGAAGCCGCGGCAGTGGGCGGAGCCCGCCAATGAAAGGGTTCAACCTGTCGCGCTGGGCGCTCGAACACATCCCGCTCACGCGCTACCTGATCGCCGCGCTGCTGATCGGCGGCATCCTGAGCTACCAGGGGCTGGGCCAGGACGAAGACCCGCCGTTCACCTTCCGCGCGATGGTGATCAGCGCCGTGTGGCCGGGGGCGACCGCCGTGCAGATGGCCGAACAGGTTGCCGATCCGCTCGAACGCAAGCTCCAGGAAACGCCCTACATCGACCGCATCCGCAGTTTTTCCAAGCCGGGCGAGACCACCATCATCATCGAGCTGCGCGAATCGACGCCCCCGGGCGACACGGCGCCGACCTGGTACCAGGTGCGCAAGAAGATCGGCGACATGGCGGCCACCTTGCCGCAGGGCGTGACCGGGCCTTTCTTCAACGACGAATTCGGCGACACCTACGGCTCGATCTTCGCGTTATCCAGCGACGGCTTCAACCAGGCGGAGCTGCGCGACTACGCCGACTTCGTGCGCCAGCAGTTGTTGAAGGTGCCTCTGGTGGCGAAAGTCGAGCAGTTCGGGGTGCAGGCCGAGAAGGTCTACATCGAATTCTCCAGCAAGAAGTTCGCCCAGCTGGGCGTGCCCTTCGAGCAGATCGTCAACCAGATCGCGACCCAGAACCAGGTCGAGGCCAGCGGCGTGCTGGTGACGCCGACGGACAACCTGCAGGTGCGCGTCACCGGCGCGCTCAAGAGCGTCGAGCTGCTGGAAAACCTGCAGCTGCGGGCAGGGAACACCACCTTCCGCCTGGGCGACTTCGCCGTCGTCAAGCGCGGCTACCAGGACCCGCCCAAGGACAAGATGCGCTTCAACGGCAAGGAAGTGATCGGCCTGGGCGTGTCGATGGAAAAGGGCGGCAACATCATCCGGCTGGGCGAGGGCCTGGACGACACCGTGGCGCGCATACGCGCCCAGCTGCCGGTCGGGATCGAGCTGGAACGCGTGGCGGACCAGCCGCAAGCCGTCACCGCCTCGGTCAACGAATTCATCAAGGTGCTGGTGGAGGCGGTGATCATCGTGCTGGCTGTCTCCTTCATTGCGCTCGGCCTGCACACCAAGCCCAAGCTGCGCATCGACGTGCGCCCGGGCCTGGTGGTGGCCTTGACCATTCCGCTGGTGCTCGCGATTACCTTCCTGTTCATGCGGGTGTTCGACATCTCGCTGCACAAGATCTCGCTGGGCGCCCTGATCATCGCGCTCGGCCTGCTGGTGGACGACGCCATCATCGCGGTCGAGATGATGGTGCGTAAAATGGAAGAAGGCCTGTCGCGCTTCGAGGCGGCCACCTTCGCCTACACCTCGACCGCGATGCCGATGCTGACCGGCACCCTGATCACGGCGGCGGGCTTCCTGCCGATCGGCCTGGCCAAGTCGGCGGCGGGCGAGTACACCTTCACGATGTTCTCGGTGAACGCGCTCGCCCTCCTGATCTCATGGGTGGCGGCGGTGGTGTTCACGCCCTATATCGGCTACATCCTGCTCAGGGTAAAGCCGCACGGGCAGGGCGAGTCCTCGCACGACGTGTTCGACAGCCCGGCCTACGAACGCTTTCGCCGCCTGGTCACTCGGTGCGTCGAATGGCGCAAGACCACGATCGCCCTGAGCCTGGGCGTGTTTGCGCTGGGCGTGTTCGGCTTCAGCTTCATCGAGAAGCAGTTCTTCCCCGATTCCAGCCGCCCCGAGCTGATGGTCGAGATGTGGTCGCCCGAGGGCACCAGCTTCGCCGCCAACGAGGCGGTGGTGAAGCGCTTTGAAGCTTACCTGCAAAAGCAGCAGGGTGTGCAGAGCGTCACCAGCTATGTCGGCACCGGCAGTCCGCGCTTCTACCTGCCGCTCGACCAGATATTCCCGCAGTCGAATGTGTCGCAGCTGGTCGTCCTGCCTGTCGATGCGCAGGCGCGCGACGCCCTGCGCATCAAGATCGAGGACGCCTTCCGCAACGAATTCCCGGAAGTGCGCGGACGCGTCAAGCTGCTGCCGAACGGACCGCCGGTGGCCTATCCGGTGCAGTTCCAGGTGCTCGGCCCCAGCATCGGCGTCGTGCGCCAGGTGGCCGACAGGGTGAAGGACGTCATGCGCGCCAACCCGAACACGATGGGGGTCAACGACAACTGGAACGAGGCGGTGAAGGTGCTGCGACTGGATCTCGACCAGGACAAGCTGCGCGCACTGGGCGTCACGTCGCAGGCGGTGCGGCGCGTCATCAATACCACGCTCACCGGCACGCCGGTCGGCCAGTTCCGCGAAACCAACCGCCTGATCGACATCGTGGTGCGCCAGCCGATCGAAGAGCGCTCGACCATTACGCGCCTGTCGGAAGCCCTGGTGCCCACCGGTACAGGCGCCGCCGTGCCGATCGGGCAGGTGGCGCGCGTGGCGTTCGTGTGGGAGCCGGGCGTGGTCTGGCGCGAGGGCCGCGAGTGGGCCATCATGGTCCAGTCGGATGTGGTCGCAGGCATCCAGGGGCCGACCGTGACCGCGCAGGTGGACGACAAGCTGGCCGCCATCCGCGCCGGGCTCCCGGCCGGCTACCGGGTGACGGTGGAAGGCGCCGCGGCCGACAGTTCGGACGCGGAAGCCTCGATCATGGCCAATGTGCCGCTGGTGCTGTTCATCGTGTTCACCCTGCTCATGCTGCAGCTGCACAGCTTTTCGCGTTCGCTGCTGGTCTTCCTCACCGGGCCGCTGGGCATTGCCGGGGCGGCGATGGCGTTGCTGGTGTTCGACCGGCCGTTCGGCTTCGTGGCCAACCTGGGCGTGATCGCCCTGTTCGGCATGATCATCCGCAATTCGGTGATCCTGGTGGACCAGATCGAACAGGACATCGCTGGCGGCGCCGAAGCATGGGATGCGATCGTCGAAGCAGCGGTGCGGCGCTGCCGGCCGATCCTCCTGACTGCCGCCGCAGCGGCGCTGGCCATGATTCCGCTGTCGCGCTCCGTGTTCTGGGGGCCGATGGCGGTGGCGATCATGGGTGGGCTGCTGGTGGCCACCGCGCTGACGCTGCTGTTCCTGCCGGCCTTGTATGCGGCGTGGTTCCGCGTAAAGAAACCGGTGGGCGCGAAAACCGTCTGATGTCTATATGGATGAGCTGTACGCCCAGCACACCGCGTAAAAAAGCACCCAGTAATGTCAGAAAATCCAGTAAAATAATCGATTGAAGTTGTAGCCCCTAAACAGAAGCGTGCAGGGCGGCCGGTTTCACTGTCGGGCGCCCTTTGTTTTTGTGGCAAAAATGCAATTCTTCCGCGAGGATGGCGAAATTGGTAGACGCACCAGGTTTAGGTCCTGACGCCAGCAATGGTGTGGGGGTTCGAGTCCCCCTCCTCGCACCACGAATAATTATTTTTTTGGACGATTTTTATAATGGCAACTGCAGTCGAAACCCTGGGTAAACTCGAACGTCGCCTGACGATCACTTTTCCGGTAGCTGACGTCCGTACGGAGGTCGAAAAGCGCCTCAAGCAGCAGGCCAAGTCGGCAAAAGCCCCAGGCTTCCGCCCTGGCAAGGTGCCGCTCAAGATGGTCGCCGCGCAATACGGTTACCAGATCGAATCGGACGTGCTGAACGACAAAGTCGGCCGCGCGTTCAACGAAGCGGCCAACGAGAACCAGCTGCGCGTTGCCGGCTTCCCGAAAATCGAGCCGAAAGAAGAAGCGCCGGAAGGCATGCTGGCCTTCGATGCAACCTTCGAAGTCTATCCGGAAGTCGTGTCCGCCGACCTGGCCGGCGTCGAAGTCGAGACCGTCTCGGCCGACGTGAGCGATGCTGAAATCGACAAGACCATCGACATCCTGCGCAAGCAGCGCGTGCACTACCACACCAAGGGCGAAGCAGGCGAGCACGGCGACGGCGGCGAGCCGGTGGCTGCCAACGGTGACCGCGTGACCGTGGACTTCGTCGGCAAGATCGACGGTGAAGAGTTCGCCGGCGGCAAGGCCGAGAACTATACCTTCGTGCTGGGCGAAGGCCGCATGCTGCCGGAATTCGAGTCGGCAACCGTGGGCCTGAAGGTCGGCGAGAGCAAGACCTTCCCGCTGCCTTTCCCTGAGGATTACCACGGCAAGGATGTGGCCGGCAAGACCGCCGAGTTCACCATCACCCTGAACAAGCTCGAATGGGCCCACATGCCGGAAGTCGACGCGGAATTCGCGAAGTCGCTGGGCATCGAAGACGGCGCCATCGAGAAGATGCGCGAAGACATCAAGACCAACCTGCAGCGTGAAGTCAACGCCCGCATCAAGGCGCGCAACAAGGAAGCCGTGATGGACGCCCTGGTCAAGGCCACCGACATGGAAGTGCCGAAGGCAATGATCCAGCAGGATTCGGAGCGCCTGGCCGAGATGACCCGCCAGGACATGATGCAGCGTGGCATGGATGTCAAGGCAATGCCGTTCCCGCCTGAAATGTTCGCCGACAAGGCCGAGCGCCGCGTGCGCCTGGGTCTGATCCTGTCGCAACTGGTGAGCGACAACGACCTGCAGGCAACCCAAGAGCAGGTCAAGGCCCAGATCGAAGACTTCTCGCAGAGCTACGAAGATCCGAAGGAAGTCCTGAAATACTACTACAGCGACCGCCGCCGCCTGGCCGAAGTGGAAGCACTTGTATTGGAAGAAAACGTCGTCAACTATGTCCTCGGCAAGGCAAAGGTCAGCACCAAGACCATCGCTTTCGATGAACTGATGGGCGGCAACGCTCAGGGTTAAGGAATTTCCAACCCGAAAGGGTGCGTTGTGGTTCAATCGTAGGGTGGGCAGGTCTCCTGCCCACGCGTTCAAACCGTGGTGATGCTGCCCGCGCGGCTGCTCCATCGCTGCTTGAACGCGTGGGCGGCGAAGCCGCCCACCCTACGTGTCTGTGGAACGCGCGCGCAACTGTTAAAATTGGATTTCTGAACCCCCTATTTACAAGGAACGAGACAGGTATGAATCGTAATCCGGCATTGGATACCCAAGCCCTCGGCCTCGTGCCGATGGTGGTCGAACAAAGCGGTCGCGGCGAGCGCGCCTATGACATCTATTCGCGCCTCCTGAAAGAGCGCGTGATCTTCCTGGTCGGTCCTGTCAACGACCAGATGGCCAACCTCATTGTGGCGCAGATGCTGTTCCTGGAGAGCGAGAACCCGGACAAGGACATCTCGCTGTACATCAACTCGCCTGGTGGTTCGGTCTCCGCGGGCCTGGCGATCTTCGACACGATGAACTTCATCAAGCCGGACGTCTCCACGCTGTGCACCGGGCTGGCCGCCTCGATGGGCGCCTTCCTGCTGGCTGCCGGCGCCAAGGGCAAGCGTTTCTCGCTGCCGAACTCGCGCGTCATGATTCACCAGCCGTCCGGCGGTTCGCAGGGCATGGCGTCGGATATCGAAATCCAGGCCAAGGAAATCCTGTACCTGCGCGAGCGCCTGGCGCGCATCATGGCCGAGAACACCGGCCAGAGCATCGAGCAGATCCACCGCGATACCGACCGCGACCGCTTCATGTCGGCGGAAGAGGCTGTCGAATACGGTATGATCGACCGCGTGCTGACCAACCGCGCGTAAAGTGCGCCGTTGCGACGCCGCCAAGGTGTTGCCAAAAAACGCCCGGGCGGATGGTCGTTCGGGCGTTTCGTTTTTATTTCAGGTAGCATGTTCGTGTACGCACTTGTTGCGTACCCGTATTAGCGATATATTCATTGCAATTCATTAAATTACCTGCCCCATGTCTGACAAAAAATCCTCCAGCGGCGAAAAACTTCTGTACTGCTCGTTTTGCGGAAAGAGCCAGCACGAAGTCAAGAAGCTGATCGCGGGACCGTCGGTGTTCATCTGCGATGAATGTATCGACCTGTGCAACGACATCATTCGCGACGAGACCTCCAACGTCGAATCGGTGGCGGGCGCCAAGTCCGATCTGCCGACTCCGCACGAAATCACCGAGCTGCTCGACCAGTACGTGATTGGCCAGCAGACGGCCAAGCGTATCCTGTCGGTCGCGGTGTACAACCACTACAAGCGCCTCAAGCACCTGGGCAAGAAAGACGACGTCGAACTGGCAAAGAGCAACATCCTGCTCGTCGGCCCGACCGGTTCCGGCAAGACCCTGCTGGCCCAGACCCTGGCGCGCATGCTCAACGTCCCCTTCGTGATCGCCGACGCGACCACGCTGACCGAAGCCGGCTATGTCGGCGAAGACGTCGAAAACATCATCCAGAAGCTGCTGCAGAGCTGCAACTACGAAGTCGAGAAGGCCCAGCGCGGCATCGTCTATATTGACGAGATCGACAAGATTTCGCGTAAATCGGACAATCCGTCGATCACGCGCGACGTGTCGGGCGAGGGCGTGCAGCAAGCACTGCTGAAGCTGATCGAAGGCACGATGGCCTCGGTACCGCCACAGGGCGGGCGCAAGCATCCGAACCAGGACTTCGTCCAGATCGACACGACCAACATCATGTTCATCTGCGGCGGCGCTTTCGACGGCCTGGCCAAGATCATCCAGAACCGCTCCGAAAAGAGCGGCATCGGCTTCGCGGCCACGGTCAAGAGCCAGACCCAGCGCGCCGCCAGCGAAATCATGATGGACGCCGAGCCGGAAGACCTGATCAAGTTCGGCCTGATTCCGGAACTGGTCGGCCGCCTGCCGGTGGTCGCCACCCTGAACGAGCTGACGGAAGAGGCGCTGATCCAGATCCTCATCGAGCCGAAGAACGCCTTGATCAAACAGTACTCGAAGCTGCTTGAAATGGAAGGCGCCGAACTCGAAATACGTCCTGCGGCACTGCACGCGATTGCGCGCAAGGCCCTGGCACGCAAGACCGGCGCCCGCGGCCTGCGCTCGATCCTCGAGCACGCGCTGCTCGATGTCATGTACGAACTGCCAAGCCAGCAAAATGTGGTGAAAGTCGTGATTGATGAAAATACGATCACGAATGCTGCGAAACCTTTGCTTATTTACAGCGAAACGCCAAAAGCATCTGGCGAAAATTAAAAAAAGGCGCGCACTCTTGCCACAAAAGTCTTGCCGTACGGATTCTTGAAGGTACAATTTACTTCAATAAAAGACGCCGGCTTCAATCGAAAAGCCACTCGCCGGGAAACCCCTGCGGTGGCTTTTTCATTTTAAATGCGGATTTTATTGGAACGGCCATTGATATTCTTTTACTCGTAGAAATATTTACTGGACCGCCCTTGAGATTTAGGGGCGTAAGGCCCAAGTTAGCAACACGCTTTCTATAAGGTATGCCATGACAACTTCGAAATTAACCGAGCAAACGACGCTGCCTCTTCTGCCGTTGCGCGACGTGGTCGTGTTCCCACATATGGTGATACCTCTGTTCGTCGGACGTCCGAAATCCATCAAGGCCCTCGAAGCCGCGATGGAGCAGGGCAAGAGCATCATGCTCGCCGCTCAAAAGGCCGCTGCCAAGGACGAACCTTCGGCCGCAGACATCTACGAGATCGGCTGCGTGGCCAATATTCTGCAGATGCTGAAGCTGCCGGACGGCACGGTGAAAGTGCTGGTCGAAGGCGCCCAGCGCGCGCGCATCGACACGATCACCGATGGCGCCACCCATTTCACGGCCGAGCTGACCCCGGTCGAGTCGGAAATCGGCGACGATTCCGAAGTCGAGGCCATGCGCCGCGCCATCGTCCAGCAGTTCGACCAGTACGTCAAACTCAACAAGAAGATCCCGCCCGAGATCCTCGCGTCGCTGGCGGGCATCGACGACGCCGGCCGCCTGGCCGACACCGTCGCCGCGCACCTGCCGCTCAAGCTCGAGCAGAAACAGGTCATCCTGGAGATCTTCAACGTCGCCAAGCGCCTCGAGCACCTGCTCGGCCAGCTGGAAGGCGAACTGGACATCCTGCAGGTCGAAAAGCGCATCCGCGGCCGCGTCAAGCGCCAGATGGAAAAATCGCAGCGCGAGTACTACCTGAACGAACAGGTCAAGGCCATCCAGAAAGAGCTCGGCGAAGGTGAAGACGGCGCCGACATCGAAGAGCTGGAGAAGAAAGTCATCGCCGCCAAGATGCCGAAAGAGGCAATGGAAAAGGCGCAGGCCGAGATCAAGAAGCTCAAGATGATGTCGCCGATGTCGGCCGAAGCCACCGTGGTGCGCAACTACATCGACACTCTGGTCGGGCTGCCGTGGAAGAAGAAATCGAAGGTCACCATCGACCTGGAGAAGGCCCAGCAGGTGCTGGAATCGGACCACTACGGTCTCGACAAGATCAAGGAACGCATCCTCGAGTATCTCGCGGTGCAGCAGCGCGTCGACAAGCTGAAGGCGCCGATCCTGTGCTTCGTCGGTCCTCCGGGCGTGGGTAAAACCTCGCTGGGCGAATCGATCGCCCGCGCAACCGGCCGCAAGTACGTGCGCATGGCCCTGGGCGGCGTGCGTGACGAAGCCGAGATCCGCGGCCACCGCCGTACCTACATCGGCTCGATGCCGGGCAAGGTGCTGCAGTCGCTGTCGAAAGTCGGCGTGCGCAACCCGCTGTTCCTGCTCGACGAGATCGACAAGATGGGCGCGGACTTCCGCGGCGACCCGTCCTCGGCCCTGCTCGAGGTGCTGGACCCGGCGCAGAACCACACCTTCAGCGACCACTACGTCGAAGTCGACTTCGACCTGTCGGACGTGATGTTCGTGGCGACCTCGAACTCGTTCAACATCCCGCCGGCGCTGCTGGACCGGATGGAAGTGATCCGCCTGTCGGGTTACACCGAGGACGAGAAGACCAGCATCGCGCAGCGCTACCTGCTGCCGAAGCAGATCAAGAACAACGGCCTGAAGGAAGGCGAGATCAAGGTCGAGGAATCGGCGATCCGCGACATCATCCGCTACTACACCCGTGAAGCGGGCGTGCGTTCGCTCGAGCGCGAGATCTCGAAGATCTGCCGCAAGGTCGTCAAGATGCTGCTGCTCACCAAGACCGAGAAGCGCGTGCTGGTCAACGGCAAGAACCTGGACAAGTTCCTGGGTGTGCGCCGCTACGACTTCGGCGTGGCCGAGAAAGAGAACCAGATCGGCCAGGTGGTTGGCCTGGCGTGGACCGAAGTGGGCGGCGACCTGCTGACCATCGAAGCCGTGAACGTGCCGGGCAAGGGCGCCATCATCCGTACCGGCACCCTGGGCGACGTGATGAAGGAATCGATCGAAGCGGCCCGCACCGTGGTGCGTTCGCGGGCCCAGCGCTTTGGCATCAAGGCCGAAGCCTTCGAGAAGACCGACATCCACATCCACGTGCCGGAAGGCGCGACGCCGAAGGATGGTCCGTCGGCCGGTATCGGCATGACGACGGCGCTGGTCTCGGCCTTCACCGGCATCCCGGTGCGCGCCGATGTGGCGATGACCGGCGAGATCACGCTGCGCGGCGAAGTGCTGCCGATCGGCGGCCTGAAAGAGAAGCTGCTGGCGGCGCACCGCGGGGGCATCAAGACGGTCCTGATCCCCGAGCAGAACGTGAAGGACCTGGCCGAGATCCCGGACAACGTCAAGAACAAGCTCGAGATCGTGCCGGTGCGCTGGATCGAGAAGGTGCTCGAGGTTGCGCTGGAACGCCAGCCGCAAGCGCTGGCCGACGTGGCGGCCACGGTGGCGGTGACCCCGGCGCCGGCGGCCGAAGGCGCGACCGAGGTGGTCAAGCACTGATCGTTTCTCCATGATCGACAAGACAGGCGCTGCGGCGCCTGTTTTATTTCGTGCAGGGCGCACCTGCAGTGACGCAAGCATGCAACCGGACGCTGCTGACAACGGATGTTGCTTGACAGACCAATGTTGCCCTTGTTTAATACGCGCTTGCACTTTTGCATGCAGGCGCACCAGCGTCGAATGAATAAACGAGGGTTAGAGTGAACAAGACAGAACTGATCGAAGAAATCGCGAAGTCCGCGGACATTACCAAGGCCTCGGCGACGCGTGCTCTCGACGCCATGATCGTGGCGGTGACCGAGTCCCTGAAGAAGAACGACAGCGTCACGTTGGTCGGCTTCGGCACCTTCACCGTGGGCGAGCGCGCCGCGCGTACCGGCCGCGATCCGCGCACCAAGGAACCGATCAAGATTGCAGCTGCAAAGGTTCCGAAATTTAAGGCTGGTAAAGCTCTGAAAGATGCTGTAAACTAATGCCTTCTCTGCAGTGACATGCAGAGAGCAGAAGCTGAAAAGCCGATGCGATGATGTGTTTTTGTTGGAGCGGTAGTTCAGTTGGTTAGAATACCGGCCTGTCACGCCGGGGGTCGCGGGTTCGAGCCCCGTCCGCTCCGCCAACATCCACAACATTATTCTGGAGCGGTAGTTCAGTTGGTTAGAATACCGGCCTGTCACGCCGGGGGTCGCGGGTTCGAGCCCCGTCCGCTCCGCCAGAATGCTAGTAGTGCTGGGCTTACGCTCCAGCGACAAGAAGGGGCGAACGCGAGTTCGCCTTTTTTTTTAACTTGTGCTGTTAAAGCATTATCAATCCAGGCTGACCATGTTTGATTTTGTCCGTAACAACAAGCGCGTGATGCAGGGCCTGCTGCTGGTCCTGATCGTGCCTTCGTTCGTCTTAGTCGGTGTCGAGAGCTACCAGGATCGCGGCGATGCCGCGTCGAGCGTGGCAACCGTGGCCGGCCAGAAGGTCACCCAGCAGGAATGGGAAGAAGCCCAGCGCCGCCAGATCGACCAGGCGCGCCAGATGATGGGCCCGCAGTTCGACCAGAAGATGTTCGAGACGCCGGAAGCCAAGCAGGCGATCCTGAACAACCTGGTGGCCGAACGCGCCATCAACGCCGAGATCGCGCGCACCCACATGACCGTGGGCGACGCCGCGCTGGCCCGCAAGATCGGGGAATACCAGCAGTTCCGCAAGCCGGACGGCAGCTTCGACATGGAACAGTACACCGCCGCACTGGCCGCGCAGGGCATGACCCCAACGATGTTCGACCAGCGCCTGCGCCGCGACCTCACCCTGGAACAGCTCACCGGTTCGATCCAGGCGACCGCCTTCGCGCCGCGCTCGGTGAGCGAGCGCCTGTCCAGCATCAGTGACCAGGAACGCGAAGTCCAGGAAATCCTGTTCCCGGTCGCGCAGTACCTGCCGCAGGTGAAGGTCACCGATGCGATGGTGAAGGCCTATTACGACAAGAACGCCCAGCTGTTCACGATCCCGGAGCAAGTGAAGGCCGAGTATGTCGTGTTCGACGCCGCCGCGGTCGAAAGCCAGGTCCAGGTGACCGATGCCGAGATCACGGACTATTACAACAAGAACGTCAAGAGCTACACCACGCCGGAACAGCGTACCGCCAGCCACATCTTGATCAACCTGGCGCGCGATGCCAAGCCGGCCGAGCAGGCCGCCGCCAAGGCCAAGGCCGAAGCGGTGCTGGCGGAAGTCCGCAAGAATCCGGCGAACTTCGCCGAGATCGCCAAGGCGCAGTCGCAGGACCAGGGCTCGGCCGCATCGGGCGGCGACCTGGGCGTGGTCGAGAAGGGCGCCTTCGTCAAGCCGGTGGAAGACGCGATCTACGCGCTGAAGGCGGGCGAAGTGAGTAACGTGGTGCAGTCGGAATTCGGCTACCACATCATCACCGTGACCGGCCTGCAGCCGGCCGCGCAGAAGCCGCTCGACGCCGCGAAAGACGACATCGCCGCCGACCTCAAGAAGCAGAAGATGTCGAAGCGTTACTCGGAAATGGCCGAGACCTTCACCAACATGGTGTACGAGCAGTCGGAAAGCCTCAAACCCGTGGCCGACAAGCTGGGCCTGAAGATCGAGACCGTCGACAACCTGACCCGCAAGCCGAACCCGCAACTGGGCCAGGCGCCGTTCAACAACGAGAAGTTCCTGACTGCGCTGTTCGGCAACGACGCCATCAAGAACAAGCGCAACACCGAAGCGGTGGAAGTGGCGCCGAGTGTGCTGGTGTCGGGCCGCGTGCTCGAGTTCAAGCCGGCCTCCAAGCGTCCGCTGGCTGAAGTGGATGCCCAGATCCGCCAGCGCGTGACCATCGAGGAAGCAGCCAGGCTGGCGCGCGCCGCCGGCGAACAGAAGCTGGCAGCGGCCAAGGCTTCGGGCGATGCCGCCGGCTTCGGCGAGCCGAAGGTCGTGACGCGCACCAAGGAACCGAGCATCAACACCACGGCGGCGATCGCGGTGCTGAAGGCAGACGCCACCAAGCTGCCGGCCTATGTCGGCGTGGAGATCCCGGGCCAGGGCTACGGCGTCTACCGCATCAACAAGGTGTCGCAGCCGGCCGCGCCGGACCTGAACCGCCGCAAGCAGGAAGCGCAGCAGATCTCCAACGTGGTGGGCCAGGCCGAACTGTTCAACTACGTCGAAGCGCTCAAGACCAAGGCCAAGGCCAAGGTCAATGTGACTGCCTCGCAGCTCGGCGCCAAGCCTGACGGCGAGTGATCGCCTCGAAGTAAGCGTGCATGAAAAAGCCCGGCTGTGTGAGCAGCCGGGCTTTTTTGCTTCCTGGCCCGATGTGCACCGGGCCAGG
This sequence comes from Telluria sp. PB2R4, assembly GCF_059685695.1. Lineage (NCBI taxonomy): Bacteria > Pseudomonadati > Pseudomonadota > Betaproteobacteria > Burkholderiales > Oxalobacteraceae > Telluria > Telluria sp. PB2R4. Next base: position 670,265 of record NZ_JCASIC010000001.1, on the reverse strand, counting down.
AGGATCAGGCGGTGTGCAGCCGGCGTGCCGCTCCCACGAAATCATCCTCGGCGATATCCCTCAGCTCCAGCATTTCGGCTTTCGAGAACTGCACGAAATTGCGGTCGATCGAGCGAAGGTAGGCCGGGTCGTAATGCTCCACCAGCAGCTGGTCGACCAGCTCCGGCATCAGGCCGCCGTTCGCCATGTCGTGCCAGGACTTGATCTTCTCGTTCCCGTGCAGTTGCGCCAGGTGCGCCAGCTGGCCGGACAGGGCCGCCGGGTCCTTGCAGAAGTGATCGTAGTCTTCCATCAGCAGCCGTACCCGGTTCTCGCGCGACAGCCACAGGAAGATGCAGGGCGAGGCGCGCATGCGCTGCATCAGCGCGTCCGGCACCCGCAGGTTGCCGACCTTCTTGCTCTCGGACTCCACGAACACCGGTTTGCTCGGATCGAAGTGCCGCAGCTTGTCCCAGACCCGGCTTTCGAACATCTTCTGGGAGGGCTGGGGTTCGTCCGGCAGGTGGCCCAGGACCGAGCCGCGGTGCGCCGCCAGTTGTTCCAGGTCGAGCACCTGCGCGCCCATGCGATCCAAGGTCTCCAGCAGGCGGCTCTTGCCGCTGCCGGTGGTTCCACACACCACCCGGAAGTCCAGTTCCGGTGCGGCGTCCAGCGCGGCGGCAACGTGCGCGCGGAAGGCCTTGTAGCCGCCGTCGAGCTGGTAGACCGGCCAGCCGACCTTGGCCAGGATGTGCGCCAGCGAGCCGCTGCGGTTGCCGCCGCGCCAGCAGTACACCAGCGGCTTCCAGTCGCGCGGCTTGTCCGCCCACAGCGTCTCGATATGGCGCGCGATGTTCGCAGCCACCAGCGGCGCGCCCAGCTTCTTCGCCTCGAAGGCGCCGACCTGCTTGTACAGGGTGCCGACCTTGACGCGCTGTTCGTCGTCCAGGACCGGCGCATTGATCGCGCCGGGAATGCGGTCGAGCGCGTACTCCGACTCGCTGCGCGCATCGATGATGGTGTCGAAGGAATCGAGTTCCGGAAGGATCTCGGCAAAGCTCAGGACGGCAGGGTATTTCATTGTTTTTTCACGAGCGGCGCGAATTGCGGCCAGATGTTGTTCAGGATGATGGGATGGGCGGCCGCGGTCGGATGCAGGCGGTCCTGCTGGAACAGGGCCGGCTTGTCGGCCACGCCTTCCAGCATGAAGGGCACCAGCGGCGACTTGGTCTCGGTGGAGAGTTTCTTGAACATGTTGAAGAAGCTCTCGGTATAGGCGCGCCCGTAGTTCGGCGGCATGCGCATCCCGACCAGCACCACCTTGGCCTGCTTCTGCTGCGCCATGTTGACCATGGCGCGCAGGTTGCCTTCGGCGGCGGCCACCGGCAGGCCGCGCAGGCCGTCGTTGGCGCCCAGTTCGAGCACGACGATGCTGGGCTTGTGCTGGTCCAGCAGGGCGGGCAGGCGGGTGCGGCCGCCGATCGTGGTCTCACCGCTGATGCTGGCATTGACCACTTTCGCCGCGATGTTTTCGGCTTGCAGCTTGCGTTCCAGCAGGGCCACCCAGCCGGTGCCGCGCGTGATGCCGTATTCGGCCGAGAGGCTGTCGCCCACCACGAGCACGGTTTTTGGTGCAGAATAGGCGCTCGCCGATGCTGCCAGCAGCAGGCAGGCAGCCACCGACAACTTTTTCAGACTGTGAAGAACAATTCGCATGCGTGATTACCCCGAGGCGTACAAGAATGGCGCGGCCAATGAAACCGTGAGCGAGGCAGGCAGGGCGCCGGCGATTGCCGTGCGCGGCCTGTCGAAGCGGGTGGCGGACGCCAGCGGCGAACTCACCATCCTGCAAAACATCGATTTTACCGTGCAACCGGCCGAGACGCTCGCGCTCGTCGGCGCCTCCGGCTCGGGCAAGTCGACACTGCTTGGCCTGCTTGCCGGCCTGGACACGCCCTCGGAGGGCAAGGTCTTGCTTGACGGCACCGATATCTTTGCGCTCGATGAAGACGGCCGCGCCGCCTTCCGCAAGGCCAAGCTGGGCTTCGTGTTCCAGTCGTTCCAGTTGCTGGCCCACCTGAACGCGGTGGAGAACGTGATGCTGCCGCTGGAGCTGCGCGGCGACGGCGAGGCGCGCGCCAAGGCCGAGGCGATGCTGGGCCGCGTGGGCCTGTCGAGCCGGCTGCGCCATTATCCTAAATACCTGTCGGGCGGCGAGCAGCAGCGCGTGGCCCTGGCGCGCGCCTTCGTCACCGAGCCGCCGCTGCTGTTCGCCGACGAGCCGACCGGCAGCCTCGATGCGGCCACCGGCGAATCGATCATTCAGCTGATGTTCGAACTGAACCGCGAGCGCGGTTCGACCCTGGTGCTGGTGACGCATGACCCGGCGATGGCGGCGCGTTGCGGCCGCACGATCACCATCGCGGCAGGCCGCCTAGCCTGAACACGTAGGGTGGACGGCTCTGCCGTCCGCGCGTTCAGCTACGGCATGCGTTGCGACTACGCGTCCGATAGCTGGACGCGCGGGCGTCCGTAACTCAGGCCACCGGCCTGAGTTACCCCGCCCACCCTACGACAAGCTTGCTTCGACCACCAGCAGGTTCAGCACCGCCCGCGCGGCAGCCGGCAGTTCTCCGGCCGTCATCCCGATCGGCCCGACGCCATGCGCGACCAGCAGGTCGGCAGCAGCGCCGTGGATCCAGGCCGCCGCCATCGCCGCATCCCATGCCGGCCAGCCCTGCGCCAGCAGCGCGCCGCAGATCCCGGCCAGCACGTCGCCGCTGCCGGCGGTCGCCAGCCCGGCATTGCCGCTCGGGTTGATCAGGATGCCGCCGTCCGGCCCCGCAATCACCGATCCCGAGCCTTTCAAGATGACTGTCGCATTGGAACGCAGCGCGATCTCGCGCGCCGCCGCCAGGCGGTCGGCCTGGATGGCTGCCGCCGTCGTGCCCAGCAGGCGCGCGGCTTCCAGCGGATGCGGCGTGAGCACCGCCGGCGCACTGCGCCCAACCAGCCGCCCCAGCAAATCCGGACTCGCGCCGATCAGGGTGAGCGCGTCGGCATCGATCACCAGCGGACTACCGCTGTCCAGCGCGTTCGCCAGCAGGCGCATGGCGGTGGCCGAGCCGCCCATGCCCGGCCCGACCACCAGGGTGCGCCCGTCGATGTCGAAGTCGTCGGCTGGCCGAAACATGATCTCCGGCTGCACGCTGTCGTAGCCGGGGCCCGGATCGATCATGGCGACAAAGCTGCGGCCGGCGCCGGCGAACAGCGCGCCGCGCGCGGCCAGCACGGGGGCGCCGGCCATGCCATGCGCGCCACCGATCACGGCCACGTCGCCGAAACTGCCCTTGTGGCTGTTCTGGCGGCGCGGCCTGAGGCGGTGCGCGAAGGCCTCGCTCGCGCCGAGGCGCGCGCTTGGGGGCGGCAGGGATTCGGGCGCAATGCCGAGCGGCGCGACGCGCACCTGGCCGGCATGGTCGCGGCCGTCGGCGGTGTGCAGGCCGGGCTTGTCCGCGAGGAAGGTGATGGTATGGGTGGCGCGCACCGCGATGCCGTCGGGCCCGATCACGGCGCCGGTGTCGGCATCCAGGCCGCTGGGCACGTCCAGTGCCAGGATCGGGCAGCGGATGGCGTCGAGCGACGCGACCAGCTCGCGGTACTCGCCCTCGAGCGGACGCGTGAGCCCGATGCCGAACAAGCCGTCCACCACCAGGCCCCACTGCGCGCCAGGGGGCAGCATGTCGATGAACCCGACCGTGCCTTCACGTGCGCGTTCGTGCGCGCTCGCCGCTTCGCTCGAGGTTTCGCGTTGGCCGGGCAAGTGCAGCACGGTCGCATCGATCCCGGCGTCGGCCAGGATGGCGGCCATTTCCAGCGCATCGCCGCCGTTGTTGCCGGGGCCGGCGAGCAGCAGTACCGGCAGGCCGCGCCGCTCGCCCAGCAGTTCGAGTGCGAACCCGGCGGCGGCTTCGCCTGCGCGCCGCATCAGGGTGCCGGGTTCAAGATGCGCATAGGCGGCCCGTTCGATCTCGCGCAACTGCGCGACGGTGTAAAGATGATTTTCCATGGCCGCATTGTCATGCATTTTCGCCAAAACAGTCGCGCGGCCGGACTACAATAAGCGTTTCGGATCACGCGGCAAGGGGTACATACATGGACTGGCAGTTCTGGATCGATCGCGGCGGCACCTTCACCGACATCGTCGCGCGCAAGCCCGACGGGCGGCTGCTCACCCACAAGCTGCTGTCCGAAAACCCGGAACAGTACCGCGACGCGGCGGTTGCCGGCATCCGCCACTTGCTGGGCGTGGCGCCCGGCGAGCCGGTGCCGGTCGCGCAGGTGGAAGCCGTCAAGATGGGCACCACGGTGGCCACCAATGCGCTGCTGGAGCGCAAGGGCGAGCCGACCGTGCTGGCGATCACCCGGGGCTTCCGCGACGCGCTGCGCATCGCCTACCAGAACCGGCCACGCCTGTTCGACCGTCACATCGTGCTGCCGGAGCTGCTATACGGCGACGTCGTCGAGGTCGACGAGCGCATCGGCGCGCACGGCGAGGTGGTGCAGCCGCTCGACGAAACGGCCACCCGCTCTGCGCTGCAGGAGGCCTGGGACCGCGGCCTGCGCTCGATCGCCATCGTGTTCATGCACGGCTACCGCTACACGGCCCACGAGGCGGCCACCGCCCGCATCGCGCGCGAGATCGGCTATACGCAAGTGTCGGTGTCGCACGACGTCAGCCCCTTGATGAAACTGGTGGCGCGCGGCGACACCACCGTGGTCGATGCCTACCTGTCGCCGATCCTGCGCCGTTACGTGGACCAGGTGGCCGGCGAGCTGCCGGGCGTGAACCTGCAGTTCATGCAATCGAACGGCGGACTGACCGACGCGCGCGCCTTCCAGGGCAAGGACAGCATCCTGTCCGGCCCCGCGGGCGGCATCGTCGGCATGGTGCGCGCCAGCCGGCTGGCCGGCTTCGAGCGCGTGATCGGCTTCGACATGGGCGGCACCTCCACGGACGTGTCGCACTATTCGGGCGAGTTCGAGCGCGTGTTCGAAACCCAGGTGGCGGGCGTGCGCATGCGCGCCCCGATGATGAGTATCCACACGGTCGCCGCGGGCGGAGGCTCGATCCTGCACTTCGACGGCACCCGCTACCGCGTCGGCCCCGACAGCGCCGGCGCAAATCCCGGCCCGGCCAGCTACCGCCGCGGCGGCCCGCTGGCGGTCACCGACTGCAACGTCATGCTCGGCAAGATCCAGCCGCGCCACTTCCCGCGCCTGTTCGGCAAGGGTGGCGACGAGCCGCTCGACCTGGATGCGGTGCGGGCCGGCTTCGCCGCGATGGCGCAGCAGATCGGCGCGGCCACCGGCAGCACGCCGGCGCCGGAAGCGGTGGCCGAGGGCTTCATCCAGATCGCGGTCGGCAACATGGCCAATGCCATCAAGCAGATCTCCGTGCAGCGGGGCCATGACGTGACCGACTATGCGCTGACCAGCTTCGGCGGCGCCGGCGGGCAGCATGCCTGCCTGGTGGCCGATGCGCTCGGGATGAAGACGGTGTTCATCCATTCGCTGGCCGGCGTGCTGTCGGCCTATGGAATGGGCCTGGCCGACCAGACCGCGATGCGCGAGCAGGCCGTCGAGCTGCTCCTGCTGGACGCCGGCAGCGACGCGCTGGCCGTGCGCCTGGCCGCATTGGGCGAGCAAGCGCGTGATCAGCTGCTGGGGCAGGGCGTGGCCGCCAGCCGCATCGAATTGCTGCAGCGCGTGCACCTGCGCTACGAAGGTACGGACTCAAGCATCGTCGTCCCGCTCGGCGAGTTGGACGGCATGCAGGCCGCATTCGAGGCGGCCTACAAGCGCCGCTATTCCTTCCTGATGCCCTCGCGCGGCCTGGTGGTGGAAGCCGTCTCGGTGGAAGCCATCGGCCGCGCCGACGCGCCGTTTGAAGCAGCCGCGCAGACAGGCTCCGATGGGGCGCGGCCGGCGCCGGGCGAGCTGGTACGCATGTTCAGCGGCGGCGCCTGGGTCGACACCGGCGTGTTCCTGCGCGATGCGATCAAGCCGGGCGACATCGTGCGCGGCCCGGCGATCATCGCCGAAGCGAATGCGACGACCGTGGTCGAGCCGGGCTGGCAGGCCCAGGTCACGCCCTACAATCACCTGGTGCTGCGGCGCGTGGAAGCGTTGCCGGAGCGGCGCGCGATCGGCACCACGGCCGACCCGGTGATGCTGGAAATCTTCAACAACCTGTTCATGTCGATCGCCGAGCAGATGGGCCTGCGCCTGCAGAACACGGCCTATTCCGTGAACATCAAGGAGCGCCTCGACTTCAGCTGCGCCATCTTCGATGCCGCTGGCCACCTGGTTGCCAATGCCCCGCACATGCCGGTGCACCTCGGATCGATGGGCGAGAGCATCAAGAGCGTGATGCGCAAGAACGCCGGCCACATGAAAGCCGGCGACGTCTACATGCTGAACGACCCCTATAACGGGGGCACGCACCTGCCGGACGTGACGGTGATTTCGCCGGTGTTCGACGAGGCCGGGACAGACATCCTCTTCTATGTCGGCTCGCGCGGCCACCACGCGGACATCGGTGGCACCACCCCGGGTTCGATGCCGCCCGACTCGGAGCACATCGAGCAGGAGGGTGTCCTGATCGACAATTTCAAGCTGGTCGACGGCCTTGACGGCGTGCTGCGCGAGGAAGAGACACGTAGCTTGTTGACGGGTGCGCGCTACCCGGCACGCAATCCGGACCAGAACATGGCCGACCTGCGCGCCCAGGTGGCGGCCAACCAGAAGGGCGTCGAGGAGCTGCACAAGATGGTGGCGCACTTCGGGCTGGACGTCGTGCGCGCCTACATGGGCCATGTGCAGGACAACGCCGAGGAAGCGGTGCGCCGCGTGATCTCGGCCCTGAAGGACGGCGCTTTCACCTATGAACTCGACAATGGAGCGCGCATCGCCGTGGCGATCCGGGTCGACCGCGGCGCGCGCAGCGCCGAGATCGATTTCACGGGGACGTCCAGCCAGCTGCCGAACAACTTCAATGCGCCCTCGAGCGTGTGCATGGCCGCCGTGCTGTACGTGTTCCGCACGCTGGTGGACGACGAGATTCCATTGAATGCCGGCTGCCTGAAGCCGCTGAAGGTGATCATCCCGCCCGGCTCGATGCTCAACCCGCACTATCCCGCTTCGGTGGTGTCGGGCAACGTCGAGACCTCGACCTGCATCACCAATGCGCTGTACGGCGCGCTGGGCGTGATGGCGGCCAGCCAGGGCACGATGAACAACTTCACCTTCGGGAACGCGCGCTACCAGTACTACGAGACCATCTCGGGCGGCTCGGGCGCCGGCGAGGGCTTCGACGGCACCGACGTGGTGCAGACCAACATGACCAACTCTCGCCTGACCGATCCGGAAATCCTCGAGTTCCGCTTCCCGGTGCGCCTGGAGAGCTACGAGATCCGCCACGGATCCGGTGGGGCGGGGCGCTGGCATGGCGGCAACGGCGGCGTGCGCAAAGTGCGCTTCCTGGAACCGATGACGGCGGCGATCCTGTCGAACAACCGGATTCACGCGCCTTTCGGGATGGCGGGCGGCGAGCCGGGCGAGCGTGGCCGCAACACGGTCGCGCGGGCCGACGGGACGGTGGAAACGCTCGGCCACATCGGCAAGGTGGGGATGGAGGCGGGCGACCTGTTCGTGATCGAGACGCCGGGCGGTGGCGGGTACGGTCCAGCCTGAGTGGCGGGCGAGCCAGCCTTACTTGGCCGGTGGCGCCTGCAGGGGATTGGGCGCCAGCGGCTTGAAGGTATAGTGCGCGCTGTCGAACACGGCCGTCAGCTGCAGCGGCGTGCTGCCCGCGTTGATGAAGGTATGGGGCGTGTTTGCCGGAACCCGCATGATGTACGGCGCGGTGGCGACGAAGCGCTGCTTGCCGACCACGTAGGACATCGTGCCCGAGGTCAGCACATGCGCCTCTTCGCTTTCGTGGGTGTGCAGCGGCGGCCCCCCCCCGGGCGCGGTTTCGGTCAGGATGAACGACAGCCTGCTGAAACCGTGCGATTCGCCATTGAGCAAGTAGATCGTCTCGCCGACGCCGGCGTCGATCTTCCTCATCTGCTCGAGCTTGACGACGTAGTTGCTGGCGGGTTCCGCTGCTGCGCCGGGCTTCGGCTTGGGGTCGTGGGCCTGGGCCACAAGGGGAATGGCGAGGATTGCGAGCAGTAGCGGAATCAGGATCTTCATGTGCGTCTCCTATCCTCGAAGCGTCTTGGCGCGGGGTTTCCAATCTAACATAAAAAGGACCTGCCGGAAGAGGCTGGTTCAGCCCGTTTCATTCCGGCCCCGATGCTGTTCGCTCCCTCGATGTGACGGTTTGTCACACGGCCCTGCGGATCCCGGGAGCGGAATGCTATGGTCGCGCATCCGACACCATGGCAGCCGCCACGTTCCGCGACATCGCATGCACACCAACACCGAAACACTCGCTCCTTTCCCGGCCCGCTCGCGCCTGCTAGCGGTCGCCGTCCTGCTGTTCGTCTTCTATCAGCTGCCGCAGGCTGCCGGGAACCTTTACCTGATGCTGCTGTTCCCGGTTCTCGCATGGTGGGGTTCGCGTGTGCTCGGGTTCAGCGGAGTGCAGGCCTGGTACCTGGATGCGCGGACGGGCTGCCTGTGGCTGCTTGCGCTCGGACTCGCGCTGGCGATCGCGGCCAAGTTCGCGGCGGTCGCGATCGGCACGCACACCGGGGTGTACACCGTTGCCTGGTTGGGAGCCGTCCCGGGCACGGCGCTGATCGGCGGGCTCGCCTTCCTCATGTTCGGGACCTTCATCGCCTCCACGGCCGAAGACATCCTCACCCGGGGCTTGGTGCGGCGCGCCTTCCCGCACCTGGGCCGGCGCTGGATCTTCATCCCGGTCTCGGCCGGGCTGTATGTGCTGAACCATATCTACCGCCTGCATGAGGGGCCGGTGACCTGGCTGACGCTGTTCTGCTTTGGCCTGGCCTACGCTGCGGCCTTGTGGCGCACCGGCACGCTGTGGGCGGCGGTTGGACTGCACTGGGGCTGGAACCTGAGCAACGGCCTGCTCGATACCTTTGCAAGAGTTGAGGTCGCGCAGCCGGCGCTGACGCCGTTCTATTCGAGCGCCGCCCACCTGGTGCTGCTGGCCAGCGCACTGACGCTGATGCGGCCCGCTCAGCGTGGGTAAGTAAACCCGGTCCGGATATCCATCGGCGCCAGCCGCCCGCCCTCGCGCACCATCAGGCGCTGTGGCGGCTCGTCGCCGGCCAGCGCGCGCGAGGTGTTCGACAGGCCTTCGGCCCGGCGCACCAGCAGGTCGCAGCGTTCATAGACGTTGGGGCAGCCGGTACTGGCGATCAGCGCCTGCACCACCGGCACCTTCCACAGGTCGACGCCGGCGGCGTTGAACTGGCAGACCAGGTAGCCGGCAACCCCGCCGTAGCTGTGCACCAGCAGGCCGGACAGTCCATCCTGGTCGCCGTCGACCAGCTGGACCAGCGCCTGCGGATCGGCGGTACGGAATGCCTCCAGGCGGCGCTCCATGGCGGCGCCCACGCGCCGCTTGATCATGGCGTGGTCGACCGGTTCGTCCTCGCGCAGGGTCCAGACGCGGGCGGCGATCTGCGACTTGGCGTTATAGGCTGCCCTGGCCAGGAAACGCCGCGCCGAGGTCTGCACGATGGCGGTGGCGCCGAGCTTGTTGCGTTCCTGCGGCTTGCCTTCGACCTTGTCGATGGCGGACAGGTAGACCCAAGGGTCGCCGTTGAGCAGGCTTTTTTCCTTGCCCTGTTTGATGGTGATGATGAGCATGTGCGGCTTTCGTTTTCAGGTGCGGGATGATACAGCATGCCGCACCTGGTCCGCCCAGGGCCCGTCAGGTCGAAATACCGTACTTGCGCTTGGCCTGCTGGAATTCGTCCAGCAGCGCCACCAGGCGCGGATGCCCGGGGTCCACCGTCCGCAGCCGTTCGATCTGGGCGCCTGCGACCTCGCTGAGCGTGTGATCCCAGCCGAGCTCGTTGATCTGGCGCAGGATGCCCCCTGCCACGGCGACCATCACCTGCAGGTTGCCGGGCGCCATGTGCAGCGCTTCCAGCAGGGTCTGCACTGCGCCGCGCACGTCGCCCATGTTGCGCTTCTCGTCGGCCACGCCGAGCAGGATGTGCGCCTGGGCGCGCAGCTGTTCGCCCATGCCGTCGGCCAGGTCGGGCCGGCCGGCGCGCACGAACACCCCCATGGCCTGGTCGACCGTCACCTGGTTCGAGACGTCGTGCATCACGTTCAGCATGACGCTGGAGGCCTGCTCGTCCAGCTGGTGCTCGAGGCAGGCCTGCGCCAGGCCGATCTTCAGGTTTGAAGACAAGCCGCTGCTGGTGCGGGCGGCGCTCACCGCATTCGAGAGCTCGGCCACCGCCGCGCTGACGTTGCCCATCTTTTCCTGCAGCAGGGCGTTCGAGTAGGCCTTGCAGGCATCGACGTTGACGCTGCCGCGCAGCGAGCGCTCCAGGTCGCGGATCACGCCGCCGGCGCCTGCCACGTCGCCGCGCGTGACCATCGCCCTGACCAGGTTGACGTGGTCTTCGGGATTGCGGAACTCGGAATAGCGGGCCTTGGTCACGACCTGCTTGAACGACTTCTCGGCGGCATCGGCGTCGCCGTTTTCCAGCGCAACCTCGCCGAGTTTACGCAGGCGGCGCACCATGTGCGGCGAGATCGACACCGCTTCTTCGAGCACCTTCTGGGCGTCGGCCTTGCTGCCCAACTGCTCATGGCAGCGCGCCAGCAGGTCGTAGGCGGCCATCAGGCGAGGATTGGCCTGCACCAGTTCCGCCAGCGTGGCGCGCGCTTCTTCGGTCTCGCCCTGGGCCAGCATGGTGCGCGCCAGCCCCAGCCCGGCCCAGCCCAGCGGGCGCTCGGCCAGCACGTCGCGGTAGATGGCGCCGGCCTGCGCGTGCTCGGCCACCGAGACGTGCAGCTCGGCCTTCAGGCGCAGGAAGTCGAGCGCATAGCGCGGGCTGGCGAGGGCGGCGGTGGTACAGGCGCGGATCGCATCGACCGGCTTGCCCTGCGCCGCCAGCTGCCAGACCGGGAGCAGGGCGGTGCGGCGCTCGAGCGCGCGCTTGATGCGGGTGCCGAGCATGTCCACGGTGAAGGGCTTGAGCACGTAGTCGGTCGGCGTCAGTTCGGCGGCGCTGACCACCTTGTCGTACACGCCCTCGGAGGTCAGCATGATGAAGATGGTCGAGGCCGTGATCAGGCGGTGGTGGCGCAGGTCTTCGAGCAGCTGCTGGCCGTCCTGGCCGTCGCCTTGCGGGCCGCCGAGGTCGTATTCGCAGAGGACGATGTCGTAGCTGCGCTTGGCGAGCTGCTTGATCGCGGTGCCGGCATTGACCGCCGACTCGACCTTGGTGATGCCGGCCTGGTTCAGCATGTTCTGCAGGCTGGCGCGCATGCCGCCGTTGGGATCGACGATCAGTACGGTCAGGTTGGCGTTCTCTTGCATCTCGCGTCGGTTCCTGTCTGGTGCCTATGCACCTTGTTTTAGTTATATATCCCTTACAATACCGAACAGTTCCCCCAGGATCAAGAAATGTCCGTTCTACAATGAACTCGCTGGTGGGAATGCAACGCTGCATTGCAACACTGTATAATGGCGGGCTATCTTCCACCCAAGCAGCGACGCTGCATCAACCAACTTCTCAGCCATGTTGATTCTGCCGGGTTCCAACGCCCTTTCCGCCTTCCGTAGCCAACGCCTCCTGTCGCAGTTGCAAGCCGTCGCACCGTCGATTGCCGCAGTCCAGGCGCGCTTCTTTCATTTCATCGACAGCAGCGCAGCGCTGAGTACTGACGATACCGAGCGCCTGGCCGCCATGCTGACCTATGGCGAGCCTGCGGCGCAGACGCTGTACGAAGGCGTGACCGAGGAGTTCTTCGTGATTCCGCGCCTGGGCACGATCTCGCCGTGGGCCTCGAAGGCCACCGACATCGCGCACAACTGCGGCATGGCGCATGTGCACCGCATCGAACGGGGCGTCGGCTATACCGTCGTGCTCAAGGGCGGCATCCTCGGCACCGGCTTCGGTGCGCCGAAGAAGCTGGGTGAGGAGGAGCTGCAGGCCGTGGCCGCGCTGCTGCACGACCGCATGACCGAGACCGTGCTGCGCAACGCCAATGAGGCCCAGCGCCTGTTCGACGAGCTCGCAGGCCGTCCGCTCGAGACCGTGGACGTGATCGGGCAGGGCCGCGAAGCGCTGGTGCGCGCCAATACCGAGTTGGGCCTGGCGATGTCGATCGACGAGATCGACTACCTGCACGAAGCCTTTACCAAGGCCAAGCGCAATCCGACCGACGTCGAGCTGATGATGTTCGCGCAGGCGAACAGTGAGCACTGCCGCCACAAGATCTTCAACGCCGACTGGATCATCGACGGTGTGAAGCAGGACAAGTCGCTGTTCGGCATGATCAAGAACACCCACCAGCTGAACCCGCGCGGCACCGTGGTCGCCTACAGCGACAACTCCTCGATCATCGAGGGCGCCACCGTGACCCGTTTCTTCCCGCGCCAGGGCCAGGAGTACGCACCGTCGACGGAACTGGTGCACACGCTGATGAAGGTCGAGACCCACAACCACCCGACCGCGATCTCCCCGTTCCCGGGCGCCTCCACCGGCGCCGGCGGCGAGATCCGCGACGAGGGCGCGACCGGCCGCGGCGCCAAGCCGAAGGCCGGCCTGACCGGCTTCACCGTGTCGAACCTGCTGCTGCCGGATGCGCAGCGGCCGTGGGAGAACGCTTCCGACGTCAGCGCCGGCGCGGCCGGCCGCGTGGACGCCATCGTGGGCAAGCCGGAGCGCATCGCCTCGCCGCTGCAGATCATGATCGACGGCCCGCTCGGCGGCGCCGCCTTCAGCAACGAATTCGGCCGCCCGGTACTGGGCGGTTACTTCCGTACCTACGAGCAGAACGTCGGCGTGGCCGGCAACGTGTACGGTTATCACAAGCCGATCATGATCGCCGGCGGCATCGGCAGCATTTCAAGCGCGCACACCCACAAGGACGAGATCCCGGTCGGCAGCCTGCTGGTCCAGCTGGGCGGCCCGGGGATGCGCATCGGCATGGGCGGCTCGGCCGCGTCCTCGATGGCGACCGGCACCAATACCGCCGACCTGGACTTCGACTCGGTCCAGCGCGGCAACCCGGAGATGGAGCGCCGGGCCCAGGAAGTCATCAACGGCTGCTGGCAGATGGGCGAGGACAACCCGATCATCTCGATCCACGACGTCGGCGCCGGCGGCCTGTCGAACGCCTTCCCGGAGATCGTCAACGACGCCAAGCGCGGCGCGCTGTTCGACCTGCGCAAGGTGCCGCTCGAAGAGTCGGGTATGGCACCGAAGGAAATTTGGTCAAACGAGTCTCAAGAAAGATATGTGTTGGCAATTTCGCCAATGGACCTTGATAAATTTGCATCGATGTGCGAGCGCGAACGCTGCCCGTACGCGGTGGTCGGGACTGCCACCGAGGAACGCCAGCTGCGCGTGATCGACCCGCAGGCCGAAGGCAGCTCGTCCCATTATCCGGTCGACATGCCGATGGACGTCCTGCTCGGCAAGCCGCCCAAGATGCTGCGCGAGGTCGAGCATGTGAAATACGACTTCCCGGCGATCGACCTGACCGGCATCGAGCTGCTTGAGGCGGCGCGCCGCGTGCTGCTGCTGCCGACGGTGGGCGACAAGTCCTTCCTGATCACGATCGGCGACCGCAGCGTGGGCGCGATGAGCGTGCGCGACCAGATGGTCGGTCCGTGGCAGGTACCGGTGGCCGACTGCGCCGTCACCGCCATGTCCTACGAGGGCTTCCTGGGCGAAGCGATGGCGATGGGCGAGCGCACCCCGCTGGCGGTGATCGACGCCGCCGCTTCCGGCCGCATGGCCGTCGGCGAGGCGATCACCAACATCGCCGCCGCCGCCATCGACGCGATCGGCGACATCAAGCTGTCGGCCAACTGGATGGCGGCCTGCGGCCAGCCGGGCCAGGACGCCGCGCTGTTCGACACCGTGAAGGCGGTGGGCATGGAACTGTGCCCGGCGCTGGGCGTGTCGATCCCGGTCGGCAAGGATTCGCTGTCGATGCGCACCACCTGGAACGACGACGGTGAGAGCAAGTCCGTCATTTCGCCGGTGTCCCTGATCGTCTCGAGCTTCGCCCCGGTGCAGGACATCCGCCGTTCGCTGACCCCGCAACTGCGCACGGATCTCGGTGAGACCTCCCTGGTGCTGGTCGACCTGGGCCGCGGCAAGAACCGCCTCGGCGCATCAAGCCTGGCGCAGGTGACCCAGCAGATCGGCGACAGCGTGCCGGACGTGGATTCACCGGAAGACCTGAAGGCCTTCTTCAACGCGGTGCAGCGTTTGAACCGCGAGGGCAAGCTGCTGGCCTACCACGACCGTTCGGATGGCGGCCTGTATGCCACCCTGGTGGAAATGGCCTTCGCCGGCCGCGCCGGCGTGTCGGTCAACCTCGATATTCTCACCATGGAAGGCGAGCACGCCTCCGACTGGGGCGACGCCAAGAACTGGACCACGCAAGTGGGCGAGCGCCGCAACGAGCTGACCCTGCGCGCGCTGTTCAGTGAAGAGCTGGGCGCGGTGCTGCAGGTGCGCGCGGATGACAAACAGGCGGTGATGGCGGTGCTGCGCGAGCTTGGCCTGGGCGCCTGCAGCCACATCATCGGCAAGCTGAACGACCGCGGCGTGATCGAATTCACGCGCGACGCCAAGGTGATCTACAGTGAGAAGCGCAGCGAGCTGCATCGCCTGTGGAGCGAGACCAGCTGGCGCATCGCGCGCCTGCGCGACAACCCGGATTGCGCCGACCAGGAATACGAGCGCCTGCTGGACGAGAGCGACCCCGGCATCTCGCCGAAGATCACGTTCGAGCTGGGCGAGAACGTGGCAGCCCCGTTCATCGCCACGGGCGTGCGTCCGCGCGTGGCGATCCTGCGTGAGCAGGGCGTGAACTCGCACATCGAGACCGCCTGGGTAATGCACCAGGCCGGCTTCGCCGCGATCGACGTGCACATGAGCGACCTGATCGCCGGCCGCGCTTCGCTCACCGACTTCCACGGCGTGATCGCCGTCGGCGGCTTCTCCTACGGCGACGTGCTGGGGGCGGGCGAGGGCTGGGCCAAGACCATCCTGTTCAACCCGCAGCTGTCGGATCAGTTCGCCGCCTTCTTTGCGCGTCCGGACACCTTCGGCCTGGGCGTGTGCAACGGCTGCCAGATGCTGAGCAACCTGAAGGCCATCATCCCGGGTGCGCATGCCTGGCCGAAATTCACCCGCAACAAGTCGGAGCAGTTCGAAGCCCGCTTCGGCATGGTCGAGGTGCTGGACTCGCCGTCGATCTTCTTCGACGGCATGGCGGGCACGCAGGCGCCGATCGCCATCGCCCACGGCGAAGGTTTCGCCGACTTCTCGCTGACCGGCGATCTCGATGCGGTGGTCAAGTCGCTGCGCTACGTCGACAACCGCGGCCAGGCCACCGAATCCTATCCGTTCAACCCGAACGGCTCGCCGGGCGGCCTGACCGCCGTCACGACCGAGGACGGGCGCTTCACCGCGATGATGCCGCACGCCGAGCGCGTGTTCCGCGCCGCCGTGCATTCGTGGGCGCCGGAATCGTGGGGCGATGAGGCGCCGTGGCTGCGCATGTTCCGCAATGCGCGCAAGTGGGTCGGCTAAACGCTTGAGCTCGCAATCAAAAACGCCTCTTCGGAGGCGTTTTTTGTAGGGTGGGCGGGGTCATTTCCGGCAATGCCGGGAATGACGGACGCCCACGCGTTCAAACCGGGCGAGATCCGCCTGTGCACAATATCAACGGTGAGCTATCACCGCGTGGGCGGCAGAGCCGCCCACCCTACGAACCCCACACCGGCTCGTCTTTTGTACCATTGCCGACCGGCGCCGGCTCGCCGCCGCCCGCACCCGGCCCGCTACCACCCGCGCTCCCGCGTGACCCCGCCGCGCTGCCGCGGCTGGTCTGCGGCGCGCCGGCCGGCATCGCATTGGCCTCCGGCGGCGATGCCAGGAAGTCGCCCTGCTGGCTATCCCCGCCATGGGCGCCGCCCGTGTAGTGGGCCGAGTTGGACTGCATCGCCCCCGCACCGGCTTCCTGCCGGGGTACTTCGTAATGCCAGAGCCCGTCGTTGCCTCCGCCCGTCCCCGTGTCCTGCTTCGGCGTCGCCGTCTTCGATTGCTGCTTGCCCATGCTCTTCTCCTTTGGATGACACGCGCTTCGATGGTAGCCATCCTGGCCCGACGTTCAATAGGACGGGCGAGCAGGAGCACGTAGGAGCACGGCGCAAGCCTCCATTATTTCCGTAAGAATATGGTTATAAATCAAGCGCTTGGACGGATGAGCTCACGCAAACCAACAAGTCCGATGCATGCGCATGATGGAAGCCTGACGGTCTGGGCCGTCAATCACTTCCACGGAGGAATTCATGAAACTGCGTACCGGCTGCACGCGTCTCGCTCGTCGACTCATCCTTGCAGTAGGTCTCGTGCTGGGCATGGCCGCCATGCCGACGGTGGCACTGGCCAGCGAACCGCTGCGAGCGAGCCTAGGCGCCGCCGGCTGCGACAGCCTGCTCACGGTCCAGGGCGTGACGCCCGACGCCCTGCTGGCGGACTGCACCTGCCCGCCGAAGGGCTGCGTGCGCACGCAAGGCTACTGGGGCAACAAACCGGATGTCGTCTGGCCCAAGGGCTACGCGCGCGATGCGGCCTTCTTCGGCAGTGGCCTGACCTGGCAGCAGGTGCTCGACAGCCCGGTACGCGGCGACGCCTATTTCATCCTGGCCCACCAGTACATCGCGGCCGTGCTGAATACCGCCGCCGGCGCCTCGGCCCCGAACAGCGTGCGTTCGGTGATCGTGGCCGCCGGCGCCTGGTTCGCGGCCGCCACGCCCGGCACCTGCGTCAAAGGCGCCTGCCAGCTGCAGCGCGCCTGGGCCGGCATCCTCGACGAGTACAACAACGGCGACTATCCCGGCGGTCCGCAGCACTGCGACGAAGATTGATACGTAGCGCCAGAGCAGCAGGCATTAAAAAAGCGCTCCGGTGGAGCGCTTTCTGGTTCGGCAGGGCCGTTGTTACTGGATCTTGGCCTTCTTGACCAGGCTTTCGCGGTACTGCGCCAGCTGGCGCTGCTGCAGCTGTTCCGCGACCTGCTGCTTGACTTCGTCCAGGGCCGGGATCTTGGCGGCGCGGACGTCTTCCAGCTTGATCACGTGGAAGCCGTACTGGCTCTTGACCGGGGTGTCGGTGATCGCGCCTTTTTGCAAGGCGGTCATGGCCTTCGAGAACTCAGGCACGTAGTTGGCCGGGCTTGCCCAGTCCAGGTCGCCGCCGTTGGCTGCCGAACCGTCTTTCGACTGGGCCTTGGCCAGGTCTTCGAACTTGGCGCCGCCCTTCAGCTTGGTGATGATGGCCTTGGCTTCGTCTTCGGTAGGCACCAGGATGTGGCGGGCGCGGTATTCCTTGTCGCCGACCTGCGCCTTGTACTTGTCGTACTCGGCCTTGATCTCGGCATCCTTGATCGGGTTCTTCTTGACGTAGTCGGCCAGCATCGCGTTGATGATGATGCTCTGGCGCGCGTTGTCGATCGCTGCCTTGACTTCGGCGCGGCCGCCGATACCGGCCTTGTCGGCCTCCTGGATCAGGACTTCACGGCCGATCAGGTCTTTCTTGATGGCGTCGCGCAGCTGCGGCGAATCGGTGGCGCGGCCTTGTGCGACCACTTGCTTGACCATCTGGTCGACTTTTGCCGCCGGGATGGGCTTGCCATTGACCGTCGCGGCGTTCTGCGCGAATGCAGGCGCGGCGATCATCGCGGTCATGGCTAAGCTGAGTGCCAAGGACAGGCGGGCTGGCTTCAAAATCATTGTTGAGGTCCTATCTAAACACGAAAAAGTTCGCCGCGCGGCGGCAAGAACCGGTGCCACGCGGCACCGGGGTAGTACATCTTACTGCACCTTTGCCTTTTTGACCATTTGGTCGCGGTAGTCGGCCAGCTTTTTCTGGGACAGGGCGTCCTGGATCTGCGGCTTGACTTCCTCCAGCGAAGGCAGCTTGGCTGCACGGGTATCGTCCAGCTTGATGACGTGGAAGCCGTTGGCGGTCTTCACCGGCTTGTCGGTGACGGCGCCTTTCTGCAGGCCGGTGAAGCCGGCGGCGAACTCGGGCGGGAACGAAGATGGGGCAGCCCAGTCCAGGTCGCCGCCGGTGTTGGCGGTGCCGGTGTCCTTCGACTGCTTGGCCAGGTCTTCGAACTTGGCGCCGCCCTTGATCTTGGCGATCACGGCGTTGGCTTCGGCTTCGGTTTCCAGCAGGATGTGGCGCACGTGGTATTCCTTGTCGCCGGTCTGGGCCTTGAAGCGGTCGTACTCGGCCTTGACTTCGGCATCGGTCACCGGGTTCTTGGTGATGTAGTCGCGTGCCAGCTGGTTGACGACGATGGCCTGGCGGGCGTTGTCGAGGGCCGCGCGGACTTCCGGCTTCTTGTCGTAGCCCTGCTTGATGGCTTCCTGCATCAGCACTTCGCGGGCGATCATCTCTTGCTTGATCGCGTTGCGCATCTGCGGCGAATCCTGGCCCTGGCCGGCGGCGACCAGCTGCTTGACGGCTTCTTCGACGCGCGAGGTCGGGATGGCTTTGCCGTTGACGACGGCGAGGTTCTGGGCAAAGGCAGGGGCTGCGGCAACGGCGATCAGCGCTAACAGCAGGCGTGCTGGCTTAAAAGTCATTTCTGGAATTCCTGTGGGAAGGGATGTGCTTGGACGTGATTTGATTAGTTCTTGTACTTCAGGTTCCGGTACTACGCGTTACAGATTGTCGACCACTATTCTTAAAGCAGACTGAAGATGAGTTCAGGCGGCGTCCGAAGGAGCAAGGGCCGTGATGGCCAGCGCATGGATTTCCGCCTTGTTGATCATTTCGTGAACGGCATCATACACAAGACGATGGCGCATGACCAGCGTCAGGCCCTGGAACTTGTCCGACACGATTTTGACGCTGTAATGGCTGCCTCCGGAAGCGGCGCCGGCATGGCCGGCGTGCAGGTGCGAGTCGTCGCTGATCTCGAGGACGGAGGGGGCGAGTTCGGCCTGCAGGCGTTCGCGCAGGCGTTCGGTACGGTTAGCTTCCATTTTGAGCATCCTCCTGGATATGTTTGGACAGGAACAGCGATTGAATCACGATAAAGGCGAACAGGATGCCGGTGATGCCGAACAGCTTGAAGCTGACCCAGGCGCCGGTATCGCTACGGAAGACCACGAAGGCCATCAAGAGGTTCAGCAGGCCCAGCACGGTGAAGAAGGCGATCCAGGCATAGAGAACACGGTTCCACACCGCGTCCGGCAGGTTCATCGCACCCCCGAGCGCCGAGCGCATCAGGTTCTTGCGGTACAGCAGCTGCGCCAGCAGCAGGGCAATGCCGAAGGCCCAGTACAGGATGGTCGGCTTCCACTTGATGAAGGTGTCGTCGTGGAAGTAGATGGTGGCGCCGCCGGCGATCACCACCACGCCCAGCGACAGCCACAGCATCCCGTCGACCTTCTTGCGGCGGGCAAGCAGGTAGACGATCTGCAGCACCGTGGCCAGGATCGTGACCGCGGTCGCCAGCAGGATCGGCGACTGCGCCGCCGGCACCGCGCCGCCCGAGATCAGGAAGCCGAGATGCTCGGTCACCAGCCCGTGGGCCCATTCCTGGTTGTTTTCCCCATACTTATAGATGCCGAAGAACAGGATCACCGGCAGCATGTCGAACAAAAACTTGATCATAGGTGTGCGGGTCCTGTCCTCAGAGGGGTTCGAAGCGCATCGACGCGGAGTTGATGCAGTAGCGCAAGCCGGTCGGCGGCGGGCCGTCCGGGAACACGTGGCCGAGGTGGGCGTCGCAGACCGCGCAGATGATCTCGGTGCGCACCATGCCGTGCGTGCGGTCGACCTTCTCGATGACGTTGTCGGGGTCGAGCGCCTTGAAATAGCTCGGCCAGCCGCAGCCGGAATCGAACTTGGCGTCGGATTCGAACAGCGGGGTGTCGCAGCAGACGCAGTGGTAGATCCCGTGTTCGTGGTGGTCCCAGTACTTGCCGGTGAAGGCGCGCTCGGTGGCGGCGTGGCGGGTCACCTGGTATTCCATCGGGTCGAGCTGGGCGCGCCACTCGGCGTCGCTCTTGGTCACTTTGTCGTTCATGTCGGTCTCGTCGGTCTCGTCTAACGTAAAACAGGTTCAGGAAGAGCAGCTCACTTCGAGGTGGGCGGCCCAGTCGGGCGGCAGGGCCGCATAGGCCGCGTTTTCGGGTTGCTCGTCGAAGGGGCGCTCGAGGACGCCAAGGAGCTTGTGCACGCCGCCGAAGTCGCCGTTCTGCGCCTGTTCGATCGCGGTCTGGGCCAGGTAGTTGCGCAGCACGTATTTCGGGTTGACGCGGTGCATGGCCGCGCGCCGGAGTTCGTCCTTGCTGCCCTCGAGGCGCAGGCGGGCGCGGTACTGGCCGGCCCAGGCATCGAAAGCTTCGCGGTCGAGGAACAGGTCGCGCACGGGCGCGTCGGCTTCCTGGCCGCCATCCAGCCGCAGCTCTCCCAGGCGCCGGAAGAACAGCGTGAAGTCGGCGTGGTTGGCCTGCAGCAGCTGGAACATGTCGTCGAACAGGGCGCTGTCCGTGTCGCGCGTATCGAGCAGGCCGAGCTTGGCATGCAGCAGCTCGTCCATCCGGGCCCCAAAAGCGGGGCGGTAGGCATCGAGCGCTTCCTCGGTGTCTTCGGGGGTGCCGATCAGGGGCAGCAGGGCGTTGCCGAGCGCGTAGCAGTTCCAGTGGCCCACCGGCACCTGGTTGGCATAGGAATAGCGGCCGCCCTGGTCGGTGTGGTTGCAGATGTGATTGGCGTCAAAGGCTTCCATGAAGCCGAAGGGGCCGTAGTCGAGCGTCAGGCCGAGGATCGACATATTGTCGGTGTTCATGACGCCATGCATGAAGCCGACCGCCTGCCACGCTGCGATGGTACGCGCGGTACGGCGCGTGACTTCGGCCAGCAGTTCCTTGTAGGGATTGGCGGCGCCGGCGAATTCCGGGTACCAGCCCTTGATGACATAGTCGGCCAGGATCTTCAGTTCGTCCTGCTTGTTGCGGTAGTGCCAGTGCTCGAAGGAGCCGAAGCGCACGAAGCTCGGCGCCATGCGCGTGACCACGGCGGCGGTCTCGACGCTCTCGCGCATGACGCGCTGGTGCGAACCGGTCAGCATCAGGGCGCGGGTGGTCGGGATGCCGAGCGCGGCCATGGCTTCGGAACACAGGAATTCGCGGATCGACGAGCGCAGCACGGCGCGGCCGTCGCCCATGCGCGAGTAGGGCGTCAGGCCGGCGCCCTTGAGCTGCACTTCCATGGGGCCGCCAGGGCCTGGCAGGTCGCCGAGCACGATCGCACGCCCATCGCCGAGCTGGCCGGCCCAGACACCGAACTGGTGGCCGGAATACACGGCGGACAGCGGCTGGGAACGCACCGCGACCTTGTTGCCGGTAAAGACGGCGACGAAATCCTCCTGCGCCAGCGCCTGCGGGTCGAGCGCTACCTGCGCCGCCGCGGGTGCGCTGGCAGCGATGAAATAGGGCGACGGCAAGGGCGTCGGCATCAGCCGGGTATAAAAGGCCGGCGGCAACTCGGCGAACGAGTTGGTGAAGGGCAGTTCGTCAGCAGTAATAGCGGCTCCGATCCGGTTGAAGTGGTCGTCATTGCTTATGCAAGCGGTACTGGCAGGATTCTACCGTACCGGGCCGATTCCGTTAGCGCACCTGAACACCCCGGCATGCTGCGCCGCGCAATCGAATTGCATTGACGAAATCTCACGGAGCGGCCGACACTCGCCCGTTGTTAATCCGTCCCTGGAGACCCGATGACCGCCGTGACGACCGACGCTTCCGCCGCTTACCCGCTCAGCCCGCTGATGGGCCAGATGATGGACCAGCCGCTGCTGGTCTCGAGCATGATCGAATTCGCCGCCCGTCACTACGGCGGCACCGAGATCGTCTCGCGCCGGGTGGAAGGCGACATCCACCGTTACACCTACCGCGAATGCGAAGCGCGCGCCCGCCGCATGGCCCAGGCGCTGCAGCGCCTCGGCGTGGGCCTGGGCGACCGGGTCGCAACGCTCGCCTGGAACGGCTACCGCCACATGGAGCTCTACTATGCGGTGTCGGGGTCGGGCGCGGTGCTGCACACCATCAACCCGCGCCTGCACCCGGAGCAGATCGCCTACATCATCAACCACGCCGAAGGCCAGTACCTGTTCTTCGACATGACTTTCCTGCCCGCGATCGAGGCGATGGCGCGCCACTGCAAGACCATCAAGGGCTACGTGGCGATGTGCGAGCGCGCCCACATGCCGCAGGAAACCAGCATCCGCATGCTGCTGTGCTATGAGGACCTGGTCGCATCGTCGTCGGGCGACTATGCCTGGCCGCAGTTCGACGAACGCTCGGCGGCAAGCCTGTGCTACACCTCGGGCACCACCGGCAACCCCAAGGGCGCCCTGTATTCGCACCGCTCCACCGTGCTGCACGCCTATGCGTCGGCCATGCCGAACGCCCTCAACGTCTCGAGTCTGGATGTGGTGCTGCCGGTGGTGCCGATGTTCCATGTGAACGCCTGGGGCCTGCCGTACTCGGTGCCGCTGTCGGGCGCGAAGATGGTGTTCCCGGGGCCGGCGCTGGACGGCAAGTCGCTCTACGAGCTGTTCGAGGCAGAGGGCGTCACCTTCTCGGCCGGCGTGCCGACCGTCTGGCTCGGCCTGGTCAATCACGTCATGCAGAACGGGCTGCGCTTCTCGAGCTTCCGCCGCACCGTGATCGGCGGCTCGGCCTGCCCGCCGGCCATGATGGACACCCTCATCGACCAGCTCGGCGTGCAGGTCGTGCACGCCTGGGGCATGACCGAGATGTCGCCGCTCGGCACCGCCTGCACCCTGCAGGGCAAGCACCTGGCGCTGCCGGAGGCAGGGCAGCGCGCCGTGCTGCGCAAGCAGGGGCATGCGATCTATGGCGTCGACATGAAGATCGTCGACGACGACGGCAGCGAGCTCCCCTGGGATGGCGCTACCCAAGGCCACCTGCTGGTGAAGGGACCGTGGGTGGTTTCCGGCTACTTCCGCGGCGAGGGTGGCGATGTGCTTGCCGACGGCTGGTTCCCGACCGGCGACGTGGCCACCATCGACGCCGACGGCTACCTGCAAATCACCGACCGCAGCAAGGACGTGATCAAGTCGGGCGGCGAGTGGATCGGCTCGATCGACCTGGAGAACATCGCGATGTCCCATCCGGCCGTGCTGCAGGCGGCCTGCATCGGCGTGACCCATCCGAAGTGGGCCGAGCGCCCGCTGCTGGTGGTGGTCAAGCGCCCCGGCGCGGAGGTGTCGCGCGAGGAGCTGCTGGCCTTCTACGAGGGCAAGGTGGCCAAGTGGTGGATCCCGGACGACGTCGTCTTCACCGAGGCGCTGCCGATGGGTGGCACCGGCAAGATTCAGAAGAACAAGCTGCGCGACATCTATTTCGAGCACCGGCTGCCCAGCGCGTGAGCGTCGGCAACGCCATTCCGACGATGAAAAAAAACTTCCCCTGGTGCCGGCAGCATGCGTCTGCCGGGCCATCACAGGCGCGCTACCTGGACAGCAGGTGACGGAACGTCGGCTCGATGTTCATCGCGTGCAGATGGCGCACGATGTCCTCGAGCGTGGCATCCTTCAGCAGCAAGCCTTCCTTCGCCGCCGGCTCGATCGGCGCCGCAGCTGGCATCGCCGCATCGGACTGCTTCATCGACACCAGCGCATCGAAAAACTGCGCCTTGCCGATGCTTTCCAGCCCTTCCAGGAAGCCCACCTGCGCCGTCACCGGCGGCGCCGCGTCCAGTCCCGCTTCCTCCGCGAACGAGGCGCCCATGCCCGGATGGATGAAGGCCGCCCACTTGCTCGAGGCCGCATTGCGGCAGGGCGGCAGTTCGACGGTCGTGGTGGCCTGCAGGTCCAGTTCCGGGAAGTGCGCGTCGCGCAGCATCGACAGGAAGCGGCGCGCATCGCCCAGCGGCACCGGCTCCTCCAGCGACAGCCACAGGCGGAAGCTGTTGACCCCGGTGATGCTGACGGCGGGCGCCGGGAATCCGTAGGCCTCCTGGAGGCGGTTCGCTACCGCGCACAGGTCGGTCCAGTGCCGGTCCGGCGCGCTGTGGCGGTCCCGGGCGAAATCGATGACGATGGCGCGCGTCAGGTCGTCGCCCGAGACCAGCGGCAGCGCCAGCGGATGGCCTTCGCCGAAGTGCCGTGCCAGTTCTTCGGGCGTGGTCAGCTCGGGCAACAGGTAGAGGCGGACAAGTTGCGCGATCAGTTTTTCCATGTTCGTAAGCGGTAGCGTGGTCGGGGCGCTATTCTGGCATACACGGAGGCTTCGTAAAATAATACGGGCGTGCTTTTGTGTTGTATAGTGAAGCGGATAGCCGATACCACCCACAAGGAGAACGAGAGACATGAGCGCCGACTACACCGTGCAAGGCAATGTTGCCGTGGTGACCCTGAACAATCCGCCGGTGAACGGCCTGGGCCTCGCGACCCGGACCGCCGCCGTCGAGGCGATCCGCCGCGCCGAAGCCGACGACGCCATCGAGGCCATCGTGCTCACCGGCGCCGGCAAGGCCTTCTCGGGCGGCGCCGACATCCGCGAATTCAATTCGCCCAAGGCGCTCGCCGAGCCGACCCTGCACACCCTGATCCGGGTGGTCGAGGATTGCAGCAAGCCGGTGGTGGCGGCGATCCACAGCGTCTGCATGGGTGGCGGCCTGGAATTGGCGCTGGGCTGCAACTACCGCGTGGCGCTGCCTGGCGCCCTGATCGCGCTGCCGGAAGTGAAGCTCGGACTGTTGCCGGGCGCCGGCGGCACCCAGCGCATGCCGCGCATGGTCGGCCTGGAGATGGCCCTGAACATGGTGGTGTCGGGCACGCCGGTGCCATCGGAAAAACTGGCCGGTACCGCGCTGTTCGACGAGGTCTTCCCGGCCGGGACCGACCTGGTGGCGGCGAGCGTCGCCTTCGCCTGCAAGGTCGCCGGTGTTCGGCCCCTGCCGAAAGTGCGCGACCGCCAGGTCGATTACCCGAATCACGAAGCTTTCCTGCAGTCCTCGCGTGAGTCGGCCAGGGCGATGGCCGGCCCGTTCCCGGCACCTGTGGAGTGTGTCGAGACCGTCGCCGCCTCGGTGACCATGCCCTTCGAGGACGGCTTGAAATTCGAGCGCGAGCGCTTCCTGCACCTGATGCAAACGCCGGAATCGCAAGCCCTGCGCCACGCCTTCATGGCCGAGCGTGCGGCAAGCAAGGTGCCGGACGTGCCATCGGACACCCCGGTGCGGAGAATCGAGCGCGCGGCCGTGATCGGCGCAGGCACGATGGGCGCCGGCATCGCCATGAATTTCGCCAACGCCGGCATCCCCGTCACCATCCTCGAGACCAGGCAGGACGCGCTGGACAAGGGCCTGGCCACGATCCGCAAGAACTACGAGAACACCGTCAGGAAAGGCAAGCTGACGCAGGAGAAGTGCGAACAGCGCATCGGTCTCATCACGGGCACGCTGTCCTATGCCGACATCGCCGCGAGCGACATCGTGATCGAAGCCGTGTTCGAGGACATGGGCGTGAAGGAGTCGGTGTTCCGCCAGCTCGACGCGACGATGAAGCCGGGCGCGATCCTGGCGTCGAATACCTCGACGCTCGACCTGGACCGCATCGCTGCCTTTACCGCGCGCCCGCAGGACGTGATTGGCCTGCATTTCTTCAGCCCGGCCAACGTCATGAAGCTGCTCGAGATCGTGCGCGGCAGGGAAACCGGCAAGGACGTGCTGGCCACCTGCCTGGGGTTGTCGAAGAAGATCAAGAAGACGGGCGTGGTCTCGGGCGTGTGCGACGGCTTCATCGGCAACCGCATGCTGGAACAGTATCTGCGCCAGGCTTACTTCCTGCTGGACGAAGGCGCGCTGCCCGAACAGGTCGACCGTGCGATCGAGCGCTTCGGCTTCGCGATGGGCCCGTTCCGCATGAGCGACCTGGCCGGCAACGACGTCGGCTGGTACATCCGCAAGCGCCGCGCGATCGAGTCGCCGCAGATCGCCTATTCGAAGACCGCCGACCTGTTGTGTGAAGCGGGCCGCTTCGGCCAGAAGAGCGGCGCCGGCTGGTACGACTACGCGGCGGGCGAGCGCAAGGCCACGCCTTCGCAGACGGTGAACGACATGATCGTGCGGCATTCGCAAGACCTCGGCCTCGAACGGCGCGAGATCCTTGATTCCGAGATCGTCGAGCGCCTGGTGTTTGCACTGGTGAACGAAGGCGCGAAGATCCTGGAAGAAGGCATCGCGCTGCGCGCCTCCGACATCGACATGGTCTACCTGAGCGGCTACGGCTTCCCGCTGCACCGCGGCGGCCCGATGTTCTACGCCGACACGGTTGGCCTGCCGGCCGTGCTGGAGGCGGTCCGCACCTACGCCGGCGGCCGTCATGGCGATGCATGGAAGCCGGCGCCGCTGCTCGAGCGCCTGGCCGCGGAGGGCAGGGGCTTCAGCGGCTGAGCGCTTCGGGCGGCGCCGCCTTGGGGCGCTGCGCGTCGGGCGCACCCTCGGCCGCGCTCTCGGCTTGCAGTTCCTTGTTGAGGAAGTAGTTGAGGGCGGTCCGGATCACGGCGATGGCGGCCAGCTTGCCGATCCGGTCCCAGGTCGGCGCTACCGAGGTCGACAGGATGTCGGCCGCCAGCTGCAGCTCGAGCGCGAGCGTCAGGTAGCGCGCGAAGCGCAGGCGGATCGGAATGAAGCTGCCGCCGCGGTCGAACAGCAGGTGCCGCGCCAGCGCCAGCACCACCAGCGCGACGCCGGCCGCGATCACCAGCGCGCCGAGCGCTTCCACGAACAGCCGCAGCCATTCGACCGCAGCCTGTACCTGGCCTTCCACCTGTTCGAACACGGGCCGCTCCTCTCGAGTTTGTGTTCGGATGGTAGCGCGATGCCGGCGCCTGGCGCGCGCGTGTGCGCCGCAGCCCTGCCTATACTGGCGGCCTCGCCACCTTCCCGTACTCGCCATGAAGAAAAAGCCTGCCCTGATTGGAACCGCCATCCTCGCTGCCCTCCTGGCCGCCGCCGTCTATGCCAGCCCGCACTGGCAGCTGTACCGGATGCGCGCCGCCGTCGAGGCGCGCGACGTCCAGGCGCTGGCCCAGTACGTCGATTTCCCGCGGCTGCGCGAGAGCGTCAAGCTCCAGCTGATGCGCCGCCTCAGTGCCGGCGGGGCGCAGGAGGAGCGCCGCAAGAACCCGTTTGCGGCGCTGGGGCAGCGGATGGTACTGGCCGTCGTCGATCCGGTGGTCGATGCGGCCGTATCGCCGGCCGGGGTGGCGGCGATGCTCGATGCCGGCGATATCCGGGTCCGGCCGCTGGAACCGGCTGCGCCTGCGGACGCGCGCCCGCGCGAGAAAGTGAACTACGACTTGTCGTACCGCAGCTGGGAACAGGTCGTCGTGCAGCGGGCGGACGGCGGCGGGGTCGCCTTCCTCCTCGACCGGCAAGGCCTGTGGCGCTGGAAGCTGGCGGGCGTCGCGCTGCGCGAGGACTAGTGTCGACGGATGTGAGGATTCGTGAGTTTATCCACCGCCGACGGTGCTAGCATCGATGGCGTTTCAACCAATACGGGATGACGATGACGAATGTGATAAGGACGAACCTGGCGCAAAAGTGGTGGTTCGTCGGCAGCCTGGCGGCGCTGAGCGCGCTCCTGACCTTGCCGATGCTGCGCGCGGCCGGCCTGGGCTCGCCGGAGAACTGGGCGCAGTGGCTGGTCCACTTCCTGTGCTTCGGCGGTATCTGGAAGTGCCTGAGCTTCATCGGCTGGCTCGCCGTGCTCTTGACCGCCCCGTCCAGCAAGCTGCTCGATCCGGCCAGACGCTAGCCGGCCCCGGCGCGCGGCACGCGCCGCCGGATAAAAAAAAATGCCGCTGTCTCCAGCGGCATTGTCGTGTTGACCGACGATGATCAGTCGTCCGCGTAGATCTGGTTATCCTTGGTCTCGCGGACGAACAGGCCACCGATGACGACCGTGATCAGCGCGATGATGATCGGATACCACAAGCCATAATAGATGTCGCCCTTGAATGCGACCAGCGCGAAGGAGATGGTCGGCAGCATGCCGCCGAACCAGCCGTTGCCGATGTGGTAGGGCAGGGACATCGAGGTGTAGCGGATCCGGGTCGGGAACATCTCGACCAGCATGGCCGCGATCGGGCCGTACACCATGGTCACGTAGAGCACCAGGATGAACAGCAGCAGCACCAGCATCGGTTTGTTCACCTCTGCCGGGTCGGCTTTTTCCGGGTAGCCGGCGGCCTTCAAGGCGCCGGTCACCTGTTTCTTGAGCGCGTCTTCCTGGGTCTTCGACGCGGCGTCGAAGTTCAGGTTATCCGGCGTCATGACGGCATTGAAGGACTGGAAGGTGGTGTCGCCCACCTTGACCGCCGCTACCGAGCCGGCTGGCGCATCCTGGATGGTGTAGCTCACCGAGGCGGCGGTCAGCATGCGGGTGGCGATGTCGCACGAGGACGGGAACTTCTTGGTACCGGTCGGATCGACCTGGAAATGGCAGGTTTCCGGGTCGGCCACGACCACCACCGGCGCGGTCTGGATGGCGCGCTCCAGCGCCGGGTTGCCGTAGTGGGTGATGGCCTTGAAGATCGGGAAGTAGGTCGCCGCGGCGATCAGGCAGCCACCGAGGATGATCCATTTACGGCCGATCTTGTCGGACAGGATGCCGAAGACGATGAAGAAGGGGGTCGCCAGTGCCAGCGCGATCGCGACCAGGATGTTCGCGGTGGGTCCATCGATCTTCAGGGTCTGCTGGAGGAAGAACAGCGCGTAGAACTGGCCGGTGTACCACACCACCGCCTGGCCCATCGTCAGGCCGACGAGCGCCAGGAAAACGATCTTGGCGTTCTTCGCCTTCAGGAAGGATTCGGTCAGCGGCGCCTTCGAGGTCTTGCCTTCCGCCTTCATCTTGGCAAAGGCCGGCGATTCGTTCATCGCCAGTCGGATCCAGACCGAGATCCCCAGCAGCACGACCGAGATCAGGAAGGGAATACGCCAGCCCCAGGCCTGGAACTCTTCTTCGCCCACGGCGGTACGGGTGCCGAGGATGACCAGCAGCGACAGGAACAGGCCGAGGGTCGCGGTGGTCTGGATGTAGGCCGTGAAGTAGCCGCGACGGCCTTCCGGCGCGTGCTCGGCCACATAGGTGGCCGCGCCGCCGTACTCGCCGCCCAGCGCCAGGCCTTGCAGGATGCGCAGGGACACCAGGATGATCGGCGCTGCGATGCCGATCGTCGCGTAGCTTGGCAACAGCCCGACCAGGAAGGTCGAGGCGCCCATGATCAGGATCGTGATCAGGAATGTGTACTTACGTCCGATCATGTCGCCGAGCCGGCCGAACACGAGGGCGCCGAAGGGGCGCACGATGAAGCCGGCCGCGAAGGCCATCAGTGCGAAAATGAAGGTGGTGGTCGGGTCGCCGATGAAAAACTGCTTGGCGATGATGGCTGCAAGCGAGCCGTAGAGATAGAAGTCGTACCACTCGAACACCGTGCCGAGCGAGGAAGCGAAGATGACTTTCCGCTCTTCCTTGGTGAGCCCTCTGGAGGAAGGTGCCGCCTTCCCGCCGGCGGTCATTCCGGGTGTGATTGCCATGTGTGTCTCCGTATAGGTATTAAAGGCTTCGGAAATGCTGATTGTTTGTCAGCTGTCGCGGAGTGTGTGCCGGTTTCCTTACACGATGATTACTCCAAACTTACACGAAGCTTACAGATGAGCTGTGCAAAAGCAGCAACTTTGTAACTGCGCGTGTGTTTACACTCTGGCGATCGACATGCTGCGGCGCGCAATGTGACTTGCCAAAAACTTTACGAACGACCGTACTTGTCATGATAATCTCGACTTGCCCAAATCGATTTTTGTAAGGAAAGTGGAATGATTAAACATATCGTGATGTGGAAGTTGAAGGACGAAGCCGAAGGCGCTGACAAGGCGAGCAATGCGCGCGAGATGAAGCGCCGGCTGGATGCATGTGCGAATATCGTGCCGGGACAGCTGAGGTTCGAGGTGGTACTGGCCCAGCCGGGGCTGGAAGCGACCTACGACGTGGTGCTGTATTCGGAATTCGCCGACCGCGCAGCGCTCCAGGCGTATATCGAGCATCCGACCCACAAGGCGGTGGTGCCCTTCATCGGCGCGGTGCGCGAAGGGCGCCAGTGCATGGATTACGAGATCTGACGAGCGGACGGAGGCCACCCATGCGCACCACCCAGCAACTCTTTTCACTCCAGAACAAGACCGCCGTCGTCACCGGCGGCTCGCGCGGCCTCGGCCTGCAGATGGCCGAAGCCCTCGGCGAGCAGGGCGCGCGCGTCGTGATTTCCGCGCGCAAGCAGGACGAGCTCGACGCGGCCGTCGCCCACCTGAAGGAGCGCGGCATCGATGCTTCCGCCATCGCCGCCGACCTGTCCGACGAAACCCGGGTGCAGGGCTTCGTGCAGGAGGCCATCGCCCGCCTCGGCCACATCGACATCCTGGTCAACAATGCCGGGGCCAGCTGGGGCGCGCCGGCCGAGGACTACCCGCTCGAGGCCTGGGACAAGGTGATGGACCTGAACGTGCGCAGCATTTTCCTGGTCACCCAGGCGGTCGCCAAACTGTCCATGATTCCGCGCCGCTACGGGCGTATCATCAGTATCTCGTCGATCGCTGGCCTGGCCGGCAACCCGCCGGGCACCATGCAGACCATTGCCTACAACACCTCCAAGGGGGCGGTCGTGAACTTCACGCGGGCGCTGGCCGGCGAATGGGGCCGCTACGGGATCACCGTGAATTCGATCGCGCCGGGCTTCTTCCCTTCGAAAATGACCAAGGGCGTGCTGGCCGCGTTCGGCGCCGAGAACCTGGCCAAGGATGCGCCGTTGGGCCGCCTGGGCGACGACGAGGACCTGAAGGGCGCGGTGGTGCTGTTCGCTTCCGATGCGGGCAAGCACATCACCGGACAGATACTGGCCGTCGACGGAGGCGTGTCGGCAGTCTGAACGGAATACGAGGGGGAGCGAAGATGAAGGACTTTCACGGCAAGGTGGCCGTCATCACCGGCGCAGCCAGCGGCCTGGGACGCGAGTTCGCGAACACGGCGGCCGGCCTGGGCATGAAACTGGTGCTGGCCGACGTCCAGCCGAAGGCGCTCGAACACGCCACCGAAGAGCTGTTGGCGCAAGGCGCCGAGGTGCTGTCGATGGTGTGCGACGTCAGCAAGGGTTCGCATGTGCAGGAACTGGCTGACTCGGCCATCGCCCGCTTCGGCTGCGTCAACCTGGTCTTCAACAACGCGGGCGTCGGCTCGGGCGGCCTGATCTGGGAGAGCTCGGAACAGGACTGGGAGTGGGTGCTGGGCGCAAACCTGTGGGGCGTGATCCATGGGGTGCGCGTGTTCACCCGGGTGATGCTCGAATGCGCGGCGCGCAACGGCGACTTCGAAGGGCACATCGTCAACACGGCCTCGATGGCCGGGCTGTTGACGCCGCCCGCGATGGGCGTCTACAACGTCTCGAAGCACGCGGTGGTGGCGCTCACCGAGACCCTGCACCACGACCTGCAGCTGGTCGACGCGCCCATCAAGGCCTCGGTGCTGTGCCCGTACTTCGTGCCGACCGGGATCGCCCATTCCGAGCGCAACCGTCCGGACGAGCTGGCCAGTCACGGGCGCCCCACCGCCAGCCAGATGGCAGCCCGGATGCTGACCGAGAAGGCGGTCGAGTCGGGCAAGCTGACGGCGCAGGATGTGGCCCGGATCACCTTCGACGCGATTCGCGCGGGACAGTTCTACATCTACACACACCCGGACGCGCTGGAGCCGGCGGTGGAACGCTTCGAGGCGATGGTGCACGCGAAGCCGCCGGCCGATCCGTATGCGGCGATGCCGCAGCTGTGGGACATGTTGCGGGCGGGTGTCCGGGGTCGCAACTAGACCTGCGACCGTTGAACGCACGTTGGCAGTTCACCGGCTCGCACAGAACCCAGCATCATCATTGGTCGCCCCCGGCGCCAGGTCCGGATTCCAGTCCGCACCTTGCAGGCGCATGATGCCGTTCTCCAGCGTGTACTTGCCGTTCCACAGCCCGCTCGGCGTACCCTGCACCGGCAACGCTACCGTCCAGCGCACTGCTTTCACGGTGCTGGTATTGGTCACCGCCACCTTGGCGCAGTAGCCGCTGCCCCAGTCGCCGGTGATCACCAGCCTGGCGGTGAGGGCGCCGGCCGGCAGTTCGGGCGGCGTTTCCACGGGCTTGGCCGGCCGCGTCGCGCACAGGCCGATCTCGGTCTGGTCGCCCGGACGCAGCATCTTGTTCCAGTTCATGCCTTTCACGACCAGCTTGTTGTTTTCCAGCGTGTAGGTGCCGTTCCAGAGCGAGGTGATGGTGTCCGGGAAGTCGGTCTCCGCCACGAACCAGCCGGCAACCGTGCCGACGTTCTTCACCGTCATGGTGCCGCACCAGCCGCTCCCCCAGTCGTTCGGCTTGGCGAAGCTCACCGCTACCTGAGGCACGGGCGCTGGCGGCAGCGGGTTCGGGTAAGGGCCCGGTTCCTCCGCATTCGGATCCAGGAAGGCCTTCTTGGTGGCCGTCAACAGCGGGTTGTTGACGCCGTCGGTGCTGCCGTAGTTGACCAGCCAGATGATGGTGCCGGCCGCGCCTTCGCCCGCGCGGGTCGAGTGCGCCCAGGCGCCCTTGGCGGCGATGGTCGCCGGTTCCTCGTAGCTCAGGTAGCCCGTCGCCCAGTCGGTACGGGTGGCCGGGGTGTAGCCGCCCGGGTAGGTGCGGTAGCTGGTCTGAGTCTCCTCGTCCCAGGCATGGATGCCCTTGTCCAGGTAGCCGTGCTTGTGCAGCTGGGCGTAGTTCCAGCGCACGTCGAACACCGACCACTGGCTCAGGTCGCCGTCGGTTTCCTGGTCCGGACCGGTGTAGGGCGGCGCGTAGTTCATGCCGTAGAAACCCAGGCCCATGCCGAGTTTCGAACGCGGGATGCCAGCGTCCTCGTACATCTGGATGGTGCTGGCGATCGACATCGGGCGCGAGCCCTTGTGGCCAGTCAGCGGCGCGAAGGTGGTGGAGGTCCAACCCTGGCCGAACCAGCCCATGCCGTAGCTCATGAAGTTGTACTGGTCGACCAGGCCGGCCACGCGCTTGTGGTGCTCGCTGACCTTGTCGATGTTGGTGTTCAGCATGCCGGCCGGGAAGGTGATGATCACCGGCTCGGCCTGGTAGCGCGGACGCGCATTCGCTTCCTTGCGGATGTCGGCGATCAGGGCCTCCAACAGGGCCTGCTCCTCGACGGCCTTGTCCGCGATGCCTTCCCAGTCGACGTCGACGCCGTCGTAGCCCTTGGCGACCATGTAGTCGACCAGGTTTTTCACGAAGACTGGCCGCACCGCCGGCTGCGAGGAAGCGATGAAGCCGGCGTTGTCCCCTTCGCCGCCGAGCATGATGATCGCCTTGGTGCCCACCTGGTGGGCGCGCATGATCAGGTATTCCTCGACGGTCTTGTCCCAGGCCGCGCCGGGGCCGAGGTCGCGCCGGTCATGGGCGCTGCCGGCGCCCAGCACGATCTCGCCCGCGCGGCCAGCCTTGCCGCCGCCCGGGCCGATGCGCGCGAACACGAAGTGCGTCATCGCGGTCATGTCGACGTGCTCGGGAGCCTGGTAGTCGGCGTTGTCCCAGAAGTAGGCGCCGTAGTAGCCGGTGACCCATTTGTTGGCCGGGGCCGGTGGCGCCTCGGCGTGGGCCGCGAACGGGGTGCCGGCGGCCCATGCCAGCAGGGTCAGGACGGCAAGGCGTTTCAGTGGAGTGCTCATTGTGTTCCCTTATGTGATTGCCATTGGGAAACAATGTTAGAGCCGCCTTGCGCGTAAATATGTCGCGCAAATGTAATGCCCCCACGCGTGGGGGAGTGGGGGCGGCTTGCGCCGGCTCAGGTAGCGAGGCTATCTGGCTGCACTACCCGCTCATGCAATTCCGGCTCCCCCTCACGGTACAGCTTGACCACCGTCGAGGTACGGGTGCCATAACCTTCCATCTCGATGCAGACCGGCGACAGCATGCGCTCGACCTCGATCGGCATGCCGGTTTCCGGCAGGCGCAGGTCGGGCGCGCGGGTGGTGTCGGCCAGCATCTCGAAGTAGGCGTCTTCCGGCGCCCCCTGGCACAGCAGGCTGGCGAACTGCGCCTTGGTGCGCAGCACCTTGGGCCAGGGCGCATCCAGCAGGCCGTTCGAGATGCCGTAGATCCGGCCAGGCTCGAGCGGCTGGCCGTTGCGCGGGTCGTCTCCGCCGCGGTTCGAGTACCAGTACAGGGTGTCGCGGTCGCCCAGCACCAGGTTGAAGCCGTTGTAGACGTCGCCGCGCGCGATGATGGTGTCCAGGTACGCCGGCGCAGACTGCGAGCCGGTGAGGAAGCCGGCCACTAGGTCGCCGCGCGAAGGCGCGTTCTCGCGTCGCTCGGCAGGGCCGCGGATATTCGTCAGGGCGGCGAACTTCGGGCCGTTGGGCCCGGTCGTCGTCACACCCATCCAGCTGCCACCGTGCAGCAGGTCGCGGCCGGCGATCACGTGCGGGTGCGCAGGCCAGGGCGCGGCCGGGGTGGCCGGGCGGTCGTAGAATTCGTCGCGGTTGGCCGCGGCAAGGATGGGCACACCCGGCAGCACTTGCCAGGCAAAGACAATCAGGCACATGGGAGTAGATCCGTAAAGATTTCGGACCTGCGCGGCCCCTCGATAGTCGTGTGCAGGCCGGCAGCGAGCGCCGCCGCCTCGACGGCGTCGGCGAAGCCGGCTGGTACCGACGGATAGACTTCCATCCAGGTCTGCAGGCCGTCGCGCGCTTCCGGCCGGCGCTTCAGCTGTGCGGGCGCATTGGCGCTACCAGCCAGCTGCGCCTGCATGGCGCGCACCCGGGGAGCAAGGCTGGCGGCGTCGGCGTCGCGCACCTTGTAGTAGACGTACAGGTCGATCATCGTCAAACGTCGATCGCGTCGAGATGATAAGGCATGTGCTGGAAGCTCAGCGCCGGTCCGCCCGCGGCGCCGTGGCGCACGTCTTCGCCGAGCGCGGCCAGCTTCATCTCGACCAGCAGGTCGGCGCCGCCCAGGCCGTTCGCGGCCGCGTTGACCACCATGCCGCAGGGCTGGTCGGGGTCGGCCATGGAGAACACTTCGTCGCCTGCGCGCGCCGCCGGATTGGCCACCGTCGCCAGTGCCGTACGGCGCTTGAGCTTGCCAAGGTACTGGCTGCGTGCGACGATTTCCTGGCCCGGGTAGCAGCCTTTCTTGAAATTGACGCCGCCCAGCAGCTCGAGGTTGACCATTTGCGGCACGAACTGTTCCTGGGTGGCCGCCGTTATTTGCGGAACGCCGGCGTGGATGGCGGCCAGGTGCCAGGCCTGGTTGCCGCCCAGCGCCAGCTCGTCCGCCAGTTTCGGCAACGCGGCGCTGGCGGTGTCCGGATTCGCCAGCCACAGGTAGCGCGGGGCGCCGAAGGCGTCCGGCAGGCGGATCACGGTACCAAGCGGCCCGTCGACCTTGCCATAGGGCGCGGCCGGAAGCTCGGCCACGTGGCGGCGCAGGGCGGTTTCGGCGTTTGCGCCACCCACACCCAGCACGGCCGCAAACGGCGCTTCCTCGGTGGCGTCGCGCAGCTTGGCCTTGGCGCGCAGCACGAACATGCTCAGGCGCTTTTGCAGCGGCGGCTGGATGGCGCGCGGCAGCTGCAGGTAGACGGCGTCGTTGTCGGCATCATCGTCGCGCCAGTACAGCAAGCTCGCCTGCAGACGGCCCTTCGGGGTGCAGTAGCCGGCCAGGCGTGCCTCGCCGCGGCCGAGGTGTTCGACGTCGTTGGTCAGCTGGTTGTGCAGGAAAGCGGCGGCTTCAGGACCGGCAACGGCGATGATGCCGAGGTCGGTGACCGGGGCGACGAAGCCGTCGGCGAGTTCGGCGGCGCTCAAGGCGCGGCCGAAGTCCTCGACTTGCGTAGCGTCGTCAATACAAAAGCGGGCGCCGTGCGCGGTAAGCGTATCTGTCCAGTTGAGCATAAATCCAGTTAGTATTAGCAATTGAATTAGCAAATGAAGTAGCAAATAAGCTTTATCATTACGGGTTCATTATA
Source organism: Telluria sp. PB2R4 (assembly GCF_059685695.1). NCBI lineage: Bacteria > Pseudomonadati > Pseudomonadota > Betaproteobacteria > Burkholderiales > Oxalobacteraceae > Telluria > Telluria sp. PB2R4. The sequence continues at coordinate 633,933 of NZ_JCASIC010000001.1, read as the reverse complement.
AAGATGTCGGCAAAATCGCGCCGAGGGCAGTCAAACCCTCGCAAAAAACCACAACAAAAAAACATGGCATTCATTAAAAAACTCCTGGTCACCGGCGTCATCGTGTCGGTGGCCGCGGTCGCCGGCTTTTCGTACTGGGCCAAGAACCCGCTCGATACCGGCGGCAAGGTGGTCGAATTCAGCATCAACCCGGGTGCAAGCGTGGGCGCGGCCGCCCAGCAGATGACCAGGGCCGGCGTGCCGGTCAACCCACAGCTGTTTAACATCCTGGCGCGGGTGACCGGCCAGGCCGGCAAGATCAAGGCGGGCAGCTACGAGCTCAAGCCCGACACCACGCCGCGGCGCCTGCTGGCCCAGATCGTGCGCGGCGAGTTCGCCCAGGAAGCCGTCACCATCGTCGAGGGCTGGACCTTCAAGCAGATGCGCGCCGCCCTGGCCGCACACCAGCGCCTGCGCCACGACACCGTCAAGCTGTCGGACGAAGAGCTGATGAAGAAGATCTCGACCGAATACAAGGATCCGGAAGGCCTGTTCTTCCCGGATACCTACCTGTTCGCCAAGGGCTCGTCCGAACTGGCGATCTACAAGCAGGCCCACCAGGCCATGCTGAGCCACCTGAAGTCCGCCTGGGAAGGGCGCGACCCGAGCCTGCCCTACAAGACCCCGTACGAAGCCCTCATCATGGCCTCGATCATCGAGAAGGAAACCGGGCAAAAGAGCGAGCGCAACATGATCGCCGGCGTGTTCGTCAACCGCCTGCGGGTCGGCATGATGCTGCAGACCGACCCGGCCGTCATCTACGGCATGGGCGAGCGCTTCGCCGGCGACATCCGCAAGAAAGACCTGCTGGCCGACACCCCTTACAATACCTACACGCGTACCGGACTGCCGCCGACGCCGATCGCGCTGCCGGGCGTGCAGTCACTTGGCGCCGCGCTGGCGCCGGCCAAGACGCAAGCCCTGTATTTCGTGGCGCGCGGCGACGGCACCAGCCAGTTTTCGGACAACCTGAACGACCATAACCGGGCAGTCAACCAGTTCCAGCGGCGGACCAACCAATGAGCGTGAAGGGACAATTCATCACCTTCGAAGGCATCGACGGCGCCGGCAAGTCGACCCACATCGGTTTCGTCACCGATTTGCTCGCCCGGCGCGGCAAGCTGGTCGTGTCCACGCGCGAGCCGGGCGGCACGCCGCTGGGCGAAAAGCTGCGCGACCTGCTGCTGCACGAGAAGATGCACCTGGAAACCGAGGCCTTATTGATGTTCGCCAGCCGCCGCGAACACATGGCGCGGGTGATCGAGCCGGCGCTGGCGCGTGGCGACTGGGTGCTGTCGGACCGCTTCACCGATGCCAGTTTCGCCTACCAGAGCGGTGGGCGCGGCATGGATCGCAGCAAGATGGAAGCGCTGGAACAGTGGGTGCACCCGGCGCTGCAGCCGGACCTGACCCTGCTGTTCGACGTGCCGCTCGATGTGGCGCGGCAGCGCCTGGACGCCACCCGCACGCTCGACAAGTTCGAGCGCGAACAGGCGGATTTTTTTGAAAAGTGCCGCAACGAATACCTGCGCCGCGCAGCGCAATTCCCCGGGCGGATCGTGGTGATCGACTCGACCCGCACGATCGCGGACATCCAGGACCACTTGGCCCAAGTGTTGGAGAAATTGTTTTGACGATGTACCCCTGGCAGCATGCGGCATGGACCCAGCTGCAGCAGATGCGCGAACGCCTGCCGCACGCCATCCTGTTCCACGGTCCGCGCGGCGTGGGCAAGGCCGACTTCATGGAAAGCTTCGCCCAGGCGCTGCTGTGCGAGAACGTACGCCCTGACGGCCACGCCTGCGCGACCTGCGCGTCCTGCGGCTGGTTCCTGCAGAACAACCACCCGGACTACCGCCGCGTGCGGCCGGAAGCGCTCGAAGACGATCCGGGCGGCGAAGCCGAGGAGGGCGCAGAATCGGCCACACCCGCAGCCGGCAAGGCAAAGTCGACCAAGGCGCCCTCGAAAGAGATCAAGATCGAACAGATCCGGGCGCTGGGCGACTTCATGAACATCTCCACCCACCGGCAGGGCTTGCGGGTGGTGGTGCTGTATCCGGCCGAAGCGCTCAACATGCCGGCCTCGAATGCGCTGCTCAAGACCCTCGAAGAGCCGCCGCCGGGCACCGTGTTCCTGCTCGCCTCGAACAGCCTGGACCGCCTGCTGCCGACCATCCTGTCGCGCTGCCGCAAGTTCGCGCTGCCGATGCCGGGCCATGATGAAGCGCTGGCCTGGCTGACCCAGCAAGGGGTGGCGGACGCCGACAGCTGGCTCCTCGAACAGGGCGGCGCGCCACTGGCGGCGCTGCAGGAAGCCGAAGCCGGCAGCCGCGAAGACATGGAGGCGCTGCTGCACTTCCTGGCCACGCCAAGCGTCGACGGTGCCTTGCGCGCGGCCGACAAGCTGTCGAAGGCCTCGCTGCCGGCGCTGGTCGCCTGGCAGCAGCGCTGGCTGTACGATGTGTTATCGAACAAGCTCTCTGGCCGGATCCGCTATTACCCGCGCTACCGGAAGGAACTCACGGCCCTGGCGGGCAGAGTGCATACGGCCAGCCTGAACCGGGCAATCAAGGCCGCCAACGAGCGCCGCGCGGTGGCGGACCACCCCTTGTCGGCAAAATTGTTTGTCGAAGACATGTTGCTTGAGTACACTTCGTGCTGCGCATGAAAGGAAACCGATGAACGCCAACACGCTCGACCCGAACGCCCCGCAGCAACCGCGGCCGTCCGTGCTGTCGCTGGCGATCAAGGAAAAGGCCGCGCTGTACGCCGCCTACATGCCCTTCCTGAAGAACGGCGGCGTGTTCGTGCCGACTACGAAACCCTACAAGATCGGCGACGAGATCTACCTGATCCTGTCGCTGATGGACGACCCCAACAAGTATCCGATCGCCGGCAAGGTGGCCTGGATTACCCCGGCGGGCGCGAACAACAACAAGGCGCAGGGCATCGGCGTGCATTTCCCGGCTGACGAAGCCGGGCAGCGCGCCAAGTTGCGGATCGAGGAAATCCTCGGCGCGGCGCTGCGCTCGGCGCGCGCGACCCATACCCTCTGATTCAGTTTCTCTAATCTTTGCTGATCTTGCATCAGCTACGCTTAATCTCGCCACCTTTCTATGTCTTACGTACACCGCCTGGCCACGCGCGACGACTTGCCCGTCATCGTCGACATCTACAATTCGACCGTCGCCTCGCGCGAAGTCACGGCCGACACCGACCCGATTACGGTCGCGTCGCGCGAAGGATGGTTTGCGGACCATACGCCGGAGCGCCGTCCCTTGTGGGTGATCCACGCTGCCGACGACACGCGTGCGCAGCCGGAAGTGCTGGGCTGGCTGTCCTACTCGAATTTCTATGGCCGCCCGGCGTACTCGGGGACGGCCGAGGTGTCGATCTACATCGCGGAAAAGGCGCGCGGCAAGGGCATCGGGCGCTATTGCCTGGAACTGGCGATCGCCTTTGCACCGAACGTCAAGGTGCATACGCTGCTGGGCTTCATCTTTGGCCACAACGCGCCGAGCCTGGCGCTGTTCGGCAAGTACGGCTTCGAGAAGTGGGCGCATTTCCCGCGGGTGGCCAACCTGGATGGCATCGAGCGGGATCTGATCATCCTCGGCAAGCGGGTCGCATAAGCCGACCGGGTACAATACCGGCATGTTCATCGATTCCCACTGCCACATCAATTTCCCGGAGCTGGCTGCCCGGATGCCCGAGATCCTGGCCAAGATGGCCGAGAACAAGGTGACGCACGCGCTGTGCGTCTCGGTCGACCTGCCGGACTTCCCGCAGGTGCTTGCCCTGGCCGAACAGCACCCGCACATCTTCGCCTCGGTCGGGGTCCACCCGGATTACGAAGACACGCCCGAGCCAACCGTGCAGCAGCTGGTCGAGCTGGCGGACCACCCGAAGATCGTCGCCATCGGCGAGACCGGCCTCGACTACTACCGCCTCGAGGGCGACCTCGAGTGGCAGCGCGAGCGCTTCCGCACCCATATCCGCGCCTCGCGCGAGACCGGTAAACCCTTGATCATCCATACCCGCGCAGCGTCCGACGACACCATCCGCCTCATGAAGGAGGAGGGCGCCGGAACCGATGCGGGCGGCGTGGCCGGCGTCATGCACTGCTTTACCGAGTCGCTGGCAGTCGCCCAGGCCGCCATGGAACAAGGTTTCTATATTTCCTTCTCCGGCATCGTCACCTTCAAGAGCGCCAAGGAGCTGCAGGAAGTGGCCAGGGCGGTGCCGCTGGAGCGCATGCTGATCGAGACCGATTCGCCCTACCTGGCGCCGGTGCCCTTCCGCGGCAGGATGAACGAGCCGGGCTATGTCGCCCACGTCGGCGAATTCATCGCCACGCTCAAGGGCGTGTCCTTGCGCGAGGTCGCGGCCCAGACCAGCGAGAATTTCTTCAACCTGTTCCAGACTGCAAAGGCTTGAGCATGGAACCACCGCGCCGCGCCATCCTGATCGCTTGCTTGTTCACTGCAGCCCTGCACGCCGCACCGATTGCTGCGGCCACGCCCGGGCAGCTCGCCAGCTTCTTCCGCGCGGTGCAGGTCGATAACGCGGACGCCGTGCGCGCCATGGCCGGCAAGGGGGGCGATCCCAATGCCATCAACCCGGTGGGCGGCGAACCGGCCCTGGTGCTGGCCGTGCGCGAGGGCGCGATGCGGGTGTTCGATGCGCTGCTGGCCCATCCCGGCATCGACCTGGAGGCCCAGGCCATGAACGGCAACACGGCGCTGATGATGGCTGCTTTCAAGAACAACCGGCGCGCCGCCGAAGCCCTGCTTGCCAAGGGAGCGCAGGTGAATCGCGCCGGCTGGACCGCGCTGCACTATGCGGCAGCCGGCGGCAGCGAAGACATCGCGCGCCTCTTGATTGCCCGTAAGGCGCTACTCGACGCCGTGTCGCCGCGCGAGAGCGGCGCCTACACGCCGCTGATGATGGCGGCGCGCGAGGCCCAGCCGGGCATGGTGCGCCTGCTGCTGGCGGCCGGCGCCGACCCGGCGCTGAGGAACACCGAGGGCCTCACGGCAAGCCAGATCGCCGAGCGCGCCGGCCAGTCCGAGATCGCGGCAGCGATTTCCGGCTTCAAGCGTTAGCATTTTTTACATTGCCGCCCGGAACTAGACGGTAAACACCCCGCAGCTCCGCGCATCGGCGGCATGGGTAGTTGCCCATAATGCCTTCACGGTACAACGACCATGAAGGAAAGACGGGGCCAACCATGCTGAACGAACGCGAGATCGAAAGCTGCTACCTGGGGCAGTTCATTCCAGTGCACTACCATCACAATATGCTGATGGACCAGAACCGGATGCACAGCTTCAAGTCCGCCATCCATTACGCGGTCCGTCCGGGCGCGAAAGTGCTGGAACTGGGCGGCGGCACCGGCGTGCTGTCGTTCTTCGCGGCCCAGGCGGCGTCCAGGGTCTACTGCGTCGAGTTCAATCCGGACATGGTGCGCGAGGCGCGCAAGTTCCTGGCACTGAACCCGAACGGACACAAGGTCGAGGTGATCCATGCCGACGCCTTCGAGTACCTGCCGCCGGAGCCGGTCGACGTCGTCATCTGCGAGATGATCCACGTCGCCATGCTGCGCGAAAAGCAGGTCGAGGTCATCGAATCCTTCAAGCGCCGCTACCTGGCCAGGTTCGGCGGCCCGCTGCCGGTGTTCCTGCCCGAAGCGGTGATCATGGCGGCCCAGCCGATCGAGCAGGAATACGACTTCGAAGGCTTCCATGCGCCGATCGTCCAGTTCCAAGAAACCAGCGTGATCTATCCGGGCACGGTCGAACTGGGCCAGCCGGCCGTGTACAGCCTGATCGACTTCAGCCAGCCGGTGGACAATGTGTTCGCCTGGGAAGGTGGCATCGTGATGGAAAAGGGCGGCCTGCTCAATGCCATGCGCTTCATTACCAAGAACGTGCTGGCCATCGTGCAGGAAGAGTCGAACACGATCGACTGGCTCAACCATTACATGACGCTGCCGCTGGCCCAGTCGGTCAAGGTGGAGGCGGGCGACCTGGTGCACGTGGCCTTCCAGTACCGGGCAGGCGGGTCGATCCCTTCGCTGCAAGCCTCGCTGCAGGCGCAGGTGGTGAACCAGCGCATTACCGAGCAGGAGCGGGTGGCGGCATTTGCCTGAATGTTGATTGAACATCCCGGCGCAGTCCATCCACCCACGCGTTTTCCCCATCCAGCCCGCTTTTTGACCCGTCTGTCGCAGACGGGTTGTCCCCTCCGGCGCGGCAACCTACAGTTCTCCTGCCTGTCCATGCTGCCCCTGGCAGCATGGACTCTTCAAAGGAGCGAGAACAATGTTAGGTTTCCTGCTATGGTTGCTGCTGCTGTTCCTGTGCTGGCCCATCGCCCTGCTGGCCCTGGTGCTGTACCCGCTGGTCTGGCTGCTTCTGCTGCCGTTCCGGCTGCTCGGCATCGGGGTCGAGGCGGTCTTCGAGCTGCTGCGCGCCATCGTCATGCTGCCGGCGCGCATCCTCGGAGCCTCGCCCGGCCGCAGAGCCTAGCCTGCCGCACTGCCCGGCTGAGTGTGGGTCAATTAACAGACGACAGCGCTTCGATCTTCTACTGTGGAACTGCCCGCTTTCATTGGGAAAGCGGGCTTTGACTTGAGGAAACGACTATGCGCCTGGATATTTACCGCAGACCTGAAAACGACGACGGCAAGTTGTCTTACCTGGCCGTGCCGGAAGCACGCAACATCCCTGAGGAAGCAACCAACACCGATTGGGAAATCGAGGCCCGCGCGGTCGAAGTCGATGATGACGCCGACCAGCTGCAGGACTACGATATCGAGAACGTGGCCGGCCAGATCAGCGAAAAAGGGTACGCCATCACCTCGGTCCAGCACTGAGTTTTCCCGGGTTGGCATGCCGCAGCCCGGCTGCGGCCCCGAGCCCATGTGAGCACCCGGCGCCGGCAACCCTCAAGAAGTTGCTGGCGCATTATAGTTTCCCAAGATTACGACCCGGCCACCGGCGGCCGAGTGGCCGTTATGGTATCCTGCGTCCCTCATCAGGAAGCCAGCACGGGCGGAGGTCGCAATGAAATGGGTAGTGGTCGGTTTTTATGTCCTGTCGATCCTGCACATCCACTTTCGTGGCAAGGTGCGCCTGCCGTTCCGGCGCCAGGTCTTCGACCACTCGTCGTTCATGGCGCCGATTAACATCTTCATGCACAAGCTGTCGCGGGTCCCGAGCACGCCGTTCATTCCGGTGAGCGAGTTCCCCGATCTGGCGCGCCTGCAGGCGAACTGGCCGATCATCCGCGCCGAGGCCGAGAACCTGCTGGCCCTCAAGAAGATCAAGGCCGCCGAGCAGAACGACGACGCCGGCTTCAATTCCTTCTTCAAGAACGGCTGGAAGCGCTTCTACCTGAAATGGTACGACGCCAGCCACCCGTCGGCCGAACGCCTGTGCCCCCAGACCTACGCGCTGCTGCAGTCGATTCCGTCGGTCAAGGCGGCGATGTTCGCCGAGCTGCCGCCGGGCGGCAAGCTCAACCCGCACCGCGACCCGTTCGCCGGTTCGATGCGCTACCACCTGGGCCTGGCCACGCCGAACGACGACCGCTGCTTCATCGAGGTCGACGGCGAACGCCATAGCTGGCGCGACGGCCAGGGCGTCGTCTTCGACGAAACCTATATCCACTGGGCCATCAATGGCAGCGAGAGCGACCGGATCATCCTGTTCTGCGATATCGAGCGCCCGATGCGCTACCGCTGGGCGGGCGCATTTAACCGCTGGTTCGGCCGCACCGTCATGACCGCGGCCGCCTCGCCCAACGAAACCGGCGACCAGGTCGGCCTGGTGAGCAAGCTGTTCCGCATTTCCTACTATATGGGCCAGTACCGCCGCCGCCTGAAGGCGTGGAACAAGACGGCCTATAACATCGTCCGCATCGCGCTGGTGGTGCTGCTGGCCGCCTTCATCTACTGGATTTAAAGCCCGGCTTTAAAGCCCGACCTCCTGCCGCGTGACACCGAAACCGCATTGGCAGCACAATGCGGTTTTTGAACATCACGACACGGAGGAAGGCATGGCGAAAGTCCTGGTACTGTATTACTCGACCTACGGCCACATCGAGCAGATGGCCCAGGCGGTGGCCGAGGGCGCACGCGCGGCCGGCGCCACGGTGGACCTGAAGCGGGTACCGGAAACGGTTCCCCAGGAAATCGCCGCCAAGGCCCACTTCAAGCTGCAGCAGGACGCGCCCATCGCCACGGTCGACGAATTGCCGGACTACGACGCCATCATCATCGGCGCCCCCACCCGCTACGGCCGCATGCCCGGGCAAATGGCAGCCTTCCTCGACCAGACCGGCGGCCTGTGGGCGCGCGGGGCACTCAACGGCAAGGTCGGCGGCGCCTTTACCTCCACCGCGACCCAGCACGGCGGCCAGGAAACCACCCTGTTCTCGATCATCACCAACCTGCTGCACTTCGGTATGACGGTGGTGGGCCTGCCGTACAGCTACGCGCCGCAGATGACGCTCGACGAGATCGTCGGCGGCAGCCCGTATGGCGCCACCACCATCGCCGGCGGCCAGGGCCAGCGCCAGCCGAGCGAGCTCGAGCTGGGCGGGGCGCGCCACCAGGGCGAACTGATCGCAAAGACGGCCGCCAAGCTGTTCGGCTGAGGGCGGGGCGGCTTCGGCAGGATCGCCGGAAGTTTGCTAGCCTGGGCAGTCCTGCAACCAACAGACGACCGCCATGCACGATCTCAGCGCATTCGACATCACCGCCAAGTGGCCTGCGCAGCACCCGGACCGCATCCAGCTGTACTCGCTGCCCACGCCGAACGGTGTGAAGGCGTCGATCATGCTCGAGGAAACCGGTCTGCCGTACGAGGCGCACAAGGTCAGCTTCGAGACCGGCGACCAGATGTCGCCGGCCTTCCTGTCGCTGAACCCGAACAACAAGATCCCGGCCATCCTCGACCCCAATGGTCCGGGCGGCAAGCCGCTGCCGCTGTTCGAATCGGGTGCCATCCTGATCTACCTGGCCGAGAAGAGCGGCCGCTTCCTGCCGCTCGATCCGGCGCAGCGCTACACGGTGATCCAGTGGCTGATGTTCCAGCTGGGCGGCATCGGGCCGATGTTCGGCCAGCTCGGCTTCTTCCACAAGTTCGCCGGCCGCGAGCTTGAGGACAAGCGCCCGCGCGACCGTTACGTCACCGAATCGAAGCGCCTGCTCGGCGTGCTCGAGGGCCAGCTGGCGAAGCACCGCTGGCTGGCGGGCGACGAGTACACGATCGCGGACATCGCGACCTTCCCGTGGGTGAACAACCTGGTCGGTTTCTACGATGCGGGCGAGCTGGTGGGTATCCAGGACTTTCCGCGCGTGATGGCCGCGGTCGAGGCATTCCGGGCCAGGCCCGCGGTGGCGGCGGGCCTGGCAATACCGGGCTGAAGGCGCGCGCCCTCAGGCCCGGCGCCGGCGCCGCAGCGCGAGCAGCGCGGCCAGGGCGCCGCCGAACAGCCACAGGCTGCCCGGCTCGGGGATTTCCGTGGGTGCGGGCGGTTCGATCCCCGGTAGTGGTCCCGGCAGTGGTTCCGGTAGTGGTTCCGGTAGTGGTCCCGGCAGTGGTCCCGGCAGTGGTTCCGGCAGTGGTCCCGGTAGTGGTCCCGTTTGCGGCCCTGTTCGTGGCGTCGACGGTCCCGGGCCGGGGCCGGCCGGCACGGGCTCGGTGCCGTCCGGCGGCGTCGGCGCGACCGGGTCCGAGTTACCGCCCCCCGACTGTTGTCCGTCCGGCTGGGTGACGGGCAAGGTCGGACGTGGCGTTGTTTCTGCCTCAGGTAGCGGCGTGCTGCCGGGCGCTGGCGCCGGGCCAGGCAGGGGAGCGCCGGCCGGTCCGTCCTGGCGCGGCGCGGCGTCGGCTGGGGGCAACAGCGTGTCGGTCCCGGGATGCTGTGCCGGCGCGACCGGGCCGGCATCCGGTTGCGGGACGGGCGCCGTGGTACTGCCGCCGCCGCTGTCGGCGCCGGCAACCGCCTCCGGCGAGGCCGCGGGCGGCGTAGTCGTCGGCCCAGTCGTTGGCGAAGTGGTTGGCGTGCCTGGTGCCGGACTGCCGGCGGGCCGCGGCCGGCTGCCCATGCTGCTCGAGGAACCCGACAATCCCATGGTCGTGAGTGCGGCGGGCGCGTTGGCGCCGTTCGCGGATTTGCCGGCAAGCGTGGTGCTGCCGCTACCGGCGCCGAGCACGGCGAAACGCTGGCCGGACAGACCTGCGGCGCCGCGTTCGCCGGGCATGGCGACCGGAAGGCCGTCCGGGCCAAGTGCATACTGTTCGCCTTCGGCCAGCTCGACCGCCTGGTCCAGCTCTTCCATGGCAGGCTGATGGGCTTCCACCGGGTACTGCGGCTGGTCGGAGATGCGGTTGGCGCAGCGCGTCCGCATTTCGTTGCTGCCGTCGCTGAGCAGGGTTTCGCCCGGGGCCAGCATCACCTTGCGAGCGGTCCAGTACACCTTGTCGCCCTTGCGGTAAGAAACGTACACGGCGCGCGGCTTGTCGACCACGACGGCGCTGGCCCGGTCGACGGCGAAGCTCGCATAGTGGGCGGCGACCACCCTGTCGGTCCGGATGATGCGCTTCAGTTCGGCCGTGCCGGAGACGCCGCCCGGCACCACCGAGTAGGGATAGATGCGGCGCACCGTCCGCTGGTCCGGCTGGGCGCCGACGCTGTCGTTCACGGCAAGCAGGGCCGAGACAGGCGCGCGACCGGCTGCGGCGAGCGGGTCAGGCTTCCACGTCATCATGTACAAGGCGGTCGCGCCGACCAGTCCGGTAACCAGCACGGCAGTCACGCGCTTGCGCAGGCGGGCACGTGATACCAGGCGGCGGCTGTAGGGATAGCTGCGGTCCATGATTGGGCGGTAAAGTAGGAGAGTTCCTACAGGCTAATTCATTTCTATTAATAAATCTACATTTCCTTTGTGAAAATTGACGACGATGTTGTAAATAGATGCTCTCCGTGCCCATCCGTGGATAATTTACTCAAATCGCTACGTAGTTTCCCGTAGTGCCGCGACCGTGTTGCTGGGCGACGAATAGGATAAACTGTCTGCTCAATACCAATTCATCAACAAAGGATGGAGACTATGCGATTACTCTTCGGTACCACCCGACGTACCACTCTCAAGCTGGCATGTGCAGTAGCGGCTTCGGCGATTTCTTTCAGCGCGCTGGCGCAAAATTGGCCGGACTCGACGGTGACCGTGGTGGTGCCGTGGCCGCCGGGCGGACCGTCCGACATCGCGGCGCGTCCGCTGGCCAAGGGTCTGACCCAAGGGCTGGGCCAGACCTTCGTGATCGACAACCGCGCTGGTGGCGGCGGCAACATCGGCACCGCGGCGGTCACGCGCGCCAAGCCGGACGGCGACACCCTCCTGATCACCTCGAGCGCGCCGATCGTGATCAACCCGAGCCTGTACAAGAACATGAGCTTCGATCCGCTCAAGGACCTGGCCCCGGTGACCAACCTGCTGCGCGTGCCGCTGGTGCTGGTGGTGCATCCGTCGATGCCGGCCAAGAACATCAAGGAGCTGATGGCGCACATCCAGTCGAAGAAGGGCCAGTTTTCCTACGGCTCGTCCGGCAACGGCACGCCGCAGCACCTGACCAGCGAACTGTTCGCCAGCGTGACCAAGCTGCCGATGACTCACGTGCCGTACAAGGGCTCGGCGCCGGCAATTTCCGACCTGCTGGGCGGCCACATCCCGATGATGTTCGACAGCACCATCGCCATCATGCCGCACATTAAGAGCGGCAAGGTCAAGGCGATCGCCATCACCAGCGGCAAGCGCTCGGCGCTGCTGCCGGACGTGCCGACCTTCGCCGAATCGGGCCTGCCGCAGATCGAGTCCTATGCCTGGTACGGCATGTTCGCACCGGCCAAGACGCCGAAGAACGTGATTGCCAAGATCAATGCCGAGGCGATCAAGGTCATGAAGGCGCCGGAATTCCAGAAGGTGCTGGCCGATACCGGTTCCGACTTCGTGGGCGACACGCCGGAGAACTTCGGCAAGTTCGTCGCGGCCGAGCACGACCGCTGGGGCAAGGTCGTGAAGCAGAGCGGGGCGACCGTCGACTGATGCGCCGTGCTGCATGAAAAACGCCGCCACGGGTAACCGGGCGGCGTTTTTTTTGCTTATGGCTGCGTCACCGCTCAGGCGCGCGGGCGCTGCTTGTGGAACACCATCGGCGAATACGGCACGGCCGACGGCGGCGGCTGTTTCAGGATGTTGTCCTTCATCGCGCCCACCACGTGCATCTCGCAGGGTTTGCAGTCGAAGCGCAGCGTGTAGGTTTCCTTGCCGCTGACCAGGGTCATCGGTTCGGCGCGGACCTGGCCCTGCACACCCTGCACACCCTTGGCCTGCTTCGGACACAGGTTGAACGAGAAGCGCAGGCAGTGCTTGGTGATCATCAGGGGCACTTCGCCCGCTTCTTCGTGGGATTCATACGCCGCGGCGATCAGCTGCACGCCATGCTTGTGATAGAAGGCCCGGGCCTGTTCGTTGTAGACGTTGGCCAGGTAGCTCAGCTGCTGTTCGGGGTACACCGCGGGCGGCTCGGCCGGCGCCTTGCGCGCCGGGCGTTCCCAGCTGGCCAGGCGCGCCGCTTCGTGCGCGGCGACGGCGTCGCGGCGCAGCGCATTGATGGCGCTCGACGCGACGAACCACGGCTGCGACAGCTTCAGTTCGACCGTGCCGGCGTCGAACATCGTATTGCCCAGCTTGGCAATGCTGGTGCGCAGCGCGCTTTCCGCCTGGGCCGCCTGCTGGGCCGGCTGCAGCGCGATGTCGGCGCAGGTGGTGGTTTCGATGCCGTCCTCGTCGCGCAGGGTCAGGCGCAGGCCGCCCGGCTGCTCGTCCAGCAGCAGGTCGACGCGCACCTTGCGCTCGGACGATTTTTTATTCAGCGCCGATTCCCACTGGTGGTCGCGGTTGCGGTGAATGACCGTACCGACTTTCAGGCCGGGCAGCGCGCCCAGGATCTCGTTCGGGAACACGCGCCAGCGCTGGCCGTCTTCGAGCTCGCCCAGCTTCTCGGCCTTGTTGGCCTGGATGCCGACCGTCTCGCGCTTGTTCATGTAGTTCAGGCCGTCGCCATTGGCCATGGCGGCATTGGTGAACAGGTCGATGAAATCAGCGCCAATGCGGGTGACCGTGCCCAGTTCGACGCCGATGTACTTGGGCGAATCGAAGGCGCCGATGTCTTCCTGGCGGCCGAGGGCGAAGTAGTCGGTGTGGCCGCGGTGGAAGTTCTTGTCGACGTCCGGGCTGAACAGCACGCGGGTCGTGCCGCTCGACGCGCGCGCGAATTCCGGACGGCGCTCGAGCAGCTCGTCTAGCAGCAGGCGGTAGTGGGCCGTGATGTTCTTCACGTAGCCCATGTCCTTGTAGCGGCCCTCGATCTTGAACGAGCGGATGCCGGCATCGACCAGCGCTTCGAGGTTGCGGCTCTGGTCGTTGTCCTTCATGGAAAGCAGATGCTTTTCGTAGGCCACCACGCGGCCCTGGCCGTCGCTCAGGGTGTAGGGCAGGCGGCAGGCCTGCGAGCAGTCGCCGCGGTTGGCGCTGCGGCCGGTGTCGGCATGCGAGATATAGCACTGGCCGGAGAAGGCCACGCACAGCGCGCCGTGCACGAAGTATTCGAGCGGGGTGTCCACTTCGCTCTTGATCTTCCTGATCTGCTCGACCGTGAGCTCGCGCGCCAGCACCAGCTGCGAAAAGCCGACATCGCCCAGGAATTTCGCCTTTTCCACGGTGCGGATGTCGCACTGGGTGCTGGCGTGCAGCTGGATCGGCGGCAGGTCCATCTCGACCAGGCCCATGTCCTGGATGATCAGGGCATCCACGCCCGCCTCGTACAGCTGCCAGATCTGCTTGCGCGCCAGTTCGAGTTCACTGTCGTGCATGATCGTGTTCATGGTCACGAAGATGCGCGCGCGGTAGCGGTGGGCGAATTCGACCAGGCCCGCGATGTCTTCCAGCGGGTTGCTGGCGTTGTGGCGCGCGCCGAAGGCCGGGCCGCCGATGTACACCGCGTCGGCGCCATGCAGGATCGCCTCGCGGCCGATCTCGGCGGTTTTGGCAGGCGACAGCAGTTCAAGCTCGTGATCAAACAGTGACATGGCGAAATCCTTGGGGCGAAGGCCGAAATTATAGCCAAATCAAGGCGTTAAGTCATGCCCGCCGCGCTGATCCAGGGCTCAGTCCAGGTTTTCGTGGTGATCGGCCACGCCCTGCTTCCAGTAGGCCGACACCCGCATGGCTTCCTTCGCCATGCCTTTGTCGTCGCCGAACAGCGCCCGGACCCGCTTCGCGGTTGCGGCTTCGCCGGCGAACCAGGCGAAACCCTCGCCGGCGGGCAGGGGCAAGGCGCGCAGCGCTTCGACCAGCGCCGCGTCGTCGTCGACCCAGGCAAGGCTGAGCTCCGCCCGCGTGTCCGGTGGCAGCCGGTCGGCCCCGCTGGCCGCAATCACCGCGAACACCCGGCTCCCGGCCGGCAGCTCGGCCAGCCGACGGCGGATGGCGGGCAGGGCGCTGCGGTCGCCCGCCAGCAGGTGCCAGTCGTAGTCGTCGGGAATGATCATCGAGCCGCGCGGACCTGCGATAATGGCGCGCTGCCCCGCGACGGCCTTGCGTGCCCAACTGGACGCGGCGCCGTCGCCGTGCAGCGCGAATTCCAGGCTCAGCTCGCGCGCCCCGGCGTCGTAGTCGAGCGGGGTGAAGTCACGCCGCACCTGTTCGCCACCGGGGCCCAAGAAGATGAACTTGATGTGGTCGTCGAACGAGGCGGAGCTGAACTGCGCGAGTGCCTCGCCCCGGAAGGTGATGCGTGCAAACGCGGCGCCGAACGCTTCGACGCGAACCACGGCAACGTCGCGGATGTGGAGTTCGTGGCGCACACGTTGTACGCCCCTTTGCTTGAGTTGTTCCATGTCGATCCAAATTAGTTGATAATGTCACCCATTATGGAAAATCTAGTTGATGATGTCAACCATCTTCGCGGCAACGATGCGCTGGCGCGCGATGGCGAGCTGTTCGAGGCGATCCACGGAATCATGCATCTGTATCGCGCGCAGCAGTACCGCTCGCTGCGCGCCGCCGCGCACGAGCTCACCCATATGGAAAACAAGGCGCTCGGCTATGTTGCGCGCCATCCCGGCGCCAGCC
Source organism: Telluria sp. PB2R4 (assembly GCF_059685695.1). Classification (NCBI taxonomy): domain Bacteria; kingdom Pseudomonadati; phylum Pseudomonadota; class Betaproteobacteria; order Burkholderiales; family Oxalobacteraceae; genus Telluria; species Telluria sp. PB2R4. The sequence continues at coordinate 618,689 of NZ_JCASIC010000001.1, read as the reverse complement.
AGCGCGACCTGGTGCAGCGTTCCGGCCGCGACAAGGCGCAGGTGACGCGCCTGGTGCAGGGGCTGCGCGAAAAGGGACTGGTCGAGGCGCGTGCGGACGAGGCCGACCGCCGCAGCACGCTGCTCTATCTCAGCGCCGAGGGGCAGGCCGTGCATGCCGAGTTGCATCAGGCCGGCCTGCTGCTGGCGGCCCAGGCCCTGGCCGGCCTGGATGAGGGCGAGCGGCGCCAGCTCGAGGCCCTGCTGGGCCGGGTGCAGGCCGGCCTGCGCGCGAGCGCTCAGGCGGTGCCGAGCCGGGAAAACAGCGAAGGGTAATGCCGCACCAGGCCATCGGCGTCCAGCGCGAGTTCGGCCTGGAAGCCGCCGATCGGCCCTTCGTACAGATAGCGCCCCTCGGCCAGCCTGGTTTAAGCCTGTTCCATCCGGTGTGCCGCCAGGGAAGGCACCGGCACGTACACGACCGGGATGCGGGTGCGCTGCCGCAGCGCCACGCCGAGGCGGCGCACCGGCAGGGTGTTGGTAAAGGGGGGGGCGGCGATGTCGAGATCGATGCAGCCGCTCAGGTGTGGCTGCTCGCGCCCGCCGCCATCGTGCCAGTGCCCGACGCCATCGCTGACGAGCACCAGCCTGGCGCCGCCGGCCACGTGCACCTCGGCCGAGTGCACATGCCACCCAGTATCGCAGCAGATGCGGTAGCTGCAGCCGAAGGGACCGTCGCCCCGGTCGCCGATGACGACGCCGTCGGCGACGATCAGCTCATCGAGTTGTTGCAAGCTCAGGTGTGCAAGGCCGACGCCGTCGTCGGACTGCCAGTGGTAGGTGCGCGCCATGGTCGCCTCCGGTCCAGGCGACACGGTAGCACGGAGATGCTTGCGGCGGCGCCGCCGGCAGGATCAGTCGTTGCGGGGATACTTGCGCCGCTCGACGCGCCGGCGGCGCTCGGGCTGGTCGAAGGCGCGCAGCAGGATGTCGCGCGGGATGCGGCAGTTGTCGAGGTAGTCGAGGGCGAAGCGCAGGCCCCGGGTTTCCGCCAGAAAGAAGGCGTACTCGGCGGTTACTGCGGTCTCGTCGTCGCGTCGTCGTTGCGGCATGGTGTGCTCTCTGCGGAAATCGGCTGCGGTGCTGCAGGCGTCTTACCGCTTGTCAGGTCGGCAGAGGATTTCGCCTCTGCCTGGCCGGTACCCCCGATAACGTACCGGCTTGTTGCCAATAATACATCGCTCGCTGCTGCGCACGAAGGTGATTATGTTAACGTTTGTTACATCACAACGAATGTCATGCGATCGGGGTTGACACAGCTTGCCGATGACCGGCGGCTTATTGCCGCAGCACGCGGCGGATCGTGCCCGCCAGGTCTTCGGCCGAGAACTTGGCCACATAGGCGTCGGCCTGCACGTTCTTGACGTGCTCTTCATTCGTGGTGCCCGAGAGCGAAGAGTGGATGATCACCGGCAGGCCGGTGAAGCGGCCGCTTTTCTTGATGTTGCGGGTGAGCGTGAAGCCGTCCATCTCAGGCATCTCGAGGTCGGTCAGCACCAGGGCGACCTTGTCGTGCACGGTCTTGCCCTCGAGCTCGGCGGTATTCGCGATGCTGTTGAGCTGGTCCCAGGCCTCCTTGCCGCTCTTGGCCATGATGAACGGCAGGCCCATTGCCTCCAGGCCTTGCTCGATGAGGGCGCGCGCCACCACCGAGTCGTCTGCCGCCAGCACGACCGAACCCGGCTTGATCTGGATCTTCGAGCCGACCGTCTGTTGGTTGATTTCGGGACCGGAATCCGGATTCATGCTGCGCAGGATGGTTTCGACGTCCAGCACCTGGGCCAGGCGGCTCGGCTGGCCGTTTTCTTCCGGCAGGCGGGCGATGCTGGTCACCATGCCGCTGCCGGCGGCGTGCTCGGCGGACATCACCTGGCTCCAGTCCAGGCGCACGATTTCCTCCACGCTTTCCACCGCAAAGGCCTGGGTGGTGCGCGCGAATTCCGTCACCAGCATGATGTTCAGGCCGGTCTTCGGCTTGACCCCGGCAATCGCCGGCAAATCGAGCACCTGGATGATCTGGCCCCGCAGGTTGACCACGCCCAGCACGTGCGGCATCGCGCCGGCCACGGCCGTGATTTCCGGCATCGCGACGATCTCGCGGATCTTGAACACGTTAATGCCGAACAGTTCGCTGCGCTCGCCGTTCTCGTCGCCGCCAAGGCGGAACAGGAGCAGCTCGAATTTGTTGGTGCCAGTCAGGTTACTGCGCTCGTCGACTTCTTGTTGAACCGATTTCATATTCCGCCGTGATAGAAATAATGCCGATGGGAAAGCATTTTACGTGGGAAATATCATCAACCGTAAAGACTGCAGCAACTTCCCGTGATTTTTCACACGTTCGCGGCCGGAAAACAACAGCTGTGCACTTGCGGTCCCGTCAGTGCGCGGCATCGGTGGCAGGCGCGGCGGCAGGCGCGGCAACCGGCTTGGCCGGCGCGCTGCGGTCCGGCGCCACGAAGGCCAGGCCTTCCTCGAACGAGCGCAGGATCATGTCGACATAGGCCTCGACCAGGGCCCGCTTGGGCAGCTGCTCGTCGTAGGGCAGCAGCACGGTGACCAACAGCGCCTCCGGCAGATCGGCCCGCAGCGCGGCCACCGCGGCACTCCAGGCATCGAAATTGTCCTGGCGCGGATAGGTGATGAACACGGTCGAGACCAGTTCCGGGGTACTTCCTTCAGGACGTTCGAGCGGTGCGCCGACCACCAGGCTGCGCGCATCGACGTCGCCCTCGCGCAGCGCGCGCACCAGCAGTTCGGTGAGGAACTCGTCGCGCTCGGAGGGCAGGCCGGCGCACAGCACGATCGAGCCGGCCGGCACGTCGAGCGAACCCTGCCAGCGGCCGAAACGGGCTTCGCGCATCTGGCGCAGGTGGGTGCCGATGTTCGCATCCAGCAGCGGCACCGGCTTGCGGCGGCCGCGCGTGCCGCTGCTCGATCCCGAGGCCACCGTGCCGGCGATGCTGGCGATGACGCCGCGCATGCGGGTTTCCTGGGCCTTGTCGATCGCGCCGGTGCCGAGGTCGGATACCGCCATCCGCAGGCCCGGCAGCAGCACGTGGTCGCAATAGCGCGCGAAGCTGTAGCGGCGCATGTAGGCGCGCGCATCCTTGGTCAGTTCGTCGGCTTCGCCGGCCAGCACGCGCTGGTGGAAGCGCTCGGCGTCGGACATGTTGGGCGCGTCGCCCAGCAGGATCGTGATCGGCGCCAGTGCGCGCACGTGGCGGCCGGCCACTACCAGGCACAGGGTCAGGGGTGTCGACAGCAGCAGGCCGACCGGCCCCCACAACGCGCCCCAGAACAGCGCCGAGACGATCACGGCCAGCGGCGACAGGCCGGAACTGTGGCCATAGACCTTCGGCTCGATGAAATTGGCCAGCACCAGCTCGAACGCCAGGAAGATCGCCATGCAGGTGAGCGCCAGCGACCAGCCGGGGTCGATGGCGGCGACGAATACCGCGATGATGGTCCCCGCCAGCAGCACGCCGAGGTAGGGCACGAAGCGCAGCACGCCGCTCAGCACGCCCCACAGGATGGCATGCGGGATCCCTGCCAGCCACAGCGACAGGCCGATCACCACGCCGAAGGTGGCGTTCACGATGAACTGGGAGAAGAAAAAGCGGGAGACGCCCTGGGCGGCGTCGCCCAGCGTGCGGATGGTGCGGCTGACCTCGGCCTGGCCGGCCAGGCGCACCAGCCGGTCGCGTAGCGAGCCTTGTTCGAGCAGGATGAAGACCAGCAGGATCAGCACCACGCCGGCTTCGCCGATCGGTCCCCATACGAGGTTGATGACCCTGCCCAGCGTGTCCTTCATGGTACGCGGGGTGCGCACCTCGACTGGCAGGGGCTGGTTGGGCGTGACGACCAGGTTGCCGCGCCGCACGCGCGCGGCCTCCACCGCCGGCACCGGCGCGACCGCGCTCAGCTCGGCCTCGATACGGGTGATCGGGCGCTCGACCAGTTCGCGCACATTGGCCACCTTGGCCTTGATCGCCTTGCGGTACTGCGGCAGGTCGCGCGTGATCGTCACCAGTTGGTCGAACAGCACCGCGCCGACCCCGCCCACGCAGGTGGCGACCAGGGCGACCGACAGCAGCACCGCCGGCATGCGCGCCAGGCCGACGCGGGTCATGCTGCGCACCAGCGGCGCCAGGACCAGGCTCAGGATCAGCGCGAGCGCCAGCGGTTCGAGCACTTCACGTCCGAAATACAGCAGGGCGACGACGCAAGTGGCGCTGACGACGGTGCCCGCAGTCAGGCGCAGGGTGGGTGGCAGGACATTCATGCAGTTCGTCGTCGGCTCATGAGAATGGAAACCGAGTATGTATAAAGGAAAATGGCGCATAAGCCAAGTGCAGCGGCATTGACCCGCCCCCGCAGCCGCGTTATCGGCCGTCCGCGGCGTATTTCGCGGCCTGCTCAGCCGTTTTCGATTAACATCATGGCAACAATCTCGAGGATGGAGTGCCCCATGAGCAAACGGCGTCCCGCATGAGCCCGGCGGCGGACTTCGATTATGAAGCGGCGCTGGCCGCCTGCGCGCGCGGCGAGCAGGCCGCGCTGCGCCGGATCTACGACCGCGACGCCCGCCGGCTGCTGGGCGTGGCCCTGCGCATCGTGCGCCACCGCCAGGTGGCCGAGGACGTGCTGCACGACGCCTTCATCAATATCTGGACCCGCGCCGCCAGCTTCGACCCCGCACGCGGGGCGGGACGCGGCTGGATCTACAGCGTGGTGCGCAACCAGGCACTGACCTTGGCGCGCAGCGGCGAACGCGAGATCGGCGTCGACGAGGAGACGCTCGACGACCTCGCCCATGGCGCGGAGCAGGGCGCGGATGGGGGCGCCGGCATGGACGACGCAATCGCGCTGCGCCAGGATATCGGGCGCCTGCACGATTGCCTGGTCGGACTGGACGCACCCAAGCGGAACAGCATCCTGTACGCCTACCTGGACGGCTGCTCGCACAGTGAAATCGCCGAGCGCCTGCAGTCGCCGCTGGGCAGCGTGAAGGCCTGGATCAAGCGCGGTCTGAGCGCTTTGCGGGAGTGCATGGGATGAGCCGGACAGCAGATCGGGATCCGCAGGACCTGGCGGGACAGTACGTGATCGGCACCCTGCCGGCCTCGGCACGGCGCGAGCTCGAAAGGGCGTTGCCGCACGACGCAAGCTTGCGCGCGGCCGTGGCCGAATGGGAAGCGCGGCTGTTGCCGCTGGTGGAGCTGGCCGATCCGGTGGAGCCGTCTGCGCAGCTGTGGCCGCGCATTGCGGGTTCGCTGGCGGGGCGGAATGCGGTGCGCACGCCGGCGCCGGCGCCGGGGCTTCAGGGCTGGTGGATTGGACTCGCCCTGTGGCGCGGCCTGGCCGCAGCCGGTTTCGCGGCCGCCATCGCCATGGCTGTCGTGACGCTGCAGCCGCCGCAGCCGGATGCACCGCGCTACATGGTGGTGCTGGCCGCGCCCCAGGACATGGCGCCCGGCTGGGTGCTGCAATCCAGCGGCCACGGTGCCCTGCGGCTGGTGCCGCTGCGCCCGACCGCGGTGCCGCCGGCGCGCTCGCTGCAGCTGTGGACCAAGGCGGACGGCTGGGACCGGCCGGTCTCGCTCGGCCTGGTCGAGCCGGGCAAGGCGGTCGAGGTCCCGCTCGGCAAGCTGCCGCCGCTGCAGCGCAACCAGCTGTTCGAGATCACCCTCGAGCCGCCGGCCGGCTCGCCGATCGGACGCCCGACCGGTCCGATCCTGTTCATCGGCCGGGCCGTCGAGATGATCTGACGGCCCTTCCGACTGCCGCTTACCTGAGCGAGATGGCGATATCGCGCAAGCCCAGGCCGCTCCCCGCCACCGACAGCGCCGGGCTGGCGCTGCCGGCCGCCAGGGTCGCGGCGCCGGTTGCCAGGTCCACCCGGTACAGCGACGACGGACCGCCGGCGGTCGTGCGCAGCGCAGCCATTGCGATGCCGTTGGCGCCGCCCGCGATATCGAAGCCGGCGTCGCCCGCTGCCGCCACGCCCAGCGCGCCCACGTTCACCAGGGTGCCGTCGTTGGGCGGATTCTGCAGCGCCAGGCTGTCGCTGTCGGTATCGATGTCGAACAACTGGGTGCTTGCCGCGTTCGGAACGCTGTTGGTGTAGGCCGCCGCGCTCACCATCGGCATCGCGCCGGCGCGGTTGATCGTCCCATCGGTGGTCGTGGCGCCGGTATCGACATTGATGCGCAGGTTCTGTCCGGTGTTGCTGATCACGCGCAGGCGGTCGGCCACCGGATTGAAGTCGACCGCGAACATCGTGCCCGCCATGCCGGCATAGGGCTGGGTGGTGTCGGCGGCGTCGGCGCTCAGGCTGGACTTGACCGTGGTGACGCCGGTGGCGGCGTCGATGGTGACGATGCGCGCGGCCGAGGTAAGCCCGTACAGCAGTCCGTCGCGTGGGCGGATATCGATGCCGACCACGGTCTCGTTTGCGTTCAGGCCGGCGAGCGCGATGTCGCTGCCGAGCACGTTGGGGGTGGCGGGCCGGAAGGCCACGATCCGGTTGTTATCGGTGAGTCCGAGCACCACCGGCGCCGTCGTGGCGCGCAGCGCCAGTCCGCGCACGTCTTCGGTCAAGGCCAGCGCGCCGGCCGGCGCGGCCGCATTGCCGGTGGCGGCCAGGTTAATCGTATACATGGTGCGGGCGCCACCCAGCGTCAGTACCGCGTAGCCCATGTTGGTCGCGCCGTCGATGTCGAAACCGTTGACCGCGCCGGCGTCGACGCCGAGCGCCACCGGCGTGGCGAGGGTGCCGTTGTTGGGCGGGTTCTGGACATACAAGGTGTCGGTTGCGCTGTCGAGCGCATACAGGGTCGTGCCGGAGGTGCCGGCGAACGAATTGGTATAGGCCGAGCCGGTAATGGCGCTGTTGGCGGCGCCGCCGTTGATATTGCCGTCGGTCGTCGTGGCGCCCGTATCGACATTGATGCGCAGGCTCTGTCCGGTATTGCTGACCACCCGCAGGCGGTCGGCGGCCGGGTTGAAGTCGATGCCGAAGTCGGTGCCGGCCAGCGTAGTGTAGGGGGCGGTGGTGTCGGTGCCGTCGGCAGCGAGCGTCGCCTTGAGGGTGGCGGCGCCGCTCTCGGCATTCAGTGTGTAGATGCGCCCGCTGCTGCCCATCCCGTAGAGCAGGCCGTCGGCCGGACGGTAATCGATACCCACCAGGCTTTCGCCGGCCTGCAGTCCGGTGACCGCGACCGAGGTGCGGGCGGTGCCGGGCGTGGCGCGGTTGAAGGAAACCAGGCGGTTGCTGGCCGTCAAGACGACCATATCGCCCGCCGTCACGGCGGCAGGGGGCGGAGTCGTTCCCGGTGCAGCGGCCATGTCGTCGTCGCGGTCGTTGCTGCCGCCGCCGCAGCCGGCCAGCGCGGCGGTGATGCTCGAAGCAAGGATGAGTTTGGCGAAAGTATGAGGTGTCATGGTTGCGTCCTGTCGTAGAAGTGGAAAAAATTGCTGCCGGTCGCCGCTGCGCCGCCGGTGACGGGCGGTGCAGTGCGGATACAGGCTCTACGCGGGACGAAGGGTTTTGGATGCACTTTCGTCAAAAAAAACCAGTCCCGCAGGACTGGCTCTTCGTTTCAAGCTGAGGAAGCTTGATTACTGCAGCAGTGACATGACCATCGAGGACATGCTGTTCGACTGCTTGAGCATCGCGGTGCCGGCTTGCAGCAGCATCTGGTTCGAGGTCATGTTCGCGCTTTCGCTCGCGAAGTCCACGTCCATGATCAGGCCGGTGGCAGCCTTGCTGTTGGTGCTGATGTTCGACAGGTTGTTGTACACGTGCTCGAGGCGGTTGGCCGCGGCGCCCAGGTTCGAACGGACCTTGTTGACCGATGCCAGGGCGGTTTCGAGCTTGCCGATGGTCGCGTTGGCAGCGCCGGTCAGTTCGGTGCCGGTGGCGGTGGTGTTGTAGTTCGAGGTGGCGGCGCTGACATCGGTCACGACCTGCGCGACGTCGGTCGTCATGTTCACGGCCATGGTTTCGCTCGACGAAGCACCGATCTGGAAGGTCATCGACCCGGCGATGGTGCCGCCCACCAGCAGCTTGGTGCCGCCGAAGGTGGTGTTCTGCAGGACGTTCTTCAGTTCCAGGCCCAGTGCGTCGAATTCCGACTGCATGGCTTCCTTGTCCTTGGCGGTCGACGAGGCATCGGCCGACTGGGTGGCCAGATCCTTCATGCGGACCAGCATGTTGCCGACTTCGTCCAGCGCGCCTTCGGCGGTCTGCAGCATCGAGGTCGAGTTCTGGGTGTTGCGCATGGCGACGGCCATGCCCGAGGTCTGCGATTTCAGGCGCGATGCGATCTGCAGGCCGGCGGCGTCGTCCATTGCCGAGTTGATGCGGTAGCCGGTCGACAGGCGGGTCATCGAGGTCGACAGCGAGCTCTGGGTGCGGCTGATCGAGTTTTGTGCGGACAGTGCGGCGTTGTTGGTGTGAAGGCTCAGCATGATGTCTTTTCCGTTGGCTGGTTGACTGGGGCGTTCTGTTCAGTGGGCAAGTGCATCACTTGCGCTCACAAGTACAGGGCGACCGGTTTCTCAACGGCATTAAGTTCCATGCGGAAATTTTTTAATTTATTTTCCCTGTTATTGAAACGATCACACCATCCCTGAGCCTTATGCATATGCGACAGGGTCGGTGGCAAAGTACATATCCAATTCTCGTAGTCATCCATGAAAGTCTTCGCTAAAATCGGCGGCATCTTCTCTTGAACAGCAAAGGCCGTCCCATGCGCAAGCCGCTCGCCGCCACTCTATTTGCCGCCATGCTCGCCGTGCCGGCATTCGCTCAAGCCCTGCCGTCGGTCCCCGTTCCCGCCGAGGTCGACCAGGTCCTGCGTCTGTACGAGCGCGCCTGGGCCGCCAACGACGCCGCCGGCCTGGCGGCGCTGTTCGCACCCGACGGCTTTGCGCTGCCGGGCGGGCAGCCGCCGGCGCGCGGCCACGACAATATCCGCCAGGCCTACGCCCACGGCGGCGGCCAGCCGACCACCTTGCGTGCCCTCGACTACCGCGCTTCCGGCGACCTTGCCTATGTGGTCGGCGCCTACGGTCCAGCCGGGCAGGGGCGCGACTTCGGTAAGTTCGTGCTGGTGCTGCGCAAGGTCGACGGCCGCTGGCTAATCGCCGCCGATATCGAGAACGCCAACCAGCGCATGGGGCCGCCGCCACGCCCGGTCGCGAAGCCGGCGACGCCCGCAGCGCCTGCGGCGGCGGGCTAGGCTGGCGCCCCGCGCCGTTCGCGCTACTTGCCGGCCCGGGCCTTCCGGCTGCGCCGGCGCGCGGCCAGCATACCGGGCAGCGCTGCACCCATCAGCAACAACGCCGCCGGCTCCGGTGTCTCGGCCGGCGGCGGAGCCTGCAGCACGCTCACGTTCAGGATGTCGAGCGCCCAGGAGCCATTGCGCTTGTTGGGCAGTTCGTCGACGAAGCCGTCGCGGAAGTTGCGGTGTTCGATTCCCTCGTAATAGAAACCATCGGCCAGGTTCTCGCTGTTGCTGTAGTTGTTGTATTGCTGGAGCGAGGCAGTATAAGTTCCGGGCGACAGCTGTACCGCGTAATTGACATCCCAGCATTGTTTCGTGACCGAATCTTTGGCGACCTTGGCGCACTCGCCATCGTCCTCACCGCCGATCAGCAGGCCGGCCGAGTTGAACAGCGCGACGATCGGGTCGAAGCCGCCCCGGGCAATCGTCTCGCCAGCGGCATTGACGCCGCCGGCATATGACCAGGTGCGCAAACCGACCGTCGACAGGGTGTCGACGGTGAACTGGAACAGCTTTACCTCGTTATCGTAGGCGAATTCCCCGGTATACGAGATGTTCGCGGCGCCAGCGGTCGACAGGCCGGCGCACAGGGCGAGGAAAAGGGCGATCGGTTTAGTTTTCATTTTGTCTGTTCTTCGATATCGATAGGGTGGGAAAGCGGTGGGGACCGCCATGCCGCGGCATGGCGGTTGCGATTCCTGTTTAATTCAGGCCGCCGCCGACGACGCTCAGCTTGCTGAAGCTGGCGCTCTGGCCAAGGGTATTGCTGCCGGACGAGACCGCCATGCCGACATACAGCGTCGGCGCCGTCACGTTGACGCTGGTCGCCTCGGTCCAGTTCAGGCCGTCGCGCGAGGCTGCCGAATACAGGGCATTGCCGCGACGTTCGATCCGCACCCAGACCGGCAGCGTGGTCGTCGAATAGCCGGACAGGACCGACTTGTTGTCGCCATTGATGGCGCGCCGGATTTCCCCCGTACTGGCGTAACGCGCCGTCCAGGCATAGACGCCCTGGCTGGTCACCGACTCGGTCGCCAGCAGGCCGGCACGGGCGCCGCTCGCGCTGCCGCCCTGGGTCAGCATCCTTGCCGTCATGACGAAATTTCCGGTCAGCGGCATGTACTTGAAGTAGAAGTTGTAGCTGGTCGAGGTCGAAATATTACCGCCACCGTTAATGGTGTACACGCCATTGAGCAGGGAGCTGCCGACCGGGGCGGTGACCGCCGCGTTCATCTTGGTTTCGCCGACCCCTTTGTCGCAGGTGAACAGACGGGTGCAGACCGGCGTGCCCACCGGCGGCGGCGGATCGGTCGGAACGGTCGGATCGGTTGGATTGGTCGGGTTGGTTGGGTTAGTAGGATCGGTCGGCGGCGTGCTGCTGGCGGCCGTACAAGTGGCGCCCGTGCCCGGATTGTTCACGCGTCCGGCGCCGGCGTTGTTCTGCACGTAGACGCAGGCCTGATCGGCGGGCATGACGGTGTAGTTGTACGGCGGCGTCCACCTGGTGAGGCGCGGCAGGCCGGTGGCCGACATCAGGGCGCTCGAGATATCGATCGCACCGCCGACCCAGGGCTTGGTGTCGTCGCCCTTGTCGTTGATGAACAGTTCGCCCGAGGCGCGGTAGCTGAGCGCATCCTTGCCGCTGGAGACCTTGCCGCCGACCTGAGACGGCTTCAGGTTCTTGAACAGGTAGTAGTTGTTTTCGGACAGCACGTCCGACTGGTATCGCACGTCCAGGCCGCCAGCGAATTTCATGTCCGGGTCGAGCGGACTGGTGTCGCCTTCGAGCAGGTTGTTAAAGGTGTGCAGTTGGCCGAAGCGAATCAGCGGCAGGCGGCTGGCGGTGCCATGCCAGTGCAGGCCGTGGAAGGTCACGTGCAGCCGTCCGGCATCGCTCCAGGCGCGGCCGCTGTCGCCGTTGCCGACCAGGGTGGTCTTGCCGTGCTTGTAGAACTTGCTGTTCGACAGGGTCACGTAGTCGGAGCCGCGCACGATGTCCAGGGCGCCGTCGTGGCGCGTATCGCTGGCCAGCCGGTCCGGCGTGTCGCCGTCGCTGACGGTAAGGTGGTCGATCCAGATGTTCTGCGAGCGCGAGATCGTCGCGCCGTCCGCATAGGCATTGGCTGAATCCTCGGGGTTCACGTCCCACGGCGTGTCGAGCGCGATGTTCCGGATGATGACGTTACGGGTCCAGGTGGGGTACAGGTCGCCGTCCTTGCCGGCCGCGACCCAGGCCTTGAAGTCGGCTTCGGGATCGCGCCCCGGCGCGGTCGCGAGTTCGCCGCCGACCAGCAGGGTGGTGCCGGTGATGCGTGCGGCACGGCCCTGGGCGTCGTTGATGCCGACCAGCGTGGTGTTCGACGGGATGCTGATCGAACCGCCGTACTTCTGGTCGTTGTAGCTTTCGTATTCCTTGAACACCGTGTTGTTGGCGCTCATGCGCAGGTCGATGTGGCCGACGATGCGGATGATCTTGGGCGCCAGGCCGGCCTGGTTCAGGGCCGCGACCAGCTGCTGGCCGTTGTACACGGTGTAGATGTGCTGGGGCGCCGCGTTGCGGCCGCCCGTGACCACCACCTGCTCGTGCCCGCTGCTGCTCCGCTTGTAGCCGTGCCAGCCGACGGTCGGCGCCACGTCGCATTCGAAGCTCAGGGCGCCGCCCGTCGGGTCGGTGGTGGCGAATTGCCAGGTCGGCAGCGCCGGGGCGGCGCGGTAGTTGGATGGCGAATGCTTGCCGTCGATGGCCACCGGCGCGCCCGGCCGCCGGATGCCGTAGGTGCCCAACTGGAGCGGGGTGGAATCGCCGGTGAGGGACTGGGCGTCGATTCCGTCCAGGGTCAGGGCAGGGCAACCCGTGCTCGAGGAGGACGAGACGACGAGGGAAGAAGTCTTTGACATCTGGCCGGTTGGCGTGGCGACTTCGCCGCCGCCACAGGCACTCAGGAGCAGGCCGACTGCGGCCGCAAGGCTGGTACGTTGCAGGGTACGTGTCATATTGTATGTCTCCGTGTATTGGTTTTTTTACTACAAAACTGATCAGTCCAATTTTGTTGCGAGCCTACCACTGGAGCTATTGGTCCGACCAATTGAATTCATGGTATAGACAGTCTTTTAACTCGTCCATTACTATTTTGTTGACGTTTTGCCACACCGGCCGTGGCCGTCCTCGCCATTCGCAGCCGGGGTCTTTCGATTACCGAATGCAGGTGTCGGCGACAAGGGCAATGCACCGTGGTAGCGCGGGAAATCTTACGTGTAGTCGGTTTTTGATCTGGGTCAAAGATTTTCGCGGTCGGGAAGAACAGACTCAGTACGATCTGCTCGAATATCGATGATCTCTTCCCAGCCCACCATGATCAGGAAAATCCTCGTGCCAACGGACGGGTCGGCACTCTCGGAGCGCGCGGCGGCCGCAGCGGTCGCCCTCGCGCGCGGCAGCGGCGCCGAGATTGTCGCCCTGTCCCTGGCCTGGCCGGGTCTTTCGCTGCACGCACGTGCACCGGGCCCCGAAGAGGCGGACGCGGCACGCGAACGCGCCCTGGGCGTGGCGGCCCGGCGTGCGGGCTGGGTTGCCCGCCTCGCTGACGAGGCCGGGGTGCGGCACAGTGTGGTGACTGCGGTGCCGTCCTCGCAGCACGACGAGATCATTCGCGTGGCGCTGGAACTGCATTGCGACCTCATCTTCATGGCGGCACATGGACAGTGCGGCGTCAACCGGCTGATCGCCGACCGGGTACCGCAACTGGTGCTCGCCTACGCGCCCATCCCGGTCATCCTGTATCGGGGAAGCGTCGAACCTGCTTGACCATCACTTTCTGGAGCCTGCCATGTACAAGCGAATCTTGCTGCCGACCGACGGATCGGACGCCTCCGAGCGCGCGATCCTGTCCGGGATCGATTTTGCCAAGGAGATCGGGGCTGAAGTGGTCGCCATGACGGCCACGCCCGCGTTCCACCTTTTCACCAGCGACAGCGAGATGCTGGAGCAGACCCCGGAGCAGTATGCCGAGGCGAGCAGGACGCGTGCGCAGCGCATGCTCGACGAGGTGGCCGCCGCCGCCCGCAATGCCGGCGTTCCCTGCACCGCGGTGCAGGTAGTGTCCGACGAACCCTACGACGCCATCATTCACGCCGCACGCGACCACATGTGCGACCTGATCGTCATGGCCTCGCACGGCCGCAAGGGGGTCAAGGGCTTGCTGCTGGGCAGCGAAACCCAGAAGGTCCTCGTCCACAGCGCAATCCCGGTGCTGGTGCACCGCTAGGGAGGGAATCCATGTACCGACGCATCCTCGTGCCGACCGACGGCTCAACCATTTCCGATGCGGCCGTCGCTGCCGCCATCGACTTCGCGCAGGCCCGCGGCAGCGCCATCGTCGCGCTTGGCGTTGCCGTTCCCGAGCCGACCTTCCAGTCGCTCGAAGGCGCCATGGCCTACGACCCGGGCCTGCAGGTAGACGTCTTGCTCGAACATGCAAAGAAGCATGTCGACGCCGTCGCCGCGCTCGCCCGGCAAGCCAATGTGCCCTGCACACCGGTCACCTGCAATGCGCTGGATGCCGCCGAGTCGATCGTCGACACCGCGCGCCAGCAGCATTGCGATCTCATCATCATGGGCTCGCACGGCCGCCGCGGACTGAGCCGCCTGCTGGCGGGCAGCGTCACGCAGGGCGTGCTGGCACACGCACCCGTGCCGGTGATGGTGCTTCGGCCATCTGCGGACGAGACAGGTGCGCAGCCGTGGGCGCCATCCCCGCCGCCTGGTACGACCTGAACGGGCGCCACGGTGCAGGGAGTGAAAGCGACGCCGCCCCCGCTTCGGGCAGCGGCCGGGGAGCACACGCCGGGGCCGGCTCCGGCAGACGGGGCGGCCGCGCGCGCGGCATCGGCCACGCCCCCGACACGGCGCCGGCGGCAGGGCCGCCGGCGCGGCCCTGCCGCCGGCGGCTTCGGCAAGCTGGATTCTCCAGACGAGCGCGAATTTGACCAGGCCCTCGACCGCGCCCTGACCGGCATGCTGCCGGCATACGGCGTCTTGTTCGGCATCGGCGTCGTGCTGTTCGGCGCATGGGACTACTGGATCGCGCCGCAGCAGGCGCCGACCACCGCATTACTACGGATAGCACTGGTCCTGCTCGGTTCCATTGGCTACCTGCACTGGCGCGGGCGGATTGCGCTCGCCTGGCGCTGCGGCCTGATCTACGTCACGCATAGCGCTGCCATGATCCTGAGCGCCAGCCGGCTGCCGGACGGCCTGCTGCTGGCGCTGCCGGCGATCACGGGCGTCATGCTTCCGCTTGCCCTGGTCGAGCCGCGCCTGCATCGGCTGTCCGCCCTGGTCGTGCTCCCGACCCTGCTGTTCCTGGCGCTTGGCGCAGCGCTGCTGCAGGAGCAGGTGTATTTCAGCAGCGTGCTGGTCTATGCGGTCATGCTCGGCCTGGCGGTGGCCGTCGCCCTGTTCCGGGGCCGCCAGCTGCGCAAGGACTTCCTGGCCGAGCGCGCGCTGACGTATTCGGTGCGCCACGACAGCCTGTGCGGCGTGCTGGCGCGTGGCTACCTGCTCGAGCTCGCCAGCCATGACCTGGCGCTGGCGCGGCGCTATGGCCACCCGCTGGCGATCGGGATGGTCGACATCGACCACTTCAAACGGGTGAACGATGACTTCGGCCATCCGGTGGGCGATGCGCTCCTGCGCGCCGTGAGCCAGGCATGCAGCAGCGCACTGCGGGCCAGCGACTACTTCGGCAGGGTCGGCGGAGAAGAATTTGTCTGCGTCATGCCCGAGACGGACGAGGCCGACGCCCTGGCCTGCGCCGAACGCATGCGCCTGGCCGTGGCCGCCATCCGCCTGGAGACCGCATCCGCCGTCGTGCGCTGTACGATCAGCATTGGCGTCGCCGAGCTCGCGCCCGCACATGCCGGGATCGACGAGCTGCTCGCAGCAGCGGACGGGGCGCTGTACCGTGCCAAGGCGAGCGGCCGCAACCGGGTCGAGCTGGCGCGGCTAGCCGGCGCGCCAGCCGGACCGGGCAGCCCATGAAGATTGATGCCGGCCCCTCCATTGCCGCAGGGCTGGACAGCAAGGAAGCCGCGCGGCGCCTGGCGCGCGACGGCCCCAACCTGTTGCCGGACACCGGTGGGCGGCGCTGGCGGCGCATCGCGCTCGATGCCGCGCGCGAGCCGATGTACCTGCTGCTGGTCGGCGCCGCGATCCTGTACCTGGTACTGGGCGAGCCGCTCGAGGGCGCCTTCCTGTTCGGCATGGTCTTCCTCATGCTGTGCATGACGCTGTACCAGGAAGGACGCACCGAGCGCGCGCTGCAGGCGCTGCGCGAACTGGGATCGCCGACGGCCCTGGTGTGGCGCGACGGTCGCGCGCAGCGGATTCCGGCCAGCGCACTGGTAGAGGGTGACCTGGTCGAATTGGGCGAGGGGGACCGGGTGCCGGCCGATGGCCTCCTGCTGGCGGCCGCGGGCCTGCAAGCGGACGAGTCGCTGCTGACCGGCGAGTCGGTCCCGGTCGGCAAGCTGGCAGCTCCCGAGGCCAGCGAAGCCGGAGCGCAGGCGCGGGGAGCCGCACTGGCGCCCGGTGGCGCCGACCTGCCATGGGTGTATTCCGGCACCCTGGTGGTGCAGGGGCACGGCCTGGCACGGGTCACCGCCACCGGGCCGCGCAGCGAGATCGGCCGCATTGGCGCTACGCTGGGGAGTATTGCGCCGCCGCAAGGGCGCCTGCAGCGCGAGACCTCGGTGCTGGCGCGCCGTTTTGCGATCCTGGGCGGCGCCGTCAGCGTTGCGCTGGTGCTGCTGCTGGTGCTGCGCGGCAGCGAGCCCCTGCAGGCCTTGCTGGCTGGTATCGCGCTGTCGATGTCGATGCTCCCGGAGGAATTCCCGGTCATCCTCACCGTGTTTCCCGCGATCGGCGCCTGGCGCCTGGCGCGCAACCAGGTCCTGACCCGGCGCCTGGCGGCGATCGAGATCCTTGGCTCGACCTCCGTGCTGTGCGTCGACAAGACCGGTACCCTGACCGAGAACCGGATGGCGGTAGCGCAGCTGTGGCATGCCGGCGCCATCCATGACGTGGCGTCGGGCGGCCCGATGCCGGCGCCTCACCGGGAATTGCTGGCCTGTGCACTGCGCGCCAGCCGTGCGCTCGGCACCGACCCGATGGAGGCCGCGTTCTGGCGGCTCGCGGGTGGCGCATGGCCGGATGGCGGCGCGCCGCCGGCTGGCTGGGTGCTGGTGCACGAGTACGGCCTCAGTCCGCAGCGTCCGGCCCTGGTGCACGTCTGGGACTGCGGCGACGGCGGCGTGCAGGTTGCCGCGAAAGGCGCGCCGGAGACCGTGGTAGCGATGTGCGGGGCCGGTGCGCGCGGCGGCGCGGAGGCGCTGGAGGCTGCCGCCCGGATGGCGGCGGCCGGCCTGCGGGTGCTGGCGGTGGCGCGCGCAAGCGGGCCTGCCACGCCGGGGAGCTGGCCGCCGGACCCCGGCTCCTTTCCATTCGAGCTGCTCGGCCTGGCGGCGCTGGCCGACCCGCTGCGCCCGGATATTCCAGCCGCGATAGCGGCCTGCCGTGCAGCCGGGCTGCGCGTCGTCATGATCACGGGCGACCATCCCGAGACGGCGCGCGCGATCGCCCGCCAGGCCGGCCTCGAAGCCGAGACACCAGGGGCCGTCCTCACCGGCGCCCAGATCGGCGCAATGGACGACACGGCGCTAGAGCGCGGTCTTCGGAACAGCAGCGTGTTCGCGCGCATCGCACCGCAGCAGAAGCTGCGCATCGTGCAGGCGCTGCAGCGCGGCGGCGCGGTGGTCGCCATGACCGGCGACGGCGTCAACGACGCGCCGGCGCTGCGTGCCGCCAATGTCGGGGTGGCGATGGGCCTGCGCGGCACCGATGTGGCGCGCGAGGCCGCCGAGCTGACCCTGCTGGACGACCGATTTGCCTCGCTGGTCGAGGCAATCGCTTCGGGGCGCCGGATCTTCGGCAACATGCGCAAGTCGATGTGCTATGTGTTGGCGATGCATGTGCCGATCGCAGGCATGGCCCTGGTTCCGGTGCTGCTGGGCTGGCCCGTGATGCTGTATCCGCTCCATATCGTGTTCCTGGAGCTGGTGATCGATCCGGCCTGTTCGCTCGCGTTCGAGAACGAGCCGCCCGAGCCCGACCTGATGCGGCGCCCGCCCCGGGCAGCCGGGGAAGCGCTGTTCGGACGCGCCGCCGTGACCAGCGCACTGATGCAGGGCATCTGGGTGTTGGCGTTGCTGGTGGGCTTGTACGGCTGGGCCCTGTCGTGGCTGCCGTCACCCGAGGCACGCGCAACCGCCTTTTCCGGCATCGTGCTGTGCAACCTGGCGCTGCTGCTGTCGAACCGGCAGCGCGAGGGTTTCACGCGTACCTTACGGGTCGTCAACCCGGTGTTCTGGGCGATCGCCGCCACGGCGCTGCTGCTGCTTGCCCTGGCCGTGTTCGTTCCGTCACTGGCGGACATGCTGGCGCTGGCGCCGCCGCCGCCGGGCGCCCTGGCCGCCGCCGGCGGCATGGCGGTGCTGACGCTGGCGGGCCTCGAACTGCGGAAGTGGCTGGCGGCCCGGCCGCCGCAGCCGGGCGGGCAGGCTGCGCACTGAGTCAGCTACCGGGTCGACCGTGAAGGCCGAGCTGCATCCTGACTGTGCCGTCGGCGCCGGTGCTGAGCGCGAAGCCGAGGCTTGCCGCCAGGGCGTGCATGGCTTTGTTCTCCGGCAGGGCGATGCCCTCGACCAGCGGCACGCCGCGCGCCGTGCAGTAGTCGAGCATGCAGGACATCAAGAGGTGTCCCAGGCCGCGCCCTTTCAGGTCCGAGCGCACCGTCACCGCGAACTCGCCGCGCAGGTCGTCGGGGTCGAATACGACGCGGGCCACACCCAGCGTCTCGGCGCCCCCGGGCGCAGGGCGCGTGGCGATGAAGGCCATTTCGCGCGCGTAGTCGATCTGGGTGAAGCGCGCGAGCTGTTGCGGCGACAGCTCGCGCATCATGCCGAACATGCGCATGTGGACGTCTTCCGGGCTCAGGGCATGGAAAAACGCCACGTGGGCCGGTGCATCCTCGGGACGAATCGGACGGATCGTCAGGGGGCCGACGCTGCTGTCGACCTGGCGTTCGAGGTGATCGGGGTAGGGCAGGATCGCCATCCGGGTGCGCGCATCGCGCCCAGGTAGCGGCGCTTCCAGCCGCATCCGGGCGTCCAGCGCGACGACGCCGTCGGCATCGGCCAACAGTGGATTGATGTCGAGTTCCACAAGCTCGGGCAGGTCGGCCGCCATCTGCCCCACGCGGGTCAGCACGTCATACAGGGCCTCGTGGTCTGCCGGCGCCCGCCCACGGTACCCGGCCAGCAGGCGCGCTACCCTGGTCCGGCTCACGAGGTCTGCCGCCAGCACCCGGTTCAGGGGCGGCAGGCCGACCGCCTGGTCTGCCGTGACTTCGACCGCGATGCCGCCGTGGCCGAACAGGACCACCGGACCAAACACGGGATCGGTACTGATCCCGACGATCAATTCCATGGCCTGTGGCCGGCGCGCCATGGCCTGTACCGTGAAGCCGTCCAGGCGGGCCGCGGGGCGCAGTGCGCGCACGCGCTGCAGCATCGCGTCGCAGGCGTTGGCCACGGCGTCCTCGTCGGCCAGGTCGAGGGCGACGCCGCCGACGTCGGTCTTGTGGGGAATGTCGGGCGACAGGATCTTGAGCGCCACCGGAAAGCCGAGGCGGCGCGCGGACACCCGCGCGCCGGCGCGGTCCGGTACCGCCTCGGTGGGCACGGTCGGGATCCCATACGCCGCCAGCAAGGCCTTGGTGTCGACCTCGCCGACCTGCATGGCGCCGCCGGCCAGCAGGGTGTCGATGCGGGCACGCGCGGCGCGGCGGTCCGGCACCGGCAGCTCGCCCCGTCCGGGCGCCTGGGTCAGGACGGCCTGGTTGCGGCGGTAATCGACCAGCTGCTGGAAACCACGCACCGCTTCCTCGGGCGTGTCGAACACCGGGACCCCGGCCTCGATGCTCAGGCGGCGCGCTTCGGCCACGCTTGGCCCGCCCAGCCAGCAACACAGTACCGGGCGGGCGGCGCCCACGATCAGGGGCAGCACCGCGCGCGCGATCGTGGCGCTGTGGACGATGGCTGTCGGCGCATGGATCAACAGCACGGCATCGAGCTCAGGCCCGTCCAGCAATGCGGCCAGGGCGTGGCGGTAGCGCTCGGCGGGTGCGTCGCCGACGATGTCCACCGGGTTGCCGTGGGACCAGAGCGGCGGCAAGCCTTCGCTCAGGCGCGCCACGGTGGCTGGGCCCAGCTGGGCCAGCACACCGTTGGCGGCGATCAGGGCGTCGGTGGCCATCACGCCGGGGCCGCCGCCATTGGTGAGGATTGCCAGCCGTTCTCCGGTGGGCGGCCGGGTGCGCGCCAGCATGGCGACGGCATCGAACAGCTCGGCCGTCGTGTTCACGCGCAGCATGCCGGCGCGCCGGATGGCAGCGTCGTAGACCAGGTCGGAACCGGCCAGTGCACCCGTATGGCTGAAGGCGGCGTGCGCCGCCTCGGCTGCGCGGCCGGCCTTGACCACGAGGGTTGGCTTGCCGCGCGCGGCTCCGCGCGCCGCACTCATGAACTTGCGGGCATCGCGCACGCTCTCCGCATACAGCAGGATGGCGTCGGTGCCGGGGTCGGCTGCGAGCCAGTCGAGCAGGTCGCCGAAATCGACGTCGCTGCCGTCGCCCAGGGACACGAAGCAGGAGAAGCCGATCCGGCGCCCGGCCGCCCAGTCCAGCACGGTGGTGACCAGGGCGCCCGACTGCGCCACGAACGCCAGCCGACCCGGCAGCGCCGCGCCTGGCGCGAAACTGGCATTCAGCCCGATGCCGGGCACCAGCAGGCCAACGCAGTTGGGGCCGAGGATGCGCAGCAGCCACGGCTGGGCCGCCTCGAGCATCGACTGGCGCAGGCTGCGCGGCGTGCCGGCGTCCTCGTCCGGGGCGTCCAGGCCGGCGCTCAGGACCAGCGCGGCACGACAGCCGGCAGCGCCCAGTTCGCGGACCAGGCCCGGCACGGTACTGGCCGGCGTGCAGATGACCGCCAGGTCGGGCACGCCAGGCAGGTCGGCGACGCGGGCCCACGCCCGGCAGCCACCGACCTGCGCGTGACGCCGGTTGACCGGCCACAGCGCACCGTGGAAGCCGCCCGCGACAAGATTGCGCCAGACGGTGGCGCCGACGCTGTCCGGGCGGTCCGATGCGCCGATCACGGCCACCGAGGTGGGGGCAAACATGTGCTGCAGGTTGCGGATGCTCATCGATTCCCCCGCCGTCGACCGGCAAACACCCAGCTTAGCGAAGTGGAGCGCAAGCTTATTTGATCGACATCAAAATCGCTTAGAAAATATCTGCTATATCGCTGTTTCAAATGTGCGGCTTATGTGTCCGTCGGGCGAACTGGAGACGGTTGATGTGTGTCAAAGACAGGGCAGGGGTCGTTTGCGACGGGTCAGAATACCTGAAACGCGGCATCCAGATCGCCGCACGGAGGTGGGGATAATGAACAAATGCTTGCGCTGCGCCTGCATGGCGACGCTGTTGGGCGTGCTGGCGTCGCGTGCCGGCGCTGCCCCGGAATACTTCTCCACATCTCCTGCGGGCAGCAAGTATGCGCATGCCCTGGCGCTCAACGACGTAGGGCAATATGCGGTCAACAGCTTCGGACCGGAGATTCCTTATCAGGGGGGATCGATCAACGGCGGGTCGACGGGGGAGGGGATCGGCAGCCTGGGCGGCTTCGTCACGCAGATCCGCGCCCTCAACAACCTCGGAGAGGCGGTGGGCATCTCCAGCACACAGACCGGCGAATACCATTCCTTCCTGTATTCCGACGGACGCATGCAGGACCTGACCGCCCGCTATGGACTCCACGACGTCAGCGACATCAACGACCGTGGGGAGATCGCAGGCCGGACCGCCGACTTTCGTGCAGCCATCCTCAGGGCCGGTGTGGTCGATGTTTTCGGCCCCGACAACAGCGCTCCCGGCGACATGAACGGACGTGGAGAGCTGCTGCTCAGCTACCAGGCTGACGGATTGGCGTATCGCAGCGCCGTGTACCGCGACGGGACGCTGACCGATTTGCCGCTGGTGGGCGGCAGGCCGGTGTTCGGCGAGGCCATCAACGACGCGGGCTGGGTCACCGGCTCCTTCACGAGCGCCACGGGCCGCAACCATGCCTTCCTGTGGGACGGCCAGACCTATACCAACCTGACTCCCTGGGCTGCCAACAGCCTGGCGTTCGACATCAACAACAGCGGCCAGGTCGTCGGCGTCATCGACGGGCGTCCTTTCCTGTATGCGGACGGCGAACTGATCGACCTGAATACCCGCATCGATCCCAACGCCGACCTGTTGCTGACCTCGGCCGACGAGATCAATGACCGTACCGAGATCCTGGCGCCGTCGTGCGACCGGACCGGCGTGTTTTGCTATGGCTCCACGCTGCTGACGCCGGTGCCGGGCGTGCCGGAGCCTTCCGCGTTCTGGATGGCCCTGGTGGGACTTGCGCTGGGGGCGGCGTATCGGCTGCGTTCATACCTTTCTTGCAGTGAAGATTGAGCCAGCGAGTCTAGATTCAATCTTGTTTCAGGTCCACGACGGCCGCCGCTTGGACCAACATCCTTAAACTAGACATGCATGGATAACCGCATAATCTATATTTTGCAAGTACGGGACTTACTGCCTATCACTGCGCGTAAAAGCGGGGCGTAGCCCTGCGGTCGACGCCGTCCCAATGGGATAGGAGGTTACTGAAAGACTCGGAAAATTTTTCCATCACGCCCATCCAGCGGGCTCTCTGCTCCGGTGTTTTCGCGCGCTCTGCATTGGCCGTCGCGATGACCACCAGCGGATTCAACTCAAGCGCCGTCGCAATGACCAAGGCCGCGTCATCATCGAAGAACCGATGCCCATTCCGGTAACCGCTCACGGCGGTGTGCTTGAAACCAAGATGCTTCGCCAGCGCGTAGTCCGACGCGATCCCATACCGCTTCTTCACGGCGTCTAGGTATTCGATTGTTGTCATTTAGCTCTCCTAGGGCTAGGCCCGCCTAGGCGTAGGCAGGAATAGGGCGAACCGTATCACGGTACTCCACACCCGACAAGCACCGCACGCGTGGAATCCCACAGCCGTGACATTCCACGCTTGCGCAATGTCACGGCTGTGGAGTAGTATCCAGTTGTCGGGCGGAAATCCACACCTCCTCCTAGGCAAATACGCTTGAATGCGCGCCGCCCGACACCTACCGCCTACGAGGAAAAAAACAGCCTGGGAGGGCATCTTGCGCGAAACACAATCTTACAAATTGGATACTTCCGTTACAGAAAACGGTCTCGCCGCCCTGGCTGGGACCGCCTGTATTGCCCTTCCGTTCGTCGCCTGGTTCCTGGGGTGGGTATGAGCTTCGGCCTGTCCCAAGACCCGCAAGCCGTGGGCGACTCCTCGACCGGCGACATGCTGCCGAATCACGACCTGGCGGGCGAGCGTCCGCCGAAGAAGCCGCGCGGCGCGGCCTGGCGCGAAAAGAAGGGCCTCGCGTCCTTCACCGTCAACATCGACGCCACGGTTAAAAACGAGTTCGATGCCTACCTGGCGAAGACCGGAAAAAACCGTAATGAGGTCATCGCGCACCTGTTGCGCACTCAACTGCTGCGCAAGAGGTAAGCCATGGATATCACGGTCAATCTGTGCGTGGCTCGCATCACGCTCCGCTTGAGTCTCGAACTGGTCGGACTGGCTGCTGTCGTCAAGATCAGCCGCTGGCCGGAACTGATTGTCGTGGCCGGCCCGCTCAACCTGCGTGTGGAGCGTCGATGAAAGCCGAGCGCATCGAACTGGCCGCGCTCGCTGCCGCAGGCCTGCAACGCACTCCGCAGGAAATCGAGACCGCCGCCTACCTGGCGGAATTCACGGCCATCTGCCGGGAGATCGACGCGACGCCGCTCGAAGTGCGGCAAGAGCGTGTACAGGCCGTCCGCGATCTGCTGGTGCGGCCAGCGGACGCCGAAGCCGTGCGGGCGGCGTTCTGGCTCCGCATCCCCGAGGGCGTGCGCACCGTGGCCCTGCTGTCCGCTGGTCTACCGAAGGCACGGGCAAAGGACGCCCTGAACAAGTTCAACGCTTTCGAGCGTGGCCGCGTGTGGGTGGCCTTGAACAAGCTGATAGGCGAACTGCAACTGGTGCAAAAGTGCATGAACGGCGGGAACTCTGAAACACCGGGCCTGGCCGCGCCTGATCGTCAGGAAGTGATGAACGGCGGGCTACGGCGCCAGGGTCAGGTTCACTGATGTTACGGCCTTCTCTGTGGGCGATCCCAAAGCGCATGGCCCGCGCGCTCGACGCGGTTTTTAAGCGTGATGGGCGGGAGAAGCACGCGCGCAAATTCGATGTCCTGCGCGACCTGGTCGAGGATGACAAGCGCATCCCGCTCGCCACGGACGCGGGCGTGATTGTCGGCGAACCGGCTATCTGGCATGCCGCCGATGCCGCCGCCCGCGAAGTGCACCAGTATTGCTACGTCCTACAGACCGCCGATGCGATCCTGGCCGCTGTCGCCGTTCTGTGCGATCGCCACGGCATCGCCGCCCCGAAGGGCGAGACCGACGCCGAACAGATCGCGCGTGCTCTCGATAGACCGTGGTGGCGCAAGCACCTGCGCACGGAGTGGAAGCGCCGCCTCGAACATACGGCGATTCAGCTTGGCCTTACCTCCGTACGTGCTGACCCCTACATCAGCCGCGAGGCCGCACTGATTCAAGAGGCGCAAAACCGCTCGAACCGCCAGCTACTTGAACAGCGCATTGCCACCAACGAGCACGGGCAGAAATACACCGTCGCGGAGCTTTCGGACTTCGGCATGGCGAACAAGACCCTGCGCCGTGGCGAGTTGATGACGCGCATTCGCGGGTTCGAGGAGGTGGCCGATGCTCTGCGCGATGTCGGCATGTTCTGGACGATCACTTGCCCGTCGAAATTTCACTCCGTAGGCGGCACGAACCCGAAGTACAACGGCGCGACGCCGCGCGACGCTCAAGCCTACCTGGTGGGCGTGTGGGGCCTGATCCGCGCCGCCCTGCATCGCGCCGGCATTCGTCCGTACGGGTTCCGGATCGCCGAGCCGCACAGCGACGGTTGCCCACACTGGCACATGCTGCTGTTCGTGGACCGCGACCAGGCGGCGCAAATGGAAGAAATCGTCCGCACCTATGCGCTGGCCGAAGATGGCGACGAAGCGGGCGCGGAAAAGAACCGCGTCAAGCTGGTCAACATCGAAGCGGGCAAGGGAACTGCTGCTGGCTACATCGCCAAGTATGTGAGCAAAAACATTGATGGCCACGGCGTAGGCGATCACAAGTCATTCGAGAACGGAACCACCTATGTCATCGCTACGGACATATTCGGCCAGGTTGAAATCACGCCTAGTCAGCGCGTTACTTACTGGTCACAGGTGTGGGGCATCCGCCAGTTTCAGCAAATCGGCGGCGCTCCTGTGGGTGTGTGGCGTGAACTACGCCGAGTCAAGACAGAGGCTATCGCAAATGCGCCTGATGCCCTCAAGGCTGCGCACGCGGCATGCCAGAAAATCGAAAGTGAAGACCCGGCAGTAGCGAAGCAAGCCAGCTTTGCCGATTACATGATGGCTCAAGGTGGCCCGAAGGTAGCCCGCCGCAATCTGGCCGTGCGGATCGCCGCGCGCACTGTGACCATCAAGGGCCGTTACGCCACATACGAGGACGACAAGCCCGCAGGCGTCTACGCCTCCGCATACCCGCATGAGGTCTATGAATCGACCCGCTACCGTTGGACCATCGAGAAGGAAGGCGAGGCCGGAACGGCCGATGCCGCCCCTTGGACTGGTGTGAATAACTGTACGGGCGAACCGCAGCACGACTGGCAGAAGCCGCGCCACATGGCGACTGAAAACCGGGGCGATCTGTCCCCCGGCAGCGGCTGGAGCGTGCGCGCCGACCAAGCCCGCGCCGAATTGTTCAAGGAACTGCACCCGCGATACGCCGGGGCGCATCTGCACCACCTGAAACGGAGACACGAATGAGCGACAAAAACACCGAACTGGAACGCGAAGCCCTGGCGTTCTACCGAAGCATTCCGATCTGGGCGCGCACCGTAGCTCTCCGGGATTTCCTCCGCCGCCTGGCGGAATACCTCAACTGGCAACACCTCACCAAGGAACTGCAATGACCATCATCGACAACGCAACCCGGACCCGCCTCGTATGGCTGCAAGAGCAATTCACCCGCATGGTAGACAGTGGCTGGCTTCGTCTCGACGGCGAAACCACTTACCGCGCCGCCCGTCAGGAACTGGACGACATCGTCGCTACCGCCACCGCGCCCCAAGCCGTCGCGCCGCAACTGGTTGTGATGACGCCTGACCAGGTCGACGCCGTGGTCGACCGCGTCGTCGCGGCGATCCCGCCCGCTACCGACCCGGACGTCATCGTGACCGCGATCACCGGGGCTATCGAAGCCAGCGACGTCGCGGTCATCGACGCCATCGCGCAAACGCGCGGCGACGTCCTGGCGGCGATGCCGAAGGCCGCAGAGCCTGCACCCGCGACCGAGTAAGCCCCGGCGCGCCGCATGGGGGTGCGGCGCGCGTCCATCCTGAGAGAGAGAAAACAACATGGCATCGAAAAACCTGGGGCGCGTCGTCTGCCCGATCCAGTGCGGCCACCAGGCCGCGTTCGTCAAGGTCAAGACCGACAAGGCGAGCGGCACCGCTTACCCGTACGTGCATTGCGCCGCTTGCGGTACGCAACTGCATACCCGAAGCGAGGAGCAGGCAACGCACCTTTTGGCGATCACGCGGCCAGAAAGGGGCGCGGAACCCGCACCGGAGCCGCAAAAACAGCCGCCGAGCGACGATCCGGCCCCGGTTGATACTTCGACGCAACCGCCGCCGAAAAAGCGCGCTAGCTGGCTCCTGCCGATTGGGGGCGCGTGATGGACGTCAAGCAGATGGAAGCGATGGTCCGCCAGGCTGACGCCATCGACGCGGGCGCGGCTGCGTACGACGAAGCCGCCGCCGCTGGCAACCTGGACGAGAAAGGCAACGTCCTGCCGCCGCCCGATCCGGTCGACCTGACCGCCGAGAAGGCCGCACAGTGGGCCATCATCCCGCAGACCCTGGCCTGGGCGATCACCGCTGTATTCCCTGAGACCGCCGCCGCCTACACGCCGGAAAAGTGCATGGAACTGGCGAACGCCATCGTGCCTGTCGCGGATAAGTACGGCTGGAACGGGCCAGGCAATTCCCCGGAATTGGGCCTGGTCCTGGCGACAGCGTTTTTCAGCATGCCCGCCTACGTCGCCTACAAAGGGCGCCAGGCCGTGAAGGCGGAAGCCGAAGCGAAGAAGGAACCGAAGGTCGACGGCGCGGAGCCGCTACAGGTGCTCAATGGCAGTCGAGAATAAGGCGCAGATATGGGCCGTCATGGGCCAGTCCGGCACCGGCAAGGGACTATGGCTCAAGCGGGAACTGCGCCGCCTGAAACCGCGCCGGATCATCATCCTCGACCCGCAGGACGAATACGGGCAGTTTGCGACCAAGACCAGCGCGGGCGACCTGGCGCGCGCCGTCGCGGCGGCGGGCGCGGCCAAGCCGTTCGCCGTGCGCTACGTGTTCCCGAAGTCCTGCACGCCTGAACACTTCCGGAAGATTTTTGACCTGGTGTGCAACCTGGCCTATGCGGCGGGTAACTGCGCGCTCCTGGTCGAGGAACTATCGAACTTCACCACGCCGTCATGGGGTCCGCCGCTGTGGCGTCGAATGTGCAATTCCGGTCGACACGAAGGCGTGTGGGTTATCGGCTGTAGCCAATTCCCGGCACAGGTCGACAAGGCGTTCCTGTCGAACGCTACGCTGATTCATTGCGGCTGGCTGGCCGAGAAGCCGCACCGCGTCGCCATCGCCGGAAAAATGGACGTCGACCCGGCCATGATCGGACGGTTGCCGGACCTGCACTACCTGGAATGGCATCGATCGGATCGCCAGGTCCGCGCCGGGGAAATCACCATCACCGGCCGCATTAAGGAAAAGTTCATCGAGCGCGACGACCTGAAAGCCACGCCAGAAAGGCCGGATAGCCAGATGAAACCTGTGCAAAAACGCCGAACGGGCGCGGCGGTCCCTGCCTAGGGGTAAGCGTATGCGTAGGGGCGGCGCGGCCTCTAGTTTTTCGTAGTGCCGCCCGCTACCTTTGAAGCCTATGCCAAACCTGAGACCGTTCATCCCTACACCCGCAAAGCTAGGCCAGGAAATTCTGGCGACGCTGGGCGCGATCATCATCAGCGCGCTCATCATCAAGCACATCCCGGCCTTGCGGAAGCTGGTGAAGGACAACACCGAGATCACTTCTTAATCGAGGAACCCATGAATACCTACATCAAGCAAGCCCTGTTCATTCTGGCCGTTGTCGGCGTCGCCAAGTACATCAACAACGCGCTGCCGAACCACCCGCTCGACAAGCTGATCGCGGACTAAGCGATGAAGCTGCAAGACGCGGTTAAAACCGCCATCGCCACGCTCGCCATCATCTATTTGGCGAACCAGATCCCGGCCACGCGCCGCCTCGTACAATCTGCCCTGAACGGATAAAAACACATGTTCCATAAACCGTTGCAACAAGCTGTCGGCGTCGCCGCTGGTCAAATCGCCACCCTGCGCATCGCGCCGGAAGAGTTCACCCTGACCGGCATCAAGTTCAAACTGACCGGCACGACTTTCAATAAGTCGCACATCGAGCGCGTTCGCGTCAAGGTCGGCCCGCGCGTCATCTGGGACATCACCGGCGACCAGCTCAACAAGGTCAACAACTACAAGAACAGCGCGGACAGCACCCGCTACCTGCGCCTGGACTTCACCGAGCGCGACCAAGCCCTGTTCCCGGTGAAGGAAATCGGCGGTCTCGACCTGATGACCCTGATTCCCATCGGCGAAGTGTTCGTTGAAATCTACATCGCCGCCACCGCCGTGGCGCCGGCCATCGCCGCCATCGGCTATTTCGAGCAACGCCAGCGCAATCCGGTCGTGCTGAAGATGGTGCCGTTCCAGTTCGTGCAGTCGGCGTCGGGCCGCTTCACCCTGCCGCTGAACATGCGCGGCGCGCTGATCAAGCGCGTATGGCTGTTCTACAACGGCACCAACTGGACCGCGTCCGTCAACGGCAACATCGAGCGTGTCGAGGTCAAGAAAAACGGCGTCGTCATCTTCGACCAGGAATGCCTGGACAACCGTTTCGACCAGTCGGAATTCAAGAAGGTGCCGCAGGCGAACGTGTTCGTCGTCGACTTCATCATCGACAACAACAGCGACGCCCACATCACCACCGTGCGCAACACGCAATCGGGCATGGTGTACGACTCCTTCGAGTTCAACGCATTCCTCAAGGATGCAGGCGGCGCGGTCGTGACGGCGATGGCCGAAGTGATCGACACCCCGACCAACCTGTAAAGGGGGCCGTATGGACCTGCAACAGATGGCGATCTACGGGAACCCCGTAAGCGCCTACCAAAGCCTGGGGGCCGATATGGTCAACCCGGCGAAGGCAAACGGTGAAACGGACTGGAACGCGATCCTGGCGAACGGGATTCGCGGCGCGGCACAGGGCGCGATTCAGGCACAGGTGAACAGCGCCTATGCCTCGGGTCAGCTTATGTACCCGACCAGCCACCAGCCGTCGACCAGTTCGACCGGCCTCAACGGGCTGATCCTGCTGGCTGGCCTGGCCTTCATCGTGATGGGCGCCGACTGATGACGATGCCCGCCATGCCCATTTCGTTGTCGGCGGGCGGCGGCGGGCCTTCGGGCTCGTCGTCCCACGCAACCACCGGCACGCCCATCAGCACGCCGTTCAACTTCGACGGTTCGGGCTGGGTCATCAATTTTCAGGGGCAGGGCAACACGACCACCGCGACGGGCAACCGCGACGCAAACCAGACCGCACAGACCACGCCAGGCGCGGGTCTAGGCGCGATGCTTGGTTTTGATCCGAAGTGGCTGCTGTTGGCGGCGGCGGCTGTCCTGCTGCTGAAAAACCGATGAGATACAGCGCCCTGGCCGTGATGGACAAGGCCGAAGCCTGCCGCCTGCTGGCGGCTGCGCAATCGGCCAAGACCGACGCGGCGGGGCGGTTTTCTCTGGCTCGCCTTGTCGAGCGCGGCGCGGCGTACAGGGTGTACGACCAAGGCGGGAATGACGTTGCGGCATACCTGGTCGAGGCGTCGAACGGCGCGCTGTGGGTCACTGCGGCGGCGGGGAGGGCGCGAGACAACCTGGTGGCCGTCCTATCTGGCTTCGTTGAACATCAGGCGAAACAGTGCGGCCTGTCCGGCGTCGGCTTTCGTACCGAGCGGCGCGGCCTGGTGCGCAAGGCGCGCGCCATCGGCTACCAGGTCGACCGCCAGGAAGGCAACGAATACTTTATGAGGAAAACCATCCAATGATCCGCAACCCGCAACAAGTGATGCTGATGCGCCTGGGCTGCTCTGCGACCCTGGCCAACTTCGGCGGCGACTCCAAGAGCGATTCCAGCACGAGCACGACGAACCAGACGACGAACTGGACCGACTACAACGATAAGCGCGCTGTAGCGCAGGATTCGGCGGTCTCGCTGTCTGGCGATGGGAACAGTATCGACCGCAGTACGTCGAACCTGACCGCGTTTTTCGACTCCAGCAACCGCAGCACGAATTTTGCGGACAACAGCGACCGTAGCACGGCGTTCACCGACCTGAGCGACCGCAGCACGGCGTTCCAGAGTCACAACACGACCAGCAACAGCAACAATACCGTGTTCACCGACAACCGGGATATGTCGGTGCATTCGACCGTTACCGACTACGGAAGCGTGAATGCAAGCCTGGGCCTCATGGGTGGCATGTCCACCAAGGCGCTCGACGTCGCGGGCCTGATGAACGGCCAGAACGTGGGCCTGGCCACGATGTCGATTCAGGGCGCTATCGACAACCTGAAGCTGCAAAGCCAGACCGGCCTGGAAGCGACGAAGCAGGCGTTTGACCTGGTGCGCTCGTCGGGCGCGAATGCGCAGGCATCGAGCGCCGCCGTGATCGGCATGGCAACCGATGCAATCGAAAAAACACAAGCGGCGTTTCAAAACGCCAGCGATGGCGGCGACCAGAAAACCGTCATGTACGCCTTGGGGGCCATCGCGGTCGTCGGCGTCGCCTTCGCCATGACCCGATAAGGAAAACCATGCAGACTTACCCGCTCAAACTGACCGCCGCCGCGTCGCAAGCCATGTTCAGCGCGACCGCTGACCTGTTCGTCTACGAGTCCGGCACCAGCGCGGGCGACACGCGCATCCTCGTCAAGCCGGACAGCGGAGGCGAAATCACCCTCCGCCCCGGCCAGCGTTTCCGCTTGCCGCCAGGCCCGAAGGCGTCGCAATGGCTCGTCCGATCGTTCGACGGCGCCAGTGCAATCACGGGCTCCATCATCATCGGTTCCGGCGAGTTCGATGATGCAAACACCCTGAACAAATTCACCCTGGACGCGACGTTCGCCAACAACGTGAAGGTCACGAACACCACCGCCGAGCGCGTCCCGGTCACGCTCGACCTGGCGCAAACCGTGCCGGTGTCGCTGTCGTCAATTCGCGTCAACAACACCACCGCTCAACGCGTGCCGGTCACGCTTGATGACGGCCAGGTACTCAACACCGCAGAGTCGCTTATGTCCTATACCAATTCAGTAAAAGTAACCAACGGCGGCGTACCGGCAATCAATACCCTGATCGCGCCAGGCATCAACATCAACGGCGTGATCGTTGAGCAAGTGTTTACCAATTCGGCAGGCGGGGCACTGGTTGCAAAGGCTGGCGCCGCACCGATCAATGTGGACGACGGCGTTGATATGTTGTGGCTGTACATCGGAACCGGCGAGCCGGTCCCGAAGCGGATCAAGCTGGCGCCTGGCAAGGGGCTGTATGTATCGGCTCCGGCTGGCGCATCGCATTACGTTCTCTACACGGTCCTGTAATGGAAAATCGCACGCTCCTGGTTCTGCTCGCTGTCGGCGGCGCGATGCTGTACGCCGCCTTCCAGTACGAAAAGCAGGGCACCGCGGGCGACGACGAATCGAACATTTTTTATGATGGGATTGATGAAATGGGAGCACTGATTACCGGCTGGCCTTCGGGCTCATCGCCGTACCGCCAGGACATCGAGGCGGCGGCGGCGCGCTACGGCGTCCCGGCGCTGGTACTGGCCTGGCTGCTGTGGAAAGAATCGCGCTATCTGCCGAACGTCATCAGCGGCGTCAAGCGCAGTCGTGTCGGCGCGATGGGCATCGCCCAATTCATGCCCGCCACCGCCGTCGAGGAGCTTGGCAGCGCGGCGGCGGCGCTCGACCCTGAACAAGCCATTCCCGGCGCGGCGCGCTACCTGGCAAAGCTGTACCGTGCGACCGGCCGCAACTGGACAAACGCTCTCGCTGCCTACAACTGGGGTATCGGGAACGTGCAACGCAAGGGCCTGGCGGCTGCGCCGGCTGAAACCCGCGACTACTACGCGACCATCCTGGCGAAAGCCAACGCAACCGGAGCAAACTACGCATGAGCGACAACAACACCCTACTGGCCGTCGCCCTGGTCGGCGGTTTCTTCCTCCTGAGCCGCCGCCAGGCTGCGCCTGTCGCCTACGGTCCGCCGCCAGGTGCGGTTCCGTCCATGCCGTCGAGCACCGGCAACGGCTGGCAGCAAATGGCGCAGGGCGCAGTAGCGGGCCTCCTGGGCGCTATCGTTAATGGGCCAGCGAACAACACCAGCCAAAGCTACTTCCCAAGCCAGCGCGACCCGGTCGACGCCTACCGGGGCTATATCTCGCAAGAGGCTGTCTACGACGCCTCGGGATGGGTGTGATGATCCGCCGCGATGACCTGACCCTGTTGGCGGCGGCGGCGGGCGTGCTGTTCGTCGGTGCCTGGTATCTGCAAAGCCGCCTGGGCGAAGTCGCGCAAGCGGTGCCGGGTGTAGTGGCCGATGTCGGGTCGGGCCTGGTCCTGGGAACCGGCGACGTCCTGGGCATCCCGCGCACCAACGAAACCGAATGCGAAAGGGCGATCCGAGAGGGCCGCACCTGGGATGCCTCGTTCGCCTGTCCCGCTGGAACCTGGCTGGGGAGCTTGTTCTGATGCGCCGCGAATACCTGATGATCGGCGCGGCGCTCGCGCTGTACCTGTGGCACCGACAAAAACAAACCGGCTGCTCCTGCGGCCATTAAACTGAGAGAGGAAACACCATGCTGCGAAAAATCTTTGCACGTTTGCGCGAGCCGTCGAGCCTGGCCGGCCTGTCCATGCTGGGCCTGTTGTTCGGTGGCGATCCGGTCAAGATCGACTTGACCGTGCAGGCCATCGGCGCTGTGCTGGCGGCGGGTGCCGTGCTGCTGCCAGAGCGCCAGAAGTAATGAGCGCGGTCGAGGCCATCCAGCTTGCGGTAAGTACCGGCGTTCTCGCTGGTGGCCTCGGGCTGCTCAAATGGGGGCTTGCGGTGGAACGCCGCTTGCTGAAAATTGAACTGCGAACCGGAGTCGAAGCATGACCAAGAAGCGCACGCCGCCACGCGGCAAGAACGGCCGATTCAAGCGCCGCAAGTAAGCCGGTCGACCTGATCCGGCACCAAGGAAAGCCCGCCGCGTGCGGGCTTTTTGTCGTCCTGGGCCGGGAGCATGTATACATCGGCGCTGACGACGCCGAGGCGGGCCGGAAGCGCGCCCATGCCCATCTGCCGGTGCCGTAGGTCTGCCTCGAGGTGGCGCAACCTGAGAATCTCCGGAACCCACCAAGGAACCCGCGTGCGGCCTGACAGCCAGTCGCGCACCGTGCGTTCGTCCCGGCGCAGGCGGCGCGCCAGGTCGGTCAGCGGGACGCCCATAGCGTAGTAGGCGAGTTCGGTCGGGTTGCCATAACGGAGATTCGGATATCGCACGCTGCCTCCTGGTCGAATTGTAAAAAAAGCCAGACAAATTGTGTCTGGCTTGCAAATTCCGGTCGGTGCGTACCGGCATAGTGTGTTTTTAAACACTGTGGTTAGTAAGTCCCGTACTGCGCATAATCTATATTATGTTAAATGCGGAATCTAAAAATGAACTGCCAACCTCCCACGCCATCTCCTCCCGAACGAAAAAAGCCGCGGGCATTCACCCGCGGCTCCCATTCACACAAACAGTCCGACGCTTAGAACTTGTGGTTGTACTCGACCGTGAAGCGCGCATAACGCGGCGTCTGGGTCGAAATCACGCGGCCGTAGCTGTCCAGCAGCGTCTGCGTCGAGCCGCTGTTCAGCATTTCCGACACCGACTGCACGGTCTGGCGGTTCGCGACGTTGAACACGTCGACCTTGGCCGTCATGCCTGGCAGGAACGCCGGCATGTAGGCCAGGTTCAGGTCCAGGCGCGTCGTCCATGGCAGGCGGCCTTCCGAGCCGCGTGGCGCAGGACGTCCGAAGCAAGTCGCGTAGTACGAGCCGTAGCTGTGCGCGGCCGGCACGGTCGGGTCGGCGCCCAGGCAATTCTTCGGACGGCCCGACTGCGCCAGCAGGTTGCCGCCTACCATCCACTCAGGCGTGATCTGGTAGAAGCCAAAGGCCTTCAGCTGGTGCCTGCGGTCGTTCGGCAGCGGGCCGTATTTGCCGCGCATCAGTTCAGGCTTGTCCCAGCTGATGGTGTGCGACACGTCGAGCTGGCCGATGTCCGACTGGGTCTGGCCTTCGGTATTGCCCTCGTTCTTCGACCAGGTATAGTTCACGCGGCCGTACCAGCCATTGCGGAATGGATGCTCGAGGAACAGGTCGATCGCCTTGTAGGTGCGCTTGGCTTCGTCGAAGCCCAGGTCCGCCCTGCTCAGCTTGACTTCCGTCAGGTTGGTGCCGGTGTTGGCGAAGTCGACCAGGAAGGTGTTGTCCTCGCCCGGGTTGAAGGCCGCGCAGCCGAAGCCGGTCCACTTGCTGGTGTTCACACCGGGGTTGCGGGCCAGCCAGGCCTTGAACGGACGGTCGTCGCACATGTCGTCGATGGTCGAGCGCAGCGTGCGGTAGGTCGCGCGCGCGCCGAAGGTCATGTCGCGCGACAGTGCGCGCTCGAAGCCGAGCGTGATCTCGTCCTGGTAGGTCGGCTCCAGGCTGGTGGCAGCCACGGTGTTCGGGTGCTTGACCTGGAAGTACTCGTTGTTCGCCGAGAACGGCGCCGGTGCCAGCGCCTTCAGGCCCAGCGGCGCGCCGGTGGCCGGGTCGACGCCGGTGTAGGTGAACGACTGGGTGGTGAACAGCGAACGCGAGGCGCCGCGCACCGAGATGTTGGTCGGCACCTGCACGAAGTAGCGGCCGGCAGTACCGAACACCTTCAACGAGGAATCGCCGTTCACGTCCCAGGATGCTGCGAAACGCGGCGCGATCTGGTCCTTGATGTCCATGAACTTCTGCTTGTCGCCGTTGCGGTTCTCGAACTGCTCGTTACGCACGCCGATCGTCAGCAGCAGATCCTTGTTCACCTGCCAGCGGTCCTCGATGTACTGCGCCGACTGGTCCGAGTATGCGTCGGTAATCGAGGTGAACTTGGTTTCGGTGACGTAGAAGCCCCGGGTACCGTAACCGCCGCCGCTGGCGGTCGCCACCTGGACGTTCTGCAGCGTGATCGGCGTATTCGGCGTGTTGGTGAATCCATAGGTCCACAGGCCGCCGCCGGCGCGGAACACGCCCGCGTCTTCCGAGCTCAGGCGGTTCTCATCGAGACCGGCACGGATCGTGTGGTTGCCCATCTTGTACTCGAGGTCCAGACGTGCGGACTCGACCGTATCGCGTCCGCCAGTCACGGGCACGTTGCCGCTGACCGGGTTCGGGTTGACGTAGTTGGCGGCGATTTCCGGCACGCGCGTGGACGGGGTGGACGACACCTGGTACACGTTCGGGTTCACGCCCGCATAGGCACCATAGGTGTTCTCGTGCTTGGTGGTCGATTTGCCGTAGAGGGCCAGCACTGTCAGGTTATCGGTGATGTTGCCGGTGTACTTGGCGATGTTGACGATGCCGCCGACCGGGGTCTCGCCCGAGAAGTTCTTGTAGTGCTCGCTTGCGCCGATGGTGCCGTTGCGTGCGCCGGTCGCATAGTTGTAACCCGACAGGTACTTGTCCTTCTTCGAGGTGTCGCCGAAGCCGGTGTACTCGAGGCGGTGGTTGTCGTTGATGTTCCAGTCGAGCTTCACCAGGTAGCGGGTGGTGTCGGTTTCCGACTCTTCCCAGCCGCGGCCGGCGGCCGACGTGCTGGTGCGCAGGCCGGTAACGGCATTGGTACCCGAGAAATCGGTACGGGACTGCTCCAGCGAGCCGAAGAAGAACAGCTTGTCCTGGATCAGTGGACCGCCGACGTTCACGCCCAGCAGCTTGCGGTCGGTCTCATTGACCGAGCGGCGGCGGTACAGGGTGCCATCGGTCGCAGCCGTATTGGTCGCGCCGAGCACTGGATAGTAGATGTCGTCCTGGCTGGCCGACAGGTTCTTCGGGTCCCATTGCGCGATGCCGCCCACTTCCCAGCGGTTGGTGCCGCTCTTGGTGGTGATGTTGGCCACGCCGCCCACCGAACGGCCGAATTCCGCGCCGAAGCCGCCGGTCAGGATCTGTGCCTGGCTGATCGCGCCGTAAGGCAGCTCCATGTAACCCAGCTGGGTCAGTGGATTGGTGACCGGGAAACCGTTCACGTAGTACGAGTTCTCCGACACCGCGCCGCCGCCGAAGCTGTTGGCGCCGTTCGGGTAGCGGCTGTCGCCCTGCGTGGTGTTGGGAGCGATCAGGATGATCGACTCGACGTTACGCGCGATTGGCAGCTTCTCCAGCTGGCTGGCAGTAAAAATGGCGCCGTTGTTGGTGTTGGTCACGTCGATCGCGCGGCGGCGGCCGACGATCTGCACTTGCTGGGTCGAGAAGACGGCTTCGGCGCCCTGGCCGATCAGCACCTCGACTTCGCGGCTCTGGACCACTTTACCGTCGCGCACCAGCTGGACCGCGTAGCGGCCCGGCGGCAGCGAGGTAGCCAGGAAGCGGCCGTTGCTTTCCACCGAGGCGGTACGGCGCAGCTTGGTGTCCAGGTTCTCGACGACGACCGTGGCGCCGGCCGGGCTCTCGACTGCGCCGTACACGTTACCGGTGGTGTTCGATTGTGCGAGCACCGTCGAACTCATGCCCAGCGTCAGTGCCGTCGCCCCGAATGCGAGGGCGAGCGAACGGGCCAGTTTCGTTTTTACTGCCATGAACGATCTCCTATTGTCTGTAGATCTGCCGCCGGGTCGGCAGCAGGCTGCATTCCCCTTGAGCCATACACAGCTTGTCTGCTCGGACTAAGAGGAATTTGACAATTCTATTTAGTAAATACGAAGGCTGGGCGTCGCTAGTTGCAAAATAGAAATTAGGACGTATGCATAGTCCGGCGGCGCTGGCAAGCGGTTTCGGTAAATATGCAGGAGATACGCGTTCATGCCGTGCTGATCCGAGCAAATAGCGATCTGACGCTCTAACTGAATTTGCAGTCAATTTCATGGGACTGTTGTGTTCTCGCAACTTAGCGAGCGTCTGCGCGTGCGGTATGGCGCCTGCCTCTCCCTTTTGACAGGGATCGAAACACGTCGCGGCGTGGCCGATGCACATGCGGGAATGCTTGATCATGCAAGCCGACTTCCCCGGGAGTACGGGAGGCATATGAAACACGCATGGGACTATAACTCGACATTATATAAGCTAATGTCGAGTGCACTATGGCATGAACATGTGCTTTGTCGCCAGCTCTGGTTGGTCAGATCGGCCAGTACAGCAAGCTCCTCAACAGTTCATGCATACGGCGTGCCCGCTGCTGATCGCAGGGCGCTCCCCCGCTTTCATCCGGTGCACTTCCCGGCGGGGATACGCTCTGCCTGCCTTCACGCGCGGGACCCGTTCCCGCCTCAGCAGTGTGTGGTCCGGGACGCTGTGCGCCGGCGCACTGCTTTTCCGGGATGGGGTGCCGGTCGCGCTCGGCGGCGGGCGATCCAGGGGCTGGGCCGCCCACTGTTCGCTCCCCTGCCCCGTCCGTCCCGCAACGCGATGTCGCGGATCCGTCGCCGTCCGTTGCTGCGGGGACGGCGACCAGGGACAGGCATGCGCTCATCAGCCAGGTGCTGCGTCTTGCAGGCGTATCCATATCGGGAGGTCCTCGGTTGGCCGCCAGCTCCCGCCCGCCTCTACTGCGCGTCCCGGCCCTGGCGTGACCAGTTCAATGTATGACGGGCAGCACAGCTGGCAATTGGCCCTCGGGCCTACACCGTGACCGAGCGGCTTCCAAGCGCATCAGACCATGGTCCAATTTCGCTGCGCCGAAAACGCGCTAGCTTGATATGACACCTTCCCGAGCACGCTAATCGGCGGTCGTACCCGGGCCCGCGCTGTACGTCGCCGAAGAGGACTTCCCATGGCACTCGGCCTGCTGGCTATTCTTGATGACATCAGCATGATGGCGGACGACGTCGCCACCATGACGAAGGTTGCGGCAAAAAAAGTCACCGGCGTCCTGTCGGATGACGTGGCCCTGAATGCCCACCAGGTGTCGGGCTTTTCGCCAAGCAGGGAGCTGCCCGTCGTCTGGGCGGTGGCAAAGGGATCGGCCATCAACAAGGCGATCATCGTTCCGGTTGCCCTGTTGCTGGTCGCCATCGCACCGTGGGCGTTGACGCCCATCCTGATGCTGGGCGGCGCCTTCCTATGCTTCGAAGGAGTCGAAAAGGTCTTCCATCGATTCCTGCATAGCGCACAGGAAGACCAGGTGCACCATGAGCAGCTGCTGGGGCTGGCGCAGATGTCGCCCGAACAGATCGTTCAGCACGAGAAGGAAAAGGCCAAGGGGGCGATCAGGACCGACTTCATCCTGTCGGCGGAGATCATCGTCATTGCGCTCGGCACCATGCCGGATGCTCCCTTCAACCAACAGGCGCTTACCCTGGTCATGGTGGCCGTGGTGTTCACCGTCGGTGTGTACGGCCTGGTCGCGGCGATCGTCAAGCTGGATGACCTTGGCTTTTACCTGGAGAAGTCGGCAAGGCGCGGCCTGCGCGCCGCCGGAAGCGGCCTGATCGCATTCGTGCCCTACCTGATGAAGGCGCTGTCCTTTCTGGGAACCGCGGCGCTGTTCCTGGTCGGCGGCGGCATCATTGCGCACGGCACGCCGCCCATCCATCACTTCATCGAATCCATCGGCCACCAGGGCGGCGCGCTGACCTACCTCGCGCCCGCGCTCGGCAACCTGCTCACCGGCCTGGTTGCCGGTACGTTCGTGCTGGGCCTCGTGATGCTCTACAAAAAACTGTTCGCAAAAAACGACACCGCTCATTGAAGGGTCTGGTACGGACCACGCGCTCCGCCCTTGGCGCGCCAAGGGCGCTGCCAGCCATGGACCAAGGTCCAATGGCTGGCGCTGTGAGCCGGCGCTAATCTGGGCTTTCAAGCAAGCAGCGTGGACAACCAGGCGAAGGGTTCAGCATGTCACCCGAAAACGGAAGCCAGCCGATGACGCAACCCTTCGGATCCGATTCCGACCTCGAGCAGCGGCTTTCAAGGAAGCTGCTCGATGTGCTCATCCGCGCCGCCATCGCCATTGGACTGGCGATCTTCTGTTACCGGATCTTCGCGCCTTTCATGGGCCTGATGGCCTGGTCGATCATCCTCGCGGTGACACTCTATCCGGTCCATCAGAAGATGGCCCGAAAAATGAAGGGAAAACAGGGCCTTGCGGCCACCTTGCTGGTCGTGGCCGGCCTGGTGCTGATCGGCGCGCCGACTGCGATCCTGATGGGTGCACTCGCAGATTCGCTCCAGAACGTGGTTGCCAGCGTACGCGACGGCAGCATGAAGGTACCAGCGCCCTCCCCCGGGGTAGCCGACTGGCCGCTCATCGGCGCGCGCATCCACGAGATCTGGACGCAGGCCCACACCGACCTGCCGGCACTCGTGCGCAGCCGGCAAGCCCAGGTCACCGACATGGCGCGCAGCGCCTTGGGGGTCGTGGCGAGCACCGCGGGCGGCGTACTTCTGTTCCT
This sequence comes from Telluria sp. PB2R4, assembly GCF_059685695.1. Taxonomy (NCBI): domain Bacteria; kingdom Pseudomonadati; phylum Pseudomonadota; class Betaproteobacteria; order Burkholderiales; family Oxalobacteraceae; genus Telluria; species Telluria sp. PB2R4. Next base: position 579,205 of record NZ_JCASIC010000001.1, on the reverse strand, counting down.
GTTCTCCTTTATCGTGGCCGGGATCGTCATGGCCTGGGGCGAGCCCGGCGCGCGCAGTATCCGGGCCATCTTCGGCCGGCTCGTGGGCGTCCAGCGCGGCGACGAATTCTCGGTCCTGTGCACCCAGACGATCCGCGCCGTGGCACTCGGGGTGCTCGGGGTCGCCTTCATCCAGGCCATGGTGATCGGGCTGTTGCTGGTCGTCGCCGGCGTCCCGTTCGCGGGGATGCTTGCCCTGGTGGTCCTCCTGATGGGCATCGTGCAGGCCCCGGCGCTCCTGCTCACCCTGCCGGTGATCGTCTGGATCTGGAGCAGCGGCGGCTACGAAGCCACGATGGGCATCCTCTACACTATTCTGTTCCTCATCGGCGGCATGCTCGACAACGTCCTTAAACCGCTGTTGCTGGGCCGCGGCGTCGACGCGCCCATGCCGGTGATCCTGCTCGGGGCCCTGGGCGGCCTGGCCACCCAGGGCATCCTCGGCATGTTCGTCGGTGCGGTCTTTCTGGCCCTGGGCTACCAGGCGTTCATGTGGTGGGTGGCGAACAGTCCCGACAGTGTGCCGACGGCGCCCGGCACGAGCACCCAGGAGTGACTGTGCTGGGTGCGCGCATGCATCGGTCCGGAACAGGCGTTGTGGCGCTGGCGGCAAGCGCGCTGCTGGGGGCCTGCAAGATGGCCGGGCCCGAGTTCGTCGCACCTGCCACGCCGTCCGGACTGACCGCATGGGAAGGCGGTACGCTGGCTGACGCGGCCGCAAGTTCGCGCGGGCGCACCGGCGCGCATCCACAGGACTGGTGGCGCAACTTCAACGACCCCGTCCTCGATGGCCTGATCGCCGAGGCACAGCGGGTCAATCCGGGTGTGCGGATCGCCGGCCTGCGCATCATGGAAGCGCGCGCCCAGCAGGGAATCGCCGGCAGCACGCGCTACCCGCAGGTCCAGCAGGCAAGCGGAGAACTGCTGCGGGCCGGCGCCAAGCGGGCCGGCGCACCGGACAACAGCGCGAGCCTGTTCGATGCCGGGCTGCGCGTCAGCTGGGAACTCGACTTCTGGGGCAAGTTCAGGCGCGGCATCGAGTCTGCCGACGCCGCCTACCTGGCCAGCATCGCACAGTACGACGACGTACAGGTGCTGATGGCCGCCCAGGTGGCGAACCTCTACAGCGCCATCCGCACGCTGGAAACGCGCGTGCTCGTCGCCGGCCAGAACACGGTGCTGCTGCGGCGCAGCCTGGAGATCACGGAGCTGCTGTTCAGGCGTGGCATCGAATCCGAACTCGACGTGCAACAGGCCAGGACCTTATACCTGAGCACGCTTTCGACCATTCCCCAGCTCGAGAACGCGCTGAGGCAGGCGCAGAATGCCCTCGGCACGCTGCTGGCAAGGGCGCCGGGGCCCCTGCCGGAAATGGCCGCCGGCAAGGACGTGATTCCCGAGGCCGGCCTTCACATCATCGTCGACATGCCGGCCGACCTGTTGCGCCGGCGTCCGGACCTCCGGGCCGTGGAAATGCAGATGGCCGCCCAGTCCGCGCTGATCGGCGTCAGCGCCGCCGACCTGTATCCCTCGGTCGCGTTGCTCGGTTCGCTGGGCCTGTCGGCGACCTCGGCGAACCGCTCGCCCCGTGTCCTGGACTGGGCGGTCGGGGCCAACATGGTGTGGAATGTGTTCGACCACGGCCGCCTGCGCAATACCGTGCTGCTCCAGGACGCCCGCTTCCAGCAGCTCCACGAGCAATACCAGGACGCGGTCCTGCGCGCGGCGCGCGAGGTCGACGATGCCGCGGTCGGGGTGCTCAGGAGCCGCGAGCAGATCGCCCTGCTCACCGAGTCGCTACGCGCGGCCCGGCGCACGCTCGATCTCGCCACCCTCCAGTACCGTGAAGGCCTGGTCGATTTCCAGCGCGTGATCGACGCGCAGCGAACCTTTTTCAGCCAGCAGGATCTTCTCCTTACCAGTCGCGGCAATCTGGCGCAGAACCTGATCGCGGTCTACAAGGCGATGGGCGGGGGATGGGAGCAAGGCCGGGCCCGGCCCGTGCTAGATGAAGCGACGCGGGCGGTGATGGTCCGGCGCAGCGACTGGAAGGACATCCTGCGCGCGCCGCTGCCGGCGCCTCCTGCCGCAATCCGGCACTCACCTCACGGAACGCCCGGGCCATGAACCAGGAAGCCGCAAAATATGTGCAGACCCAGGCCCAGACGTCGACGCCGGGGACCGAGAACCCGCCCCCGCCCCCGCCCGCACCGGCGCCTGCGCCAAAGAAGGGTCAGGGAAGCCGGCGTGGCGCGATCGTCGTGCTGGTCCTGATCGTGGCAAGCCTGGCCTGGTATTTCGTCGCCGATCGGCTCACGCCCTACACGTCGCAAGCCAGGGTGCAGGCCTTCGTGGTGCCGGTGCCGGCCGAGGTGGCGGGCACCGTGCTCAAGGTGCATGTCAGGAACAACGACGAGGTGCAGCGGGGCCAGGCCCTGTTCGACATCGACCCTAGCCAGTACCGGATCGCGTTGCAGCGCAGCCGATCGGACTACGAATCGGTGCGGCGCTCGGTCAATGCGTCGGTGGCGGCGGTCGAGGCGGCGAAGGCGGCGCTGCAGGCCGCGCGAGCCAATCACGTCTACGCGCGCCAGGATGCGGCGCGGCTGGAGCAGATCTTCGCGGCCGATCCGGGCGCACTGTCGGTGCGGCGCGTGCAGAACGCACAGACCAACCGGGTCACCGCGCGCAGCCAGGAGCTGGCCGCCGAAGCCGACCTGCGCCGTGCCCAGGAGGCCGCGGGCGACCCCGGCGAGAACAATGCGCAGCTGGTCAGCGCCCGTGCGGCCATCGAGAAGGCCGAGCTCGACCTGAACCGCACCCGGGTGATTGCGCCCAGCCGCGGCCGGGTGACCGACCTGCGTACCGACGTCGGCCAGTTCATCCAGGCCGGCTCGCCCGCCATGACCCTGATCGCGGACCACGACCTCTGGATCAGCGCGGACATGACCGAGAATAACCTTGGCAATATCCAGCCCGGCGACGAGGTCGCGATCGTACTGGACGTGCTGCCCGGCCAGGTGTTGACAGGGCGCGTGCGCAGCGTGGGCACCGGGGTCGACTCCGGGCAGCAGGCGAAGGCCGGCGCCCTGCCCCAGATCGAGAACGACCGTGACTGGCTGCGCCAGGCGCAGCGCTTCCCGGTCGCCGTCGAGTTCACCCAATCGGAGCGTGCCCACCTGGACGCCGTGCGGATCGGGGGCCAGGCGGACGTGCTGGTGTACACGGGCGACCATGGCTTCCTGAACTGGCTCGGTTCGGTCTACATCCACCTGATGAGCTACTTTTCCTATGTCTACTAAGCGCGTGCCCACGCACCCGGCCGACAAGGCCGTACTACGGCTGGCGACGGGTCTCGGCCTGGCGGTGCTGCTCGCCTACGGCCTGGACATGTCGCTGCCTTTCGTGCTGTGCGTGGTGACCGCACTGGTGCTATGCAAGCCGGGGCCGCCGATGCCGCTGCTGAAGGGCCTGGTCGCGGCCGCGGCGCTCGGCGTTGTCGTGGTAGCGGGAGTGCTGATGGTCCCGTTGCTCGAGCACTACGCCGCCGCGGGCGTCGTGCTCACCGCAGCCCTGTTGTTCGCCTGCTTCCGTGCCGGCGGCGGGGTGGCCAGTCCGAAGACGATGATCCTGGCGATCGCCCTCACGGCGATTCCGGTTGCCGGTGTGGCCGAGCAGGCGCTCGCTCTCCAGCTTGCCGAGAGTCTCGCCCTCGGCCTCGCCATCGGCGCCCTGGTCAGCGGATTCGGGCACGCCCTGGTCCCGGACAGGCCTGCACCCGGCAGCGCCGCACCGGCGAAGCCCCGCCCGCCCGTGGTCCCGGGTACAAAAGACTGGACCGCGCTGCGCGCGACCCTGGTGGTCCTGCCGGTCTTCGTGCTGGCCCTGACCAACCCCGCGTCCTATCTGGCGGCGCTCGTCAAATCGGTGTCCCTGGCCCAGCAGGCCGGGGCCAGCACAGCCCATTCCGCAGGTAAGGAGCTGGTGGGATCGACCCTGACCGGCGCGCTGGTGGCGGCGTTGATCTGGGCCGGACTGTCGCTGCGGCCGAACCTGATCATGCTGGTCCTGTGGATCGTGGCTGCGGCGTTCTGGGTAGGCGCCAGGATATTTGGCATCAAGACTGGCTCCTTCCCGCCTTCCTACTGGGTAAATGTCCTGGTGACCATGTTGATCTTGCTGGGGCCCGCCATCGAGGACAGCGTCCAAGGCAAGGACGTCGTCCACGCTTCCACGATTCGCGTCTGCCTGTTCCTTGCGCTGGCGCTCTACGCATGGCTCACGGTGTGGGTGCTGGAGCGCTGGCGCGCATCGTGGCCGAACTTGTTGACTTTCAGGAGCAATTGACCATGACTCGCGTTGCCTTGGTCCTCTTGTTCCACCTGCGCTCCCGAAGGGGCCTGCCTTGCAGCATCGTGTATACGCTGGCAGAGCCCATCCTGGGCAATTTTCCTGTCCCGCAACCATGAGGTGTGTCATGAGAAAACTGAAGTTATGCAGCAGTAGCCTTGCCCTCGGCGCCGTCCTGGCACTGTCGCCCACTGCCAAGGCGCAGGACCAGGTTCCGATCACGTTTACTGACCAGGTCAACCTGGTCGGTCTGGGGGTGTTCGGTGCTCCGGACTACTACGGCTCGACCAAGAACGACGGCGTGGCCGCGCCGATCGTGCGCTACTCCTGGGACGGCACCCGTTACGTCCAGCTCCTCGGAAACGAACTGTTGTTGAACCTGTCTCCAGTCCCGGAGTGGCGCGTCGGCCCCATCCTCAGGGTCCGGGCCCGGCGCGATGACGACGTCGACGACGAAATCGTCAAACGAATGCGGCCGGTTGCCAGTGCGACCGAGGTGGGGCTCTTCGCTGCCTACCACATGCCACTCGACCCGTCCCGGCCACTCCACAAGCTGATCTTCAGCGCCGACATCGTGGGCAATACGAACAATGTCTACGACGGCGCAACCGGCAACCTGCGGGTGAACTATATCCATCCTTTCGAAAATGCGGTGATGGGACGGCCGCTGATTGGCAGCATCGGCTTCGGCATGTTCTTCGCCAGCAGCGATTTCAACGACCGGTATTTCGGCGTCACCGGTTCCGACCTCGCACTCTTCCCCGAACTGGGCGGGCGACCCTACCGTCCCGATACCAGTCTCACTTCCCTGAAGGTACCGTTTAGCCTGACCATGCCGTTGAACAGGGAATGGCGGCTGACGTTTGCCGGGCGCTATGAGCGTCTGCTGGACGAAGTGAAAGACAGCCCACTGGTGGAAGGGCGCGGCGACGCCGACCAGTGGATACTCGGCGTGGCGGCCTCGTATCAGTTCTGACAGGCGTTTCACCCCGGGCGAATCCCGCCGCATTGCCGTGACGGCCATGCGGCGGGATGCCTGGCCACGTCAATGCGGCCGCGTGCATGCGCGAATTCTGTAGGTCCATCGTCCCATTGCCGATCCGGCTCCGCTCTCATACCTTCTCATAAAGCCCAGCCGCAGGCTGCCCGCGGCCGGCGCACAAGGAGACCTGACATGCGACGAATGGTGGTGCATTTTGTGGTCGGCATCGGCTTGCTGTCATTTGTGCTGGTGGCGGCCGCGCAGCGGCCGATCGCCTATCCCGCCAAGGGCCAGAGCGCATCCAGGCAGAGCAAGGACGAGGGTGAATGCTTCTCTTGGGCCAGGCAATCGACCGGCATCGATCCGGCGGCCGTCAGCGCGGCCCCGCCGCCGTCCGGGCCGGCGGTCGGTGGCGGCGAGCGGCTCAGGGGGGCGGCGCGCGGCGCGCTTGGCGGCGCCGCCATCGGCGCCATTGCCGGCGATGCCGGCGAAGGCGCGGGTGTGGGTGCGGTGGTCGGCACGATGGCGGGAGGCCGGCGCGCGCGCGAGAACAGGCGGGCCGGCGAACAACAGGCACAGGCGCAGTCGCAGGAAGCGATCAACACGTATTACCGCGCCTATGGTGCCTGCATGTCGGGCCGCGGTTATACCGTCAGTTGAGCAGCGCTTGGGAGTCACCATGAACGGGCTGATCCACATACTGTGCTTGTCGGCATGCCTGGGACCGGCGGCGGCACTGGCTGCGGATTTCGACGGTACCAGGCCCCTGATCTGTGCGCCGGCCGCGGCCAGCGAAGTGCGCGCCGGGGAAAAGGTGGACACCGCGCGCCCGAGCGATATCGGGGCCCCGAGCTTCCTGCGGGTGGACTTTGCCCGCAAGACGATCGCCGGGCCGAAGCGGGTCACACCGATCCGGCACATCGAGAAGAGCGAGGGCCAGATCCTGCTCCAGGGAACCGAACTGGGCTTTGGATGGTCGCTTGCGCTCGACCAGGAACTCGGGGAAATGACCCTCACCTTCGTCGACCGTTTCGGTGCGGTCGTCCTGTCCGGATCATGTACGCCAATCTGAAGCGAAGCTCCAGGACCCCGGCCGCGCTGCTCGGTGTGCTTGTGCTTGCCGGATGCGCCTCGCCGCGCTCCTTCGTGGTGAAACGCGCAGCGCCCGGGCCCCTGAGCTGCGAGGTGCCGATCGCTCAGCGCGACCTGCTGCTCGGCGTGGCGATGTCCGGAGGCGGCACCCGCGCCGCCCTGTTCGGTGCGGCCGGCCTGGAAGGGCTGGCCGGCATCCGGACCGGCAACAAGCAATCGGTGCTGGAGCAGGTATCGTACTTGTCCAGCGTATCGGGGGGCAGTATCGCGGCGAGCTATTATGCGCTCAAGAAACCCGGCCGCGACGTCCCCATGTTGACACCCGAGGGCGTGCCGACGCAAGCCTATCGCCACTTCTTCGCGGGCTACCGGACTGCAATCGGCCAGCCCATCGGCCCCCCGGTGTTCTGGCGCCAGCTCAGCAGGTTCCGCTGGCTGAACCCGGCCCTGGGGGCGGTATCCCTGCACGAGGTGCTGGGCGAGCAGCTGCTGGGCAAGGCGACCCTGGGAGATGTCGCAGCGCGCGAGGCAAGCGGGGATAGTCCCGGCCTGATCATCAACACCACGCTGTATAACAATGGCCGCAGCTTGGCCCTGACCGGCCAGCCTTCGGCAAGCTTCCGCTACGACTTCTTCCAGGACCTGCAGGCATCGCTGGCGACCCGGGGAAAGGCTGCACAGGTGCCGCCACTCCTGGGTGAGCGCTGGCACACGCTGCTGCCGATGACGCCGCACGAAATCCATATGAATCCCTGCGGGACCCCACTGTCCGCGGCGGTGAGCGCGTCCGCTTCGTTTCCGCCGGTGATCGGGCCAATCACCTTCCAGGTACCCGGCGACCCCACCTACTGGCACGTCGGGGATGGCGGTCTGTACGAGAACCAGGGGATCGAGACGATCCTCTTCATGTTCCTCAAACAATTGCAGGTGAAGAAGGTAAAGCGCTTCCTGATCCTGGCCTTCGATAGTTCCTTCCCGTTCGCGGTTGGCGATGTCCGACTCAACCGGCGCGCCCAGCCTTTCGGCTTGTTTTCCTTCGACTTCAGCAGGATTCCCAGCATCATGGAGGAGCGCGCGACGACCTTCCGCGCCTTCTTCTTCCGGACCCTGCAGTGGCAAGGGGTGTTCCCCGACGAACGCACCGCCCAGGTGATCCTGCTACGACACATCGACGCAGTGTGGCAGCCCGACCTGGGCGACCTGCCGGCGGCCTGCCGCAATGAAAACCCGGCGCTGACAACACCGGCGCAAGTGCGGCAGCGCCTGGCAGAAATCCCGACCCGCCTGCAGATTGCATCGGTTTGCGACACGCAGCTACTGACGACCGCGGCGGCCAAGGTGGTGGCGCAGAACCGCGCCGCGATTCTCGCATTCCTCGATGATGCGCCTGCCGCCGCTTCACCGGCGACAGCGCCGGCGACAGCGGCAGCGCCGCCGGGCCAGGACGCGGAGGCCCGCTGAAACGGCGGGCCCGCATTATCTCGACAAGGGTACCGGCTCAGCCATGGCTGGGTATGCCATCGCGCGCCGGCAGGCCGGTGACGTCCGGCTCCGCCGTATCCCGCTGCAGCAAGGTACGGTAGACAACACCAGCCAGTGCACCGCCCAGCAGGGGCGCTACCCAGAACAGCCACAGCTGCGCAAGCGCCCAGCCTTCCGTGAACAACGCCGGCCCGGTGCTGCGCGCCGGGTTGACCGAGGTATTCGTGACCGGGATGCTGATCAGGTGGACCAGGGTCAGCGCGAGGCCGATCGCCAGGCCGGCGAAACCCACCGGTGCGCGCGCATGGGTCGCTCCCAGCACGATCAGCACGAACATGAAGGTCATGACGAGTTCGCACACCAGTGCCGCCTCCAGCGAGAAGCCGCCCGGCGAGTGCTCGCCGTAGCCGTTGGCGGCGAATCCTGCCGCCGGATCGAAGCCGGCCTGGCCGCTGGCGATCAGGTACAGCAGGCCGGCTGCCACGACCGCCCCGAGTACCTGGACCGTCATGTACGGCAGCAGCAGTTTCGCGGAAAAGCGCCCGCCGGCCCACAGTCCCAGCGACACGGCCGGGTTGAAGTGGCCGCCGGAGATGGGCCCCAGCGCATAGGCCGCCGTCAGCACCGTCAGGCCGAAGGCGAGCGATACGCCGGTCAGGCCGATTCCCACTTCTGGAAACTTGGCGGCAAGAACGGCGCTGCCACAGCCGCCGAGTACGAGCCAGAAGGTGCCTATGAACTCCGCCAAAAGTTTGCTATACATCGCATGCCTCGCCAGGTAAAGAGGAAGAGGATGGCGCCCGGCTGGGCGTCGCTGTCAGCATTCATTGTCTTAGCTGGCGGTGAAAGTGCTATTGGACTTAGAACCTACCATCGGTGTCAGGTCCTCAGGTCCTCAGGTCTCGCGGCCCCAGGCTGGCGAGGCAGGCCTCCTTCACCGCCCCGAGCAGGGCCAGGTCGTCGAAGGGCTTGCACAAATAGGCAGCGGCCCCAGCCGTCAAGCAGCCCGTCCGGCTACCCGCATCGTCGTGCGCGGTAATGATGATGACCGCGACGCCCGTACCGCGCACCAGTTCGTGGGCCAGCACATCGGCGCCCGACATCCCCGGCATCTGGAGGTCGATGATCACGCAGGGGTAGCCGCCACGCCCGAGCGCGCGGACGAAGTCGTGACCCGACGCGAATTCTGTGGCCTGGAATCCGGCCGAGCGCAGCAGGCGCGCGAGCGCCTTCCGGACGGACGGCTCGTCGTCGACGACAGCAACGCTCCATATCGGCAATGCTCCCATGCCTATTGATATACACGCAGGCAGGAGGACTTTGCATTGGCCGATGGTCTGACCGCCGCCGGGTCAATGGGCGTCGTTGTCCTGCGAGACCGAACCGAGCGTCACTTCGACGGCCTGGCGCACCAGGTGGGCCAGGGATTTCGCTCCCATCTTTTCCATCGCACGGGCGCGGTGTACCTTGATGGTCTTTTCGGCAATTCCGAGATCTGAAGCGATCTGCTTGTTCAGGCGGCCGTCGACGACATGCCTCATCACTTCTTCCTCGCGCGGCGTCAGGGTGGCCAGCCGCGCCCGGATGGTGCCGAGCTGGTGGGCCACGCTGCGGGCATGCCGGTCCCGTTCCATGGCCGCGTTCACGGCGAGCAGCAATTCCTGCTCATCGAATGGCTTGACCAGGAAATCGGCGGCGCCCGCTTTCATTGCGCGCACGCTCGCGCCGACTTCGCCATAGCCACTCATGAAAATCACCGGGCGGCAGCAGCCCTGTTCGAGCAAGGCGTGCTGCACGCTCAGGCCGTCCAGGTCCGGCAGCCGCAGGTCGAGCAAGGCGCAGCCGTGCACGCAGGGATCGTGCTGTTGCAGGAATTCGCAGGCGGTGGCGAACCCGCGCACTGCGATCCCGGCTTCGCTCAGCAGGCGGGTCAGCGCGCGTCGCACGCCGGCGTCGTCGTCGACGACATAGACAACTGGTTCTTCAATCATGGTATTCCCTCACGATATTCCGGCAGGTTGACCCGGAAGGTACAGCCCCCCGCTTCGTTGTTGTACGCATCGAGCCGGCCGCCATGCTGGTCGACGATCGCGCGCGAGATCGATAAGCCGAATCCAAGTCCGTGGCGCTTGGTTGTAAAGAAGGGCTCGAATATCCGGTCCAGCAGCGCCGGGGCGATGCCCTTGCCGCTGTCGGTGACCAGGATCCGCAGGCTGCCCGGCCAGCTGGAGGACTCGAGCCGCAGGGTGCGCTGCTCCGGCTCACGCTCGCTCATGGCCTCGCCGGCGTTGATTACCAGGTTGAGCAAGACTTGCTGCAACTGCACCCGGTCGCCGCGCACCACGGCCGGCTGCGCCGCCAAATCGAGTTGGACCCTGACCTGGCGCTCGTCGAGGTTGCCGCGTGCAAGGGCGATGGAGTCGCGCACCATTTCGTTCATATCGAGTGGCTGGAACACCGGGTCGCCCTTCAGGAACAGCGCGCGCAGGCGCCGGATCACTTCCCTCGCCCGCTTGTCTTCGGCGACGACGTCTTCAAGGATGGCGCCGACTTCTCGCAGGTCCGGCGGCTTCCGTGCCAGGAAACGTTGGGCGGCCTGGGCATTGGTAAGGATGGCGGCCAGCGGCTGGTTCAGCTCGTGCGCGAAGGCGCCGGACAGTTCCCCCAGCACCACCACCCGGCTCAGGTAGGTCAGCTGTTCGCGTTGGCGCCCGGCCTCCGCTTCCGCCTGCCGCAGCGCCGTCATGTCGCGGATGATGGTGATGCAGCAGCGCTTCGCTCCACCGCCGATCTCGGCACCCGACAGGCTGGTGTGCAGCACGGCGCCCGCGCGGTTACGCATGTCGACATCGACGTGACGGCCCGCGTAGTCTCCTTCGCCCTGATACAGCCCCAGCTCGCTTGGCGTGCGCCCGCGCGCTTCGTCGCGCCGGTAGCCGAACAGTTCTTCCCACCGTTTGTTCACGTCGAGCAGGATGCCGGTCGCGGGCGCACTGACCGACATCGCATCCGGACTGAGCCGGAACACCTGGGCGAAGCGTTCCTCGGCATTGCGCACCGCTATTGCCGCCTGGCCCAGGGCCTGTTCGTTGCGCGAGAGCGATTCCTGCGCCGCCCGGCGTTCGCGGGTCGACACCGACAGCAGCAGCAGCGCGATCCCGGTGACGATCAGGTAGACCTGGAGCGGGAGCAGCCCGGCCGGGCTCGAGACGGAGGCGAACGGCGCCATTGCGGCCAGCGCACTGGTGACCGTGGCCAGCACGAACGCCAGGTAGAACACTGCGGTGAGGAACGGGGCGAAGCGGACCGCTGCCCAGCACAGGAGCGGCAGCGGCGCATACAGGAGGAGCGCCGGATAGCAGCCGGAACAGGCCGGCACGTGGAGCAGCGCTCCCATGCAGGCGGCAAACACGAGCAGCGTGAGCACGCCCGCTTCGATGTGGCGAGACCCGGCCTCGCCGCGCAGCCAGTCACGCAGCGAGGCCGGCCAGCTCAGTACTACTGGCGTGAAGGCCAGCATGGCGAGCGTATCGGAGAAAAAGCGCAGCCGCCACAGCGCCCAGTATTCGTGCCTGGCGCCCGTGGCCAGCTGGACGATGCCGATGTCGAGGAAACTGGCCAGGCAGGGGGCGGCCAGCACGCAGCCGGCCAGGAAGGCGCCGGCATCGCGCAGGGACCCAAGCTTCGGGTGACGGCGGAGCATGCGCATGGTCACTGCCGCACCAAGCAGTGCCTCGGCGCTGTTGCTGATCAGCCAGCCGAGGATGAGCGGCGCCGGCACCCCGGACTGCGCCTGCGCCGCCAGGTGCGCTGGGATCACCGCGAGCAATATGCACCACCATCGGCGTCGGGGGGACCTGAGCAGTCCGCCCAGCAGGATGGCATTGGCCGGCCACAGCACCGAGACTGGGCTTGACGCGGGCGTCAGCGCAAAACCGATCTTGGCACCAATGAAATACCCGAGCGCCACCCCGACCGCCGGCAGTGCCGTGTCCGTCAGCGACTTTGCCACTGCCGTGCTGCCTGACGTTGAGCCGAGCTCCATGAAGCTTCCTCTGCAGCCGAAGAGTCATTACGGTACCCTCACCGGGCACCCGGATCGCGTCAATCCGCCAAGAGATGTCCATTCCATTCTAGGGTGCGAACGCCGGGCTGACAATGACAATTACCCGGCTCTTCGTTAAGACAATTCTTCACTTCAAAGGGTTCATGGATCAAACATTCTTTATTGTAGATAAGGGCCGAGGGGCAACTACACGGCAGAAACAAGCTTCAGGGCAGGCCAATGAACACATAGAAAGTCGCGTATCCTCCCTCCGCTCGGCCAACTCCCACAAAGGCCGGGCCGACCGGGGTTTCGCCACCGACGTAGATTGCTGCTGCGCGCTGCCAGCCGTCGACCCGGGTCTCGGTACGCCGGTCGCCGGCCCGGCCGGCTTCCAGCGAGAGGCCGATGCGCAGGTCGCCGGACAGCCCGAGCGGCATCCTGCCGATGATCTTTTCAGCGCGGATGCTGGCGAAGCGGGTGTCGCCGGCCAGGATCTGGTCGCGCGAGTAGCCCGACAGGTTCAGGAAGCCGCCCAGCGCGCCGAGGTCGGCCACGGGCAGGCGCCCTTGCGGCGCGCCGACGTAGGAAAGCTTGCCGTTCACCACGTAGTTGCCCCATGCACGGGCGGCACGCAGGTCGGCCGCGAGACGGCTGTAGCGCAGATCGTCGTCCTTGTAATACGTGGCGCGCAGCGCCCAGCCGGACGAGGGAAAGAATGGACGGTTCAACTGGTCGAAATCAAACGCCACGTTCCAGCCTTTGAGGTGGGATTCCCCGGTCGGCAGCGTCGGCGCCCCGGTCTCGATGGTCGCATCGACCTTGCGCCACAAGCGTCCGACCCGGACCGACCCGACCCGGCCGATATTGGCGCCCAGGCTGAAAGCGCCACGGCGGCCGCGCAGTTCGTACTGCGCGATGCGGGCGTCGTCCTGGTAGATGCCGAGCTTGTCGCGAAACAGGCCGAAGCTGGGCTCGACGAAGAAGCGGCGCTGCGCCTCGAGCGGCTGGTAGAACTCGGTGAACAGGGTGGCGCGTTCACCCACCTGGGCGCCCGAGAGCCATTCGCCCCCGAGCGCGTTGAGCCATTTGCGGTGGTAGGCGGCGCGCAGCGCGAACGTATTCTCCTGGTCCGAGGCCTGCAGCTCGACGCCGAAGCGCAGGTAGTCCGGCCCCCACGGCTTTTCGGTCGGGGTGATGCGCAGGATGCGGCGTTCGCGGCTGCCCAACAGCGCGTAGTCGACGCTCTCGAAGTCGCCCTCGCCGTAGATGTCGGCCAGGTCGCGTTCGAGCAGCTTGGTGTCGAGCGGCTGGCCGGGGTGCACCCGCATGCCGCCCGCAATGGCGGCCGGGTTCACATGCGGCATGGCCGCAATCTGTACCACGTCGATGCGCGGCATCGGTCCAGGTGGGCTGCGCAGCCGCGCGCGCCAGGCCAGGTAGTCGGTTTCCGGCACCGCGTAGCGGCGCAGCCTGGTGGCCTGGGCCTCGGCGGCATCGCGGCCGCGCGCGGCTCCCTCGCGGAACTTCGCGAAGTCAGTCGCGGTGATTCCCTCGAGCTGCGGCTCGATATAGACGTCGTCGGGTTTGAGCGAGGCGCGCGAGGCGACCGCATTCTGCTCGGTGAGAATACTGATCATCTGCCCGCTGACGGCGAACACCGAGTTCACGTCTTCCGGTTTGCGCAGCGGGGAGCCGACATCGACCGCGATCACGACGTCGGCATCGCAGCGTGCCCGTGCTTCGCCCACCGGCAGGTTGTCGACCAGGCCGCCGTCGACCAGGTAGCGCCCCCGGTAGGCTACCGGCGCGAGGACCGCCGGCACCGACATGCTGGCGCGCATGGCCGCCGCCAGCTCGCCGTCGCGGAACACGATCTTCTCGCCGGTGCCGATGTCGGTGGCGATGATCGAGAGCGGCAAGGGCAAGCTCTCGATGCTGCGGTCGCCGCGGTCGGCGCCGACCAGGGTATTGAAAAAGAGCTTGATCTTCTGCCCGCCGACCACGCCTTGCGCCATCCGCACGCCGTCGCCCTTGGCGCCCATCTCCAGCCCGGGGAAATAGCTCTGGGCCAGGCGGCGCTCGCGGATATTGGTCTGGGCACGCGCCGACTCGTCCTTGAACAGGTCGTTCCAGTCGACCTTTGCCAGCCGCGCAGTCATCTGGTCGGGCGCCAGGCCGCTGAGGTAGGCCCCAGCGATGAGTGCGCCCATGCTGGTCCCGGCAACGCAGTCGACCGGTATGCGCAGCCGGTCGAGTACCTCGAGCACGCCGATGTGTGCGGTGCCGCGCGCACCGCCGCCCCCCAGCACCAGGCCGATCCGCGGCCGCGGCGGATCGGATAGCGCGGGCAAGGCGCAGGCGGCCAGAAGCATGCCGGCAATTGCGCGTCGTAGTCGTCTGGTCGCCATAGGTCGAGTTCCCTGGCGACGGTTATACGCGGCTCTTCGATACTGAACGATACGACCAAAGGTCAATGGCGGAGCAGTTCGGCCGGCGCTAGATTGGGTCACCATCAACGGATCTGAGGCGACTGCCATGAAAACTTCGCTCGGGATAGCAATCGGCGTTCTAGCCCTTCTGGTCGGTTGCCAATCGACCGGCGGGGATTCGACCTCCGCTGCAGACAGTGGCGCTGCGCAATCCGGGCAGTCGGCTCAGTCCGCACATTCCGGTTTCCTCGGCGACTATTCGCAGCTGCAGCCGGCGCCGGATGCGGAGGGCCTCAATCTGTACATGGACCGGTCGGGAAACTACGGCCAGTACACCAAGCTGATGCTGGAGCCGGTACAGGTGTTGGTCACGCCCGGTTCCGAGCAGGGGCTGGCGCCGGATGTCGTCGCCCGCATGTCGGACAACCTGCATGCATCCCTGCGCAGCACGCTGGAGCCGACCTACCAGATCGTCACCACGCCCGGGCCGGACGTGTTGCGGGTGCGCAGCGCGATCACCAATGTGCAGCCGGTCAAGCCGCCAACAGGGGTCAGTGACTTCCTGCCGATCAAGGCGTTATACAACGCCGGACGGGCCGTGGCCGGCAATTCGCCGCGTCTGGTCGAAATGAGCGCCGAGATCGAGGTGCTCGACCCAGCCAACAAGCGCGTAATGGCGGGCACCACTACCCGGCGCGGCGACCAGACCCTGCCCCAGGGCGAGCAGATTACCTGGGCGGCGATGCAGTCGATCAGCGATTACTGGGCCCGGGGCTTCCGCGCCCGGCTGGACGAATTGCGCGGTGTCCCGCAGGGCGCGGCGCGTTGAGCCGACGCGATGTGTCCCCGCCACACCTGCCCGAAGGTCCGATATCCGGCGCCCTGACGCGCGTGTAGGCTGCCGGAACAAACAACAACGAAGGGTCAGCCATGTCCAGATACCTGCGAGACCACGTTCGTCCTGCCAGCCTCGTGGCCCTGCTTGCCCTCGCACTGGGCGGCTGTGCCTCGGCTCCCCCGATGGACGAAACCCGGGCCAGCATCGACGCCGCCCAGGCCACGCTCAGCACCTTCATGAACGATCCCGATATGACCTGGCTGAAGCAGCACATGCCCGAGGCCAAGGCCGTCCTGATCAGTCCCCGCATCCTTCAGGCCGGGTTCGTGATCGGTGCTTCCGGTGGACAGGCCATCGTGATCACCCGCAAGCCGGGCGGCGCCGGATGGAACGGGCCCGCCTTCTACCGGATGACTACCGGCAGCGTCGGCCTGCAGGCCGGCGCGCAGTCGTCCGAGATGGTGGCCCTGATCATGACCGATAAGGCCGTGAATTCCCTGCTCTCGACCTCCTTCAAGCTCGGCGGCGACGTCAGTGTCGCTGCCGGCCCGATCGGAGCCGGGACCAGCGCTCCGGTCACGGCCGACATGGTCGCTTACACGCGCGCCAAAGGGCTCTACGGGGGGCTGAACCTCGACGGCACCGTCTTTACGATTGACGAGAGCCGCAACCACACGCTCTACGGCCAAGCGGTGACGCCGGTCGACATCCTGGTCAAGGGCACGGTAAGCAGCCCGTATGCCATCACGCTCGGCCAAGTGGCGACGGCGGGCGCGCAGTCGCGCTGAAGTACAGCCAGGTCATCAAGCCCCGCTCCCTGCACGCCACAGGATCGCCGACGCGTCGTCCGCCCGCTTCACCGAGGTCGAGGCCGCGGCCTGCGCCGCAGCCTCGTAGCGCCGCAACTGGTCGAGCGCCGGCTGCAAGCCTTCTGCGGCGCATAACGAGAACAGGCTCGCGGGCGTGTGCAGGCCGTAGGTATCCACCAACCGGTAGAAGCCGTCGGTCATGCCGAGCAGGATGGAACCGGCCGGCGCATCGACGCTGAAGCTGCGCGCGCCGAACGCGCCGTTCGGCCGCAGGCACAGTGAATTGGTGCCGGCGACCGTGTTCTGGTATTCGCGCCGCGCGCGCAGCATGGGCAACAGGCGCGCCTGCCTGGCGGCGGTGTCGCCGACGCCTTCCGCCTGGAGCTTCGCGATTTCAGCGCGCAAAATTGCTTCCTGTGGATTGATGAAGGGATCGAGGTCCAGGACCTCGCCCTGCGGCGTGCACATCAGGAACTTGCAGTCGCCCAGGCAGTACAGGTCGAGACGGTAGCCATCGCCCACCCTGCGTGCACGCACCCAGCTCAAGGCCGCGATCGGCCAGGCGTACAAGGGCATCTCCTGGCCGGCGCTGGCTTCGCGGAATTCGCGGTACACCGCATCGACCGCGGCATGCAGGGCGGCATGCTGGTCGAGCCCGGCTGCAGGCCCGCCTGCAAGCACCATGCCGAGTGCGGCCCTGACCCGGGAGACGAACCAGACCACGTCGCCATTTACGGGGTCGATGTAGTCGCGATCGGCCACGGACGTGCCGCCATCGATGACCACCAGATCGATACCCTCGGGCGTACTGAAACTCCCGGCCCAGTCTTCGTTGTGCAGCGCTGTGGCGCCGGATGAAACTGTTTCGATGCGCATTTCCAATCTTTTAGACCCCGATGGCCGGCATCATACCGAATATCCGGGCCCTGTTGAGGTGGCCGACACACATTCGTCAAGGCGCGCACGGCAGGCGACCCGCCGTTTGCGTCACTGTGCCGACGTGGGTAAGAATGCGCTATGCGAACTGATCAACCGAAAGGACGAGCATGGGCATCACTGTGAAGAACACGACGCCGGACACGACCAGGATCACGCTGGTCGGCGAAATGATGGACGGCAGCTTCGACGCCAGGGTCATGGCGGAGACCGACGTGCCGTACACGAAGTACTGGGACAACGAACTGGAGCAGCGCATCATCTACCTGCACCCGGACCCGGAACAGCTGCAGGCCATCGTCGCCGCGCTCAACGAGCGCCGGTTGTCGCTCGACGCCCTGCAGGAGTTCGGCAGCTCGGACGGCGGCAGCTCCGAACTACCGATCTGAGCGCCCGCGAGGGCCGGCAATTCAAGGCAGCAGCCCATTCCCCTTCGAACCCACGATCTCGTCGTGGCGTTCGTGATCCTGTTTGTGCAGATAGGCCGCCGTGGTCGTGATGCTGGCGTGGCCGGCCGTGTCTTGGAGGGTCTTGAGCTGCACGCCGCTGTTGGCGTGATTGGTCAGCATGCTGTGGCGCAGCCAGTGGGTCGAGGCCTGGCGCAGCGCGCTCGCGCTGTCGCCGTCGCCCTGGCTTGCCGCGCGCCCGGCGCCAGCCGCGAACACGGCCTTGAGCGCCTCGGAGGCCGCTTCGTCGGTGATGCGCACCGGCTCTTCCCGGCGGCTGGACAGCACCAGCGGCGTCCGGTCGGCGCGGCTGGCCTGGGGCGACAAGCCGAAGGCCTGGCGGTAGCCGCTGAAGGCGGCCAGCATCGCCGGCGGCACCGGCAAGCGGCGCGGCCTGGCGCCCTTGCCCATGACATCCAGCCACCAGCGCCCGTCGCCCTCGCAGTAGATGGCGCCCATGTGGGCGCCGACGATCTCGTTCAGGCGCGCGCCGGTCTGGGCGAAGGCGACCAGCAGGAAGCGGTCGCGCTCGCGCTGGCGGATCGCCGCCGGCGTATCCGCCACGCGCGACGCGACGGCCTCGAGCGCATGCGCGATCGCCTGCGGGCTCAGGTAGCGCGTGATGCGGCCGGCATGGCTGGTGCGCACGTTGCGCACCAATCTGGCCGGGTTGCGGCGCAGGTACCCGGTCTGCTCGGCGTAGCCCAGCAGGCCCTTCACGGCGATCATCGCCTGGCGCCGGCTGGCATCGGACAGCGGGCCGGAAAACGGCCGGTAGCGCGGGTCGTTGCGGGGCCACTTGGTGGTGGAGATCCACTCCGGCGGCGGATTGCGGATGAATTCCTTGTAGGCGTTCAGGTCGGCTACCGTCAGCCCCTGGAAGGTCTTGCGCGCTTCTTCGCGGCACCAGGTCAGGAATCGGTACAGTTCTTTCTGGGTGTTCGCGACCGACTTCGGGCTCAGTTCGCCCTGGCCGATGTATTCGCGCGCTAGTTCGGCATCGCTGCGGGCGTCGGTCACCGGTTCGTCCGCGATGTTGCGGAATACGGCGCCGCGCGCGCTGGCCGCCAGCCGCAGCGGTGAATCTTCGGGAAGCGGGTCGAGGTTGATCGGGAGGAAGCTGGGCATGGTGCGGTGCATTGCGCAATGCGCGTACTGTATGTTTATACAGTATAGCAGCGCAAGGCCGTGTGGCCAAGCCTGCAAGTGCGGCATAATGCACGATTGTTCTTCGATTACGGAGTCATCATGTCCCTGTCCTTCCTGCGTCACGTGGGTGCCGCCGCCCTGCTTTCCTCGCCACTCTTCGCCGCGGCCGCGCAGCCCGTGATCGAGGTCTACAAGACCGAGTATTGCGGCTGCTGCAAGGAGTGGATCAAGCACCTCGAAGCGAACGGCTTCACGGTCAAGGCGCAGGATGTGGCCAACCCCGGCGACTACCGTGAGAAGTTCGGCATCCCGGCCGAACATGGCTCCTGTCACACCGGCCGCGTGGGCGCCTACGCCGTCGAAGGCCACGTCCCCGCAAGCGACATCAAGCGCCTGCTGGCCGAAAAGCCGAAGGCGCGGGGCCTGGCCGTCCCCGGCATGCCGGCGGGTTCGCCGGGCATGGAGGGTTCGCGCAAGGATCCGTACGCGGTGCTGCTGGTGAAGGATGGCGGCAAGACCAGCGTGTACAAGCGTTACGAATAAGCGGGCGCTGCCCGGTGGGGATGATGGGCATAATGGTGGGTCCAGTTTCGAGGGAGCCCAGCATGAACAATCCGAATGCGCAAGACCCGTCGACGACCCTTGGCGTCGGCGGCACGACCAGCGGCCAGCAAGGCGCCACCCCCACCCATGAAACCCAGCAGGAAACCGGCGGCAGCGGCGGCGACGGACTCACCCGCAACCAGTCCGGCGAGACCATCAATGCGCCGGGCGGCGTTCCGGCCGCCGGCACGCATGTCGAGCCCGAAGACAGCGCGATGACCAACATCAACCGGGGACCGCAGGATACGCGGCCCGACCAGGCCAGTCCGACCGGCACCGGCCTGGGCGCGCCTGAAACCGGCGGCAACCAGGACGCAGGCGACCTTCCACGCCCGCGCTAGGCGATTTCTCTGGCGGACGCCCGGCTTGCAGCCGCCGCACTGGCGGCCGCATCCTGTGCGGCCAGCTTGCGCCACCAGACCCACGACACGATCGCATTGACCCAGAAGCCGGCGTACAGCACCGCGGTCAGGTAGAGGCCGCGGCTGGCGTAGAGCGGCACGGCGACCGTGTTTACCAGCAGCCAGACCGGCCAGTTCTCGATCCGCCTTCCCATCATCAGGAGCTGCGCGATGACACTGAACACCAGCACGGCGGAATCCACGAAGGGCGCGTAGGCATCGGTGTAATGATGGAGCAGCGCGCCGTAGACCGCGGTGGCGGCCACGCCGGCCGGCACCATCCACAGCAGCGTGCCCGCGCCGGCGTGGGTCACCGGCAGAGGCGCACCGTGGCGGCCGCGCAGCCAGCGCCACCAGCCGAGCAGGCTGGTCGCCACAAAAAACACCTGCAGCACCACGTCGGCATACAGCCTGTTCCGGGCGAACAGCAGGCCGAACAGCGTGCAGCCGATGATCCCGCTCCACCAGGTATGGACGCTGTTGCGCCCGGCAAGCACGATCGCCAGCGCGGTAAAGGCATTGGCGGCAATTTCGAGCGGCGTCATGCGCACTCCTCCATGAGAAGCGAGCAGGGTAAGCCCTCCGGCCGGCGCCGGCAATGCCTGATGGCTGCCTACATGCGGATGGTGCCGTGGTCGGCGTCCAGGTCAGGGGTCGAGCCGGTGACGGCGGCCTTGGCCATGGCGAACATGCGCACCATCTTGCTGTCGTTCGCGTCCCAGTATTCGGCCGCATGCGGCATCACCCGCACCAGCACCACGTGCTCGTCTTCGGGGCCGGCCGGGAACCAGGCCTGCACCATGGGGTTCCACAGGGCGTGGATGCGGGCGCGTTCGACCACGCGCTCGGCGCGGCCGCTGACCGAGACCCAGGTGCTGTTGTCGGGATCGGCGAAGCTGACGTTCACCTCCGGCTGGTGGGCGATGTTGTCCCACAGCTCGGTGGTGGTGCGGGTGTAGAACCACAGGCTGCCGTCGTCGTCGACCTCCTGGTTGGTCATCGGCTGGCTGACCAGGTGGCCGTTCTGGTCGCAGGTGGTGAACATGGCGAAGCGCATCGCGCCGATCTTGTCGGACAGGGCGGCCGCGTGCGCCCGGGCGTCATTGTTGTACATGGCATTCCTCGCAGAGTGTGGAAAGCCGATCCTAGCGCCGCCGCGCCGGCTGCTCCGTGCGGCTGCGTACACTGACCCGGCTATGACCCCGTGCTCCATCCCTGACGCGGCAAGCGCAAATCGACTATAGTGATGCTTCTGTACAAACATGACATCCCCATGAAATTTGACGTCGCTATTGTCGGCAGTGGTCTTGCCGGCCTGTCGGTGGCCCTGCACCTGGCGCAAACGCGCACGGTTGCGATCATCTCCAAACGCGCCTTGCTGGATGGCGCGAGCAACTGGGCCCAGGGCGGCATCGCCGCGGTGCTCGACTCGGGCGACAGCCACGACCAGCACATCGCCGACACCCTGGTGGCCGGCGCCGGCCTGTGCGAGGAAGCGGCGACCCGCTACATCGTCGAGAATGGCCGTGCCGCGATCGAATGGCTGATCGAACAGGGCGTGCCCTTCACCCGCGACGAAACGGCGGAACTGGGCTTCCACCTGACCCGCGAGGGCGGCCACAGCCAGCGCCGCATCATCCATGCGGCCGACGCCACCGGCCACGCGGTGCAGGTGACGCTGGAGCAGAAGGTGCGCGCGCACCCGAACATTGCCCTGTTCGAGCACCACTGCGCGATCGACGTCATCACCTCGGACAAGCTCGCCGGCAAGGGCCCGAACGGCGCGGTCCACGGCGGCATTCCGCACCTGGTGGGCCAGCCGCGCTGCTACGGCCTGTACGTGCAGGACGAACAGAGCGGCCAGGTGCTGACCTTCGAGGCCGAGCACACGGTACTGGCCACCGGCGGCGCCGGCAAGGTCTACCTGTACACCACCAATCCCGACACCGCCACCGGCGACGGCATCGCGATGGCCTGGCGCGCCGGCTGCCGGGTGTCGAACATGGAATTCATCCAGTTCCACCCGACCTGCCTGTACCACCCGTATGCGAAGTCCTTCCTGATTACCGAGGCGATCCGCGGCGAAGGCGGCCTGCTCAAGTTGCCGCCCGAAGCCGGGGTGGCCGCCGGCACCCGTTTCATGCCGGCGCACGACGAGCGCGGCGAGCTGGCCCCGCGCGACGTGGTGGCGCGCGCGATCGACTTCGAGATGAAGAAGCGCGGCCTCGACTACGTCCATCTCGATATCAGCCACCAGGATCCGGAGTTCCTCAAGGAGCACTTCCCGACCATCCATGCCCGCTGCCTTGAATTGGGCATCGACATCACTAAAGAACCTATTCCCGTCGTGCCGGCGGTGCACTTCACCTGCGGCGGCATCGTGACCGACCTGGCCGGCCGGACGGACATCCCTGGCCTGTATGCGGTCGGCGAGACCGCCTGCACCGGCCTGCACGGCGCGAATCGCCTGGCGAGCAACTCGCTGCTCGAGTGTGTCGTGATCGGCCGCGCCTGCGCGCACCAGATCGCAGCCGCCCCCGCCATCGAGAATCCGGTGCTGCCGCCCTGGGACGAGTCGCGCGTGACCAATGCCGACGAAGAAGTGGTGATCGCCCACAACTGGGACGAGCTGCGCCGCTTCATGTGGAACTATGTCGGCATCGTGCGCACGACGAAACGTCTCGAGCGCGCCCAGCACCGCATCAAGCTGCTGAAGGAAGAGATCGACGAGTACTACCGCAACTTCCGTATCACGCACGACCTGCTGGAGCTGCGCAACCTGGTCGAGGTGGCCTCGCTGATCGTCAACAGCGCACTGTCGCGCCACGAAAGCCGCGGCCTGCATTATTCCCGTGATTTCCCGGACACCCTGCCCAAGGCGCTGCCGAGCGTACTGACGCCGCAGCGGCCGTGATCTTCGCCGAATCTTTTTGCTGAACCTCCCGGACCGCTGCGCGCGGTCCGGTCCCCGAACGATGAACCGCCCCGCCCTCACCCCGTCCACCGCACTGCTCCTGACCGTGCCGCCTGTCCTTTGGGCCGGCAACGCCATCGTCGGCCGCCTGGTGCGCGACGCGGTACCGCCGATGACGCTCAACCTGATCCGCTGGACGATCGCACTGGCGGTACTGGTGCCGCTCGGGCGCGCCGCGCTGCGCCAGGGTAGCGGCGTGCTGGCCAACTGGCGCCGCTATGCCATGCTCGGCCTGCTGGGCGTGGGCCTGTACAACTCGCTGCAATACCTCGCCCTGCAGACGTCGACCCCGATCAACGTCACCCTGGTGGCCTCCGGCGTGCCGGTATGGATGCTGCTGGTGGGGCGCCTGTTCTACGGCGTGCCGGTCAAGCGCAAGCAGGTCGTGGGCGCCGTGCTGTCGATTCTCGGGGTGCTGGTGGTGCTGTGCCGCGGCGACATCCACCAGCTGCTCGGCTTGCGGCTGGTTGTAGGCGACCTGTACATGATCCTGGCCACCATTGCCTGGTCCTTCTACAGCTGGATGCTGATGCAGCAGAAGGACGTGCCTGGCCTGCGCGCGGACTGGGCGGCCTTTTTGCTGGCCCAGGTGGGCTACGGGGTGCTGTGGTCGGCCGCCCTGGCCGGCGGCGAATGGGCGCTGCAGGATGTGCAGGTCCACTGGAGCTGGTCGCTCGGGGCGGCCCTGCTGTACGTGGCGATCGGTCCGGCGATCCTGGCAATGCGCTGCTGGGGCGCCGGCGTGCAGCGCGCCGGGCCGAGCATCGCGGCCTTCTTCATCAACCTGACGCCACTGTTCACCGCGCTGCTGTCCTCAAGCTTTCTCGGCGAGGCGCCCCACCTGTATCACGTGCTGGCCTTCGGCCTGATCGTGGGCGGCATCGCCATTTCCGCACGCTGATCCACGCGGATGGTTCGGCCCGGAATCGTGTGTCGGTAGCAGCTTGCGGGATGCTACGATCCCATCCAATGGAGGATCGTTCGACATGGCAGCAGTTTTGACCGTTCAAGACGGGGCCGAGGCGCTGGCGGAATTCCTGGAACGGTATCCGCGTGCACTGGTCCTGACGGGCGCGGGCCTGTCCACCGCCTCGGGCATTCCCGATTACCGCGACCGCGACGGCATCCGGCGCGGCCGCCAGCCGATCCAGGGCCCTGAGTTCCGGCGATCAAGCGACATCCAGCGGCGCTACTGGGCGCGCAGCATGGTCGGCTGGCCGATCATGGCGCAAGCCAGGCCGAACGCCGGCCACCGCGCGCTGGCCCGGCTCGAACGGCACGGCCACTTCGCTTCCCTGCTGACCCAGAACGTCGACGGCCTGCACCAGCAGGCGGGCAGCCATGCCGTGCTCGAGCTGCACGGGAACGTGCACGGCGTGGTCTGCCTGCATTGCCAGGCCCGGTTCTCGCGGGCTTTCGTCCAGACCTTGCTGGACGAGGCGAATCCCGAACTGGCAAACGCCGTCGCCACACCCCTGCCCGATGGCGACGCCGCGATCGAGCCGGACGCGCTGCAGGAGTTCTACCCGCCATTCTGCGTTCATTGCCGCGGCACATTATCTCCGGATGTCGTATTCTTTGGCGACGGCATCCCGGCGCCGCGCACCGCCCGCGCGCTGGCGCAGATGGAGGCTGCCGATGCGCTGCTGGTGGTGGGTTCGTCGCTGATGGTGTACTCGGGATTCCGTTTCTGCCGGATGGCGCATGAATCCGGCAAGCCAATTGCCGCGGTCAACCTGGGCCTGACCCGCGCCGACCACCTGTTGGCGCTCAAAATAGAAGAGTCGGCCGAGCGGCTGTTGCCGCGCGTCGCCGACCTGCTCCACGCAGAGGAGCCGGAGGAGTCACAACCAATAACCGATCATAGGGGAATTTTGTGACCAAGAGCTATCGCACTACCGCAGCATCGATACCAGCATCAGCGTCGCACTCGAGCGGCTTGCGCACCGGCGCGGTCCTGGCCGGCATCGGCCTGCTCGCCTCGTTCTTCTACGTCCGCTCCAAAACCAGGCAGGCCGAGCGCGACAATCCGCCCGAAGGCAAGTTCGTCGAGGTCGATGGCGTGCGCCTGCATTACCTGGACCAGGGCAGCGGCCCGACCCTCGTGCTCCTGCACGGCAACGGCGTGTACTCGAAGGATTTCCAGACCAGCGGACTGCTGCAGCAGGCGGCGCAGCACTACCGCGTGATCGCCTTCGACCGTCCCGGTTTCGGCTACAGCGAGCGCCCGCGCAGCACGATCTGGACGCCGGACAAGCAGGCTGCCCTGCTGCACCGCGCGCTGGAGCAGATCGGCGTGAAGTCGGCCATCGTCGCCGGCCATTCGTGGGGCACCATGGTCGCGTTGGCGATGGGCCTGCAGCAGCCAGGCTTCGTGCGCGGACTGGTGCTGCTGTCGGGTTACTACTACCCGAGCCTGCGGCTGGACTGGGCAACGAGCACCCAGCCGGCGATCCCGATCGTGGGCGACGTCCTGCGCTATACCGTGTCGCCGCTGGTGGCGCGGGCGCTGTGGCGGCCACTGACGAAGCGGATGTTCGCGCCGAAACCGATCGACAAGCGCTTCGACGCCTTCCCGGTGTGGATGGCATTGCGGCCAAAGCAGCTACGCGCGTCGGCGGCGGAAACGGCGATGATGATCCCGTCCGCCGCGATGCTGGCCAAGCGTTATGCGGAGCTGAAAGTGCCGTCCGTGGTCGTGGCGGGCACGAAGGACCGGATCGCCGATGCCGGGCATAACTCCGAGCGCTTGTATGAGCGCCTGGCGCTCAGTACCCTGGAACTGGAGCCGGGTGTGGGTCACATGACGCACTATGCGGACCCCGACAAGGTGATGGCGGCGATCGACGAGATCGCGGCCCAGGTCGGCGAGCCGCTGCACATGCGCACACCGGAGGCGGAGGCACTGGCCAGGGCAAGCGAGAGTGGCGTGTGAGGAAAGGCCTGGCCGCGGCCAGGCCAAGCGTACTAGCCCTTGAGGACGTACTTGATCACGATCCCCGCGACGAGCGTCACGAAGATCACCAGCGACAGGCCGCCGTGCAGCATCGGCGAGCCGATCGAGACCTGCGCCGTGCGCGGATCCATCTCCATGCGTACGGCTTTGCCGAACATGACTGGCCGCAGGAAGCCGCGGACCCCGACCAGCACCATGCCGATACCGAAGCACAAGTCGGCCGTGTTGTTGGTATTCAAGCCGTTCGCCAGCGTCGGCAGCCCGAGCAGCAGCCCGAAGGCCAGCCACAGGGCCCGCGCGCCGGTCGAAAGGCGCAGTCTGCTCCAGTCCATCATGCCGCCTCCACCGTGCCGACCGCCGTTACAATGCGCAGGGAATAGTCGGTCGCGCGCACGTCCTTGGTCAGGCTGCCGATCGAGATGCGGTCGACCCCGGTCTCGGCAATGGCCCGCACCGTGTCCATGTTGATGCCGCCCGAGGCTTCCAGCAGCGCGCGGCCGGCGTTCACGCGCACGGCCTCACGCATCATCGCCAGATCGAAGTTGTCCAGCAGGACCGACTTCACGCCCGCGAGCAGCGCTTCCTCGAGCTGGGCGATGGTCTCCACCTCGATCTGCACCGGCGCGCCCGAATTCAAGGCGTCGGCGGCCAGCAGGGCCCTGGTCACGCCGCCGGCGGCCGCGATGTGGTTTTCCTTGATCAGGATGCCGTCGTACAGGGCCATGCGCTGGTTCTTGCCGCCGCCGACCCGTACCGCGTACTTTTGCGCCAGGCGCAGGCCCGGCAGGGTCTTGCGGGTGTCGAGGATCGCCGCCTTGGTGCCGGCGATGACGTCCACGTACTTGCGCGTGGCGCTTGCCACGCCCGAGAGCAGCTGCATGAAGTTCAGCGCCGCGCGTTCTGCCGTCAGCAACGAACGCGGGCAGCCTTCGATGGTGCAGACGGTCGAGTCTTTCGCCATCAGGTCACCTTCGGCGTATTGCCAGTCGATCTCGATGTCCTGGTCGACCGCCAGCATCACGCCCTCGAACCAGGGCGCGCCGCACAGCACCGCCGCTTCGCGCACGATGACGCGGGCCCGCACCCGGGGTTCGACTGGCACCAGCATGCCGGTCAGGTCGCCGGTGCCGACGTCTTCCAGCAGCGCGGCCAGGATGTTGGCTTCAAAGCTCGATTGCAGTTTTTCGTCGAACTGGCCGTCCGAAATGAAAGGATTGCGCAGGGTCGTCATGCCGGGCCTACTCCGTTGAACAGTGTCGCGTTCTGCTCGAGCGCACCGCTCGGCAGGGCTTGGGCCTTCCTGGCGGCGGCGAAATCGAGCATGCGGTCGATCGCGCGCTTGGCCTGGCGGCCGATTTCCGGATCGACGTGGACCTCGTTCTTGCTCGCTCCCGCGCCGGCCTCCAGGACCTCGGCCAGGTTCTTCAGGCCGTTCATCGCCATCCACGGGCAGTGCGCGCAGCTCTTGCAGGTGGCGCTGTTGCCGGCGGTCGGCGCTTCGATGAAATGCTTGCCCGGGGCAGCCGCGCGCATCTTGTGCAGGATGCCGTTGTCGGTGGCGACGATGAAGGTGGTCGCCGGCAGGCTGACGGCGGCGTTGATCAGCTGGGTGGTCGAGCCGACCACGTCGGCCTGGGCCACCACGGCGGCGGGCGACTCCGGGTGCACCAGCACTTTCGCATCCGGGTGCTCGGCCTTCAACAGGTCGAGTTCGACGCCCTTGAATTCGTCGTGCACCAGGCAGGAGCCCTGCCACAGCAGCATGTCGGCGCCGGTCTGTTTCTGAATGTAGGCGCCCAGGTGACGGTCCGGCGCCCACAGGATCTTCTTGCCCTGCTCGTGCAGGTGCTTGACGATGTCCAGGCCGATCGACGAGGTCACCATCCAGTCGGCGCGCGCCTTCACGGCGGCGCTGGTATTGGCGTACACCACCACGGTGCGGTCCGGATGCTGGTCGCAGAAGGCCGCGAATTCGTCGGCCGGGCAGCCCAGGTCGAGCGAGCAGGTCGCGTCCAGGTCCGGCATCAGGATGGTCTTTTCCGGACTCAGGATCTTGGCCGATTCGCCCATGAAGCGCACCCCCGCCACCACCAGGGTCTGGGCCGGGTGATCGCGCCCGAAACGCGCCATCTCCAGCGAATCCGACACGCAGCCGCCGGTCTCCTCGGCCAGGTCCTGCAGGTCGGCGTCCACGTAGTAGTGGGCGACCAGCACGGCATTGCGCTCTTTCAGCAGGCGTTTGATGCGTTCTTTCAGCTCCGCTTTCTCGGCGGCCGTGGGCGTGGCCGGGGTGCGGGCCCAGGCCTCGGCGGTGCAGGCCAGGCCGGATTGCGGGCGGTCGTACTCGTAGGTCTTGATGGGTACGGTAATCATGCGAAATGTGCTCTCACAGGTTGTCGTAGGGTGGGCGGGTCTCCCGCCCACGCGTTCAACATACGGTTGAAAG
Organism: Telluria sp. PB2R4; assembly: GCF_059685695.1. Lineage (NCBI taxonomy): Bacteria > Pseudomonadati > Pseudomonadota > Betaproteobacteria > Burkholderiales > Oxalobacteraceae > Telluria > Telluria sp. PB2R4. Next base: position 551,225 of record NZ_JCASIC010000001.1, on the reverse strand, counting down.
CCACGGAGCGGGACGGCAAACATGAATTGAACGGGTGGGGTGATCCGGGCCAGTGGCCCGGATCACAAGCCGCCAACCCTGCAAAATCAATCGATACCCTGGCTGGTCAGGTACTCTTCGTAGTTGCCGCGGAAGTCGATGATCTCGTTTTCGCGGATCTCGAGCACACGGGTCGCCAGCGAAGACACGAACTCGCGGTCGTGCGACACGAAGATCAGGGTGCCTGCGTATTTGTCGAGCGCGATGTTGAGCGCCTCGATCGACTCCATGTCCATGTGGTTGGTCGGCTCGTCGAGCAGCATCACGTTGTGACGGCCCAGCATCAACTTGCCGTACATCATGCGGCCCTTCTCGCCGCCGGACAGCACTTTCACCGATTTCTTCACCTCGTCGCCGCCGAACAGCAGGCGGCCCAGGATCGAACGCACGGCCTGGTCGTCGTCGCCTTCCTGGGTCCAGCGGCTCATCCAGTCGGTCAGGTTCTCGCCGCTGGCGAATTCTTCGGTCGGATCCTGGGGCATGTAGCCGACGTTCGCATTCTCGGCCCACTTCACGCGGCCGTGGTCGGCGGACAGGCCGGTGATGTCCTGGCTGCCGATGCAGCGCAGCAGCGTGGTCTTGCCGGCGCCGTTGGCGCCGATGATGGCGACACGCTCGCCCGCCTCGACCATGATCGAGAAGTTCTTGAACAGCTGGCGGTCATAGGCCTTGGTGAGGCCCTCGGTCTCCACCGCCAGGCGGTGCAGCTTCTTCTCGCCTTCGAAGCGCACGAACGGGTAGGCGCGCGAGGATGGCTTGAATTCCTCGATCTTGATCTTGTCGATCTGCTTGGCGCGCGACGTCGCCTGGCGCGCCTTGGACTTGTTGGCCGAGAAGCGACGCACGAAGTCCTGCAGTTCCGCGACCTTTTCCTTGGCCTTGGCGTTGTTCGCCAGCTGCTGGTTACGCGCCTGGGTCGAGGCCAGCATGTACTCGTCGTAATTGCCCGGATACACCTTCAGGGTGCCGTAGTCCATGTCGGCCACGTGGGTGCAGACCTGGTTCAGGAAGTGACGATCGTGCGAGATGATGATCATCGTCGAGTTGCGCTGGTTGAGGATGTCTTCCAGCCAGCGGATCGTGTTGATGTCCAGGTTGTTGGTCGGTTCGTCGAGCAGCAGGATGTCCGGGTTCGAGAACAGCGCCTGGGCCAGCAGCACGCGCAGCTTCCAGCCGGGCGCCACGGCACTCATCGGGCCCTGGTGCAGCTCGCCCGCGATGTCCAGGCCGAGCAGCAGCTCGCCGGCACGCGCTTCGGCCGAGTAGCCGTCGTATTCAGCGACCTTGCCTTCCAGGTCGGCGGCGCGCATGTAGTCTTCGTCGGTCGCGTCCGGGTTCGCATAGACGGCGTCGCGCTCGGAGATGGCGTTCCACAGCTCGGTGTGGCCCATCATGACGACGTCGAGCACGCGCACGTCTTCGTAGGCGAACTGGTCCTGGCGAAGTTTACCCAGACGCTCGCCCGGGTCGAGGCTGACGTTGCCGGCCGACGGCTCCAGGTCGCCGCCAAGGATCTTCATGAAGGTCGACTTGCCGCAGCCGTTCGCGCCGATCAGGCCGTAACGGTTGCCGTCACCGAACTTGACGGAGATGTTCTCGAATAGCGGCTTGGCGCCGAATTGCATCGTGATATTGGCAGTGGATAGCACTAGGAAACCTTTAGAAGCGAGTTAGCAACGGTGTTGCCGGATAACCCGCGATTCTACCATCGCAGGGTCGACAGGGCGAGACCAGGCTCGATGTCGGCAATGGCACCGCAGCGACGGCGCCGGTCGGTCCGTGGCAGCTTCAGCCGCAGCGCCGCGCTTCCTGGACCGCCAGGCGCAGCGTCGGGTAGTCGGAGAGGCTCAGGCTGAAGCCGTCCGCCGTTGAAGCCAGCTGGCCCTGGGCGCCGAAGGGAATGGTTACCCGGCGCGGGATGTGGCCGAAGCTCAGGCCATGCAGGATCGGAACCGGCAAGGTGGCGCGCAGGTGGGCCAGCATGGGGTCGAAATCGTAGCCGTTGTCGTTGGCGCCGAGCTTGTAGCCTGAGAAATCACCCAGCACCACGGCACGCTGGCGTTCGAGCACGCCGGCCTGGTGCAGCTGCAGCAGCATGCGTTCGACCCGGTACGGGTGCTCGCCGATGTCTTCGAGATACAGGATGCCGCCATCGATCAGCGCGACCGCGGGGAAGTAAGGCGTGCCCAGCAACGACACGATCATCGCCAGGTTGCCGCCCCAGACCCTGCCCTCTTCCTGGATGCAGGGGTTGCCTTCGACGCACTCATGGATGGTATGGGTCGGGCCGCGCAGGCATTGCCAGAAGTCGTCGAGCGTGAATTGCTCCGGCTCGCGGGCGCCGAAATCGCCGGCGATCATCGGTCCGGCATAGCTGAGCGCGCCGGTCTTGGCCATCAGGCCCATGTGGATGGCCGTGACGTCGGAAAATCCCACGACCAGCTTGCCGCTGGCGGCGATCGCTTCGAAATCGATGTGCGGCAACAGGCGGGTGGTGCCGTAACCGCCGCGCAGGGCCATGATGAGCTGCACGTCGGGATCCTGCACCGCCGCCTGCAGCTGGGCCAGGCGGCCGGCCTCGGTGCCGCCGAAACGCTCGTGGATGCTGTTGTGGTCGTAGTAGTTGTGGACCAGGCAGCCCTGGTCTTCGAGGCGGGCGATGCCGCGGTCGACCGCGCAGGGGTCGAGCGCCTGGCCGGCCGGGGCCACGATGGCGATGCCGATTTGTTGGGTGATCACTGTTTGACGAAGAGCTTGGGTGTTGAGTCTGGCAACATCTTACCCCTGGCGTGGGCGTCGATCAAGGCGAGCAGCCGCTCGACCAGCTGCGGCGGGAGGTCGTGCCCCATGCCCTCGATGATCTCGAGGCGGGCGCCGGGGATCCGGCTGGCGGTGTCTTCGCCGCAGGCGGACGGCACCAGCGGATCGGCGGCGCCGTGAATCACCAGCGAGGGCGCGGTGATGGTGGACAGCTGCGCGCACCGGTCGCCGGAGGCGGCGATCGCCATCATTTGCCGCGCCGCCCCGCCCGGGCAATAGCTGCGGCGCACCGAGCGCGCGACACGCTTGCGCAGCACTTTCTCCGGGGTCGGGTAGGACGGGCTGCCGATCGCCTGCAGCAGCGTGACGCCATGGTCGATGATGCCGTCGATGTCGGACGCGCCGGGCAGGCGCCGGGCCAGCAGCTTGCCCAGCTTCTTCTCGGGGCCGGGAAGGCCGCGCCGGCAGCTGCTCGACATGATCGAGGTCAGGCTGAGGATCCGCTGCGGGTAACGGGCGGCCAACAGCTGGGCGATCATGCCGCCCATCGATACCCCGACCACGTGGGCGCGCGCCACGCCGAGGGCCGACAGCACGCCGATGGCGTCTTCTGCCATGTCGTCGAGCCGGTAGGCGGCGCGCAGCGGCCAGCCGAGTCTGGATTTGATCCATGCCAAGCCCAGGTGGGGTACCCCGGCCTGGTCGAATTTGGTGGACAGGCCACAATCGCGGTTGTCGAAGCGGATCACGTAGAACCCGAGCTCGACCAGGCCTTCGACGAATTCGTCGGGCCAGGCGGTCAGCTGCATGCCCAGGCCGTGCACCAGCAGCAGCGGTGGGGCCTTGGGGTCGCCCGCGGTGTCGAAGGCGATGCGGATTCCGTTGGCGTTCAGCGTGGGCATGGCAAGATGTCGGCTGTGCGGGGAGCAGCGTGGCGCTTGTGTCAGCTACAGGGTTGGCTCGCTGGTCGAGCGGCATGCGGCCAGCATAGCACTTTCGACACGGCCGGGGCGCGCGTGCCGACGTACGAATCCTCTTACGCGCCTAACCGGCCGCCGGCAGCTTGCGGGACGCGGCGCGCCGCTCGGCAAAGAAGGCCCTGAGCAGGCTGCTCGACTCCTCGGCCATGACGCCGCCCGCCACGTCGGTATGGTGATTGAGCATTTCCTGCTCAAACAGGTTCACGACCGAACCGCAGGCGCCGGTCTTCGGATCGCGCGCCGCGTAGACCACGCGCGCCAGACGGGCATGCATCATGGCGCCCGAGCACATGATGCAGGGCTCCAGGGTGACATACAGTTCGCAGCCCGGCAGGCGGTAGTTGCCCAGTTTTTCGGCCGCGGCGCGCAGCGCGACGATCTCGGCATGCGCGGTAGGGTCGTGGCGCCCGATCGGCTGGTTGTAGCCGGTGGCGATCACTTCGCCGTCCTTGACCACGACCGCGCCCACCGGCACCTCGCCCTCGGCCCAGGCCAGCCTGGCCTGTTCCAGGGCCAGCTGCATGTACCGGGCGGCGCCAGGCTCGGGCAGCGGCAACTCAGTCATTCGTCACTTCGGCCCAGCAGTTCGGGGTTTCGTGCAGCACCAGCTTCTGGAGGCGCAGGCCGGTTCCATAACGGTCGGTGAAGACGGTTTTCAGGAGCTTGAAGGCGACGCGCGCCAGGTTTTCCACCGTCGGGATGCAGTCGATGACCACGGTCTTGTGGCCCGGCAGCGAGGCGAGGAATTCGCGCACTTTGTCGTCTTTTTCGTACACTAGAAAAGCATGGTCCCACACGTCGACCAGGTGCTGCTTGGCCAGCGTCTTGATGTCGGAAAAATCCATGATCATGCCGTTGTCGGAATTTCCTTCAACATCGATGACTTCGCCGGTCAGGGTGATCTCGAGGGTGTAACGGTGGCCGTGCAGGTTGCGGCACTGGCTCTTGTGGTCGGGAATACGATGGCCGGCATCGAATTCCAGCTTGCGGGTAATGGTCAGCATACTTGAATCAATCAGGGGATTTGGAGCAGTTTGTGGGTCTGGATGCTCAGCTTCCACTTGGGGTTGCTGCGGCAGGTCTCGATCGCCAGGCGGGTGTTGTGCGCGGCGAGCGGGCCGTCCATCGGCTGGACATAGAAATTCTCGAAGTCGAGGTGTTCGTAGGCGGACAAGTCCTGGCCGGCCTGCGGGATCACCACCTTGATCTCGTTGCCCTTCGCCACCACCAGCTCGGCGCCCATCTTGGGGCTGACGCACACCCAGTCCACGCCTTCCGGCACCGGCAGCGTGCCGTTGGTCTCGATGGCGATGGTGAAGCCGCGCGCGTGCATCGCGTCGATCAGCGGGCGGTCCAGCTGCAGCAGGGGTTCGCCGCCGGTGAAGACCACATATTTACCGGCGCTGTGGGTGGACGGCCACAGGCCGTCGATCTCTGCCGCAAGCAGGCCTGGTTCGCGGAACTTGCCGCCGCGTTCGCCGTCGGTGCCGACGAAATCGGTATCGCAGAAGGTGCAGACCGCGCTGGCGCGGTCGAGTTCGCGGCCAGTCCACAGGTTGCACCCCGAAAAACGGCAAAACACGGCCGGGCGCCCCGCATGGGCGCCTTCGCCCTGCAGGGTATAGAAGATCTCTTTGATGCTGTAAGTCACGGTAAGCCTCTCGTCAACCTTCCATTATAACCCGCCGCCGGCTCGGGGTCATGCATTGAGGATGAGCAATATTGCTTGTAGGACTCAGGTGTACCTTCATACGGAATCTTCCGAATGCGAGTCAGAAGGATGCCATGAACAACCCGACATTATTCCTAGTTCGAATTTCAGCATTTACCGTGGTGTGTGCGCTGCTGGCTGCCAGCGCACCGGCCCAGGCTGCCATGCTGATGCCCTTGTCGCTGCGCAACGCCCCGCCGGAAATGATGGTGGCGGCGATGGTGACGATGGCCGCGATTGCCCTGGCCCTGCTGCTGGAGCGCCGTTTCCAGGCTGCCCAGGAGCGCACGCTTGCGCTCGAACACCTACTCGAGGCCGAACGCGGCGCCCACGCCGACGTCGAGAATGCGCTGGCAGGCAGCCATGAGGTGCTGTTCCGGCTGGTGCGCCAGCAGGAAAGCGTGCGTGAAGCCGAACGTGCCCGGATCGCGCGTGACCTGCACGACGAGCTCGGCCACCGCCTGCTGTCGCTGCGGGTGGAACTGGCACTGCAACAGGCCGCGGTGCGGGGCACCTCCCCCGCCGTGCACGACAAGCTGAGCACCGCGATCGCCAACCTCGACGCCACGATCCGTTCGGTGCGCGCGATCGTCGCCGGATTGCGTCCGCTTGCCAAGGGCCTGAGCCTGCGCCAGGCCGCCGAACGGCATCTGGCCGACTTCTCCCGTCTGCACGGACTGGACTACCGTTTCGACGCCGGCAAGGAGGGCATTGATGATGAGAGGCGCGACCCGGAACTGGAGACGGTGCTGTTCCGGGTGCTGCAGGAATCGCTGTCGAACGTCGCCCGTCATGCCCAGGCTACCCTGGTCAGCGTCACCCTGGTCGAATCGGCCGGGGACGCGGTGCTGAAGATCGAGGACGACGGCATCGGCCCGGCGGCACTGGACCACCTGGACGGGCGCGGCTGCGGCATTGAAGGAATGCGCGAGCGTGCCGAAGCCTTCGGCGGGAGCCTGACGGTGTTGCCGGGGCGCCGCGGCGGGACGGTGGTGCGCGCCACCCTTCCCCGGGCCCGGACACCGGCCCTCGCGTGAATCGACGTGCGGACTGCGCGCCGAAGACGCAGACTTGCTGAAAATCAATAGGTTGGTCCCTGCGCGGTAGCAAAATCGTTTCCTGTTGGCAGTCAATCCGGCTGCCGCACCGGAACCGTAGAGGACGACCATGATCAGCCCACACAGCGCCAGCGCCAGCACACCTGCCCCCGCCGCAATCGTGAAGGACGGGGCATTCGTCGGACAGCTGGTGGCCTCCCTGTCGATCCCGGTCTTCGTGCTCGACACCGATGCCCGGGTGATGATCTGGAACCGTGCCTGCGAGAACCTCACCGGCGTGCCGGCCCACGAGGTCTTGGGCACGAGCGACCATTGGCGCAGCTTCTACGAGCAGCGCCGCCCTACCCTGGCCGACCTGGTGCTGCAGGACCGTACCGACGACGTGCGGCGCATCCTGCCGCGCTGCGCCCCGGAAGGATCGCCGTCGAGCCTGTGCATCGAAAGCTGGTTCGACATGCCGCGCGCCGGCCGCCGCCGCTACCTGGCGGCCGATGCCAGCCCGATCTTCGGCGCCGACGGCGAGCTGGCGGCCGTGGTCGAGACCTTGCGCGACCTGACCGACGAAAAGATGGCCCAGGTCGCCCTGGAACAACTGGCCACCCGCGACGGGCTGACTGGCCTGGCCAACCGCCGCTGCTTCGACGACACCCTGCACGCCGAGTGGGCGCGCGCCCTGCGTCAGTCGCAGCCGCTGTCGCTGCTGATGGTCGACGTCGACAACTTCAAGGCCTACAACGACGCCAACGGCCATCTGGGCGGCGACGAATGCCTGAAACGGATCGCGCGGGCGGTCGCGAGCGAGATGCGCGCCAACGACCTGGTGGCGCGCTACGGCGGCGAGGAATTCGCGGTGATCCTGCCGAACCAGTCGCTCAAGGGCGCGGCCATCGTCGCCGAACGCATCCGCTGCCGGGTCGAACAGCTCCAGTTGCCGTCGAGCGCGCCCACCCGTCACGTGACGGTGTCGATCGGCGCCGCCACCGCGGTCGCGGGACCGGACACCAATGCGAGCCAGCTGGTCGCCACCGCCGACGCCGCGCTGTACCGCGCCAAGCATCTGGGCCGCAACCGTATCAGCCTGCCCCTGAGCGAAGCGGCCTAGCCTGAAACAAATCGGCGCCCGCCAGGGCGCCGATTCGGACTGCGCTAGTAAAGCCGGAACGGCATTACGAGGTCATCCGGTCCCAACCGTGGCGCACTGCCGACTTCATTTTCTCCCAGGTCGACTGCCCGTCGCTGCCGTAGCGGGTATCCCAGTCGGTGCGCAGGTCGTTCTCGACCTCGCCCCACTGGCGGCCGCGGTATTTCGGATCCCGGGCCATCGACGAGCCGTAGGAATAGGCAGGCTTGTAGTCATCGTAGCTGCCGGCGTCGGTCGCGCTGCTGTAGGTGGCGTTCCAGTGGCTGCGGTACTCGCGGTCGTCGTCATCGTCGTCCGTCACGCGGTCCCAGCCGTGGCGGACGGCGGCCTTCATGCGGTCCCAGGCGCCGGCGGAGGTGTCGCCATGGGTCGCGGTGCTGATGCGCGAATCCCAGCCCTTGCGCATGTCGCCCTCGATGTCGTCCCAGGGACGGTTACGGTAGAGCTCGCTCTTGCGCATCTCGGAACCATACGAGTAGGCCGGCTTGGCGCTGTCGTAGTCGACGCCGGTGCTGCTCATGTTGCTGTCGTAGTGGCTGCGGTAGTAGCTGTCGTCGTCGTCGTCCAGGGTCATGCGGTCCCAGCCATGACGCACGGCGGCCTTCATCTTTTCCCAGGTCGAGGGGCCGCCGCTGCCGCGGGTGTCCCAGTCGCTGCGCAGGTCGTGCTCGACCTGGTCCCACCGGCGGCCGCTGTACTTGCTGCTGCGCGCCATCTCGGAGCCGTAGCTGTAGGCCGGCGCGTAGTCGTCGTACGATTCGGCGCCGGTGCCGTTCATGCCGTAGGTGCTGTCGTAGTGCTTGCGGTAATAGCCGTCGTCGTCGAGCTTGCCGGACATCGCGCCCGCCATGGTGCCCGACGTCGCGCCGGTCTCGCCCATCCGTGAGTAGATACGCGAGCGGCCGCGCTGGGCTTCGCGCAGCGCCGCACTGCTGGTCGCCGACTGGTATCCAGTGTCGAACTGCTGCGATCCGAGCGAGCCGCTGTTCTGGGTGCCGTCGAGCGCGGAACCCTGCACATTGTTTTCCTGCAGGGTCGAACCCTGGAGCGAGGTGCCGCCGGTGGCGCTCAGGCCGCTCTTGCCCATCGGTTCCTGGTAGGTTTGCCCCATCGGCTCGGCCTGGTTCAGCGACTGCTGGGCGAACAGCTTGCGGTCGCCCGCGTTCTCGAGCTGCTGGTTGACGCCGCCGCTGGACTGCATCGACATGCCGCCGTTCTGTTGCATGCCGCCGGCGCCGCTCATGCGCATCGATTCGGCAGCGCCAGCGTGCATTGCTCCCGTGCCCGATGCCTGTTCGTCGATGTCGGTCGGGCCGTAGCGCTCGATGATGTCGGCCGCGCGCTCGACTTCCGGCAGCGAATCGGCGGTGAGGGTCAGGACGTGGTGGCCACGGGTTACCGCGCCCTCGTAGCGGCTGGCGTACTCGCTGTCATCGGAGCCGAACAGGTCGCTGAAGAAGTGCTTGATGCTGGCGCCGATGCCTGGGCCGTCGTCGGAATCGGTCGTGCGGGCGGTCGTGGCGGCACTGGCGCCGCTCACGCTGTCGGTCATGCCGGTCGGGTCGCCATTGGACAGGCGCACGTCCTGACGGGAAAAGTTCGACGACAGGAGTTCGTTCATCGCGTTCTGCGCATCGGTGTGGTTGTCGAACACGGCTACAAGCGTATGTTGCATGGTCGTTCCTCCGTAATGGTGAATCAAAGGCCTCGTGGCCGTCAGGCTAGTGTGTCGAGCGTACTCCATTTGCGGATGGGTGCGCGCGCGCCTGCCGGACCGGTGCGGCAGGCGCGTCCATCGGATACCGTCGGGTGAAGCCGACCGTGCGCAGACACACAAACGGCAATGTAAAACGGCGCCGCAGCGCCGTTTTTTGGTCCGCCGGAGCGGATGAGCAGGACAGGAATCAGTAGCCGCGCTTGCTGCTGTCGTCGTCGGTCATGCGATCCCAGCCATGACGCACCGCGGCCTTCATCTTCTCCCAGGTCGAGGCGCCGCCGGCGCTGCGCGATTCCCAGTTGGTGCGCAGGTCGGTTTCGACGTCGTCCCACTGGCGGCCGGCATACTGGCTGCGCATCTGCGAACCGTAGGTGTAGGCCGGGGCGTAGTCGTCATAGGCCGCGCCGCTCGAGGCGAAATTGCTCTGGTAGTGGTTGCGGTAGTAGCTGTCGTCGTCCCTGCCGCCCAGGCGCTCGACGTCGACCTCGGTGTGGCGCACGGTGTCCTGGATCTGTTCCTGGCGCTGGCTGACCTGCTTGCCGACGGTCACCTCTTCGACGACGCGGGCGGATTTCTGCACCACGGCTTCCTCGGAGGTCTCGCGCATCTCGATGGTCTGCTCCTTGAACGCGGTGGCGTCGGCCGGGTTGATCGGCTGGTCGACGGTACGGCGCTGCACGTCCACATGCTCTTCGCGCAGGCTGACGCTCTCGTTGACCGGGGTCTCGACGATGCGCGAGAAGATGCGCACGCCGCCGCGCTGGACTTCGCGCTTGCCGACCTTGAGCTGTTCTTCGACCACCGGAATGGATCGGGCCGCGTCAGGCTGGGTTGCCGTGTCGCGCTGCAGCGAGTCGGTGCGCGCGGTGCTGCCCTGCAGGTTGGCGGACTGGGCAGACAACGGGGCCGACTTCTGGACTCCGCTGTTCAAGTTCATGGCGCCCGCGGACATGCCGGTGGCGTCCGAATGCTCGTCGATGTCGATCGGGCCGAAGCGCTCGACGATGTCGGCGGCGCGCTCGACTTCCGGCAGCGAATCGGCAGTCAGGGTCACCACGCACTTGCCGCCCGAAACGGCGCCTTCGTAACGGTTGACGCGGCGGGCGTCGTCGTCGTCGTTGAACAGGTCGCTGAAGAAATTCTTGATGCTGGTGCCGATCCCGGTGTCGGTGTCGGTCCTGGTGGTGGTCGTGGTGGTGGAAGCGGAGCTGCCGGAGAGGCCGCTTGCCGAGCTGCCGCTGGACATGCGCACATCGCTGCGCGAGAAGCCCGAAGCGAGCAGTTCATCCATGGCGCTCTGAGCGTCGGCGTTGTTGTCGAATACGGCTACCAAAGTATGTTGCATGGTCATTCCTCCATCATCATTGGGTATCGGGTTCGGGCGACGATCCGGCCTCGTCGAAGCGCTCTACCTCGATCCGCTCGGCCTTGAGCGGAACGGTGTCGTGGTAGTGCTCCTCGTGCCGGGTGCGGGTGATGTGCAGTTCTTCCTTGATGCGCAGGCGGCGTTCGACCACCAGCACTTCCTCGAGAACCGGCACCACCAGGGTGTCGCCTTCGTAGCGGGTTGCTGGTGCCTCTTCCAGCGCGACGATACGGTCGATGGGGACATGCCGGACGTTCACCTCGTCGCGCGAGAGGCGCTCGTCGATCGTGACCGGCTGTTCCGAGACCGTCTTGTGGATGCGTACGCCGCGCCCGGTTTCCACGACGCGGGTGCCGACCGCCAACTGCTCTTCGAGCAAGGGAATGCGCAGCCCTTCCTGTTGCTTGTTGTCGGAGAGTTTGCTTGGCATCGGAGGCATCCTCGCGTCGCTGTTTCAGAGCAAACGAGAGTACCCGATTCACGGCGAGGCATGCACACCCTTGACTCCTGGAATGATGAGCGCGCTGCTGCCGGCGGTTGCCCGCGGCGAACCGGGGCGAAGGCTCAGGCGAAGGGATTGTCGACCTGCCTGACGGCGGGCGGCGGGAGCCGCTCGGGCAGGTCGCGCGCCTCCAATGCGGCGAGCACCACACCCAGCGCTTCATGCAGGCGGCGCGCGGCCGCCAGTCCCGCCTGGTCGGCGGTCAGGTCGATGTCGCCCGACAGGGTGACGCGGTCGAGCCGGTTTTCCAGCATCATGTTGCCGATCTCGAGGACGTCGGCCTCGTTGGCAAAGGGCTTGAACGGTTTCTTCGCTGGCATGGTGTGCTCCTCTCTGGCGATGCGGTCAGTTGCGTGACTTCCGTTGCCGGATCTTCGGCAATGCAAGCATGCGTTCCTTCTGCCGCCCCGTGAGCGAAGGCAGTAGTTCGATGCCGACGATGCGTTCGAGCTCGGCGACCGGAATCACGTGGATCGGCGCGTCGCCGCGGTTCTCGACGAACCACGCGGCGGCGGCCTTCTGGCGCGGGCTGTACACCACCTTGTACAGGTGGCTCGGCACGATCACGTTGCCGACCTTGCGCAGGCTGCTGCCGAGGAAGGCCGGGCCCGTGATCACGTACAGGGATCCTTCGCGCTTGGCCATCTTGCGGACCGCGCCTTCGATCGGGGCCCAGATGTGGCGGTTGTGCTCGCTATCCTGCGGCACCATGTTTGCGAGTGAAAAACTTTCGCGCTGAGCGCGCCGGTCCGGCATGTCGCCGTTCGGCGCCAGGTGGCCGCGGTCGAAGCCGCTACGCGCATAATCGGACAGTTCGGCCCGCTGCCCGCGCGGCAGGCGCGATTCGGGATGGAAGGCATTGTCGCGGTCCAGTCCTTCGGCGGCGGCGAGCTGGTCAGGCGCCAGGTGTTCGGCCGACCACAGTGCGGTACGGGTCACGCCCGAATGCATGACGCCGAACTCGCGGTAGCACAGTTCGCGGGTGGCGGTGCCCAGCTTCTGGTTGCGGATTTCAGGCGCGCGGCCGTCGAGATAGTGGTCGGGACAGGCAGCCTGCACCGCGCCTGCGGCCAGCAGCGCGGCAAGAGCGAACACGCGCGCGACGCGGGCGAAAATGGAATGGAGCATGACGGTGGACGGGGACATCGATAGCACGCATTGTAGCCGAGCGCCGTTGAGCGGCGTCAAACGTCAGGCTGTAAGGACGCGCACGATTGGAATGTCCTTTCCGGCGAGAATGAGCTAAACTTTCTGCTTTCTCAACAAAAGATTCCTTTTGGGAAATCCAACCCGAAGCGAATGAACCGTCCGCCGATCCCAGAGGATTTACGCCGTTTTGTCCTCACGAGCGTACCGTCCGTGCCTTTCCTCGAGGCGCTGCTGCTGCTGCGCGCCAATCCCGACCAGCAATGGACGGGCGAGATGCTTGCGCGCCGGCTGTACACCAGCGAGCGTACGGCTGCCGGCCTGCTCGACGAGCTGCACCGGTCCGGCATGGCCAGTCCCTGCCCCGTGCCGGACGAGCTCTGCTTTTGCTATGCGCCGGCGTCGGAAGCATTGCGTGAGCGTGTCGACGAGCTTGCCGAGCACTACGCGCGCCACCTGGTAGACATCACGAATCTGATCCATTCCACACTCGACCGGAAGGCGCAACAGTTCGCCGACGCATTCCGGCTGCGCAAGGATTCCTAATGGCCGAACTCATCTATACCCTGTGCATGCTGACCTCGCTGGCCTGTACCTGGCTGCTGTTCGCCAGCTACCGGCGCACCCGCTACCGCCTCCTGTTCTGGAGCGGGCTGTGCTTCGCGGTGATGACCGCTAATAACCTGTTCCTGATTTTCGACAAGATCGTGTTTCCGACTGTCGATTTCATGCCCATGCGCGTGATCAGCGCCCTGGTGGCCTGTCTGCTTCTGCTGTACGGCCTCATCTACGAGAAGGAGTGAAGCCATGGTCCAGTTGATGTACGGCGCGATTTCGATGGCTTCGCTGACCATCGCCCTGTTTTTCCTGCGCTTCTGGCGCAACACCGGCGATCGCTTCTTCTTGTATTTCGCCCTGTCCTTTTTCATCGAAGGCCTGCACAGGGTGTATTCGGCGGTGCTGAACGAGGCGGGCGAGGATTCTCCATTGCATTACCTGATCCGGGTATTGGCATACGGCATGATCGTGTGGGCAATCGTCGAGAAGAACCTGCCACGCAGGGACAGGCGCGATTGAAGGCGTTGGCTTAGCGTGCGCCCGGCAGCCGGGGGCGGCGCGATAATGGGTCATGAAAAACCGTCAACAGGAGGACGACATGGTTCCACCCATCCAACCAGAGCAAAGCCGAGCCGGACCGCAGGCCAATCCCGTCGCCGGGGGCGGCCAGGACCAGCGTTCCGACAAGCTGCTGCCCGGTGACGAAGGCGCCGAGGACGGCCGCTTCGACGTCGCCGAAGAAGTCAGCCTCGACCAGCATTCGGACGAAGCGCGCCGGGTCGGCCAGATGCCGGAGAACGGCATCGCCGATGCCGTGCCGGATGCGCTGAAGACTCCGGTGCCCTCGCAGCGCGTCCCCGAAAAAGAGTAAGCAGGCTCCAGGCCGCCGCCGGCGGCCTGTCGTTTTCCCCCTCTTTCGCTTCAATTCCGTTCAGCCGCCCATCGTCACACCCATCTTCAGGCCCTCGATCGTGTGCGCCTGCCGGATCGGCTCGAGCTGCTCGACCACGCGGCAGTTCAGGTGCCGGCGCACCGCTTCCGGCAGGCCGTCGTAATAAGCGCGCGACATCTGCAGGTCGTGCTTGATGGCGTTGGTCGCATCGGGCGCGTCGGCGCCCAGCACCAGCACCGGGCGCGATAGCGCCGAGCGGTTGGCGGTGCCGCGGTGGATGGTCAGGGCCGACCGCGCCGAGATATCCCCCACTTTCGGCAGCTTGCGCTGGGCCAGCGCCTCGTAGCGCGGATACAGCGACTTATCGGGGAACATCGGGTCGCCGTCGAACACATCCCACTGCGTGCCCGGCGCGATCTCGAACGGACCCATGTCCTCGGTAACGTCGACGGTGGTGAGGTTGAAGGCAAGCGAACTGAGGCGCCTGCCCTCCACCGTCTCGGGCGGCGCCTTGAAGTCGCGGTGCCACGGCTGGTGCATGGCGCCCGGCCCGGGGACGTCGAAGCCGACTTCGACGATGCGCCAGTCCGGGCCCAGCACCGCGCTGCACACGGCGCGCACCCAGGGGTGGCTGGCGATGGCGACGAAGGAGCGCAGGCGCTCCGGATGCACCTCGACGTAATAGCGGTTCGGGCCGCGGTTGAGCGCCCCGCCCTCGCGCGCCAGCGCTTCCTGAAACAGCATGTCGATGTCGGCGCGCAGTTCCGCGATCAATTCGCGGCTGTAGGCGCCGCGGCAGGCGATGATGCCGTCCCCGTACAGGCCGCGCATGATGTCGGCCACCTCGAATTCCGTGTTGCGCGCTGCGGTATTTGCTGCCGTATTTGCTGCACTGTCCATGCCTTACTCCTTCCTTGTGCCTGAGCGTGTGCCAGGCATGGCCTGCCTGGTTTGCTCGCACAGATACTACTGGCAATTCCGTGAGCGCGGCGCGAGCCCCGCCGGTTCACCATGCGATCGACAGCAGCAGCTCGCGCCGCGGATTGACGATCAGGGTGCCGCACGAAACGCTGCGTTTTGCCCTGGATTCAATCTATCGGGCGGCCCGGACAACTGTCAATTGTGCGCGCCGCATGCGGCGCCGACCGCACACTGTGCCTTGTTTCACGCATGCGACGGAGCTGCGGATGGATTTTTTGTTGTATAACAACGAGCTGGAAAGCTGGCTGCTGGCCCTCGGGGTTTGCGTCGGCACGACGGCCGCGATGTTCTTTCTCAAGATGCTGGTCATGCACCGGCTGGGCGACCTGTCGCGCCGCACCCTGACCCGGATCGACGACCTGGCCGTCACGATGCTGAACCGCACCTTCCTGGTGCTGTTGCTCGCGATTGGCGTCTACCTCGGAAGCATCTTCCTGGCGATGCCGGACAGCTGGCGCCTGGTGATATCGCGGGTGGCGGTCGCCGCCCTGATCCTGCAGCTCGGCATCTGGGGCGATACCGGCCTGCGCGGCTGGCGCAGCCAGCTGCTCGCGGTGCCGGGCGACGGCGCACGCAGGGCCTCGAGCACCATCCTGTTCTTCTTGATGCGGCTGGTGGTCTGGACGGTGGCCTTCCTGATGATGCTCGATAATTTCGGGTTCAACATCACCACCCTGGTCGCCAGCCTTGGCATCGGCGGCATCGCCGTGGCCCTGGCCACCCAGAATATCCTCGGGGATCTGTTCGCGTCGCTCTCCATCATGCTCGACAAGCCGTTCGAGGTCGGCGACTTCATCATCGTCGGCGATGCGCTCGGCGCGGTCGAGTACATCGGCCTGAAGACCACCCGCCTGCGCGGCCTGGGCGGCGAGCAGATCGTGTTCTCGAACAGCGAACTGCTCAGGAGCCGGATCCACAATCACAAGCGCATGCTGTCGCGCCGTGTCGCGTTCATCCTGCGCATTGCCTACGGCACCGCCGAAACACAGCTGACGGCCATCCCGGCGATGATCCGCGACATCATCGCGGCCCGCCCCGACGTCGACTTCGAGCGCGCCCACTTCTTCCGCTATGGCGACTGGTCGCTCGATGTCGAGGTGGTGTACCACTTCAAGAGTCCGGACTATGTCCTGCACATGGATGCCCAGCAAGACATCCTGTTGCAGGTCTACCGGAGCTTCCAGCGCGAGGGCATTCAGTTCGCGCATCCGCTCTCGGTCGTGCGGGTGGCCGGCGCCGACGATCCGGCGGGTGGCTGGCCGCCGCCGAATGCGGTTGCCGGCAACATGATGAAGCACTGAGGAAGATGACGCGACGGTATGCGCCGGACCGGTCCTACGCCGATGGGCCGGACAGTCCTATTCCGCAGCAGAGATCGGCGTCGTAAGATGGAGTCACATCGTCCGGAATACCTGTCCCGCAGGACGCGGCGCTGGAAACCGGACGAGACTTTATCAAGCCTGTCATCGATCAAGGAGATCATCATGGCATCGAACAAGCAGGGCAACGGCAAGCGCGGCTTTGCCTCCATGGACCCGCAACGCCAGCGCGAGATCGCCTCGCAGGGTGGCCGTGCGGCCCATGCGTCCGGCAACGCCCACGAGTTTACCTCGGCAGAGGCGCGCGAGGCCGGCCGCATGAGCCACAAGAACGACGGCAACCAGCAAAGCGGCAAGCGCGGCAATTCGCAAGGCGGGGACAAGCGCTAGGCGCGGCTTCCAGCTTCGCACAACGGCAACGGGCGGCGGGCATCCTGAGGGATGGCCCGCCGGCTTTATTGCGCTCGCTTCCCGAAAAAACCGGCGCCAAATAGAACACGGCGGCGGACCCGTGAAGGTTCGCCGCCGTGCCGTCGCCAGCCAGCGCCACGTCACCGGTGCGCTGGCCGCTTACCCTGTCAGGCGCTCTTTGCCACCGGCACCTGGGCAGCCTTGAGCGGCATGGCCTTGGCGGCTTCCTGGTTCGCCGGCAGGCGCGCGTGGCGGCCCGGGACGGCATTGGTAATCAGCTCGTGCATGCGCGACGCGGTCAGGTCCCACGAGGTGTTGGCGACAACTTCGCGCATGCGCTTGGCCATGGCCTGGCGTTCGTCGTCGGCCAGGGCCAGCTGGCGTTCGCAGGCCGCGATGAACTGGTCCGGGGTGTCGGCAACCGCCACCACGTCGCCGTAAGGCACCTTGACGTCGGTGATCGGCGTCGAGACCGCCGGCAGCTCGGCCGCCATGTACTCGAGCACCTTGGTCGGCGAGATGAACTTGGTCGAATCGTTCATCGCGAACGGCAGCAGGCAGACGTCCCAGCCGGCCAGGAACTGGGGCAGCTGGTCGTAGCTGCGCTGGCCCATGTAGTGGACGTTCGGCTGCTTCGGCAGCGTGGCCGGGTCGATTTTCACGACCGGGCCGACCATGACGATCTGCCATTCCGGATGGGCGTCGGCCATCTTCGACACGAGCTCGACATCCAGGCGTTCGTCGATGACGCCGTAGAAGCCGAGACGCGGGTACGGAATATGGGCCTGGTCAGGGTGCGAGATCTCGCGGTCCTGGGCCTGGCGGAAATGCCTGGCGTCGACGCTGCTCGAGAAGCAGTGTGCATTGGCGTGGCGGTCGCGCTTCGACTGGTACAGGCTGGGGCCGCCGGTGAAGACGACATCGGCCATGTTCAGCAGTGCGCTCTCGCGCTGCAGCAGCTGTTTCGGCGCGTTCTTGAACATCGCCAGCTCGTCCATGCAGTCATAGACGATCTTGGACGGGTTGAGGCCCTGCAGCAGCGGCAGCGCCATCGGGGTATAGAACCAGACCACCGGCTGCTCGTCGCCCGGGACGAGGTCGGCCAGCAGGGTTTGCAGGGTCGGGAGCTGGTCGTCGTGGAAGCCTGGTGCATGGATGGCGGTATGCGGCTGGCACACCGTGATGTTCGTCGCGACCGCCGTCTTCTTCAGGTATGCCTGCCCCTCGCTATACACCGGTTCCTCTACAAACACGATATCGTAATGTTCCGCCAGTCGGGTCATCAGGTGCTGTGGACGCTGGAAGACGAAATCCCAGCGCAGGTGGCAAAACACGATCAAGGTCGGCATATTCAATTCCTTTCGCCTTCGTGGCGCTATAGTTGTTGGCAAAGCCCGGCAGGTTTTTCTCTCTGTGCCAGTCCCCGGGTACGACGAATCGCGAGTGAGAACAGCGGTTCACAACGCACCGGACCCCCGAATCGTATCATGCAAATTTCCTAATATTTTCATTTATGCAGTGCAACATTGTTATTTAGAAATGTTGCAAGCAGATGTTACAAAGCCCTCTCATAGTAGGCAATCGACGGCCGAGCGCGGGCATGTAGGGCGCCTCCTACAGCGATACAAGAAAATCCACTACGAAAAGTCATCATGCTTGCTACCCTGTATGGGCGAACAGGGGTCCCTGGCACGGTCAGGCACCATTTTTCATTCGGGAAAACGGTCGCCGGGGTTGTACGGCGGCCGCGGAAACTGCTGCCGAGGACGCGGAAAAGCCGCGACGGGCCGCGCCGGCCATCAACCCGGCTGGTAGGGCTCGGCGCCTTCGGCGTGGCCGTCTTCGCTGAATCCGGTCGCCACCGACACGCCCTCGAGCCCGAGCGACAGCAGCGCATCGCACAGGTTGTCGAGCTCCGCCCCGAGGTCGGCAGCCAGGTCGACCGGCATTTCGACGCTGCCCCAGGGCGTGCCGCCATCCAGGGCATACAGGTTGATGCGCAGGACGATGTGCTCGCCGCCGTCGAGCGGTGCGACCGCCGCATGCACGCGGTCCGGTTCCAGGTCCTTGGCGGACAGCGTGCGCGCCACGTCGGACAGGATGCCCAGGGTGGTCAGCTCGCTGACGCCCTGTTCCTTGGCGCCGTAGAACAGGTCCTGGTAAAGGAAGTCGACGTGGACGCCGTCCGGCTCGCGCGCCAGCAGGCGCCGCACCAGCGGAGCGACCTGGAAGCTCCAGGCGCGGTAGCGTTCCTCGCGGCCTGCGTACCAGGCATCGGAACCGGCTTCGTCGCCCGGCACCGCATAGAACGGGTCGTCCGCGCGCTTGAGCGAAAAGCCGAGCAGGAAGCGCAGTTCCAGCGCCGGATCGTCCGGCGCGAAGCGCTCGCCGGTCCAGCCGCGGATGCTGGCCTCGATGGTCGGCGCCGGCTGCAGCTTCTTCTCGAGCAACGAGGCGGCGGCCTCGCGCAGCATCTCTTGCAGGGTCGAGTAGGAGACATGGTCGATCTCGGCCAGGTCGTAGGCATGCTGGACCAGCACGAGCTTGCCGTCCGCGCTTTCCAGCCCGGCCGGGTGGAAGCTGTTGGCCAGTGTTTCGAAGGCCTCCTCGTCCTGGAAGCTCTCCTCGGCCCGCAGGCCGCCGGTGGTCCGCACGAAGAGCGGAATCAGGAAGGCGTCGATCTCGTATTCCGTGCCCTCCTTGCCTTCGTGGCCGCCGTTGCCGTTCCCTGCTGATCGGCGCAGACGCAGGCTGGCCGCTTCCTCTTCGATGCGGCCGCGCAGGAGGCGGCAGGCCTCGGGATCGGTATAGCGCGCAAGCTCGATCGCCTCGTACAGCGCCTCGTCGCGCTTCTTGCGCAGCAGCTTGCGCACCGCCCCCAGCAGTTCCTCTTCGCGCTCGGAGGAGGAGCCGAAGCCCGGCGCTTCCTCGCGCTCGGCGATGGCCAGGGCCAGGTCGGCCAGTTCCTGGGCCACGGAGCCGTTGTCCGGCTCGCGCGGGTTGTTGGAAGTGCGGGGCAGCGGGCGCTTATTCTTGGGCATGGCGATGGTCGGTAATGAACGAGTCGCCATGTTAGCGCATTGGCATGGCGGCGCGCGGCCCGAATGCGCCCAGGTGTTATGCTTCAGCCAAAACAACGGAGGAGTGCAGTAATGCTCGACAGATTCTTCAAGCTCACCCACAGCGGCACCGACGTCCGCACCGAACTGCTGGCCGGCCTGACCACCTTCCTGACGATGGTGTACATCATCTTCGTCAACCCGTCGATCCTGGGCGACGCGGGCATGCCGAAGGAGTCGGTGTTCGTGGCCACTTGCCTGGTGGCGGCGCTCGGCACGGCGGTGATGGGCTTGTACGCGAACTACCCGATCGCGATGGCGCCCGGAATGGGCCTGAACGCCTATTTCGCGTATGCGGTGGTGCTGGGCATGGGCATCGCATGGCAGGCCGCGCTCGGCGCGGTGTTCATCTCCGGCTGCCTGTTCATCCTGGTGTCGGTGCTGGGCCTGCGCGGCATGATCGTCAACGGCATCCCGAAATCGATGCGGGTCGCGATCACGGTGGGCCTCGGCATGTTCCTGGCCCTGATCGCGCTGAAGAACGCCGGCATCGTCGTGGCCAACGAGGCGACCCTGGTCAAGGCCGGCGACCTGCACGCGCCGCCGGCGATCATGGCCGTGGTCGGCTTCTTCGCCATCGTCGCGCTCGACCGCCTGCGCGTGAAGGGTGCCATCCTGATCGGCATCGTGCTGGTGACGGTGCTTTCCTTTTTCTTCGGCGGGAATACCTACAAGGGCATCTTCTCGGCCCCGCCCTCGATCGAGCCGACCCTGTTCCAGCTCGACATCCCGGGCGCCATCTCGAGCGGCATCCTGAACATCGTGCTGGTGTTCTTCCTGGTCGAGCTGTTCGACGCCACCGGCACCCTGATGGGGGTGGCGCGCCGCGCCGGCCTGCTGGTCGAGGGCAAGATGGACCGCCTCAACAAGGCCCTGCTGGCCGACAGCGGCGCCATCGTCGCCGGCAGCATCCTGGGCACCTCCAGCACCACCGCCTACCTCGAGAGCGCCTCCGGGGTGCAGGCCGGCGGCCGCACCGGCCTGACCGCGCTCACGGTGGCGGTGCTGTTCCTGGCCTGCCTGTTCATCGCGCCGCTGGCTGGCGTGGTGCCGGCCTACGCCACCGCGCCGGCGCTGCTGTTCGTCGCCTGCCTGATGCTGTCCGACCTGGGCGAGGTCGAATGGGGCGACTCCACCGAGAGCATCCCGGCGGCCGTGACCGCCCTCACCATGCCCTTCACCTTCTCGATTGCCGAAGGCATCGCCTTCGGCTTCATCACCTACGCCGTGCTCAAGCTGCTGACTGGACGAGCGCGCGAAGTGGCGCCGGTGGTGTGGGTGATCGCCGCGCTGTTCACTTTCAAGATCGTGGTCGTTGGCACCTGATCGGCACCTGATCCACCCGCTTAAAATGTGTCTCAAAGCATCGCTTCCTGCGTGCTTTGGGATACAATGTCGGGCATCTTGCTGGCAATACGGTACCCATGAGACACGCACCATTCCCTGCATACACCCTGACACTCTTCCTGCTCGTCTCCCACGGCGCGGCCAGGGCGGAGATCGACCTTCCACCCGTGGGCAATGTCCACGCGCCGCTCACCATCGCAAAGCCCCAGATTCCCGAAGGCGGCTGGTTCACCTCGGCTGAACTGGGTGCGATCACGACCTCGGGCAATACCACCGGCACCTCGGTCACCGGCAAGATCGACGCGCGCCACGAGACCGCCAACTGGAGCCACGAATTCATCGTCAGCGGCTTTTTCAAGGAAGACGAGCACGAGGACGAGGACGGCAATACCGTACGCAGCAAGTCGGCCGAGCGCTTCGCCGCGTCGGCCAAGGCCTCGCTCAAGCTGCTGGGCGAAGGAAAACGCGCCTTCATCCTCGGTTCGCACGTGAACGATAAATTCGGCGCCTACACCCGCTATTCCTCGCTCGCGGTCGGTCACGGTTCGCGCTGGCTGAATTCGGACGACCAGACCCTCGACGTGGAAGTCGGTCCCGGCTATTTCACCGGCGAACGCGCTACCGGCGAGGACGAAAGCGGCGTGACCGTGCGCGGCGCGGCGCAGTTCCGCTGGCGCGTCAGCCCATCGGCCTTCTTTGCCCAGACGGTCAGTGTCGAGAAAGGCACCTCGAACACCCGCTCGGTCGCTGAAACCTCGCTCAGCACCAAGATCAACTCGACCATGCAGATGAAGGCCGGATTCAGCGCGCGCAACGACAGCAGCGTCCCGGACGGCAAGAAGAACACCGACACCCAGACTTCGTTAACGATGGTCTATTCGTTCTGAGGCCTGAAAGAATGGCCCCTTCGCGGGGCCATTCCTGCTTTCCGCCGCAGGTATTCCCTCAGCGTGTAGCCGAGTGCAAGGGACCGGCAGCGTGCTTGGCCCCGATCGCCACCAGGGCAAGCAGGCTGAGCAGTGCCGCCGCGCTCAGGTAATAGCCGACAAAGGCCAGCCCGTAATTGGTGGCCAGCCAGGTCGCGACGTACGGAGCCAGCGACGCCCCCAGGATGCCGGCCAGGTTGAAGGTGAGCGAGGCGCCGGTGTAGCGCACCTCGGCCGGGAACAGCTCGGACAGCAAGGTGCCGAGCGGTCCGTAGGTGAAGCCGACCAGGCACATCCCCAGCACCATGAAGCTGCTTACGGCCACCAGCGTGCCGGCGCCGAACAGTGGCCCGAACAGCAGGCCGAACAGGGCAATCGCCGCGCTGACCAGGATCATCGCCGCGCGCCGCCCGTAGCGGTCGGCCAGCAGCGCCGAGGGCGGAATCGTCAAGCCGAAGAACACCACCGCGACCAGTTGCACGGTCAGGAATTCCTGGCGCGAAAAGCCCAGTGTCGTCGTGCCCCAACTCAGGGCGAATACCGTCATCAGGTAGAACACGACAAAGGTCGCCAGCGCGATGACCGTGCCCAGCACCAGCGAGCGGGTATGGTCCTTGAACACCGCCACCACCGGCACCTTGACCCGTTCGTTACGGTCGAGCACCTTCTGGAAATCGGGCGTCTCGGTGATCTTCAGGCGCACGTACAGCCCGACCAGCACCAGCAGCGCGCTGGCCAGGAAGGGAATCCGCCAGCCCCAGCTGAAGAAGTCCTCGTCCGTCATCAGGGTGCCCAGCAGCAGGAACGTGCCCCCCGACAGGAAGAAGCCGATCGGTGCGCCCAGCTGCGGGAACATGCCATACCAGGCGCGCTTGCCGGGCGGCGCGTTCTCGGTGGCAAGCAGCACCGCCCCGCCCCATTCTCCGCCCAGGCCGAGCCCCTGGCCGAAGCGGCACAGGGCCAGCAGCAGCGGAGCCAGGGTGCCGATCGAGGCGTACGTGGGCAGCAGGCCGATCAGCACGGTCGAGATGCCCATGGTCAGCAGCGCCGCCACCAGGGTGGCCTTGCGCCCGACCCGGTCGCCGAAGTGGCCGAACACGGCCGAGCCTACCGGACGCGCGAAAAAGGCGATGGCGAAGGTGGCCAGCGATTGCAGGGTGGCGGCCGCCGGGTCGGCGGCCGGGAAGAACAGGCGCGGGAAGACCAGCACCGCGGCGGTGGCGTAGATGTAGAAGTCGTAGAACTCGATGGTGGTGCCGATCAGGCTCGCGAACAGGACGGTGCGTGGCTTGTTGGCAGCGCTCATGCTGCACCGGCCTGAGCCAGCGCGACCCGCACTTCGTCGGCGGACACCGGCCGGACTACCCGTGCCACTTCCTTGCCATCCTTGAGTACGACCACGGTCGGCCACAGCTTGATGCGGAACGAGCGGCCCAATGGGCGCCCCGGGCCGTCCTCGACCTTCAGGTGGCGCACGACGTTGCTCCCTGCTTTGCTCCCTCCCTTGCTCCCCTCTGTACTGCCGGCCAGGGCCTCGTCGATCAGCGGCTCGGCCGCGCGGCAATAGCCGCACCAGTTGGCGCCGAAATCGAGCATTACCGTGCCCGGCATGGCGTCGACGGCGCTGCGCTCGGGCTGGGCGGTTTCATAGGGTGCGGACATGCTGGCTTCCTCCTTCTGGTGCGGTAGTGGTGTTGATACGGCAAGCGTACCTCAAAAAGTTGCCATTGGCACGGTCCCGCGGGACGATTCCGGGGCGCGCGTGGCGCACTAGGTGAAACAGCGTACGGAACGCGTCCGGTGGGAATGGCAAATTGGGCCCAGGCAAATGTGATCAAGGAGACAATCATGTCCGACAACCTGCAAAACCGTGGTGCCCAAGACCGCGCCCGCATCAACGTCAACGAAGAGTGGGAAGTACGCCATTGGACCCAAGCGCTGGGCGTGAGCAAGGAAGAGCTCGAACGCGCCGTGAAGCAGGTCGGCCCGGTTGCCGAAACCGTGCGCGAGCACTTGAAGCGCCACTGATCCTCATAGCGGGCGCGCATCGCGCCTACCGGCGCCACGTCGATTCAACAGGGCCGGCGCATGCGGCAACCACGCCACGGCAGAACAAAAGCCGGGCATGGAGGAGTGGCTTCTGTTAAGCTTGCCGGCATTGCATTTTTACAATGCCGGCACCTACTTCCAGCACCACCCCCAACCGCATGCCTGCATGAAGACACGCACTACCCTGTTCCTGATGGCGGCCGCCATCCTGATCCCGGTCGCCCTGGCGTTCTGGATCGGGGTGTCCATGCTGCTCGACTGGGAACGCGAGTCGCGCATCCAGCGGGTGCAGGAAACAGCGCGCTCCACCGCCCTGCTGGTGGAACGCGAGATCGCCGTCAAGGAAGCGCTGCTGAACGTCCTCGCCAATTCCGAAGCGCTTGGAGAACAAAATTTTGCGCGCGTGTACCGGCTGGCCGCGCGCATGAACGCCAGCGATCCCCTATCCTGGACCATTCTGATCGACGCGCGGACGCGGCCCATCTTCAATACCCTGAAGCCCTTCGGAACCGAACTGAAAGGCAGCAGCCGCCCCTACGCCGCCGATGTGCTCCATAAAAACAAGACACGGATCTCAGGTTACTTCAGGGGCACGACCTCGCAGCGCTCGGTGGTATCGGTGGACGTGCCCACGCCGCCCGGCCCGGGGCCGCGCTACGTGGTCAGCCAGATCTTCGACGCGCGCTACTTCGAGCGCGTGTTCGCCAACGGCACGCTCGAGCCGAGCTGGCGGGTCGGCATCTTCGACCCGAATGGCGTCACGATTGCCGACAACGCGGTGCGCAAGCGCGATGCCGGGCAGGCGGCCGGCGAGACGATGCATCCGGAGGTGCGTGCGGCCGCCCTGCACGCAGGCAGCGGCGTGCTGCGTCACGTCACGCACGACGGCACCGAGGTCTACGGTGTATACACCCGTGCGGCTGCCAGCGGCTGGACCGTCGTGATCGGCGTGCCGGTCGCCGAGATCGAATCGGCGGCCCGCACCGCGGCCACCTATGCCACGCTCGCGCTGATCGTGCTGATGGGATTCGCGGTGCTGCTCGCCGTCTACTTCGGCAACAAGCTGTCGAACGCCTTGCAGCAGGCCGGAAGCGTCGCCAATTCGCTCGCGCGCGGCGCCATTGCGCGCCCACGTCCCACCAGGGTGGACGAAGTCGACGCCCTGCTCGACGGGCTGCACTACACCAGCGAGGCCTTGTCGCGCGAAAGCGCGGCGCGCCAGGCGCTGCAGCACGAACGCGAACAGCTTCTCGTGAGCGAACAGCGGGCGCGCCGGGTGGCCGAAGCGCAGAGCCGGGCCAAAGACAATTTCCTGGCCATGCTCGGGCACGAACTGCGCAATCCGCTGGCGGCAATCTCGGGCGCCATGAGCGTGCTCGACATGCCGGCCCTAAAGCCCGAAGTGGCGGCCAATGCGCGCGAGATCAGCCGCCGCCAGATGCGCCACCTGACCCGCATCGTGGACGATCTGCTCGACGTCCAGCGCATCTTGTCGGGCAAGATCGTGCTGCAGCGGACGCCGGTCGACCTGGGCGAGGTGCTGCGCTCCTGCGCCGAGGCCAAGCGCCTGGTCGACGCCGGCAGCCACCGCTGGCAGATCGAGCTCGCACCTGGCTGGGTCGATGGCGACCGCACCCGCCTGGAACAAATCGTCGACAACCTGCTGCACAATGCCATCAAGTACACCCCTGCCGGCGGCACCATCACGGTGCGCTGCCAGGGCGCAGGCAAGGACGTCGTGGTGGAGGTGTGCGACACCGGCGTCGGCCTCGCGCCCGAGTTGTTGCCAGTCATTTTCGATGTGCTGGTGCAAGGTCCGACCAGCATAGACCGGGCCCAGGGCGGCCTGGGGCTGGGACTGGCACTGGTCAAGGAGCTCACTGCGCTGCACGGCGGGCGGGTCTCGGTGCACAGCGCCGGCCATGGGCAGGGCTGCACCTTCACCCTGGTGTTTCCGCTGCACCATGACCCGGCAACAGATCCCGTTCCGGCCCAGGGCCAGACCGCGGCGGTCCGCGCCACGCTCGATCCGGCCTGAGCCTGTAAAAAACCGATTTCGCCCATAGTTGTCCAGTATCGTTCCGATCCGGACGCTTCATGGACCATCCGACATGCGAACCTTCCTGCGCAGCCTGATCCTGGCCGTCGTCCTGCTTGCCGCCTGGGGCCTGCTCGAGCCCTGGCTGCGCCATGCCGTTTACGCGATGCGCCTGGCCGCGATGCCGGCGCCCAGTGTGCTGGCCATGCCGGTGAGCGGCGTACGCCCCAAGGCCCTGCGCGACACCTGGCATGCGAGCCGCAGCGAAGGCCGCAAGCACGAGGGCATCGACATCTTCGCCAGGCGCGGAACGGCGGTGCGCGCCGCCACCGAAGGCATCGTGCTGCGAGTCGGAAGCAACCGCCTTGGCGGCCAGGTGGTGTGGGTGCTGGGGCCGGGCGGGCAACGCCATTACTATGCCCATCTCGACGGCTTTGCGGACGTGGCCCCGGGGATGCGGGTCGATGCGGGCCGGGTGCTGGGCTATGTCGGGAATACGGGAAACGCAAAGACCACGCCGCCGCACCTGCACTACGGCGTGTACGGCGCGGGCGGGCCGGTCAATCCTTACCCGCTGCTGACCGCTAGATGATTTCTTCGTCGCCGGAAGCCGGCGGCGGGGGCGGCGGCGGTATATCCGGCACCTGGGCTGGCGGGGGCGCGGTCTGGAGCGGCGGCTGGAACGGCCGGGTCGGCTCGACCGGATCCTGCTCGACCGGCTCGCCCTCATCCTCGATCGGGGCCGGGTCGGGCACTTCTCCCTCCTCCGGCATGGCGTCTTCGATCTCGAGTTCGCCCGGTCCCTCTTCGATGTATTCGGGTTCTTCTTCCCGGCGCGGCGGCGGCGCCATGCGGCCACCCGGCAGCAGCGCGTTCGGGTCGAGCTTGCCGCTGTCGAGTGCGCCGCGCATGAAGTCGCCCACCAGCAGCAAGGCATTGTGGCCACCCTGCCCCCAGTAGCTGCTGCGCATCGCCACGCGGTTGTCGTTGAAGCCCACCCAGGCGCCGGCCACCAGGTTCGGATGCATCAGGATGAACCAGCCGTCGGTGTTGTTCTGGGTCGTGCCGGTCTTGCCGGCCAGGTCGCCGTTGACGCCGAAGCGGTAGCGCACGCCGCCGCCGGTGCCGCGGTTGACCACGCCGCGCAGCATGTCGATGAGCGTCAGGGCGGCGTCCTGCGACAGCGCCCGTTGCGGCGCCTCGGGGGCGAAATCGGCGACCGTCCTGCCTTCGCGGTCGGTGATGCGGCGCACGAACACCGGCTTGCGGTAGTCGCCCTGCGCGGCGATCGTGCTGTAGGTGCTGACCATCTCGAGCAGGGTCACCGGGCTGGTGCCCAATGCCAGCGAAGGCACCGACTCCAGCTTGCTCTGGCGGATGCCCATGCCCTGGGCCAGGCGCACGATCGGGCTCAGGCCGACCTGCTGCATCACCTGCGCGGTAATGGTGTTCTTGGAAAACACCAGGCCGTCGCGCATGGTCATCGTGGCGCCGCTGTTGCCCGACATGTCGGTCGGGCGCCAGACCGTGCCGCCGACGCGGATGTCCTGCACTACGTCGCGGTAGGTCTGGTCCGGCGATATCCCGCTTTCGAGCGCGGCGGCGTAGACGATCGGCTTGAAGGTGGAGCCGGGCTGGCGCGCGGCCTGGGCCACGTGGTCGAACTGGTCGCGCTCGAAGCTGCGGCTGCCGACCCAGGCGCGCACCTCGCCGGTATGCGGGTCCATCGCCACGAAGCCTGCCTCCAGGCGCGACTTGGCGCTCTTGAGCTCACGCATGAAGGCACGGTCGCCCTTGAAGCGCTTGAGCGCGGCGGCCGGGGCTTCGCCATCTTCGACGGCGCGACGGTACTCGGCACTTTCGCGCACGAAGGCGTCGAGCTGGCGCGGATGCGAGCTCCAGTAGTAGGCGAAAGGATCGACGTCGCCGCGCATCGACGTATACATGCCGGTCGAGGTCGAGCGCGGCATGCTTGACCACGCCCATTCGACGTCGGCGACCGCCTGCAAGGTGTTGGCCTGGCGTTCGACGGCGCGCAGGGCGGCTTCCTGCAGTTGCATGTCCAGCGTGGTATGGACCACCAGGCCGTCGAGCTGCAGGTCGTAGTCGTTCTGCTCGGCCCAGTCGAGCAGCCATTTGCGCACGTGGGTGGTGAAATGGTTGTCCTTGCCGCTGCGGTCGTTCAGGCGTGCGAAGCGCACCCGCAAGGGACGCTTGGCGAGCGCGCGGTAGCGCTCTTCGCTGAAGGCCCCGTGCTTGGCCATCTGCGACAGCACCACGTTGCGGCGCGCCTTGGAGCGCTCCGGGTTGGCCACCGGATTGTAGTAATGCGTGCCCTTGAGCATGCCGACCAGGGTGGCCGCTTCCAGCACCTCCAGTCTGGCGGCCGATTTGCCGAAATAGGTGCGCGCCGCCATTTCGATGCCGTAGGCGTTGTACAGGAAGGGCACCGTGTTCAGGTAGGCCTCGAGGATCTCGGTCTTGCTGTAGGTATTCTCGATCTTGATCGCGGTGATCAGTTCCTTCATCTTGCGGTTCAGGCTGCGCGCCCGCCCGATCTCGTCGGGGAACATATTGCGCGCCAGCTGCTGGGTGATGGTCGAGCCACCCTGGGCATCGCCCTTCAGGGTGGCGACCAGGGCGCCGGCGACGCGCCGGAAATCCACACCATGGTGGTCGTAGAAGCGGTGGTCCTCGGTCGAGATCAGCGCCTTGATCACGTGCGGCGAGATCTGCGAGAGTTTGACCCGCTCCTGCAGGCCTTTTTCAAACGTACCGAGCTCCTTGCCGTCGGCGGACAGGATGATGCTCGGGCGCGCGGTGCTGGCCTGGCGCAGGTCGTCGATGCCGGGCGTGAGCGGAATCAGGAGCACCAGGTACAGGAAGAAGGCGGTCAGGCCGGCGGCCAGGGCCCACAGGCCGATGAGCAGGGCCTGCTCGGTGCGTGGGCGGTCGCGCAGGCGTGACCTGGCCATCGAATACCCGGCCCGGGCGCGTCCCCGTGCGCCTTCGTACAGGCGCTTGCCGTGCTGGCCGAGCGCGGCGCGGCGCGAGTTGCCCTGGGCGTCACCGGGGGTGTTACTACTGGCCCCGTCGCGGGGTTTGGTGTGTTCGTCCTGATCCACTATATGCGTCCTTGCTGCGAAAGCCTTGCTGCGAATGCCGGTGAAGCGTGCGGTGCCGCGCGCCTTGCGTTTGCAATGAGTATAGCTGACCGGCGCACAAGGCCGGGTTCGCATCAAGCGCCGGGCCCGTCCTGGGCCGGCACTCAGGCGTGCTCGGGACTGGGCTCCACCCTGCCCTTGCGCAGCAACACCTCGACCGTCTGAACCGGTTCGGGACGGCTGTAGATATGGCCCTGCACCTCGTCGCAGCCGCGACCGCGCAGGTAGTCGAGCTGTTCGAGGGTTTCGACGCCTTCGGCGATCACCTGCATGCGCAGGCCGTGCGCCAGCGAGATGATCGCATCGACCATCGCGGCGCCATCCGGGCTGACCATGTCGCGCACGAACGAACGGTCGATCTTGAGTACGTCGACCGGGAAGCGCTTCAGGTAGGCCAGGCTGGAATAGCCGGTTCCGAAATCGTCGATGGACAGTTTGACGCCCATCGCCTTCAGGCAGCGCATGGTGTCGATCGCCGCTTCGACATCGGCCATCATCATGCTCTCGGTGAGTTCGATCTCGAGCGAGTCGGCGGGCAGGCCGGTCTCGTCGAGGACCTCGCGCACCATCTGCGCCAGGTCGGGCTCGGAGAACTGGCGCGCCGACAGGTTGACGGCGATGCGCAGCGGCCCCAGCCCGGAGCGCTGCCAGTCGTGGTTCTGGCGGCACGCCGCGCGCAGCACCCAGGCGCCGATCGGCACGATCAGGCCGGTCTCCTCGGCCAGCGCGATGAAGCGTTCCGGGCGCACCGTGCCGAACAGCGGGTGGCGCCAGCGGATCAGGGCCTCGGTGCCCACCACCCGCCCGCTGCCGAGGTCTACCTGGGGTTGGAAGTAGAGCTCGAACTGGTCGTCGCGCAGCGCGCCGCGCAGCGCACTCTCCAGGGCCAGGCGGTCGACGGCGTGCGCATTCATGTGCGGCGCGTAGAACTGCACCGCGTTGCGCCCGGTCTGCTTGGCGCGGTACATGGCGACCTCGGCGTGCTTGACCAGGGTTTCAGGGTCTTGCCCGTCGGTCGGATAGCCGGCCACTCCGGCGCTCGAACCGAACACCAGTGTGTGGCCCTCGACCTTGAGCGGCTCAGCCACCGCATCGCGCACCGCCTGCACCTGGGCCGCGGCCTGGCGCTCGTCGGTGCAGCCGGTGAGTACCAGCATGAAGTCGTCGCCGCCGGTGCGCGCGGCAGTGTCGGCCTGGCGGATGGCGCCCGCGATCCGCGCCGCGATGGCGCGCAGCGCTTCGTCGCCCAGGCGGCGCCCGAGGGTGTCGTTGACCAGCTTGAAGTGGTCGATGTCGAAGGCGACCGCCCACACCGGCATCCCGTTGGCGGTGGCGATGGCGCGCTCGATGCGGTCGGCCAGCAGCGCGCGGTTGGCCAGGCCGGTGAGGGTGTCGTAGCGCGCCCGGTGCGCCAGCTCGGCCTCGTAGCGCTTGGCGACCGTGACGTCGTAGGTGGTGACCACGAAGTGCTCGGTGGCGCCGTTCGCGTCCTTGACCGGTGCGATGTACACCTCGCTGACCAGCTCGCGCCCGTCGCGCGCTGCCTGGCGCACCAGCGCGTGGCCCTTGCGGCACTCGTAGAGCGCCTGGCGCAGCTCTTCCAGCCCCGGCGCGTCGCTGTCGGCGCGCGCCAGGGTGGCCAGCGGCTTGCCGTTGAGTTCGCCCGGCCCGTAGCCGAGCGTGCGTTCGCAGGCCGGGTTGGCGTATTCGATGGGGTAGCCGTGGCGGGTTGCGCTGATCAGGAGGATCGGGTTGGCGGCGGCCTGGATGGCGCGCTGATGCAGGCGCAGTGCGCCAGCGGTCAGGGCCAGGTCGGCGGTGCGGCGCTCCACCAGCGACTCGATGCGCCGCGTGCGCGCGCTGCGCTGCTGGACCAGGGCGGCGGCGGCCAGGCTCAGGACGAAGCCGTAACCCAGGATCGACAGCGACCCCGCCTGGCCGTCGAGCCGGCGCGCCAGGCGCACCGCGGTGAGGTCCCATTGCGAACCGGCCACGTCGAAGCTGTGGGTGAGCCGTGCCGGGCCGCCGCCGAGCCAGCGCTCCCATGCAGCCTGGGGTTCCGGTGCGCCGGGATGACTGAACACGGCCACACGCTCGCCATCGAAGCTGCGGCCGTGGAGCGTGAATGCATAGTCGGTCTCGGTCAGGAGGTGGGCGGCATGCAGGCTGCCGCCGACCAGTAGCCCGGCGTCGATCACCACGACCGTGTTGCCGAGCGCGGCCGCGCGCCGTGCCGGTACGCTCGCGAGGTTGGCGCCGGCACGGTAGACCGTCATCGCCACCACCATCCCGCGCAGCGCGCCGTCGCCCTGGACCAGGCGCAACACCGGACTGCCGGTCGGCTGGCCCGTGTCGATGGCCCGCTGAATATACGAGCGCAGGTCTGGCCGTGACCAGACGTCGAGGCCGATCACGGCCGCATTGCCGGCGCCCGGCACGACATAGTCGTTGACGAGATAGCGCGCTCGCGGGCCCGCCGCGACCAACCGGCCGGCAGGGTCGCGCTCGCGGATGACAAAACCGGGCCAGAATCCGCGACGCTCGGCCTCGAAGGCCGGACGCTCGGCCGCGCTGACGAAGCGCTGATACTCGAGCGCCTGGACGTAGCCGTCGCTGGCTGTCAGCGGCAGGGCAAACGCCTCGAAGGACGCGCGCGAGACCTCGCCGCCGCTGGCCGTGAACAGCAGGTTCAGCGCGCGCAGGTCGTGCACGGCGTTGGCGAACGCGCGCGTGACCGCCGCCGTGCGCATGGCGGCGCGCTGCTCGAAATCGGCGCGCGCACTGTCGGCTTCAAGCTCGCGCGCCACGCCAAACAGGATCGACGTCAACGCGATGCCGGCCAGCAGGGTTGCCACGGCGGCGCGCGAGACGGTGCGCCGACGTCGAAGCGGAGGGGCGAGCAGCCGATGCATGCCGCGGGGGTTCATGCGGCCTATCCTAGCAAAAGCCGGTGCACTCCGCGCCACGTTTCGCACGCGCAAAGGCCCGGCCTGCCTGTCCCGCAGGTAACAACAGACGCGAATTTCCGCTATGATCGCGCCATGCCAGAGAATCCTGCCACCCACTCCGAGAACGAGCAGCCGCTGCGCGTGCTGAGACAGTTCCGTATCGTTTTCAACGCAGTCAAGACCCATTTCCGCCAGGTCGAGCGCGAAGCCGGCCTGGGCGGCGCCCAGTTGTGGGCGCTGTCGGTCATCGAGCGCCATCCCGGCATCGGCGCCACCGGGCTGGCGCGCGAACTCGACATTCACCAGTCGACCGCCAGCAACCTGGTGCGTGTGCTGGTCGATCGCGGCTTCGTGACTGCCAGCCGCGAAGGCGCGGACCGGCGCAACGTCGCGCTGCAGGTCCAGCCCGCCGGGCGCGATATCCTGAAACGGGCCCCGATGCCCTTCGCCGGGGTGCTGCCCGACGCGCTGGCCAGCCTCGATCCGGCCACCCTGCTGCAGCTGGAACAGAACCTCGACCGCCTGATTGCCCAGCTGGACGTGGACGAGGAAGCCGGGCGCCAGCCGCTGGCCCAGCTCTGACGGGGGCGCGCCCGCTCAGCCTTTGCCGGTGCGGGCGAGGATGTCGCCCAACTGTTCCAGATCGACAGGCTTGGTGAGGTGATGGTCGAAGCCGCTTGCGAGCGACTGCTGCCGGTCGCCTTCCTGCCCATAGCCCGAGACGGCCACCAGCAGCGCGCCCGCGCTGTCCGGCTGTGCGCGCAAACGCTGCGCCAGGGCATGCCCATCCATGTCGGGCAGTCCGATATCGAGCAGGAACACCTGCGTTCGCCCGTCCCGCGCCCGCGCCAATGCGCTGGCCGCGTCGTGTTCGACCACGACCTCGTGGCCGATCGTCTCGAGCAGCATGCAGAGCGTTGTCGCGGCGTCGACATTATCGTCGACCACCATGATGCGCAAACCCTGGCGCCCCTCGTGCTCGAACGCTGCCGGATGGCGCGGGGCCGTCCCCTCAGGGTGCTCGGGGGCAAGCGGCAGGCGCAGGGTGAAGCTGCTGCCCTGCCCCAACCCGGCGCTGGCGCACTGCGCCGTCCCGCCGTGCAGCTCGACCAGGCTCTTGACCAGCGCCAGTCCCAGGCCCAGGCCACCGGTTGCGCGGTCTGAACTGCGCGCGGCCTGGATGAACAGTTCGAACGCATGTTCCACGGTTTCCGGCGCCATGCCGATGCCGTCGTCGTGCACGCCGATGACGACCTGCGCCCCGCGTACCTCGGTGTGCAAGCGGATATTCCCGCTCTCGGGCGTGAATTTGGCCGCATTGTTGAGCAGGTTGGCCACCGCCTGCACCAGGCGCTTCTTGTCTCCCGACACGGTCATGCGCTCCGGCGCCAGCTGGATGTCGAGACGGTGGTGCCGCGACTGGACCAGGGGCGCCACCTGTTCCACCGCGTCGGCCAGCACCTGCCTGATGTCGAGCGGATGCATGTCGAGCTGCACCAGGCCTCGGGTAACGCGCGAGACGTCCAGCAGGTCGTCGATCAGGGCGGTCATGTGCGCCGCCTGGCGCGCGATGATCGTGCTGGCATGCCGCCGGCGTGCCATATCCAGGCTGTCCAGCTGCAGCAGCTGGGCGGCCGAGCAGATCGGTGCGAGGGGGTTGCGCAGCTCGTGCGCCAGCATCGCCAGGAATTCGTCCTTGCGGCGGTCGGCGTCCCTGAGCTGCTGTTCCGCCAGCTTGCGCTCGGTGATGTCGCTGGCCGAACCGATCCACTCCTCGATCTCGCCCGCTGGGTCCAGCAGCGGCACCGCCCGCGAATAGGTCCAGCCATGGCTGCGGTCGGCGCGCAGGACGCGGTGCTCGAGCGCGAAGGTGGTCTTGTTGCGGATTGCCTCGTCGATGGCCTGGCGCGCGAGCGCCTGGTCTTCAGTGGGGACGTAATCCTCGATGTGGTATTCGCCTAGGGAATCCGTGTCTTTCAAGAAGCCCCGGCCATCCAGTTCGTGCATGTGCGACCAGTCCGGCGTCATCCGGTAGATCACGTCGGAGGTGGCTCCGGTCAGCGCCCGGTAGCGCCGCTCGCTTTCGCGCACGGCGATTTCGGACGCGATCCTGGCGGTGACGTCCACGGCGTGGTGGATGATATGCGTCAGGCGAGCCTCGGCGTCGAACACGGGCGTGTTGATGGGACTCCAGTAGCGCCGCTCGAAGCGGCCATGCTCCGGGCCCGCGATCGGGATGTCGTAGCGCAGCAAGCCGACATTGTCGACCTTGCCCGTGCGCCGCACCCGGTCCAGCGAGGCGCCCAGGATGTTCACCCCGTCGACCTCCCGGTCGTCCGGATTATCCGGAAACACGTCGAAGATGTAGCCGCCCACCAGCTCGTCGCGGGTGCGCTGGGTCGCCAGCAGGTAAGCGTCGTTGACTTCCACGATGAAGAAATCGGGATCGAGGATCAGGTAAGCACTTGCCGTGGCGGCAAAAATGGCGTGGAAGTCGGGCACCGTGGACGGGATGGGAGAATGCATGGGTCGGTCGGCTGATTGGAAGGGCGGTGTCAAGGCACGATGCCCGGCATCGCGCTACACCCGTGAATCCCGCAGTGTACGGCCTTGCCTGGCATGCAACAAGCTGATTCGTCCCTTGCCGGATGCTCAGCGCTCGAACATCTCGCTCGCGACCCGCGCCAGGTCGTTCATGCCGCCCCCGAGGGCCAGGTGGCGGCGCAGCAGGCCGGCCTGCCCGCCTTCCTTCATCAGCCCTTCGATCACCACGCAGGCTTCGCCGAATCCGGGATCGGTCGAGCGCCGGGCCAGGCGCTCCAGGTCGGCGCGGATGACCTCGGCCACCGGCGTTGCCACCCCGGTTTCCGGATCGATCCAGCTGCCGTCGACGCCGTCGCGGGCGGCATTGAAGCGGTTCCAAGTGTACAGCTCGCGGCTGCCGTTGGACGGCCAGGCGCCCGGCTGGCTGGCGAACTCCAGGCACAGCTCGCGCGCATAGCAGGCCAGCGCCGCCGCATATTCGGGCCGCAGTGGTGTGTCCAGCACGCGCAGCTCGATGGTGCCGTATTCCGGCTTGGGGCGCACGTCCCAATAAAAATCCTTGATGCTGTTGACGATGCCGAAACCGGCCAGGCGGTCGAAATAATCGCGGAAATCCTGCCAGCTGCGGAACTCGTGCGGCTGGATCCCGCTCATCGGGAAGGCGCCGACCACGTTGCTGCGCGAGCTGCAGAAACCGGACACCTCGCCTTGCCAGCAGATCGAATTGCTCGACAGCGCGATGAACAGCGGCGCGCGCTGGGTCAGCCAGGCGCACAGGCGGATCGCCTCGTCCGCGCTGCCGGCGCCGATGTGCACGTGCATGCCGAACACGGTGAACAGCTTGGCCAGGTAGCCGTACTTGCGCTCGGACTCGAAATAGCGCTCCTTCGGATAGATGCGTTGCTCGCTCCAGCGCTGGAACGGATGGGCGCCGCCGCCCGAGACCGAGGCGCCGACCTCGAAGGCGGCGCGCTGCACCGTGCTGCGGATGTGTTCCAGCTGTTCCCTGGCTTCGCCGAAGGACTGCAGGATCGAGGTCGCCACCTCCAGCATCGAGGTCGTGATCTCGGGTGTGTGCACCCAGGGTTTGTCGTGCTTGTCGAGGATGCGCAGGATGTCGGGCGCGGCCGGGAACAGGTCATAGGTGAGCCGGTCGAGCACCATCAGCTCCAGCTCGATGCCCATGGTGCCCAGGGTGGACGGCTTGAAGTCGGGCAGGAAGGCCGGGCCCTTGCCGGAGGCGGCCAGGGCCTGCGCCTCGTCCTTGTCGATTGGTGCGCTCATTCGCGGCCTCCGTCAGGGTTCACTCGTTGATAGGTTTCGCCGGCCATGCGCAGGCCGAGCCAGGTCAGGCCCGGCGCCAGCAGCACGTTCAGGGCCAGCAGCGCGCCCATCAGCGCGGTGGACTCCGGGTCCAGCCCGGTATACGCGTTGAGGGTGGTATCGACCACCAGGCCGCCATAGCTGACCAGCGAGCACATCGACAGCGCCATCGCATGCTTCTTGGTGCGGTCCCAGGCGCTGGCCGGCATCAGGGCCAGGCGGGTGGCGCCGATGCGCACCGCGAACACGGCCAGCGCGCCAAACAGCGCCCAGCCCTGCGCCAGCTGCTGCAGGTCCACCAGCGCGGCCGACATCAGGAACAGCAGCACATAGCCGATGTCCTGGGCGGTCTGGAGCTGGGCCTGGAACACGTTGTCGCGCCGTTCGGCATTCCGCAGCAGCAATCCCATCAACAGCAGGGACAGCAGCGAGCTCGCCGCCGAGATCGAGCACAGGCCCAGGTCGATCAGCAGCGCGCCCAGAAGCATGCCGGGACGCATGGTCGCCGGCACCTTGCACAGGCGGGTCGCCGCGGCATACAGGCCATAGGACAGCAGCGCGATCGCCGCGCCCAGCACCAGCTTGCCGCCCTGGCGCAGCAGTTCGTCGCCAAAGCTGCCGCTGGCGTCGACGCCGTGGCTGCGGGTCCAGGCCATGGTCACCGCCAGCACCAGCAGCGCCACCAGGCTGCTCAGCCCGACCATATTGGCGGTGGCGAAGGTGCTGGTGCCGCTCGCGTTCTCGTCGGCCACCATGGAGTTGACGATCACCGGGTTCACCGCGATCAAAATCGAGGCGATGAAGATGGCGGCGCCCCACGGCAGGCCGAGCAGGCCCAGCGTGAGCGCCACCGCCACCAGGCGCGCCAGGGTCGCGAGCAACAGGCTGCCGCCCTGGCGGCCGCTGCGCAGCAACCAGGCCAGGTCCATCTTGCGGCCGACCTCGAACAGCACCAGCGCCGAGGCGGCGTTGAGCAGTTCCTGGAACTGGGCCAGCAGCGGACGGTCGATCAGGTTGCCGCCGCTGGCGCCCAGCAGCAGGCCGGCGATCACCGCGCCGTACAGCTTGGGCACCTTGAAGCGCTGGAGCAGCATGCCCAGCACCAGTGCCAGCATCAGGCCGGCGCCCAGTACTGCCAGCGGCGACAGCAGCCACAGGGGCGTGGAAAGATCCTCATTCATGGCGCGCCTCCCAGGCATGGGCGAGCCTGCTCAGCTCGCGTTCGGTGAGGACGGCGCGGGCCTTGGCCGCCTCCTGCAGCGCGGCGGGACTGCCCCCGGCGACATCGCTGGACAGGCGGGCACGCACGATGCCGCCGTCACCGCGCATCGGCATCCACAACTGACCGGTGACCGTGGCGCCCTCTTTCCACACCGCGAGGAACTTGGCGCCGGTGCGGTCGCCGGAAATGGCCGGCTCGATCAGGCTGAAGTTGCGCAACCACTCGGCGGCCGGGAAGCGGCGCGCCAGCAGCACCTGCATTGCGCTGCGCTGCTCCAGCCGCGCGTCGTCGCGCGAGTACGGCAGGTGCATCTGCGCCTGGCCGAGGCTGGTCGTGCGCAGGTCGAGGCAGGCGCCTTCGCTGACCCAGCGCCAGGTATCGCCAGCCAGCATGCGCGGCTTGCCGTTGGTGGCGTCGAGCCAGGCGGTCATCAGCGGCGTGCGGCCTGGCGCCGGATTGGCGGCGTCCACGGCGCGCAGCGCCGCTGCGATATTCTTCCAGTGGCCAGCCTGCCAGTTGCGGGTCGGGATGCGCGCGGACGGCCGCCAGCGCCACAGTACCACCGACCACTGCCCGCCTTCCTGGCGCCACACCATGCCGGCCTGCACGGTGTCGCCGGTCTGGACCAGCAGCGACTGGCCGCTCCAGGCCGCGCTCCACGGACGGAGCACGGCGCGCACGCCGGTCCCCAGGCGATGCCAGGCGATGGCGGGCGCCGGCATGCAGGTGTTGGGATTGGCGGGGACGTCCTGCCAGTACAGCATCTCGAGGTGCTGGCTCCACGCGCAGTGGCGCAGCGTGGGCGTGCCCATGGCGGCCAGGCTCGGGTCGACCGCCGCCGTGCAGGCGCCGGCGTGAGAACCGCTCAGGCGACTGAACTCGGCCACGGCCGGCGGCGCGGTCCTGCGCTCGGCAGCTTGCGCCCGGGGTGCGTGCAACATGCCAAGGGCGAGCAGGCCGGCGAGGACAGGCGCCATGGCGTAGCCGGGCAAGAACGGCATGTCGATGCGGGGAATGACGATCCGGGGCATGGCGGTCGTCGGAGAATAGTGTGCGTTCAAGGTTCCTCCGGTGGGTCGCGCGGGCGAAGCCGGAGCTTCGGCCTGGCGGTGGGCCGGCAGGCGCAAGCATCACATGGACCGCGCCAGCCGCGGCAGGCTGGGCCGCGGCACCGAAAAAATTCCCCCGGCACGATGCGGGGGAGTCCCCCGGCCCCAGCCGGGGGACGAAAAGAAACGGACTCAACCGCCTCATCGCTGATCGGGTGCCCTGCCGTTGCTGGTTGGCACCACCCGGTTATGATGGACTAAAAGTATTGCGAAGGCAACCGAATTTGTGCAAATGTATTTATCCCGGGCCGCGCGGGCGCCCGATTACTCCTGGCGCATGTGGAGCAGCGGATAGGGTCGGCCGGCGTCGTCCTGCGGCGAACGCCCCGTCGCCGCGAATCCCGCATGGCGGTAGAAGCCGACTGCCTGCATGTTCTGCTCGTTTACGTCCACCGTCAAGGGGCCGGCGAGGGTTTGCGCGTGCGTCAGCAGCCTGCTGCCGATGCCTTGCCCGCGGCTGGCCGGATCGATGAACAGCGCGTCGACATGGGACCCGCTCAGGCCCAGGAAACCGCGCGCCCTGCCCGCTTCGTCGAGCGCCACCCAGACCCGCGTGGCGGGCAGATAGTGCTCGGCCACCAGGGTGTCGATCGCGCGGAAGTCGGACTCCGACAGGAAGTCATGGGTGGCGCGTACGCTGGCGCGCCAGATCTCTGCCAGCGCGGC
This sequence comes from Telluria sp. PB2R4, assembly GCF_059685695.1. Lineage (NCBI taxonomy): Bacteria > Pseudomonadati > Pseudomonadota > Betaproteobacteria > Burkholderiales > Oxalobacteraceae > Telluria > Telluria sp. PB2R4. The sequence goes on along the minus strand of NZ_JCASIC010000001.1, from coordinate 512,189 downwards.
GGTATCGGATTCGGTCGATAGGCGGATGTGAGTCATGGCGACGCGTTCTTGTCTAAAACGTAATTGTGCCTCAAGGCTTGATCCAATGGTTAAAATCGGGGCATGGTGCTACCAATGGGGAAAGCACTGGGGCAGGTTCTCGGTAAGCTGGGCGGCTGACGCAAAAACTTCGTGCGTTTTGTCACAGAATGCTGGTTGCGCCCGTCTAACAGGGTATGAGTGCGCATGGTGCGCTCTCAATTACCATGAGAGGTCAACATGTCCCACACTGCCCGTCTTCCATTCTTCTCCCTCGCGCCGGCATCACTGCATGCGATGATCAACCTGTCCAAGTCGGTGAGCCAGGGCGCGATCGGCGAGCGACTGTTCGAGCTGGTCAACCTGCGGGTGTCGCAAGTGAACGGCTGCGGCGTGTGCGTCGACATGCACTGGCGCTTCCTGCTCAAGCAGGGAGCGGATCCGCGTCACCTGAATGCCATTGCCGGCTGGCGCGAGGCGCCGTTCTTCAGTGCACGCGAGCGCGCCGCCCTCGGCTGGGCGGATGCGCTCAACGCGCTGCCGCAGCACGACACGACCGATGCCGCTTACCGCGAACTGTCCGAACACTTCAATCAGACCGAGATTGCGGAACTCAGCTACGGCGTCGCCGCCATTCGCGGCTGGAACATACTGAACATCTCGCTGCGCAACCAGATCCCGGAGCAGCCTGCGCCAGGCTTCTGAACCGGACACCCGGACGAAGCAGCGCCATCATGACCGACCGGACCCATGCTCGAACGGAAGCTTTATTCAATTCTCTGCGTCCAAGGCTGTTTTCGATCGCCTATCGCATGCTGGGTATCCGCGCGGATGCCGAGGATATCGTGCAAGACGCGTGGCTGCGCTGGCATGGGACGCCAAGGGAACAGATCGTGTCCCCGGAGGCGTGGCTGGTCACGGTGACGACGCGGCTGGCAATCGACCGCCTGCGCACGGCCAAGGTCGACCGCGAAGCCTATATCGGCTGGTGGTTGCCGGAACCCCTGGTGGAGCTTGACGAGCATACCCCGGAGAGCGCGCTTGAACTGGCCAATGACGTGTCGGTTGCCATGATGTGGCTCCTGGAACGCCTGTCGCCCGAAGAGCGTGCGGCATTCCTGATGCGCCAGGTATTCGATGCCGATTACGCCGAGATTGCCGAGGTGGTCGACAAGTCCGAACCAGCCTGCCGCCAGCTCGTGCACCGGGCATTGGCGCGGGTTCGGCAGGAACGTCCGCGTTTCGACGTACCGAAGGACAAGCACCGGGAAGTACTGGGCAAGTTCATGCAGGCGGCAAGCCAGGGCAGGCTTGCCGACATGCGCGTGCTGATGTCCGACGATGTGCAACTGGTCGCCGACGGCGGCGGCAAGGTCAGCTCCTTCATGCGTATCCTGGAAGGCGCGGGCCGGGTTGCCGGTGTGTTCTGGGCGCTGGAGCACAAGCATCCGGAGCAAGTGAGCTACAGGCATGCCCTTGTCAATGGCGAACCCGGCTTGCTGCGCTACGTGCAGGGAAAACTCGAATCGGTGCAGTCCTTCATCGTCGACAACGAACGTATCGTCGCGGTCTTTGTCATGCGCAACCCGGACAAGCTGGCGTCGGTACCACAAGTGCCGTGATGCCGCTAGTCGAACAAACCGGCACCGTCCCAGCGCGGCGCGCCGCAGCTGGAACGTGCCGGCACTGCCTTCCCTGTCAAGCCGCGTGCTGCCAGCAAGCGCGGGATCGCGCGGCAGTAGCTCGACTGGATCCCCGCCAGGCGGGCCAGGTCGCCGTACTCGAGCACCATCCCTGGCGGCGTCGCAGCGAGTACCTGCACGACGCGGTCGCGCCAGTCTTCCGCCATCGCGGGCATCCGCCGCTCGAGGACCTCGACCGGATCGCCGCTGCCGATCACGCCGCCCGCCACGACCCGGGCCAGCACGCCGCGGCGCCGGCCTAGCGTGCGCGCCAGTCCGGGCCGGTGGATTTCGAGGTCGCCGCAGGCTTCGCACTGGAAGCTGAGGCGGAATACTGCGTCGCGCCCGATGCGCAGTAGCGTGCCCGATTCCAGGCTGGCGGTATCGATGTCGAGCAGCAGGTTTTCTCGCAGGGCGAACGGGGGCAGCGCGAGTGTGTCGTAGGCGGACACGCCGGCCAGCAACACCTGGCGCGGCGACCGGGCGTCGCAATGGCGGTCACCCTCCAGCCCAAGCCCGGCAAGGGCGGTGACGGCGTCGACCCGCGCCGGCGTCGGCGTACGCGCTGCGCGCAACGCCAGGGCGAGCACCTTGCCGATCATCGGCCTAGCGTCGCGCCGGCGCCGGCGCGCCTGCCGCGGGCATCGAACGCAGGTAGCCCACCAACTCGCGCAGCTGGCGCTCGCTCATCAATCCCCAGTAGCGCATGCGGTTCCCGGGGACCACGGCGTCGGGGTCGCGCAGGAATGCGGCCAGGCGCTTCTCGTCCCACACGAAGCCGGCCCGCTTCATGGCCGGCGAATAGGCGAAATCAGGCACCGAACCGGCGCGGCGGCCGACGATGCCATTCAGTTGCGGGCCGAAATTGCTGCGCGCCCCCGGCCCGACCTGGTGGCAGTTGGCGCAGCGCTTGAACGCGGCGCGCCCCGCCGCCATCGGATCGGCGGCCTGCGCGCCGTGCGCAGCGAAACAAAGAACCAGGCCAAGGGTCACGAAGCGCATGTCCCCCCCTCCTATTTCACCCGCTGCTTTTCCAGCTTGCGGGCCAGGGTGCGCCGGTGCAGCCCGAGGCGGCGCGCCGCTTCCGAGATATTGAAGTCGGTCTCGGCCAGCACCGCGTGGATGCGCTCCCATTCGAGCGTCTTGATCGAGGTGGAGCGGTTGGTGACCTCGACCTCGGTGTTGCCGGCCACGTGCCCGAAGGCGGCTTCGATGTCGTCGGTGTTGGACGGCTTGGCCAGGTACTGGACGGCGCCCAGCTTGATCGCTTCCACGGCAGTGGCGATGCTGGCGAACCCGGTCAGCACCACGATCAGCATGTCCGGGTCGTGCTCGTGCAGCAGTTGCACGCAGGCCAGCCCGGAGCTGTTTCCCTTGAGCTTGAGGTCTACCACGGCGTAGCGCGGCGAATGCGCGCCCAGCAGCGCGCCGGCGTCCTCCTGGCTGGAGGCGACCAGCACGCGGTAGCCGCGCCGTTCGAAGGAGCGGCTCAGGGTGCGGGCGAAGGCTTCGTCGTCTTCAATGATGAGCAACAGGCGCTCGGTGCTCTCGGCGATGTGATCGGTCAACTGCCTTCCTTTTCCAGTTCGATGCTCGACAGCGGGAGCGTGAGCGTTACCTGGGCCCCGCCCTCCTGCCGGTTGACCGCCGTCACCGAGCCGCCCAGCTTGCGCACCACGTTCACGGCCAGGAACAGCCCCAGGCCATGACCCGGCTGCGTCTTGGTGGACTGGTAGGGCTTGCCGATCTGGCCCAGCATGCCCGGCGCGAAGCCCGGACCGCGGTCGGTCACGGAAACATGGAGTGTTTCGTCCTCGATCCACGCATCCAGCCCGACCCAGTCCGGCGAGGCCTCGAGCGCGTTGTCGAGCAGGTTGTCGATGGTCTGCTTCAGCGCCGAGTCGGACGCGACCGGGCGGTCTTCCAGGATGCGGTCATTGTACTGGAAGCCTGGCGCCTGCCGGCTGGTACGCCAGCCCGTCACCACGCCGTCGAGGAAGCTGCGCACGGTGGTGCGCACCGCCGATTCGCCGCGCGCCTCGCCGGCCGACAGAAGGATGCCGCTGACGATCGTCTTGCAGCGCTGGAGCTGGGTCTGCATCTCCGCGATCTCTTCCAGCAAGCCGGGATCGTTGCGGAACTGCGGCATGCGCTTCCAGTCGCCCAGGATCACCGAGACCGTGGCCAGCGGCGTGCCCAGCTCGTGCGCGGCGCCCGAGGCGAGCAGGCCCATACGCACGATGTGTTCTTCCTCCACCGCATGCTGGCGCAAGCGCGCCAGCTGGGCGGCCTTGTCGCGCAGGGTGTCGGAGATGCGCGAGATGAACATCACCAGCAGCGCGGCATTCAGCGCAAAGCAGACCAGCAGGCCCTGGATGTACAGGCTGGAGATGCCGCGCGCATGGTCGAAGGGCAGCGCCAGCGGCTGCGCATACATGGCCAGGCCGGCCATGCAGGCGATGGTGATCAGGACGATGGTCCAGGTCCACATCACCTCCAGCAGCACCGCCGACAGGATCACCTGCAGCAGGTAGAGGAAAGCGAAGGGGTTGGTGATGCCGCCGGAGAGATAGAGGAGCACGGTCAGGCTGGCCACGTCCACCAGCAGGGCCATGAACATCTCGCCGTTCGACACCGGCCGCCGCTCGTGCCAGCGCAGGTGACTGGCGACGTTGAAGGCGATCAGGCAGGCCAGCACCTGCAGCATGTGCACCAGCGGCAGATCGATGCCGAAGATCAGGATGGCCGCGGCGATGGTCGTCACCTGGCCGATCACGGCGATCCAGCGCAGCTCGATCAGCTGCAGCATGTTCTTGTGGCCGGCGGCGAATTCGACGTTGGCCGCGGCCGCCTGGGGCGAGCTGCGGCCCGCCTTGGCGAAGAAATCGAGGGGGTTCTGGATCATGCCGTCCCTGGGTTGTCAGTCGTCGCGCATTTTACTGCCATGACGGCCGACCCACCACCATGCACCTAGCACCATCAGGGCCAGCGCATACCAGGTAAGGGCATAGACGAGGTGATTGTTGACGAAGGAGACGACGGTCAGGCCGCCCACCGCCCGCTCGGGCGCCCCGGCCGGATCCCGCCCCTTGCCGGCGTCCACGAAGAACGGTGCGACCGCAGGAGCATCATTCGGCGCATCCCCAGCCAGGCCGCGTGCAGCCGCAAGGGCCTGCACGTCGCGCGAGTACCAGCGGTTGTTCGCCGGGTCGTTCTCGCGCAGGAAGCCGCCGCCCGGTTCGCTGATGCGCAGCAGGCCGGTGATCTCGACCCGCTCCCCCGCGGCGGCGCAGGGATTGGCGCCGGCGCGACGGGAGGGATAGGTGCCGGGCTTGTTGTCGGCGGCCGGAATGAAGCCGCGGTTGATGAAGACAATGCTGCCCTCGGTGGTGCAGAGAGGCGTGAGCAGCCAGAAACCGGCACCCAGTTCGGACAGCGCCTGGACGGGGGTGGTGAAGTCGTAGAGGTAGTGCCCGGCAAGGCGTACGTGCCGGTATTCGTCGGATTCCCTGGACACCTGCGCCCAGCGCGCCGCGGGAGGCGCCGCCGCCGGGGCGGCGTTGACACGCGCATCGACGCGCGCGATCAGGTCGAGCTTCCACTGCAGGCGAAGCATCTGCCAGGTGCCGAGCCCGAGAAAAAGCGCGACCAGCAGCAGGGCCGCCGCCACCAGCATCCGCCGCGCGAATGCGCTGCGCGGCGGATGTGGGGCCGGTCCCGCTGGCTGGTCGCGCCGATTCTCCATGTTGACTACCGGATTACTGCTTACTGCGTGTCGTGCATGCCGTGGGTGGTGTCGCTTGCCCCACCCATGGCCGGCATCATGTTGGCGTTCATGTGCGCCATGACCCAGATCGAGCCGGCCAGCACGATGACCAGCAGGACCGCGGTCAGGATCAGCGCCATCATGTTCCAGCCGCCTTCCGACTTCGAGTTCATGTGCAGGAAGTAGATCATCTGCACGACGAACTGGACGGCCGCGAAGCCCATGATCACGTACTTGGTCGTCTCGGACGGCAGCACGTTGCCCATGACGAGCCAGAACGGGATCGCGGTCAGGACCAGCGACAGCGCGAAGCCGATCGCGTAATCCTTCATCGAATAATGCGTAACGAAGCTGGTGTGACCGTCGTGGTCGTGCTCGTGGTGGTGGATGTGGTCGCTCATGGCAGCACTCCCATCAGGTAGACAAAGGTGAACACGCCGATCCAGACGACGTCCAGGAAGTGCCAGAACAGCGACAGGCACTGCAGGCGGCGGAAGTTCTCGGTGTTGATCCCGTGCTTGGCCAGCTGCACCATCAGGGTCACCAGCCAGATCGAGCCGAACAGCACGTGCAGGCCGTGGGTGCCGACCAGCGCGAAGAACGCGGTCAGGAAGCCGCTGCGCTGCGGACCCGCACCCAGGTGGATCAGGTGGTAGAACTCATAGAGCTCCAGCGACAGGAAGGCCACGCCCAGCAGGCCGGTGATGCCCATCCAGAGCAGGGTCGCGCCCAGCTTCTTGGCCTGGGCGGAGATCATCGCGACGCCGAAGGTGATCGACGATAGCAGCAGGAAGCCCGTGTTAATGGCGATCAGCGTCAGGTCGAACAGCTCGGCGCCGGTCGGACCGCCGGCGTAGTTACGGCCCAGCACCGCATAGGTCGCGAACAGGGACGCGAAGATGAGGCAATCGCTCATCAGGTAGATCCAGAAGCCCAGCAGCGTGCCGTGCTCCGGATGGTGCTCGCGCACCATGTAGCGCGCGGTCACCTCGTCGGCGGTCAGGCCGCCGTTCATGGTGGATTTAATGTCAGACATAGCTCTTCAGCAGACGGGTGTGCGATTCTTCGGTGCGGGCGACTTCTTCCGCAGGGATGTAGAAATCGCGCTTGTAGTTAAACGTGTGGATGATGATCGCGGCCATCAGGACGACGAAGGACACGCCGACCAGCAGCCACATGTGCCAGATGATCGCGAAACCGAGCACGGCCGACAATACCGAGATGCCAAAGCCGGCCCAGGTGTTCTTGGGCATGTGGATCGGCACGAAGTCCTTCAGCGGACGCTGGTAGCCGTTCTTCTTCATGTCGGCGAAGGTGTCGTTGTCGTGCACCACCGGAGTGAACGCGAAGTTGTAGTCCGGCGGCGGCGACGAGGTCGACCACTCCAGGGTGCGGCCATCCCACGGATCGCCGGTGACGTCGCGCAGCTTGGCACGGTCTTTCCAGGTGAAGAAGCATTGCAGCAGCAGCGCGCCGATACCGCCGGCGATCATCAGGGTGCCAGCCAGCGAGATCTGGAACAGCCACTGGACCGAGGCATCCTCGAAATGGCTCACGCGGCGGGTGTAGCCCATGAAGCCCAGGATGTACGGCGGAGTGAAGGCGACCCAGAAACCGATCGACCACAGCCAGAACGACACATGGCCCCAGAACTGGTTGAGCTTCACGCCGAACATCTTCGGCGCCCAGTAGTTGAAGCCGGCGAACAGGCCGAACACGACGCCGCCGATGATCACGTTGTGGAAGTGGGCGATCAGGAACAGCGAGTTGTGCAGCACGAAGTCGGCCGCCGGGATCGCCAGCATCACGCCGGTCATGCCGCCGATGACGAAGGTCAGCATGAACGACACGGTCCACATCATCGGCAGTTCGAAGCGGATGCGGCCGCGGTACATCGTGAACAGCCAGTTGAAGATCTTCGCGCCGGTCGGGATCGAGATGATCATCGTGGTGATGCCGAAGAACGAGTTGACGCTCGCGCCGCTGCCCATGGTGAAGAAGTGGTGCAGCCAGACCAGGTAGGACAGGACCATGATGACGCAGGTCGCATAGACCATCGAGGTATAGCCGAACAGGCGCTTGCCGCAGAAGGTCGAGACGACTTCCGAGAAGATGCCGAAGGCCGGCAGGATCAGGATGTACACCTCCGGGTGGCCCCAGATCCAGATCAGGTTCACGTACATCATCGCGTTGCCGCCACGGTCGTTCGTGAAGAAGGCGGTGTCGAACAGGCGGTCCATGCCCAGCATGGCCAGCACGGCGGTCAGGATCGGGAAGGTGATCACGATCAGGATGTTGGTGCACAGCGAGGTCCAGACGAACACCGGCATCTTCATCAGGCCCATGCCCGGCGCGCGCATCTTGACGATGGTGACGATCAGGTTCACGCCGGACAGCAGCGTACCGACGCCGGCGATCTGCAGCGACCAGATGTAATAGTCGACGCCGACCCCGGGACTGGCGAGAATGCCCGACAGCGGCGGATAGGCCAGCCAGCCGGTACGCGCGAATTCACCCACGAACAGCGAGGCCATGACCAGCACCGCGCCCATCGTGGTCATCCAGAACGAGAAGTTGTTCAGGAACGGGAAGGCAACGTCGCGCGCGCCGATCTGCAGCGGCACCACGTAGTTCATCAGGCCCGTCACCAGCGGCATCGCCACGAAGAAGATCATGATCACGCCGTGGGCGGTGAAGATCTGGTCGTAGTGGTCCGGCGGCAGGAAGCCGTGGTTGGAGCCGAATGCGAATGCCTGCTGGGCGCGCATCATCAGCGCGTCGGCAAAGCCGCGCAGCAGCATGATGACCCCGAGGATCATGTACATGATGCCGATTTTCTTGTGGTCGATACTGGTGATCCAGTTGGTCCACAGGTTGCCCCACTGGCGGAAGTAGGTGATCAGGGCCACCAGGGCCCCGCCACCGACGATCACGCCGGCGAAGGTCGCGAGCAGGATCGGATCGTGGAACGGAATCGCGTCCCAGCTGAGCCGACCGAAGAGTAGCTTCGTCAGGTCGAGAGAGTCTTGCATGGTTACTTCTTCACAGAATTGTTAGAGGTACGGCTGAGCTGCGTGCCGGGCGCCGGACCACCGGCTTCCGGCGTCACGCACATCTCCGCCTCCGCCAGCTGGGCGACACTGCCCTGCTGCGACAGGCGCTTGGCTGCGGCGGCGACCTGGTTGCGCTTGTGATCCTGGGCCATCTGCTCGTTCATGCAGACGTTGCCCTCGGCCACGCAGCGGTTCAGGATGCGGTTGAACAGCGCGGTTTCCACCTGGCCGTAGTAGCGTACCGGCTCGCGCACGGACGGCTTTTCGAGGCTCAGGTAGTCGGCACGGTTCAGTACGCCCGGATTGGTCTTCATCTTCTGGACCCAGGCGTCGAAGTCGCCCGCGCTCACGCCCTTGTAGGCAAAGCCCATGTGCGAGAAACCTTCGCCGCTGAAGTTGGCGGACAAACCCTTGTAGTCGCCGGTCTTGTTCAGCACCGCGTTCAGGGTCGTCTCCATGCCAGGCATGGCGTAGATCATGCCGGCCAGCGTCGGGATATAGAAGGTGTTCATCACGGTCGACGACGTGATCTTGAAACGGATCGGGGTGTCGATCGGCGTCACCAGCTCATTGACCGAGGCGATGCCCTGCTCCGGATAGATGAACAGCCACTTCCAGTCGAGCGCGACGACCTGCACTTCGAGCGGCTTGGTGGAGGCCGGGATCGGGCGGTGTTCATCGATGCGGTCGAGCGGACGGTACGGGTCCAGCTTGTGGGTCGAGACCCAGGTGATCAGGCCGAGCACAATGATGATCAGGAGCGGAGCGCCCCAGATCACGAGCTCGAGCTTGGTCGAGTGGTCCCAGTCCGGCTCGTATTTCGCATTGGCGTTCTTGCGGTAACGCCAGGCGAACAGGACCGTCAGGATCATCACCGGGACGATGATGATCAACATCAGCAGGACCGAGATCGTGATCAGATCCGCCTGCTGCTTTGCAATATCGCCGGTGGGATTCATCACGACTGTGTTGCAGCCAGACAGCAGTGCAAGCAGAAGTAATGGGAGTCCGCGGCGGACAATTTTAGGAATCATGCTAGGTATCTAACGTTACATGGGAATAAGAACATGCTACTGTAACGCCAACGGCCTACGGCAACCATTGGACACTTTGTCCCACCCTTGCTATATTGCAATTACGGCACTGCCGTAACAACAAGAGAACAAGGGCGCGATTTCAGGCTGTCGAGGCCAGCTGACCTCAGGAGACGAAGATATGCAAAGCACGACGTACGGCGGCGCAGGTGCCGCTCCCATCAGCCACCCTACCAGCGGGGCTCGTAACATCAACGCCCGGGACGGCGAGATCCACCCGGGAGAAATTGCCGTAGGCGTGGTCATTGGCCGCGCCTCCGAATATTTCGAATTCTTCGTCTATGCGATTGCTTCAGTATTAGTGTTTCCCGCGGTTTTTTTCCCGTGGGCTGACCGGCTCGAAGCGACACTGTACTCGTTTATCGTTTTTTCGTTCGCATTCATCGCGCGCCCGCTCGGCACCGTGGTGTTCATGTGGCTGCAGACGCGCTTCAGCCGCGAAATCAAGCTGACCATCGCCCTCCTCATGATGGGCACCTGCACCGTCGTGATTTCCTTCCTGCCTTCCTATGACAGGATCGGGATGGCGGCCGTGGTGATCCTGTCCCTGATGCGCATCGGCCAGGGCATCGCCCAGGGCGGCTCCTGGGACGGCCTGCCTTCGCTGCTGGCGCTGAGCGCGCCGGAGGGCAAGCGCGGCTGGTACGCCATGCTGGGCCAGCTGGCTGCCCCGGTCGGCTTCCTGATCGCCGCCGGCCTGTTCGCCTACCTGCTGACCAACCTGTCGCAGGACGACTTCCTGGTCTGGGGCTGGCGCTATCCGTTCTTCTGCGCCTTCACCATCAACGTCGTGGCCCTGTTCGCCAGGCTGCGCCTGGTGTCGACCAGCGAGTACTCGCGCCTGCTCGATGCGCATGAACTCGACCCGGCCCCGGTCGGCGAGCTGGTCAAGTCGCAAGGCAGCAACATTGCCATCGGCGCCCTCGCCGCGCTGGCCAGCTACGCGCTGTTCCATCTGGTGACCGTGTTCCCACTGTCCTGGATCCAGCTCTACGATACCCGCCCGATGGACGAGTTCCTGCACGTCCAGATGTGGGGCGCCGGCGTCGCGGTGCTGGGCATCCTGGCCTCCGGCCTGATCGCCGACCGCCTCGGCCGCCGCACCACCCTCGGCACCCTGGCCGTCCTGATCGGCCTGTTCTCGCTCGCCGTGCCCTCGCTGATGGACGGCGGCATCACCGGCCAGAACACCTTCATCCTGGTCGGCTTCGCCCTGCTGGGCCTGTCGTATGGCCAGGCTGCCGGCGCCGTCACCGCCAACTTCAAGCAGCAGTACCGCTACACCGGCGCGGCCTTGACCTCGGACCTGGCCTGGCTGGTTGGCGCGGCCTTCGCCCCGCTGGTCGCACTGGGACTGTCGGCCCACTTCGGCCTCGGCTACGTCAGCCTGTACCTGCTGTCGGGTGCGGTCGGTTCGCTGGCGGCGCTGAGCCTGAACCGCGCGCTGGAAATCCGCGACTGAGCAGACCTTCGTCCGCAAACGACAACGCCCCGCGGCGCCTGGCGCCCGGGGCGTTGTTCATTGTCCGACCAGTCTTATGGCAGCGTGTAGAGCGGCGGCTCGGCGACCAGCCCTGCCTTGACTGCGCGGGTGATCTCATCCACCAGCACCTCGCTGGCCCCTGCTTCGAGAGCGGCGAACGTCCGTTCGACCACGGTGCCGGGCGTCAGCTTGGGAAGGTCGAAGCCGCGCGCCAGGTCGGTATCGATCAGCCCCACGTGCACGCCCAGCACCTGCGTGCCCTGCGTCCGCAAGGCGTCGCGCAGGCCGTTGCTCAGGTTCCAGGCCGCTGCCTTGGTCACCGCGTAGGCCGCCAGCACAGGGTTGCTCTTCCAGCTCGCCACCGACAGCACATTCACGAACGCGCCGCCGCCATTCCTTTCCAGTACCGGCGCGAAGGCCTGGCTCGTGTGCAGGATGCCGAACACGTTCGTTTCCAGCATCCAGCGCAGTGACCCGGCGCTGTTCGCGTCCATGATTCCGCCCGTGCTCGCCACCCCGGCATTGTTGATCACCAGGTCGACGTCGCCCAAGCTTGCCGCCAGCGCGGCCACCGCAGCGGCGTCCGTCACGTCCAGCCTGACGGGAACGACACCGCCGAGCTTGACGGTCTCCGGGTCGCGTGCGGCGGCATAGACTTTCTTCGCGCCGCGGGCAAGCGCCTGGCGCGCGAATTCGGCGCCGAGACCGCGATTGGCGCCGGTGACGAGGACAGTGGCGTCCTGGATGTTCATGGGATTTCCTTTCAGGTAGCATTGGAAATATGATTGGCGTCATATGACGAACATCATATTTTAGGACAGGCAAGAATCGGCTACGGCCGACTGTGGAGAAACTCAATCAGTTCGTGCAGGCGCAAACAGGGTACGCAGCGTCCGGCGCGCAGCCGCCAACGCCGCCCTGCCCTCCGGATGATCGCCATGCACCCGCGCCAGCTGCAGGTTACCGACCAGCGCGCCGGCAATCACGCCGGCCAGGGCCGGGTCTGCGCCTTCCGGCAGTGCAAGGGCGACGCGCCGCACCAACCGGTCGACACGCTGGCTGGAGGCCGCGCGCACCGCGTCTGCCTGGCGCGGCATCTCGCTGGCCAGCGCGCCGACCACGCAGCCATGCTCGGGATGCGCCAGATGCTCGTCGGAGAGGTAGAGCTCGATCAGGGCGCCCAGCGGATCCCCTGTTTCGCGGGTGCGGGCGGCGATGCGCTCGTCCAGCACCGCGCTGCTGATCGCGCCGGCATGCTCGATCGCCTCGACCAGCAGTGCGTCGCGCGAGTCAAAGTGGGCATAGAAGCCGCCGTGGGTCAGGCCGGCCTCTCTCATCACCTCAGCCACGCCGACACCGGCGTAGCCATACCGCCGCACCGCATGGCTGGCGGCCTCGACGATCCGGTGGTGGGACTGCTCGCGCTTGCTGGATTTGGCTGAGCTGCTCATGGCGCACTCCGAAATATGATGAATATCATATTACGTCCATCATATTTTCTTTGTCAAGCGCCGCGAAGGTGATAGGCACTCAGGCCAAGGCCGTGTCGAGCACCGTCATCAGGATGAAGCCGAATATCAGCGCGATGCTGGCGAAAGTGCCGTTGCCGTTCTGCCGGTATTCGGGGATGACGTCATTCACGATCACGAACAGCATGGCCCCGCCGGCCGCGGCCAGCGCAAACGGCAGCAGGCCTGCCGCAATCCCGATCAGCGCCACACCGAAGGCCGCCGCTACCGGCTCGATCAGCCCCGACACGACGCCCAGCCCGACCGAAGTCAGGCGGCCATAGCCCACCGTGCGCAGGGCCAGCGCCACCACCAGGCCTTCCGGCACGTCCTGGATCGAGATGCCGGTGGCCAGCGCATTGGCCTTTTCGATGTCGATGCCGGCATAGCCGACGCCGATCGCCATCCCTTCGGGCAGGTTGTGCAGGGCCACGGCCCACACGAACAGCCAGGCGCGGCGCACCGACTTGCCGGCGTCGCCCTCCGCCAGGATGCCCTCGGACTGCACGGCGCGCCCCAATAGCAGGATGGCGCCCGCCCCCGCCATGATGCCGGCTCCGGCCATCAGGCTCGCTTCCCAGCTGCCGGCGCCGGCGGCCTTGGCCGCGGCAATCGCCGGGATCACCAGCGAGAACGCAGTGGCGCCCAGCATCACGCCGGCGCCGAAACCGAGGAAGCAATCGAAGCTGCGTCGTGAGAAATTTTGTGCAAACAGGACCGGCAGCGTGCCGAGCGCGGTGGCCGCCGCAGCGGTTGCGCCGCCCAGCAGCGCGCGGTGCATCTTGGGATTGGCGCCCATGATCTGCTCGACCAGGCTGCCGAGCAGCAAGACACAGCCGACGCTGCAGATGGCCAGGCCGACGATGTGGCGGAAACTCAGCGTGCGCAGCAGCGTACGGGCTGCGGCGAGCCAGGTGTCGTGCGCTTTTTCTGCATTCGTATCCATGCAAACCTTGTGGAGAAGCCGCACGGCCACGGAGGCAAGCCCCTGCCGTGGCCGCGCCGCTGCTTACTTCTTCATGGCCTTCACGCCCTTGGCCGTGCCCTTGTCCTGGGGCTTGCTCATGCCGGTGTCGTCGAGCGGTCCGCCCTTGGAACCGACCTGGGCGCTGCCCATGGAACCGCCGGACGCATTCCCCGATTGTCCCGCCATCGTACCACCGCCGGCCGACTGCATGCTCATCCCGAGTTCGGCACCGGTGCGCGGCGAGGACATCGGGTCGGACATGGTGCGCATCGCCATCTGTTTCAGGATGTCGATGTCCGCGCTCGGCAGCGCCACTTCGGCCTCGCCCGAGCCGCCGTCGACCGCCATCTGCTTCTCGCGGTCGGTAACGAAGTCCCAGTCGGCGCCCTGGTTCCAGGGCCCGCGCATCTCGCCCGGGCCCTGCGACATGTTGTAGTACACGCTCGCAAAGCGCGGATCGGCCGGCATTTTTCCTGATGGGAAGTTCGGCTCGATGGCGTACAGCGCCTTTTCGAACGACTTCTGGTGCGCCACTTCGCGCGTCATCAGGAAGCCCAGCGCCTCTTTCACGCCCGGGTCGTCGGTCAGCGCGATCAGGCGTTCGTAGACGATCTTGGCGCGCGCCTCGGCCGCGATGTTCGAGCGCAGGTCGGCGGTCGGCTCGGTGATCGAGTCGATGTAGGCCGCGGTCCAGGGTACGCCGGCCGAATTCACCAGCGGCGTTCCGCCGCCGTACAGCACCTGTGTGATGTGGCTGTCGTTGCCGGCGCCGGTAATGGCCTTGAACATGTCGGCTTCGCTGTCGACCGCTTCGGCCAGGCGGCCCTTGGCGCCCTTGTTCAGCATGGCGACGATGTGGCCGATCACCTCGAGGTGGCTGAGTTCCTCGGTGGCGATGTCGAACAGCATGTCCTTGCGGCCTGGATCGTCTTCCGATACGGCCTGGGTGAAGTAGCGCATGGCCGCGGCCAGCTCGCCCTGCGGCCCCCCGAACTGTTCCAGCATCAGGTTGGCAAGGGCTGGATTCGGTTCGCTGACGCGGACCGTATATTGCAGGCGTTTATTGTGTGCAAACATGGACAAATTCCTCCGGTGATGAGTCATTTGGCGCGCAAGGGCGTCGCCGTCCAATGGCACCGGCCGTGACCGGTAACCGTATATCTCATGTTGGCAGCATGACCCGGCAGTGGGGATCAGGGGTTCGCGCGTACAGTTGTAGGACTGGAGCGACAATTAATGAACTTGATGGAAATGTTGGAATTGATAAATAAGAGTATTTTTTGGGCCACTTTCGGTTAGCTTGGGAGGTTGAGGGCATGGACGCCCGCTACTCTGCGTTCCTTGCCGACAGGGGCGCGGCACGTACGCCTACAGTAAAGACGAGCAACGCGGCACTACCATGTTAGCTATATGACCATAGGAGGTACCAATGTTTAACCTGAATAAGCTGAGCCCGACCATTACCAATATGATCCGCTTCGACCATTCGCACGTGATGGTCACTTTCCACCAGTATGAAAAGGACAAGTCGCCGCGCGTCAAGAAGGCGCTGGCCGACACCATCTGCGACGCGCTGGAAATCCATGCAACGCTCGAGGAAGAGATCTTCTACCCGGTGATGCGCCAGCGCGATTCGGGCGAGCCCTTCATGCACAAGGCCGAGCCCGAGCACATGGAAATGCGCCGCATGATCGCCGAGCTGCGCCGTACCAGCGGCTCCGACCCGCGCCACGACAAGCTGGTGATGGAACTGATGCGCGACGTGATGCACCATGTGGCCGACGAGGAAACCACCCTGCTGCCGCATGCCGAGGCCAAGCTGAGCCGCGACATGCTGACCGACATGGGCGCCAGGATGACGCGCCGCCGCATGGAACTGGTGGGCCCGAAAGCCGGCAAGCTGGCCAAGGAACACGCGGTCGGCTTCGGCGGCAGCGGCGCCGCCCTGGTGGTCGGCCTGGCGAGCGCGCTATTCGCGGTCAAGGCCGTCGGACCGAAGAAGACCTGGAAGGCGAACCCGGCCTGATTCCGCAACGGACGCAAGCAAGCCGGCCGCCTGGTTCAGCCAGCGGCCGGCTTTTTCATGCCGCGAACGCGTTCACGCCAGAAAGCGCAGCACCGCCGGCACCAGCATTGGTGCGATCAGTGCCGTCAGCGCCCCGTTCAGGCCCATCGCCAGGCCGGCAAACGCGCCCATTTCGGCGCTGGACTGGAAGGCGCGCGCGGTGCCGATGCCGTGCGAGGCCAGGCCGAGGGCAAAGCCGCGCGCCGCGGGCGCGGTGATGCGCAGGCAGTCGAACAGCCACGGGCCGAAGACGGCGCCGAAGATGCCGGTGGCGATCACCATGCCGGCGGTGAGGGCCGGAATGCCGCCCAGCCGCTCCGAGACCGCCATCGCGATCGGCGAGGTGGCCGATTTCGGGCCGAGGGTGGCGGCAAGTTGCGGGCCGGCGCCCAGCAGCAGCGCGACGCCGACGCTGGAGACGATCGCGGTGACGCAGCCGAGCAGCAGCGCCGCGCCCAAGGGCAGGACGGCGCGGCGCAGGCGCGGCAGCTGGCGCACCAGGGGCAGCGCCAGGGCCACGGTGGCCGGGCCGAGCAGGAAGTGGACGAACTGGGCCCCGGCAAAGTAGCGCTGGTAGGACATGCCGGACAGCCACAGCACCAGGACCACCAGGACCAGCGCTATCGCGACCGGATTGGCCAGCGGCGCCCCCTTGAACAAGGCGGCGATGCGGTGTGCAAGCAGGTAGGCGCACAAGGTCATCGTCAGGCCCAGCAGCGGCGAGGCGGACAAATAGACCCAGAACTGGCTCAGCTGGTTCAGCTCAGGCATCGCCGTCCTTTTTTTCCAGGCCACGCAGGAGCAGGCCGGTGACCGCCAGCGTCAGCACGGTGCTCGCGAACAGCGATGCCAGGATCGCCAACCAGTGGCCATTGCCGCTGGCTGCGGACGCATAAATGCCGACACCGGCCGGGACGAACAGCAGCGACAGGTGCGACAGCAGGGTGTTGGCCGCGTCCTCGATGCGCTTTTCCAGCGGCGGCCAAGCCAGCAAGGCCGCCATCAGGAGCAGCATGCCGGCGACCGGGCCGGGGATCGGCAGCTTCAACAGGAAGACGAGGCCTTCGCCGAGGCACTGGAACAGCAGCAGGATCGTGAAGGCGGCGAGCATGAGGCGCTAGGACGGGGCAAAGCGCTCAGGATAGCAAACTGTTTCGCGGCGTGTGCCGTGACACGCCGGAATTTCAAGCCTCGGCGGTCGCGCCCGCGATCGCCCCGCGCCGCAGCTGATCCCGTTCGATCGACTCGAACAGCGCCTTGAAATTGCCCTCGCCGAAACCGTCATCGCCCTTGCGCTGGATGAACTCGAAGAACACCGGTCCCAGCTGGGTCTCGGAAAAGATCTGCAGCAGCAGGCGCGGTTTGCCGTCGGTGACGGCGCCATCGAGCAGCAGCCCGCGGGTCTGAAGTTCGGCGGCGTTTTCGCCGTGGCCCGGAATGCGGCCTTCGAGCATCTCGTAATAGGTCGCGGGCGGCGCTTTCATGAGCGGCACGCCGGCGGCGCGCAGGCTGTCCACCGACTTAATCAGGTCGTCGGTAAGCAGCGCGATGTGCTGGATGCCCTCGCCGTTGAATTGCATGAGGAATTCCTCGATCTGGCCGCCGCCGGCCTTGCCTTCTTCGTTGAGCGGGATGCGGATCTTGCCGTCCGGCGCGGTCATGGCTTTCGAGGTCAGGCCGGTGTATTCGCCCTTGATGTCGAAGTAGCGGATCTCGCGGAAGTTGAACAGCTTCTCGTAGAAGCCGGCCCAGAATGCCATGCGGCCGCGGTAGACGTTGTGGGTCAGGTGGTCGATCACTTTCAGGCCGTGGCCTGGCGGATGGCGCTCGACGCCTTCCAGGAATGCGAAGTCGATGTCATAGATCGACTTGCCGTCTTCAAAACGGTCGATCAGGTACAGCGGCGCGCCGCCGATGCCCTTGATGGCCGGGAGGCGCAGCTCCATCGGGCCGGTCGGGATCTCGACCGCCTGCGCGCCCAGTTCCAGCGCGCGCGCATAGGCCTTGTGCGAATCCTTCACGCGGAAGGCCATGCCGCAGGCGGCGGGGCCGTGCTCGGCGGCGAAGTAGGCGGCGTAGCTTTTCGGCTCGTTGTTGATGATGAAGTTGATGTCGCCCTGGCGGTACAGGCTCACTTGCTTCGAGCGGTGCACCGCCACCTTGCTGAAGCCCAGTGCTTCGAACACGGGCTCGAGCACGCCGGGCGTCGGCGACGCGAACTCGACGAACTCGAAGCCCATCAGGCCCATGGGGTTCTCAAACAGGTCTGCCATTTTTCTCTTCCTTCTGTCGTTGTTCGGTGATCATTCAGCGGCCGTCTCCACGGCCGTCACAGCGTTAAACGCACTCATTCTGCAAATACTTCCGCCAGCAAGCCGCGCAGCCACTGGTTGCCCGGGTCCTGGTTGTAGCGGCGGTGCCAGAACACGTTCGTCTGCAGCGCCGGCAGCTCCAGTGGCGGCGTAATCCATTCCAGCCCGAACGGCAGCGCGGCGCGTTCGGCCAGCTTCTGCGGCACCGTGACCACCAGGTCGGAGCTGCTCACCATGTAGGGCACCGCAGTGAAGTGCGGCACCCGGAAGCGCACCGGGGGGCCCGCCGTGGACCCGACGCCGGCGCGCGCCAGCAGCGCGTTGATGCGGTCGTACGGGCTTTCGTTCGCATCGACCAGCATGTGCTCGGCACTCACGAAGCGCGCCAGCGTCAGCGCGCCCTTCCCCAACGGATGGCCCTTGCGCATCATCGTCACGTAGGGCTGGCGGAACAGCTGGCGCTGGTACAGCGCTTCCGAGATGTCTTCGAAAGGCCCCACCGCCAGGTCCACCCGTCCGCCTTCCATTTCCTCTTTCAGCGGCAGCAGGCCGGCGCGCACCGAGCTGATCTCGACCTGCGGCGCCAGCAGCTTGCAGCGCTCGATCAGCGCCGGCATGAAGTAGATCTCCCCCACGTCCGTCATCGCCAGCACGAAGCGCCGGCTGCTGGTGGCCGGGTCGAAGCGGCTGCGCTGGTTCAGCGCCAGCGCCACCTGCGCCATCGCCACGCCGATCGGCTCGGCCATCTGTGTCGCCAGCGGCGTCGGCTGCATCCCCAGGGCGGTGCGAACGAACAACTCGTCGCCGAAACTTCGCCGCAGGCGCGCCAGCGCGTTGCTCACCGCCGACTGGCTCAGTCCCAGCCGCCTGGCGGCCGCGGAAATCTGGCGCTCCCGGTAGACTTCCTGGAATACCGTCAGCAAGTTCAGGTCGATGGTGTGCGGTTCGATCATGGCTTCCTTTGCCTGGGCTGCATTGTGGGCGCACCGGGTGCGCGCGAACAGCAATATTTAGCTGATGAATAGTCTACATTTTTCTATTCATCTCGTAAAACATGCTGAATTCTTCTAGAGTAGCGCCGAGGAGATAAACATGCGCCACACGCTCGAGCAAGCATCCACCTACATGAGCGGATTCGGCAACGAATTCGCCACCGAAGCCCTGCCGGGGGCCCTGCCGCAGCACCGCAATTCGCCGCAACGCGTGGCCTACGGCCTGTACGCCGAACAGATTTCCGGCACCGCCTTTACCGCCCCGCGCAGCCACAACCGTCGCTCCTGGCTGTACCGGATCCGCCCGGCTGCCGTGCACGGAAGCTTCAGCCGGATCGATACTGGACGGATCGTCAGCCGCTTCGACACCCCGGCCCCGCCCAACCAGTTGCGCTGGAGCCCCCTGCCCCTGCCCGATGCCCCGACCGACTTCATCGACGGCTGGGTGACCATGGCCGGTAACGGCTCCCCCGAAGCGATGAGCGGCTGCGCGGTCCACCTGTACGCCGCCAACAGGGACATGGAAGGCCGCTATTTCTACAGCGCGGACGGCGAGCTGCTGGTGGTCCCCCAGCAGGGGCGCCTCAGCATCGCCACCGAACTCGGCCTGATCGAGCTCGAACCCCAGGAAATCGCGGTGATCCCGCGCGGGGTGCGCTTCAGCGTCGCGCTGCCCGACGGCGCGGCGCGCGGCTACATCTGCGAGAACTTCGGCGCCCTGCTGCAGCTGCCCGACATGGGACCGATCGGATCGAACGGCCTGGCCAACCCGCGCGACTTCCTGACCCCATGCGCGCGCTTCGAGGACATCGAGGGCGAGTTCGAACTGGTGGCCAAGTTCTGCGGCGGCCTGTGGCGCGCTCGCATCGGCCACTCGCCGCTCGACGTGGTCGCCTGGCACGGCAACTACGCGCCCTATAAATACGACCTGCGCCATTTCAATGCCATCGGCTCGATCAGCTACGACCACCCCGACCCGTCGATCTTCCTGGTGCTGCAGGCGCCCAGTGACACCCCCGGGGTGGACACGCTCGACTTCGTGATCTTCCCGCCGCGCTGGCTGGTGGGCGAAGACACCTTCCGTCCGCCCTGGTTCCACCGCAACGTCGCCAGCGAGTTCATGGGCCTGATCCACGGCGCCTACGACGCCAAGGCCGAGGGCTTCGTGCCGGGCGGCGCCAGCCTGCACAACTGCATGAGCGGGCACGGTCCGGATGCCGCTACCTTCGAGAAGGCCAGCAGCGCCGACACCGGCCGGCCGCACAAGGTGCTCGACACCATGGCCTTCATGTTCGAGACCCGTCATGTGCTGGTGCCGACCGCGCACGCGCTGGCCTCGCCCCAGCTGCAGCCGGACTACCAGCAGTGCTGGGCGGGCATCGGCAAGCACTTCCGCCCAAGCCCGTAAGGACAGCGGCGAAGATGCCAGCCTGACAATTCGTGTGGCGGACATGCCACCCGCCATGCGATGATGTGGCGTACGCCGCTTTCGCGCGTGCCCGGTCGCGGCCCGGAACGTCCGACGGAGGCCCCGCGCCAGTGTTGACCGACATATTGATCATCTCCTTCCTCATCCTGATGAACGGAGTGTTCGCCATGAGCGAGTTGGCACTGGTCTCGGCCAAGCGCATGCGCCTCGAGCGGCGCGCGGAAGAAGGCAGCCGCGGGGCGCGCGCCGCGCTCGAGCTGGCGGACGACCCCAGCCACTTCCTCTCCACCGTGCAGGTCGGGATCACCCTGATCGGCATTTTCAACGGTGCCTTCGGCGAAGCCTCGCTGGTCAGCCACCTCACCCCCGAACTGCAAACCGTGCCGCTGCTCGCGCCGTATGCGCGCGAGATCGCGCTCGGCCTGGTGGTCATCTTCATTACCATCGCGTCGATCATCTTCGGCGAACTGGTCCCCAAGCGCATCGCCATGGCCTTCCCCGACGCGACGGCGACCCTGATCGCCCCGCCGCTGCGCACGCTGTCGGTGCTGATGTCGCCTTTCGTGAAGTTCCTGTCGCTGGCCACCAATGCCATCGTGCGCGTGCTCGGCATCAAGGCGGCCAGGGAAGAAGCCCCTACCGAAGAAGACATCGCCGGCATGATCAAGGAAGGCGCCGACACCGGCGTTTTCGAGAAGACCGAATACGACATCGTGCAGCGCGCCCTGCGCCTCGACGACCAGCACCTGAAGTCCCTGATGACGCCGCGGGTCGACCTGGTGATCATCGACCTCGAAGACGGGCGCACCCACAACCTCGAGACCATCGCGGCCAATCCCTACGGCCGCTTCCCGGTCTGCCGCGGCGACCGTTCGCACATCCTCGGCTACGTGATGGCGCGCGACCTGTTCGCGCAGGCAGTGCGCACCGGCCAGCTGGACGCCATCGACCTCGAGGGCGCGGTGCAGGAGCTGCTGTATGTCCCCGAAACCGTGAGCGCCATGGCCCTGCTCGAGATGTTCAAGAAGAACCGCGCCGAGCTGGCCCTGATCGTCGACGAATACGGCGACATCCAGGGCATGGTTACGCTGAGCGACGTGATGAGCGCCCTGGTCGGCGACGTCTCCGTGGCCGGCGAAGAGCACGACGCCGACGCCGTGCAGCGCAACGACGGCAGCTGGCTGCTCGACGGCGGCGTCTCGCTCGACCGCTTCCGCGACCTGCTCGAGACCGCGCAGATCTTCCCCGGCGAAGACGAAGGCGCCTACCATACGCTGGCCGGCTTCATGCTCTACCAGCTGGGCTACATCCCCAAGCCCTCCGACATCGTCGACTGGGCAGGCTTCCGCTTCGAGGTCATGGACATGGACGGCAACCGCATCGACCGCATCATGGTGTCGCGCTACCATCCGGTGGAACCCGAGCCCGAGCGCGATTGATGCCCCTGGACGTCGTTACTCTCGGTCCCCTGGTCCTTCCCACCGCGGTGCTGCTGGTCCTGGGCGGCATCGTGCTGGCCAATCTGCTGGCCGGGCGCTACCGCCGCCGCGGCCTCGATGCCGGCCCGATCCTGTGGAAGATGGTGCTCGCCGGATTCGTCAGCGCGCGCGCGGTGTTCGTGCTGCGCCACCACGACCTGTTCGCGCAGCAGCCCTGGACCGCGCTCGACTTCCGCGACGGCGGCTTCGACTCCACGGCCGGCCTGCTGGTCGCCTGCGTGATCGGCGCCGAGCTGACCCGCCGCCATCCCCTGCTGCGCCGTCCCCTGCTGGTCGCCAGCCTGGCCGGCATCGGCCTGTGGCTGGGCGGCACCCTGATGCTGCAGGCCTTCGCGCCGCCGCATGCACCCCTGCCCGAACTGAGCGTGCGCCGCCTGGACGGCGCCGAAACAGCGCTGCGCGATTTCCAGGGCAAGCCACTGGTGGTGAACCTGTGGGCCACCTGGTGCCCGCCGTGCCGGCGCGAGATGCCGGCGCTGGCGGCGATGCAGGCGAAGCGGCCCGACGTCGGCTTCGTGTTCGTGAACCAGGGCGAATCGGCGGCGCAGGTCGCAAGCTTCCTGGCGGCGCAGGGACTGCGCATGGAGAACGTGCTGCTCGACCCGGCCGGACAGCTGGGGGCGCGCACCGGCTCGGTGGGCTTCCCGACCACGCTGTTCTACGATGCGCGCGGGGTGCTGCGTGCCCGCCATGTGGGCGAGCTGTCGGAAGCGAGCCTGCGCGACAAGATGGCGACACTGGCGCAATGAGCTCCCCTGTGGTACAACATCGCCGCATCCAGGAGAGCCCATGCAAGTCAACCCGATCCAGCTGTTCGACGCCGAATCCTCGACGTATACCTACATCCTGTCCGCGCCGGACTGCCAGGATGCGGTGATCATCGACCCGGTCGACCGCCACTGGCAGCGCGACCTCGACCACATCGAACGCCTCGGCCTGCGCCTGACCCACGTGCTCGAGACCCACGCCCACGCCGACCACGTCACCTCGGCCGGCAAGCTGCGCGCCCTCACCGGCGCCAAGGCCTGCGTGCCGAGCGGCTGCGGCATCCCGCCGGCCGAAATCCAGCTGCAGGACGGCGACCTGATCAGGTTCGGCGCGCGCGAGCACATCGCGGTGATCCACACCCCGGGCCACACCGCGGGCAGCATGTGCTACCTGTGGCGCGGCAACCTGTTCAGCGGCGACACCCTGCTGGTCGGCGGCTGCGGGCGCACCGACTTCCAGGGCGGCAGCGCGGAGGCCCTGTACGACAGCGTCACCGGCAAGCTCTTTACCTTGGACGATGCCGTCCGCGTCTGGCCCGGCCACGACTATCGTGGCCAATCGGTATCGAGCATCGGCTGGGAAAAGCGCCACAACGCGCGCCTGGCCGGCCGCTCGCGCGACGATTTCGTCGCCCTGATGGCCGCCCTCGACCTGCCGCGCCCAAAGCTGATGGACGTGGCGGTGCCGGCCAATCGCAAGCTGGGCCTGTCCCACAGCGTGTAAATCTGCAACACTGAAATGCCACCTGCCTGACGCGCCGTCGCCACCTTCGGTATAATCTTGCATTTATACAAGATATAGTACCCTGGAGAAACATTTCAGTGCGTACGAGCCGGGTGCATGAAACAGTTCTACGATCTCGCGCACTGGCGCGCACGCATTTTCTCCAAGCTGATGTCGGCCGTGCTGCTGCTCGGCTTCGTCACCCCGGTGCCCAGCTCGCTCCTGGCGGTGGCCGACGGCATGTGGCAGATCGCGGTGATGGACACCGTAGCGCTGGCCTGGCTGCTCGCCATCTGGTGGTTCGATCGCCTGCCTTATACGCTGCGGGTGTTGAACTTCCTGGCGGTGCTCTTTCTGGCCGGGGTCTTCCTGATGATCGGCGTCGGCGCGGCCAGCCAGATTTACCTCATGGGTCTGCCAGTGCTGGCGGTGGTGCTGCTCGGCACCCGCCATGCGCTTGGCGCCCTGGTCCTGAGCGCGGCCACCATCCTCGGCCTCGGCCTGAGCGGGCACGCGCAGCTGGTCGTTAGGGGGCTGGGCGGGAACGAACTGCTGTCCTCGCTGGTGGTCACGCTCAACTACCTGTTCGTCGGCGCCGTCATCACCATCACCTGCGGCAACCTGGTCAAGGGCCTGTCCCAGACCCTGGGCGAGGTGCAGGGCTTCGCCGAATCCCTCGAGCACAAGCAGGCCAGGCTGTACGAGCTGAATGCCGAGCTGCGCCTGACCTCGGCCGCGGTGGCGCGCCTGAACGACATGGTCCTGATCGCGCACGCGGTCGATACGCCGGGCGCGCCGCAGCCGATCATCTTCGCCAACGAAGCCTTCGAGCGCCGCACCGGCTACCGCCGCGACGAGATCATCGGGCAAAGCATGCGCCTGCTGCACGGCCCGGAAACCGATCCGGACGAGATGGCCCGCATCCAGCGCGCCGTAGCGCGCAACGAACCGGTCAAGGCCGAGCTGCTCAACTACACCAAGGGCGGCGACGCCTTCTGGGCGGAGATGGAAATGGTGCCCTTCGCCAGCGAGGGCGGACGCCATACGCACTGGGTCGTGGTCGGACGCGACATCACCGAACGCCGCAACTCGGCCAAGGCGATCCACAACCTGGCCTTCTACGACGTGCTCACCGGCCTGCCCAACCGCCGCCTGTTCACCGAACGCCTCGACGCGCTGGTGGCCGCGCGCGACGCCGGCGGCACCCTCGGCGCGGTGCTGTACATCGACCTCGACAACTTCAAGTACGTCAACGACGCCAGGGGCCATGCCACCGGCGACGCCCTGCTGCGCCACGCCGCGGGGCGCCTGGTCTCGGCGGTGCGCGGGCGCGACACCGTGGCGCGCCTGGGCGGCGACGAGTTCGTCATCCTGTTGAACGATCTTGGCGACGACGCCGAAGCCGCCACCACGGCGGCGATGAAGGTGGCCTACAAGGTGCTGGCGGCGCTGGGCGAGGAAGCCACGATCGGCGAGCACACCTATCGCTCCTCGGGCAGCGTCGGCGTGGCCCTGCCGCTGCGCGCCGGCCAGACCGCCCACGACCTGCTGCGCGAAGCCGACACCGCGATGTACCAGGCCAAGGCTGCGGGCCGCAACGGCGTGGCCCTGTTCGAGACCACCATGCTGGCCGACGCCGAACGCAAGCTGACCCTGGAGCGCGATCTCGCCATGGCGCTCGAGAACGGCGAGCTGGCCATGCACCTGCAGCTGCAGGTCGACCACGCCCAGCAGCCGGTCGGAGCCGAACTCCTGATGCGCTGGCGCCGCGCCGACGGCGTGCTGGTGCCGCCGGACGTGTTCATTCCGATCGCCGAGTCTTCCGGCCTGATCGTCCCGCTCGGGAACTGGGTGCTGCGCCAGGCCTGCGAGGCCTGGCTGCGCCTGGATGCGGCCGGCCATCCGCTGCCGCTGTCGATCAACGTCAGCCCGGCGCAGTTCCGCCAGCCGGATTTCGTCGAGTCGGTCGCCCAGGTGCTGCGCGAGACCGGCGCGCCGGCCGGACAGCTGATCTTCGAAGTCACCGAGGGCCTGCTGGTGTCGAACCTGGACCAGACCATCGCCCGCATGCACGAGCTGGCCCGGCTCGGCATCCGCTTCTCGGTCGACGACTTCGGCACCGGCTACTCGAACCTGGCCTACCTGAAGAAGATGCCGCTGTACGAGCTCAAGATCGACAAGAGCTTCATCCGCGACACCCCGAACGACGTCAACGGCACCGCCATCGTGCAGTCGATCCTGGCGATGGCCGAGCACCTCGGCCTGCGCGTGGTGGCCGACGGCATCGAGACTGCGCAGCAGGCCGCCTTCCTGTCCGATAACGGCAGCCCCTGCATGCAGGGCTTCCTGTTCTCGCGCCCGGCGCCGCTGGACGACCTGCTGGCGGCCCTGTCCGGCCTGGCGTCCGCGCGCGCTGCCTGATTCTGTTAGGCTGTGCCGGATATGGCATACCAGACCATCCTCGAGATCCAGACAGCAGGGCGCGGCACGCGCGACCTCACCACCGCCGTGGCCGATGTTGTGCGCGCCTCCGGCGTGCAATGCGGCCTGGCCCACGTCTTCGTGCAGCACACCAGCTGTTCGCTCCTGATCACCGAGAACGCCGACCCCGATGTACGGCGCGACCTCGAGACCGTGCTGGCGCGCCTGGCGCCCGACGGCGACCCGGCTTACCGCCACGATGCCGAGGGTCCGGACGACATGGCGGCCCACGTGCGCAACATGCTCACCGGGTCGTCCCTGGGCGTTCCGGTCGGCGACGGCCGCCTCCTGCTCGGGACCTGGCAAGGCATCTACCTGTACGAACACCGCACCGCCCCGCACCTGCGGCGCGTGGTGGTGACCGTTCTATGATTACCCCCGCCGTGGGGGATGTCCGGAGCCGCGTCTTTCATTACACTGCATGCAGGTCGTGACGCTGCACCCGCGTGGCGCAGAGAAAACGGCCCCGAGATTCCGGCCGATATATGTATCCATTTGTCGTGGACAGCGCGGGCGCCACCCGCTAGTCTGAGGCCTCGTCGATCCTCCCGAGGTATGTCATGTCCCGCCCGTTCGCCACGCTGCGCCGCACGGCAGCCCTGCTGCTTGTCCTGCCGCTCGTCACGGCTTGCGCCAACCTGGCCGGCACGGCCGTCCCGGCGGCGCCGGCTCCGCTCGTCGCCGCCGCCGACCACCACCAGCACCTGTTCAGCCCCGCCATCATTGCCCTCATCGCGCCCAAGCCCGGCCCGGACGCGCTGCGCGAGATCCCGGTGACCGAACTGATCGCCCTGCTGGACAGCGCCGGCATCCACCGCGCCGCCGTCATGTCGACCGCTTATATGTACGGCCGGCCCGCGCGCGTGGTCGAGGACGAATACGGCAAGGTGAAGGCGGAGAACGACTGGACCGCCGCCCAGGTGGCCAGGTATCCAGACCGCCTGCGCGCCTTCTGCGGCTTCAACCCGCTCAAGGACTACGCACTGGCCGAACTGGAGCGCTGCGCGGCGCACCCGCAGCTGCGCACCGGGATCAAGATGCACTTCGGGAATTCCGACGTGCAGCTGGAAAAGCCCGAGCACGCCGCCCGCCTGCGCGAGGTATTCCGCGCCGCCAACCGGCACGGCATGGCGATCGCGGTCCACATGCGCGCCTCGATCTCGCTCAAGCGCCCCTACGGCGAAGCGCAGGCGCGCGCCTTCATGGAACACTTGATGCCGGAAGCGACCGGCATCGTGGTGCAGGTCGCGCATTTCGCCGGTGCCGGCCCCGGCTACGACGACCCGCCGTCCAACGAAGTGATGCGGGTGTTCGCGGAGGCGGCGGCGCGCAAGGACCCGAACACCCGCAGCCTGTATTTCGACGTCGCCTCCATCGCCACCCCGGACATGTCGCCGCTTCACGCGCGCGAGATGGTCGAGCGCATCCGCATGGTGGGCATCGACAAGATCCTGTACGGGTCGGATGCGGCCACGCCCACCAACATGAAACCGCGCGAGGCCTGGGCGGCGTTCCGCGCGCTGCCGCTGACCGAGGCGGAGCTCGGGCGCATTGCGGGCAACGTCGCCTCCTACCTGCGCTAGCCCGGCCACACTTACATTCGGCTACAAATTCACCGATGCCGGAACGCTTTGCCCGGGCTTGAACCTGTTACAACGCGAAAACCGTCGTGCTATACTCGCCGCACCTATGAACCGTCTGCTCACGACATTGCTGGTATGGCTGCTGATGGCCGCGCTTCCGCTGCATGCGGTGGCTGCGTCCGTCAACATGTCCTGCGCGCCGGTTCAGCAACAATCCAGCCCGGCGCCGGCGGCCAAGCACGCGGCGCACGCCGCGGCCGACGATCCGCACGCGCACCATGGCATGCACGCCATGGACCCTGCCGACGCCCCGGCGCAAGGCGACTCTTCCGATAGCGGGATCGAAAAGCTTTCGCACTCGTCTTGCAGTGCATGCTCGGCATTCTGTATCGGCGCCGTTGCGCCGCCCTCTTCTTCGCTCTCCGTTCCCCGCTTCGATGGATCGGAAGCGGTCCTTGTCGCTTCCGCCGAGCTGGCCGGCGGTTTCATCCCCGACGGCCCGCAACGACCTCCACGGCAGTAATCCGCTTAGTCGACCAAGCCTTCGCGCCGGCACATCGCCGCGCCTGCGATGCGTCTTGGAGTTTGGTGCGCCTGCGTACCTCCTGACCGATTTCGAGGATTGAACAATGAAACTCAAGCTCTGGGCGGCTCTTTCCGCCCTGTCCGTTGCTGCGCTTGGCGCCCAGGCCCAGCAAGCGGCCCGGTCACCCGACCCGACCGATCCGTCCGCTGCCGTTCCTGCGACGGTGTATGCATCCGTGCTGACCGAACACCAGCCGCCGCCCGCGAACGGCGCGCAGCCGCCGGACAAGGCGTGGCGCGCTGCCAACGATGTTGTGGCGGGCCAGGCAGGCCACGCTGGCCACGGCAGTCACCCCGCCCCTGTCCAGGATGCGCCGCGCAAGGCGGCGCCGGCCGCTCCCGCCAAGGGCCACCACCAGCATCACTGAGCCGGAGCCGACCCATGAGAACAAGACAATCACACCCAGCCTTTCGCGGCCCGGCCCTTCGCAGTATCGCGATCGGCGCCATCGCCCTCACCCTGGGCGGTTGCGCCAGCTTTTCCAGGGACGGCGGCCTCGACGCCGTGTCGTCCATGACCACCGAGCGGATCGGCCAGGACATCCGCCTTCCGCGCGGCACCACTGCGGAAACCGGGGCCCAGGCCGAGCTGTCTGCGCTGCTCAGGCAGCCGCTGTCCGCCGACAGTGCCGTGCGCGTCGCCCTGCTGAACAACCGCGGCCTGCGTGCTTCGCTTGCCGAACTGGGCGTTGCCGAAGCCGACCTGGTACAGGCCGGCCGCATGGCGAATCCCTCCTTCAGCTTTGGCCGCACCTCGGGCGGCGGCGAAACCGAGATCGAACGCAGCGTCATGTTCGACCTGGTCGGGCTCCTCACGATCCCGCTGCGCCGGGACATCGAAGGGCGCCGCTTCGACAGTGCGAAGCTGGTTGCCGCTACCGAGGCGGTGCGCACGGCTGCGGACACGCGCAAGGCCTGGTTCAATGCGGTCGCGGCCGCGCAGACGGCCCGCTACGCGGAGCAGGTGCGCGAAGCGGCCCAGGCGAGCGCCGAACTGGCCACGCGCATGGCGAAAGTCGGCAACCTGAGCGCCCTCGACCAGGCGCGCGAACAGGCATTCTCCGCCGAAGCGAGTGCGCAGCTGGCGCGCTCGCGCCACAATGCGACGGCGGCGCGCGAGCAGCTGGCGAGGCTGATGGGCGTCTGGGGAGCGGATACGGCATTCCAGCTGCCCGACAGGCTTCCCGATCTGCCAGGCGCACCGCGCGAGCCCGGCAATATCGAGTCGCTCGCGATGCAGCAGCGTCTCGACGTCCGGCTGGCGAAGCTGAGCACAGAAGCGACCGCCCGCGCGCTGGGCCTGTCGAAGGCAACCGGCTTTGTCAACGTGCTCGAAGGCGGTTACGTGAACTCGAGCAAATCCGGCGAGCCACGCGAGAACGGCTACGAGATCGAGCTTGCCTTGCCGCTGTTCGACTGGGGCGGAGCCCGCATCGCAAAAGCCGAGGCGCTCTACATGCAGTCGGTGCATCGCACCGCCGATACCGCGATCACGGCCCGATCCCAGGTGCGGGAAGCGTATTCCGCCTACCGCACCAGCTACGACGTGGCCAGGCACTACCGCGACGAAATCGTCCCGCTGCGCAAGAAGATCTCGGAAGAGACCCTGCTGCGCTACAACGGGATGCTGATGAGCGTCTTCGAACTGCTGGCCGACGCACGCGCGCAAATCAGCGGCGTGAACGCGGCCATCGAGGCGCAGCGCGACTACTGGATCGCCGACACCGACCTGCAGGCTGCCATCAACGGCAGCGGCGGCGCCACGGTCGGCATGGCTGGCGGCGCCAGCGCGCAAGCCGCTGCCCCGGCACACTAAACAAGGAAACAAGCAATGAGTTCTCGTCGAGATTTCTTCACTGGCGCCGCCGCACTGGTTGGCGCCGGCCTGGTGAGCCGCGCCGGCGCGGCCACGCTGCCGGAAGCGCCCATCATGACATCCGCAGCGACGCAACCGCCGCCGCCGCCGCCCAACGGCCGCCCCTACCACCCGGTCGTCACCCTGAATGGCTGGTCGCTGCCCTGGCGCATGAACAATGGCGTCAAGGAGTTCCACCTGATCGCCGAACCCGTGGTGCGCGAGATCGCACCGGGCATGAAGGCGAACCTGTGGGGCTACAACGGCCAGAGCCCGGGCCCGACCATCGAAGTGGTCGAGGGCGACCGTGTCCGGATCTTCGTGACCAACAAGCTTCCGGAACATACCAGCATCCACTGGCATGGCCAGCGCCTGCCGAACGGCATGGACGGCGTGACGGGCCTGACCCAGCCCGGCATCCAGCCCGGAAAAACCTTTGTCTATGAGTTTGTCGCGCGCCGGCCGGGAACCTTCATGTATCACCCGCACGCGGACGAGATGGTCCAGATGGCGATGGGCATGATGGGCTTCTGGGTCACGCACCCGAAGAATCCGGCCCACCACCGGGTCGACCGCGATTTCGTCTTCCTGCTGAACGCCTACGACATCGAGCCGGGCAGCTATACGCCGCGCGTGAACGAGATGCTGGACTTTAATATCTGGACCTTCAACAGCCGCGTCTTCCCGGGCATCGACACGATGAACGTGCGCCAGGGCGACCGCGTGCGCATCCGCACCGGCAACCTGACCATGACGAACCACCCGATCCACCTGCACGGGCACGAGTTCGAAGTGACCGGCACCGACGGCGGCTGGACCCGCCCGGAGTCGCGCTGGCCGGAAGTGACCACCGACGTGGCGGTGGGCCAGATGCGCGCGATCGAGTTCATCGCCGACGAGCCGGGCGACTGGGCCTTCCACTGCCACAAGTCGCACCACACCATGAACGCCATGGGCCACGACGTCCCGACCCTGATCGGCGTCGACCACCGCGGCGTCGCCGAAAAGATCACGAAGCTGGTGCCGGACTACATGGTCATGGGCGAGAAAGGCGGTTCGATGGGCGACATGGAAATGCCGCTGCCGGACAACACGCTGCCGATGATGACCGGCCAGGGCCCCTTCGGCGGCGTCGAGATGGGCGGCATGTTCACGGTGCTGAAGGTGCGCAAGGACCAGAAGGCCGGCGACTACAAGGACCCGGGCTGGTACAAGCACCCGGCAGGAACGGTGGCCTACGAATGGAAGGGTGAGGCGCCGGCTGCGGTGCGCAGCCAGGATGCGGGCGGCCGGTCGATGCCCGCGGCAAAAACGCCCGAGGTCGAAGTCACGGTCCGCAAACCCAGGGGCCACCAGGGGCACCACTGACCAGCCCAGGATTTCCAAGCACTACAACTGAACCGACTCAACGAAAGGAAACACCATGAACGCATTCTCGACCCTGACCCTGGCCATCGTGCTGAGCGCAGCAAGCGCCATCGCATCCGCGCAGGACGGCCATGCTGGACACGGCGCGCACGGCGCCCATGCCGGCCACGCCGGCCATGAAGCGGCTCCCGCGGCAGAACTGACCGATGGCGAAGTGAAGAAGATCGACAAGGAGACCGGCAAGATCACCTTGCGCCACGGCGAGATCAAGAACCTCGGCATGGCCGCGATGACCATGGTGCTGCGCGTGAAGGATGCGGCGATGCTCGACCAGGTCAAGGTCGGCGACAAGGTCCGGTTCGCCGCCGATCGCGTCAACGGCGCGGTGACGATCGTGCAGTTGCAGAAGGCGCTGTAAGCTTTCTTCCCTGATTCCCGCCGCGGCGGGAATCAGACCTTGAAATCGTCGAACGCGACCTGCGTATCGTCCACGCCGATCTCGCGCAGCATCCTGCGGGTGGCGTCGAGCATTGCCGGCGGGCCGCACACGTAGAAGTCGAGCGACGCGATGTCGCCGCGCCCGCGCAGCAGGCCGTCGCGGACCGCCTCGTGCACGAGGCGCGCCTGTTCTCCTCCTTCGCCGCTTTCAGCTGCCGCCTCCGACAGCACCAGCTGCCAGCGGAAGTTGGGATGCCGCCTGGCGAACGCTTCCATCTCCTCGACATAGGGCGCATCACGCCGGCTGCGCGCACCGTACCAGAAATGCAGCGGCTCCCCGGCGCCCTTGTTGAGGAGTTCATGGATCATGGCGCGCAGCGGCGCCATGCCGGCCCCGCCGCCGATGAATACCTTCTCGCGGCTGCCGGGCTTGAGCGCGAAGTCGCCGAACGGCCCGCTGAAGCGGACTTCGTCGCCTTCCCTGAGCGTGTACATGTAGCCGCATCCCCGGCCCGGCCGTTCTCCAGGCATGAAGCGCACGAGGAAGGACAGCTGGCCGTCCATCTGCTCGACCGGAACCGAGATCGAGTAGCAGCGGCGCACCGGTGCATCGTTGCGCAGTTGCGCCGGGCCGCCCAGGTCACCCAGCGCGCGCCAGTCCTCGCGGTGATGCTCCGGGATGTCGATCTGGCCGGCCTCGCGCGCATAGGCCGGCACATGCACCTGCACATAGGCGCCGGGACGACAACGGATCGAACGCTGCGGCCGCAGCGTGATCTCGCGCAGGAACGGGGTCAGCGCCTTGATCCCGGTGACCGTGGCGGCATGCTCCTCCTGCAGCGCGGCGGTGTCCGCCACCGCGATGTCGAGGCTGCGTTTCACCGGAAGGTTGCAGGCCAGCCGGTAACCTGCCTCCAGCTTCCGCGGCGACAGCAAGGCCCGGTCGGCCGCCGTGGGCGCGGGCGCCTGGCCGACGCAGCGGACTTCGCACAGTCCGCAGCTTTGCCCGCCGCCGCAGTTCGACGGCAGCTGCAGGCCCGAGCGCGCCAGTGCCCGGAACACGGTGTCGCCCTCGGCCGCATCGATCGAGCGCGCCACGCGGCCATCGTCGCCGAGCAGGTTCACGCTGCGGCGCCGGCGCCAGCGCCCCGGCACGAACTCGGCAAGGCGTACGCTCGCGAACAGGAGCCAGACGCCCGTCAACGCCATCCACAGGCCGCCGATCGCACTCGACACCAGCAGCGAATTGTTGAAGTCGATGCGCTCGCTGTAATCCATGATGTGGAGCATCCAGAAGATGTCGAACAGCCGCCAGGTGCTGTTGCGGTGCTCGAGCACATTGCCGGACACGCTGGATACGTATACCGAGGTGTCGTCGGCGTCGGCGAAGTCGACCCGCCACACCGGCTCCTTGTGCGCACGCGTCTCCAGCGTGTAGTTCAGCAGGCGCGGGCTTGCCGGTTTGCCGGGACCCGCATAGGACGCCTGCGCGATCGCCTGCGCCAGCGGCGCGTCGACCGCCACGATACGGCCGTCGGCGGCGCCGACCAGCCAGCTGCGCTTGTCGTTCTGCAGGCGGTACACCGGGCGGTCGAGCAGCCAGCCCGATGTGATCGCCATGACCTGGTCGGCGCTTGCGGCGAGAACGGCATCGGGACCAAGCGCCGCGGCCGGCCAGCCGGCGGGCGCCGGCGGCTTGATGCGGAACTCGCGTCCCTGCACCTTGTCGGCATCAAGCAGGCTCATCATCACGCCGCTCGACATCCACAGCAGGAACTGGATCCCGATGACCAGTCCGACCCACTTGTGCAGCTTTCTCATCCAGAGACGCATGCCGTTTTCCTCCGCTGGAAACTGTAGAACAGCAGCCACACGCCGCTCAACGC
This sequence comes from Telluria sp. PB2R4, assembly GCF_059685695.1. NCBI lineage: Bacteria > Pseudomonadati > Pseudomonadota > Betaproteobacteria > Burkholderiales > Oxalobacteraceae > Telluria > Telluria sp. PB2R4. The sequence continues at coordinate 478,634 of NZ_JCASIC010000001.1, read as the reverse complement.
AAACGCAAGGCCGCTGATCGACGCGACCCGCAGCAGCGTATTGTTGACGTTCTCGCGTTCTTCATAGTCCATGATATGGAACATCCAGAGGAAGTCGAACCAGCGCCACAGCTCATGGCGCCGAGCGACCAGGTCGCCCGAATAGGGCGAGAAATACAGCGTGCTCTTGCCGGGCTCGTCGTAATGGACGGCCCACAGCGGCGCCGGCCGCGCGCCGATCTCTTGCGGCGCCCTGGTAACCCACTCGATGCCGCGGATGCTGCCCTCCCCCACGTAGGCGGCGTCGGCCAGCGCTGCGATATTGTCCCGGTCGAGCGGACTGATGGTCTTGCCGCTCGCCGTATCGACCAGGCTCGTCGTCTTGCCCTGCCTGATTTCGTAGACTTCCCGGCCGAGCAGGCGCTTCATGCGGACCGACGTGATGCCCGGATGGTCCGCATGGAGCTGCGCCTGCGTGATGCGTGCGCTGGACGGCGCCAGCTGTTCGGTCGGCACGTGCGCCAGATGGTCGCCATGGACCACATCGAGCGGCACCACGACCATGTAGAGGCCGCTGATCATCCACAACAGGGCCTGCACCCCGATGACCAGACCGATCCATTTGTGCGCGCGGCGCACCCAGAAAGCTGATTGCATAGTATTGACAGTGTGATGAGTTACCCGGCCGGAGCTCAGAACCTGTAACCCAGGCGGACGTGCCAGCGACGCCCCAGCAGGTCGTAGGTCATCGTGTCGGTATTACCGTCGGTCCAGCTCTGGATGTACGGCGGGCGCTTGTCGAACAGGTTGTCGACCCCGAAGGAAATCGCCATCGCCTTGCCGAAGGCGTATTTGACACTGGCGTTGTGATAGAGGACGCTCGGTGCGCGCGCGCCGATATCTTCCGGTGCGGCGTTGATATCCTCGGCCTTGCCGATGTGCTGGACCGTGTACGAACCCGACCATGGCCCCTGTACCATCGTCAGGCTCGCGCTGGAGCGCCACTGCGCGTAGCTGCCGCGGCCACCGGTGATCTTGCCCGCATACTCGATCAGCTCGCCGCCTGGGAAAGGCGCGACATCGAACCGGTTCAGGCGCGAGACATCGGCCTGCAGCGACGAGGTCCAGCCGAACAGCGAGAAGTCGAGCAAGGCGCCAAGGTCGATCCCCGACACCCGCTGCTGGGCCGCATTGGCCGGCTGCGACGACAGGAAGTTGATTTCCCCGGTACGCGGATCGCGCGTGAAGCTCGATGGGTTGCAGAAAATGTGGTCCAGCCCCGGCGTGTTGTAGCACACCGCCAGCTTGGTCGACCCCGGCACGGTTTCGATCGCATTATCGATGTCGATCTTGAAGTAGTCGAGCGTCAGGGTCAGCGATTTTACGGGCGTCCATACCGCGCCCACCGTGAAGGTGTCGGCTTCTTCCGGCGCCAGCTTCGGATTGCCCCCGCCGGTGGTCAGGATCGACGGACCGAACTGGCGGAAGCCCACCGGCACGCCGGACGCCTGGCAGTTCTTGTAGACCGCCGAATTCGGGTCCAAGGTATTCCAGTTGTTGCATGGGTCGGTGGTCGTGAGGTTCCCCTCCGACACGCCGCCGAACAGCTCGGGAACGTTGGGGACACGGAATGCCGTGGAGCGGTTCGCACGCAGTTTCAGCGACGGGATGAGCTGCCAGTCCAGGCCCAGCTTGTAGGTGCCCTGGGAGCCGAACAGGCTGTAATCGGAGTAGCGCGCCGCGGCATTCAGGTTCAGGGCCTGCACCAGCGGCAGCTTCGCCAGCAGCGGCACGGACAGCTCGGCGAAGATCTCGCGCGCGCTGTATTCGCCGGCGATCGGATCCATGGCGGGCGTGTTGGCGGCGCCCGCGACGATCAGGCTGTCCGGATCGCGCCAGCCCTGCTCGCGGCGGTATTCGAAGCCCGAGGCGAATCCGACCGGACCGGCCGGCAGCGAAAACAGCTCGCCGCTGATGCTGGCGTTGAAACTCTTCTGGTCGTTGCCGCCGTGGTCGCGCGTGGTGAAGTGGATGTAGTCGAGGACCGCCGGGCTGAGCTTGCCATAGCCTAGGTAGTTGCCGCAAGGCGCGGCCGTCGGGCTTGTACCGCAGGTGGCGGCATTCAGGCTCGCATCGACGCGGTCGAGGTTGATGATGTTGGTCATCCCGTCGACACCGGTGTTGCGGCCCCAGTTCAGCGATGCCGACCAGTCCCAGGAATCGGCCAGCTGGCCCTGGAGCCCGGCGACCACGCGGACAGTGTTGGTCTCCTGGAAGAAGTGGCGCGGACCGGCCTCCGCCACGCGGCGCCGCTCCAGCGTCAGGTTCTGGCCGGTCGGATTGGTCGGGTGGTTCGCCGCGATGTTGATCGGCCGATAAGCACCGATGGTGCCCGGCGTTGCCAGCTGTCGGGACTTGCGGTTCGTGAACATCAGTTCGGTGAACAGGTCGACCTGCTGGTTGAGGCGCAGCTTGCCGAAAGCGCTGACGCCGATCCGCTTGATCGGGTTGACCGCGTTGAGAAAGGGGTTGCCGTTGTAGGCATGCCTGGCCGCGCTGTAGGTCTCGTAGCCGCGCGGATCGCCGTTGGGATCCTGGTTGAAGTTGACGCGGCGGCCATCCGCCAGGCGGGCGCGGCCGCCGATGGTCGACGAACTGCCCGAGCAGACCAGTTCTCCGTCTTCCTCGAACAGCGCGCAGGGCGCACGCGAGGCCAGGTTGACCGCTTCGCTTTCGGCGTAGTTCAGGGAGGAGACCAGCGAGCCCCGCTCGCCGCGCATGCCCCACACCAGGTCGACCGCTTTCTCGGCGCCGTCGCCGCGATCGGTCTTGCCGTAACGGACCGCCGCGTCCACGCCATCGAAAGCCTGCTTGGTGATGATGTTCACGACACCGGCGACCGCGTCGGCGCCGTAGATCGCCGAGGCGCCGTCCTTGAGCACTTCGATGCGCTCGATCATCGCCACCGGAATCATGTTCAGGTCGACGGCGCTGTTGGCCCCCGTCCCGCCGGAGACGACGCGGCGCCCGTTGAGCAGGACCAGTGTGCGGTCGATGCCGAGGCCGCGCAAGTTGACCTGTGTGGTCCCGTAGCCGTTGCTGGTCCAGTAGGCGCTCGACTGGCTGCCCGCGGCGCCGGCGGATGACGGCAGCCGCTGCAGCAGGGTCTCGATCGAAATCGCTCCGGAACGCTGGATGGCGTCGGCATCGATCACCGTCACTGGGCCCACGCCCGAAATCTGCTCCTGCCGCAGGTTGATCCGGCTGCCCGTGACCTGGACCCGTTCCATCCCCGGACCCGAGGATGGGCCGCCAGTCGTCGCTGCCTGCTGTGCGTGCGCGCCCTGCTGCACCAGCATCAGTGCAAGCGCGGCAGTGGTTGCTGGGATGTACTTGTAAGCCATTTACCCTCCGGGTTTCATTTTTTTGACGACGCACGACTCATTTTATTGCACGTGAGATATAAAGTGGCGTCAATATAGCGGTGGACACACTGCTGAGCGCCACACGCGGCGTTCGCATGCTATTGTTGCCCGGCACTATCGCACGCTGCCCGGTGACCCGCATGCATCCCTCCAACATCGTTCTCCTCGAATTCCATCCTGAGCGCGACGAGCTTTGCTACGGCAAGGAATTGCGCGACGGCCTGTCTGTGGCCCTGCGCATGGGCAGCTCGCTGTGGCTCGCCAACGACGAATCGGTCAGCCTCGAGCGCTTGACCGTGTGCGAGAAGGACAGCACGGGGCGCAGCAGCTTCGCCGGCGAGCACCGCCAGTACGCGCTGCACGACTTCCTCGACCTGCCGCTGCCGGCGCACGGCGAGACGCAGGACGATATCAACGAAGCCGACATCGAGGGCCTGGCCTGCGACGGCAAGTACCTGTGGCTGGCCGGTTCGCACAGCCTGCGGCGCAAGCAGCCCAAGGGCGACGAGGGCGTGAAGAAGGCCCACAAGCGCCTGGCCAGCGTGAGCGCCGACGGCAACCGCTACCTGCTGGCGCGCATCCCGGTGGTGCCGGACGGCGACGGCTATACCCTGGAAAAGGAAGCCAGCCACAAGGGCAAGACGCGCAGCGCCGCCCTGCTGCGCGGCGATGAGCACGGCAACGAACTGACCGCCCTGCTGCGCCAGGACGAGCACCTCGGCCCCTTCCTCGCCGTCCCCGGCAAGGACAACGGCTTCGACATCGAAGGCGTGGCGGTGGCCGGCAAGCACCTGCTGCTCGGCCTGCGCGGCCCGGTGCTGCGCGGCTGGGCAATGGTGGTGGAAGTGGCGCTCGTGGACGACGAGCAGCCCGGACGGCTGCGCCTGGCGCCGGTGCATGACGATGGCCGCCTCTACGCCAAGCACTTCCTCGACCTGGGCGGACTCGGGATCCGCGACCTGTGCGTGCAGGGCAAGGACATCCTGATACTGGCCGGACCGACCATGGACCTGGACGGCCCGGTGAGCCTGTTCCGCTGGCGCGGCGCCGCCGTGCCCGGCAAGGAATGCGTGGTGGCCGCCGAGGAACTGGAACGGGTCCTCGAGCTGCCTTTCGGCCGTGGGGTCGACCATCCGGAAGGCATCGCCCTGTATGCGGTCGACCGCGACGGCGCCGACGCGCTGCTGGTGGTGCACGACTCCGCTTCGCCCGGCCGGCAGATCGGCGACAGCACCCTGGTGGCGGACGTCTTTACGCTGCCGCCCCGGGAGCGCGGCAAGGCAAGCAAAACCGCCAAGCCTGCAAAATAGCGCAGATTTCTGAAAATTTCCGCACGCCCGTGATTTTTGTTGAATTTCGTGCCCCGGTGCGGGTGCTATTCTCGCGCCCTCGCTTCGAATTCAGTGCAATGACTCCCAAGAATACCCTGCGCGCACTGCTCGCGCTCATGTTCGCCTGCGGCATGGCCGATGCCTTGTATGGCGCCCAGCATGTCCGGATGCCGGCCTGGTGGGCACTGCTGTCCGCCTTCCTGCTGAACTTCCTGCCCTACTACTGGTACCGCCTGGACAGCGAAGCGCGCAGCTTCCGCCGCTCGCGCTGGATGAGCTCTGCGGTGGTGGGCATCTCCCCGCTCGGCATCCCGCTCTACCTGCTGCGCAGCCGTCCGCAAGGCCGCCGCCTGGGCTCGCTGGCGCGCATGTCGGGCTTCCTGCTGCTGATGGTCGGCGCCTCGGCCGGGGGCGTATTCGCCTTCATGGTCATGCCCGGCTAAAAAGGCGATGGCGCGCTCGCCACGTTGTAGCAATCAGGAAATTGCAATACTATCCGACACACGCCGCCGTGTTGCCGGCGTCGAAACATTCCAAGGATCTCCCGCATGAAGATGTCTCCCCTGCCCTTGTTGCTGGCCGCGTGTTTCGGCTCGGCCGTCCTGACTCCGGCACAGGCTGCCAAGACCACCACGGCCGCGCCGGCGGCCGGGCTGAAAGTGGACTACCAGAAGTTTACTCTGCCCAACGGCCTCGATGTGATCCTGCACGTCGACCGTTCCGATCCGGTGGTGGCCGTCAACCTGACCGCCCACGTGGGCTCGGCACGCGAAAAAGCCGGACGCACCGGCTTCGCCCACCTGTTCGAGCACCTGCTGTTCCTGGAATCCGAACACCTGGGCAAGGGCGGCCTTGACAAGATGAGCGCCCGCATCGGCGGCTCCGGCGCCAACGGTTCGACATCAACGGACCGCACCAACTACCTGCAGACCGTCCCCAAGGACGCGCTCGAGAAGATGATCTGGGCCGAGGCGGACAAGCTGGGCTGGTTCATCAATACCGTCACCGACCCGGTGCTGGCCAAGGAAAAGCAGGTCGTCAAGAACGAGAAGCGCCAGGGCGTCGACAACGCCCCCTATGGCCACACCCGCTACGTGATCAACAAGGCCTTGTACCCGCTCGATCATCCGTACAACTGGCAGGTGATCGGTTCGCTCGACGACCTGCAGAACGCCACCCTCGACGACGTCAAGGAATTCTTCCGCCTGTGGTACGTGCCGAACAACGTGACCCTGGTGATCGCCGGCGATTTCGACCCGGCCCAGGCCCGCAAATGGGTGGAGAAATACTTCGCCGAGATCAAGCGCGGCGCGCCGATGAAGCCGCTGGCCAAGCGCCCGGGGAAGCTGGAACGGACCGTCAAGCTGGCCCACGAGGACAATTTCGCCAAGCTGCCCGAGCTGAACATGGCCTGGCCGACCGTCGAGGACCTGCACCCGGACGCCTATGCGCTGGAAGTCCTGGCCGAGTACCTGTCGCAGACCAAGCGCGCACCCTTCTACCAGGTGCTGGTCGAAGACGGCAAGCTGGCGCCAAATGTCCAGATCAGCAACCAGTCGGCCGAGATCGCCGGCCAGTTCATGCTGCGCGTGCGCGCCTTCGAGGGCAAGCCGCTCGACCAGGTGGCGAGCGCGATCGACGCGGCATTCGCCAAGTTCGAACGCGAAGGCATCCCGGAGCGCGACCTGAACCGCATCAAGGCCGGCCTCGAGACCCGCTTCTACAGTTCGGTGTCCAGCGTGCTCGGCAAATCGGCCCTGCTGGCCGAATACAACTACCTGACCGGCAATCCGGGCTATGTCGAGGAAAGCGTCAGGAAGACACTGGCAGTCAGCGCCGCCGATGTGCGACGCGTGTACGACACCTATATCAAGGGCAAGCCGTACGTTGCCACCAGTTTCGTCCCGAAAGGCAAATTGGCGCTCACGCTGAGCGGCTCGTCGAAAGCCGACGTGGTCGAAGAGCAGGTGGTGCAAGGCGCCGAAACTGCGGTCGACGCCAGCAAGAATGCCGAGTACACCCGCACCGCCTCCTCCTTCGACCGCAGCAAGGAGCCGCCATACGGCGCCGCGCCGGAGGTGAAAGTGCCGCAGGTGTGGAATGCGACGCTGCCGAACGGCATGCGCGTGCTCGGCATCGAGAACCGCGAGGTGCCGCTGGTGCAGTTCGATATCGCGATCGACGGCGGCCTGCTGCTCGACCAGCCCGAGAAGGTGGGCGTGGCCAACCTGATGGCGCGCATGATGACGCAGGGAACCGCGCGCAAGACCCCGCAAGAGCTGGAGGAAGCCATCCAGGGGCTGGGCGCGAGCATCAATGTGTTTGCGCGCCAGGAAGACGTGCGCATCGCCGTGACGACCCTTGCCCGCAATTACGACGCCACCCTCGACCTGGTCCGGGAAATCCTGCTGGAGCCGCGCTGGGACGAGAAGGAATTCGCCCTGGTCAAGCAGAGCGTACTGAGCCAGATTCGCCAGCAGGAAGCCGATCCGAACGCGCTGGCCAGCAGCAACTTCAACAAGCTCATCTACGGCAAGGACGACCCGCGTTCGCGCAACATCCTCGGCACCGCCGCCAGCGTGAATGCGATCGGCATCGACGACCTGAAGGCCTATTACCGCACCAAGCTGTCGCCGTCGAACGCGCGCATGCACGTGATCGGCGCGCTGCCGAAAGCGGCCGTGACCCGCCCGCTGGCCGGACTCGGCCGCGAGTGGAAAGCCAGGCAGGTAAGTTTGCCCGCGGCGACGCCGGCAAGCGGCCAGGCGCCCGCCAAGGTGTATTTCGTCGACGTGCCCGACGCCAAGCAATCGGTGCTGCACATCGGCTACCGCGCGCTGGCGGCGACCGATCCGGACTATTACCCGGCCACCGTGACCAATTACATCCTGGGCGGCGGCGGGTTTGCATCACGCCTGACGCAGGAACTGCGTGAAGGCAAGGGCTATACCTACGGCATCCGCTCGGGCTTCAGCGGCAGCAAGGCGGCCGGCCCCTTCATCATTTCCAGCGGCGTGCGCAGCAATGTCACGCTCGAGTCAACCCAGCTGGTGAAGCAGATCCTGCAGGACTACGCCCCCACCTACTCGGCGGCCGACCTGGAAACCACCAGGAACTTCCTGGTCAAGAGCAATGCGCGGGCCTTCGAGACCGCGGCGGCCAAGCTGGACATGCTCGACAACATCAGCAAGTACGGCTGGCGCGCCGATTACGTCAAGGACCGGGAACGGATCGTCAAGGGGATGACCCTGCCGCAGGTGCAAGCCCTGTCGCAAAAATATCTCGACCCGTCGAAGATGGTGTGGCTGGTGGTGGGCGACGCCAAGACCCAGCTGCCGCGGATGAAGGAACTGGGCTTCGAGGAGCCGGTGCTGATCGCCCGCTGATCGCCAACCACGCGGCTGGTGCAGGCATGCGCCCGCTATTCGCCGTTTTTGTTAAGGTAGCTGCAAGGCCGCGCGCTGCGCGGCGACCTTTTTACGAATGGAGAACAGCATGCGCAAGATGATCCTGATGGCCATTGCAGGCCTGCTCTGGAAGAAGTTCGGCGGCAAGACCGCACAACGTTTCCCTATGGGCCGCGGCGGCTATCGCCGCTTCTGATGTTTCGTAGGGTGGTCGGCTCCGCCGACCGCGCGTTCAACCATCGGACGCTTTGCCGTAACGCTTGCACTGGCTGAACACGTGGGCGGGTGACCCGCCCACCCTACGATTCGATGCTGATCCAACACGATTCGCCCGGCGCGCCTTCCTTGCAGTAGAATCGCTGGCTTTAAGGCAACACTTTCCTTAGGGCCGACGATGGACGACGCGAAGCATGAACTCAAACGTGGCTTAAAGAACCGCCACATCCAGCTGATCGCCCTCGGCGGCGCCATCGGTACCGGCTTGTTCCTGGGCGTCGCCCAGACCATCCAGCAAGCCGGCCCCTCCGCCCTGCTCGGCTATGCCATTGCCGGGCTGATCGCCTTTCTCATCATGCGCCAACTCGGCGAGATGATCGTCGACGAGCCGGTCGCCGGCTCGTTCGGCTATTTCGCCAGCAAGTACGGCAGCCCGATGGCCGGCTTCGTCTCCGGCTGGAATTACTGGGTGATGTACATCCTCGTCAGCATGGCCGAGCTCTCCGCACTCGGCATCTACGTCCAGTACTGGTTTCCCGAGATCCCCACCTGGGTGTCGGCGCTCGCCTTTTTCGTCCTCGTCAACCTGCTGAGCCTGATGAACGTGAAGGCCTTCGGCGAGCTCGAATTCTGGTTCTCGATCGTCAAGGTGGCGGCGGTGGTCGGCATGATCCTGTTCGGAACCTACCTCTTGATCAGCGACACCGCGGGCCCGCAGGCCGGCGTGGCCAACCTGTGGCAGCACGGCGGTTTCTTCCCGAACGGCTTCGCCGGCCTGGCGCTGTCGATGGCGGTGATCATGTTCTCCTTCGGCGGCCTGGAGATGATCGGCATCACCGCCGCCGAAGCGGACAATCCCGGCCGCACCATCCCGCGCGCCATCAACCAGGCCATCTGGCGCATCGCCATTTTCTATGTGGGCGCGCTCGCCGTGCTCCTGATGCTGTATCCGTGGCAGAAAGTCGTCACCGGCGGCAGCCCCTTCGTGCTGATCTTCGCAGCCCTGGACAGCAATGTCGTGGCCAACATCCTGAACCTGGTGGTACTGACGGCCGCGCTGTCGGTATATAACGGCTGCGTGTACGCCAACAGCCGCATGCTGTTCGGCCTGGCCGAACAGGGCAACGCCCCGCGCGCCCTGCTCAAGGTGTCGACACGCGGCGTGCCCCTCGCGGCCCTCGCGGTGTCGGCGATCGCCACGGGCATCTGCATCTGCATCAATTATTTCATTCCCCGGGATGCCTTCGGCATGCTGATGGGCCTGGCCGTGGCCGCGCTGGTCATCAACTGGGGCATGGTGTGCTGGAGCCACCTGCGCTTCCGCCGCGCCAAGGCGGCTGCCAGCCAGGCCACCGCCTTCCCCAGCCCCTTGTTCCCGCTCACGAACTACCTGTGCCTGGTTTTCCTGCTGGGCATCGTGGTGGTGATGTACCTGACGCCGGGACTGCGCATGTCGGTCTGGCTGATTCCCGCCTGGCTTGCCTTGCTGGCCTTCGGCTACCGCCTGCGCCTGCGCACTGGCAGCGGCAGCGCCGCCACGACCCTCGTAAAGACGCCATAAAGCGACAGCCTGGCGAGGTTTCATACCAGGCAAGACAAATTGTCATCTTGCGCTAGCTCAACAACCGAGCGCTTGATAAAGTATGACTCCATCCCCGGGCCGGCCATCAGCCGCCCGGTTGCCGATCACCATCAGCCGGAGGAGTCAGCTTGAAAAAGATTGTCGCCAGTGTTGTCGCCGTTGCCCTGTTCGCAGCCGACGCCAGTACGTTCGTCGCAGCGCAGGACTATACCAAGTACAGTCAGGAAGCCCTGGACAAGGAACTGGCGCAGATCGCCACGTCGCGCCTGAGCGTGATGGTGCGCATGCGCGACGGCGTCGGGCTATCGACCGACATCTACATGCCGAAGAACGCCAAGGGCAAGCTTCCCGTCATCCTGTGGAAGACGCCCTACAACGAGGGCAAGCTCAAGGGCGGCACCCTGCGCTACGTGATGGAATCGGTCAAGCGTGGCTATGTCTTCATCGTCCAGAACGAACGCGGCCGCTATTTCTCGCAGGGTAAATGGGAAATCCTGGGTAACCCGCAGACCGACGGCTACGACACCCTGAGCTGGATCGCCCAGCAGGACTGGTCCAACGGCAAGGTCGGCACCCTGGGTTGCTCCTCGTCGGCCGAATGGCAGCTGGCCCTGGCCGGCCTGAACCACCCGGCGCACGCGGCCATGGTGCCGATGGCCTCCGGCGCCGGCATCGGCAAGGTGGGGCGCTTCCAGGAACAGGGCAACTGGTACACCGGCGGCGTGCCGCGCAACCTGTTCTTCGTGTGGCTGTATGGCGTCGACAATCCGCTGCGCGCCGAGCTGCCGGCCTCGCTCACGGACGAGAAGATGCGCGCGCGCATCGAGGCCTACAACGACCTGGACCCGGCCAAGCCGAAGGTCGACTGGAACAAGCAGATCAAGCACCTGCCGGTCGACCAGCTGCTGTCCTCGCTGGGCGAACCGGCCGGCACCTTCGAGCAGCTGATCGCCCGCGGTCCGGCCGACCCTGGCTGGCGCAAGGGCGGCCTGTACCACGAAGGCATGGGCTGGGGCGTGCCCGCGCTCTGGTTCAACAGCTGGTACGACGTCTCGATCGGCCCCAACCTCGAACTGTTCAACCATGCACGCGCGGCCGGCACCGACAAGGAAGCCAGCGCCAACCAGTACGCGGTGGTGGCGCCGAACGTGCACTGCGCGTTTTCCCGGCTCGGCCCGAACACGACCATCGGCGAGCGCGCCATGGGCGACACCAGCTTCGACGTCGACGGCGCCATCTACGGCTGGTTCGACCGCTGGCTCAAGGGCGACACCAAGGCCTTCCCGTCGACCACGCCGCACGTGCGCTACTTCGAGATGGGCGCCAACCAGTGGCGGAACGCCGGCACCTGGCCGCCGGAAAGGGCCAAGCCGATGCGCCTGTACCTGCGCTCCGGCGGCCGTGCCAACTCGCTGCATGGCGACGGCCGCCTGCTGCCTGAAGCGCCGGCAGCGAACGAAGCTGCCGACCGCTACCGCTACGACCCGATGAACCCGGTGCAGACCATCGGTGGCGGCGACTGCTGCAACGGCGGCATCGTCGTGCCCGGCGCGTTTGATCAGCGCCCGGTCGAGGCGCGCGCCGACGTGCTGGTCTACACCAGCGACCCGCTGCCGAAAGCGGTCAGCGTGGCCGGCTTCGTCGACGCGGTGCTGAAAGTCTCGTCGAGCGCGAAGGACACCGACTTCGCCGTCAAGCTGGTCGACGTGGCACCGGACGGCACCGCCTGGATCATCGGCGACACCATCTTCCGCGCCCGCTACCGCAATGGTTTCGATAAGCCCGAGATGATGAGCCCAGGCCAGGTGGTGACCATCCGCCCGACCCCGATCGCCACCGCGATCCAGTTCGGCGCGGGCCACCGCATCCGGGTCGAGGTGACCTCGTCGAACTTCCCGAAATTCGTGCGCAACCTGAATACCGGTGGGCCGAACGAGACCGAGAAGGCCGGGGTCATCGCGGATAATGCGCTGCACCACGACGCGGGCAACCAGAGTTATATCGAGCTGCCGGTCGTGCGCTGATCGTGCACTGACCCGGACCGCCCGCGAACCGTGCGCCGGCAGGCATGCCGGCGCACGGCCCCTGGCCTATCCGGTGGCGTCCAGCGCCGCCGCTTCCTGCTGCGCCCCCTCCTCCATCCGGCGCACGATGTCGACAAACGGCATCGGCCGCCCGAACAGCCATCCCTGCGCATACTGCACCCCGTGCCCGAGCAGGAAGTCCGCCTGGGCCTGGCTTTCCACCCCTTCCGCGATCATCTGCAAGCCAAGGTCCCTGGCCATGTGGATGATGTGCCCGACCACCTGGCTGGTCGGCGCACCGGTGCCGATCGCCTCGATGAAGCTGCGGTCGATCTTCAGGTAATCGAGTTCCAGTGTTTCGAGGTAGGACAGGCTCGAGTAGCCGGTGCCGAAATCGTCGATCGCGATCGCGAAACCCAGGCGCCGCAGCATGCCCGAGGTCTCGCGCGCGACAAACGGGTCGAGCAGCCCGCGTTCCGTGACTTCGATGATGATGCTGGATGGACTCGCCCCCATGTGGCGGAGCATGCGCTGCAGGCTGTCGAGGAAGCCGGGCGAATGGAAGTCGGCCGCCGCGACATTGATGCCGATATGAAATTGCGGGTGCGCCTCCAGGTAGAAACCGGTATCGCGGCACATCAGCTGCAGCACCTGCTGCGTGAGCTTGCCGATCATGCCGTTGTGCTCGGCGATCGGGACGAACAGGTCCGGCATCACGATCTCGCCGGTAGGGCGGCGCCAGCGCACCAGCGCCTCGACCCCGATCCAGCGCCCGCTGCACAGTTCGACCACCGGCTGGTACTCGAGGAAGAACTCCTTGCGCCGCAGGGCAGCCTTGACGGCCTTCGGCAAGGCCATCTGCTGGCGCGCAAGGTACAGGATGGCGAGGGTCAGTGCGATGCCGGCCGCCAGGCCGGCAGGCACCAGGCGCCCCTCTGCTTCTTGCGAGCGGACCTTCATGTAGCGCAGCGGCACCGCGGCGATGCCGGCCACGCGGTATTCCGGCGAACGCACCACGGCGACGATCTGGCCGGCATCCACGAACACCCGCTCGTGCTCGTTTCCTAGGCGCTTCAGCCATGCGGGATCGACTCGGCCGCGAACACTGACCGGTTCCGAAAAATCCAGCGATACGACAGCCAGCGACACGTCCGGCTCGCTCCGGGCCGTGTCGATGGCCAATTGTGAATGCAGGATGCCGGCAACATGTCCGTACTGGAGCACCAGGAAGGTTTGCTGCGGCGCGAACGGAAAACGCACGTCCTTGCGCACGATGGCGCCCATCGGACTGGCGTAATCGGGCGGACCCAGTTCGAGCACGCGGGCCGTACCCACGATCGACGAGCACAGCATGCGGTCGCCCTCGACGTAGCCGATGGCCTGGATGTAGCTCGAACCCAGGTCGATCTCGCGCATGTCGTCGATGCTGGCGGGCGCGCATGGCGCGGCCCCATGCGCAGCGAGCCGCTCAGCGGCGGCACGCACCTGCCGGGCGGTCTCGTTTGTGCGCAGCACGACGTCGCGGGCAAACCCCAGCGCGTGCGCACTTTCGGCCTTGAACGCCTGACGCTCGGATTCCTCGATCGCCAGCGAGATCGGCAGGCCGATCCCGGCGCCGGCGACCAGCAGCGTCAAGAGCACGACGGCAGTTTTTTTCATGATTCCTGCGAACGGGCATGAACAGGGTGCTGCGCCGGTCCATACTACAGACGCCGCGCGCGGCGCGCAAATCCGCAGGGTCGCCGGCGCCGCTATGCTGCATAGCAATATGAAAATAGTTCGCCAAAGCCTTCGTGTGCGCGGCGCTTGGCCGTATCATGCTTGCCGCAAGTCACCTTACAAAGGGGAAGCGTTTATGAGTCAGAGTAAGCCTCTGTCGCTGCATGTACCGGAGCCTACCGGCCGCCCGGGCTGCAAGACCGATTTTTCGTATTTGCAATTGAGTCCTGCCGGATCCGTCCGGCGTCCGCCCATCGATGTGGCGCCGCTCGACACGAGCGACATCGCGACCGGCCTGATCCGTGTCCTGGACGAGAACGGCGACGCCGTCGGTCCCTGGGCGCCCGAGGTCGCACCCGAACTGCTGCGCTTCGGCCTGCGCACCATGATGAAGACCCGCATCTTCGACGCGCGCATGGTCATCGCCCAGCGCCAGAAGAAAATGTCCTTCTATATGCTCTCGCTCGGCGAGGAAGCCATCGGCACCGCCCAGGCGCTGGCCCTGGAAGACGGCGACATGCATTTCCCGACCTACCGCCAGCAAAGCCTGCTGTTCGCCAAGCAGGTGCCGCTGGTCGAGATGATCTGCCAGCTGCTGTCCAACGAGCGCGATCCGCTCAAGGGCCGCCAGCTGCCGGTGATGTACTCGGTGCGCCGCGCCGGCTTCTTCACCATTTCCGGCAACCTGGCCACCCAGTACCCGCAAGCGGTGGGCTGGGCCATGGCCTCGGCCATCAAGGGCGATACCAAGATCGCGTCGGCCTGGATCGGCGACGGCGCCACCGCCGAATCCGATTTCTCCACCGCCCTCACCTTCGCCCACGTGTACCGCGCGCCGGTCATCCTCAACGTGGTCAACAACCAGTGGGCGATCTCGACCTTCCAGGCGATTGCCGGCGGCGAGAGCGTCACCTTCGCCACCCGCGGCATCGGCAGCGGCATCGCGTCGCTGCGCGTGGACGGCAACGATTTCCTGGCGGTCCTGAGCGCCTCGCGCTGGGCCGCCGAACGCGCGCGTTCCAACCTGGGACCGACCCTGATCGAATGGGTCACCTACCGTGCCGGTCCGCACTCGACCTCGGACGACCCTTCGCGCTACCGCCCGGCGGACGACGTCCAGCACTTCCCGCTGGGCGACCCGATCGTGCGCCTGCGCCAGTACCTGACCAAGCAGGGCTGGTGGTCCGATGCCGAGCACGAAGCCGTGCAGGCCGAGCTCGAAGCGGAAATCCTCGCGGCCCAGAAAGAGGCCGAGTCCCACGGCATCCTGGGCGACGAACGCGCCCCGAGCGCCGCGACGATGTTCGAGGACGTGTACAAGGACATGCCGGAGCACCTGCGCCGGCAGCGACAGGAACTGGGAGTATGAGCATGGCGCGTGACGATCAAGCAGTAGACAAGGACACGGCCACCATGCCGATGACCATGATCCAGGCGCTGCGCTCGGCCATGGATGTGATGATGGAGCGCGACCCCAACGTGGTCGTGTTCGGCCAGGACGTCGGCTTCTTCGGCGGCGTGTTCCGCGTGACCGACGGCCTGCAGGCCAAGTACGGCAAGTCGCGCGTGTTCGACGCGCCGATTTCCGAAGGCGGCATCGTCGGCACCGCGGTGGGCATGGCGGCCTACGGCCTGCGCCCGGTCATCGAGATCCAGTTCGCCGACTATTTCTATCCGGCGACCGACCAGATCGTGTCCGAGGCGGCGCGCCTGCGCTACCGCTCGGCGGGCGAGTTCACCTCGTCGATGGTGATCCGCATGCCTTGCGGCGGCGGCATCTACGGCGGCCAGACCCACAGCCAGAGCCCGGAAGCCTTCTTCACCCACGTGTGCGGCCTGCGCACGGTGATGCCGTCCAATCCCTACGATGCAAAAGGTCTCCTGATCGCCTCGATCGAGAACGACGATCCGGTGATCTTCCTCGAACCCAAGCGCCTGTACAACGGGCCGTTCGACGGCCATCACGACCGTCCGGTGGTGGCGTGGTCCGGCCACGCGCTCGGCAACGTGCCGACCGGCTACTACAAGGTCGACCTCGACAAGGCGTCCATCGTACGTCCGGGCAATGACGTGACGGTGCTGGCCTACGGCACCATGGTATGGGTGTCGGAAGCGGCCGCACGTGAAAGCGGCATCGACGCCGAGGTCATCGACCTGCGCAGCATCTGGCCGCTCGACCTCGAGACCATCGTCAACTCGGTCAAGAAGACCGGGCGCTGCGTGATCGTGCACGAGGCCACCCGCACCAGCGGCTTCGGCGCCGAACTGGCGGCGCTGGTGCAGGAACACTGCTTCTACCAGCTGGAGGCGCCGATCGAGCGCGTCACTGGCTGGGACACCCCGTATCCGCATGCGCAGGAATGGGCTTACTTCCCGGGGCCCGACCGTGTCGGCGCGGCCCTGAAACGTGCGCTGGAGGGTAAATAAGATGGGCATTCACGTCATTAAAATGCCGGACCTGGGCGAAGGCATCGCCGAAGTCGAAGTGGTCGCCTGGCACGTACAGCCGGGCGATACGGTCAAGGAAGACCAGGTGCTGGCCGACGTCATGACCGACAAGGCCACCGTCGAGATCCCCTCGCCGGTCGCGGGCACCATCACCAGCCTGGGCGGCGCGGTCGGCCAGGCGCTGGCCGTGGGCGCGGAACTGATCCGCCTCGAGGTCGAAGGCGCCGGTAATTTCTCGGGTGAGAAAGCGAAACAGGAACCGGTGAAATCCGCCGCGGCGACCGCCCCGGCCGAGGAAGTCGGCGATCCGCAGCTGGCGGCGGTGGCCCACGCCGAAGCGTCCTCCGGCGCATCGGCGAAGGCGCCGGCACCCCCTGCCCCGCCGCCACCGAAGGCCCCGGCGCCGCAGTCGCGCGGTTACCAGAACGGCCCGGCGCCGATGCGCGCCGACGGTGAAAAGCCGGTGGCCGCGCCGGCCGTGCGCCAGCGCGCCTGGGACCTCGGCATCGAGCTGCAGTTCGTGCACGGCAGCGGCCCTGCGGGACGCATCACCCACGCCGACCTCGACGCCCACGTGGCGGGCCGCCGCGGCGGCAGCCAGGGCGCGGGCGGCGACAATCGCTATGCGAAACGCGAAGGCGAATTGGCGACGCCGGTGATCGGCCTGCGCCGCAAGATCGCCGAGAAGATGCAGGAAGCCAAGCGCCAGATCCCGCACTTCACGTATGTCGAAGAGATCGACGTCACCGAACTGGAACTGCTGCGTGCCCAGCTCAACGCCAGGTACGGCGCCGAGCGCGGCAAGCTGACCCTGCTGCCGCTCCTGATGCGCGCCGTGGTGCTGGCGCTGCGCCAATACCCGATGATGAACGCGCGCTACGACGACGCCAACAACCTGCTCACCCAGTACGAGCCGGTCCACCTGGGCATCGCGGCCCAGACCGAGGCCGGGCTGATGGTGCCGGTGGTTCGCCACGCCGAGGCGCGCACTCCCTGGGACAGCGCCGCCGAGGTGGCGCGCCTGGCGGAGGCCGCGCGCACCGGGAAAGCGACGCGCGACGAGCTCACGGGTTCCACCATCACCATCACCAGCCTGGGCCCGCTGGGCGGCATCGTCACCACCCCGGTCATCAACCGGCCGGAAGTGGCGATCATCGGCACCAACCGCATCGTCGACCGTCCGGTCATCCGCGACGGCGCCATGGTGGCGCGCAAGATGATGAACCTGTCCTCGTCTTTCGATCACCGGGTCATCGACGGCCAGGTGGCGGCCAAGTTCATCCAGGCGATCCGGGGCTACCTCGAAACCCCGGCGACCATCTTCGTGGAGTAAAGGCATGGAGACACTACACACTACTTTACTCATCATCGGCGGTGGCCCGGGCGGCTACGTGGCCGGCATCCGCGCCGGCCAGCTGGGCGTGCCGACCATCCTGGTCGAAGGCGCCACGCCGGGCGGCACCTGCCTAAACATCGGCTGCATCCCCTCGAAGGCCCTGATCCACGCCGCCGACGAGTTCTGCAAGGCGCGCAGCTATGCGGCCGAGACTTCGCCGCTGGGGATCAGCTTCGGCACGGCCGCGGCCGCGGTCGAGCCGCGCATCGACCTGGAGCGGACGGTGGCCTGGAAGGACGGCATCGTCAAGAAGCTCACCGGCGGCGTCGGTGGCCTGCTCAAGAAGAACGGCGTCAAGCTGGTGAACGGCTGGGCCACCATCCTGGACGGCAAGACGGTCGAGGTGCGCGCGGAAGGCGAAGCGGAAGCATCGGTGCGCATTCGCTGCGAGCATATGCTGCTGGCAGCCGGTTCGGTGCCGGTCGAACTGCCCTTCATGCCCTTCGGCGGTCCGGTCATTTCCTCGACCGAGGCGCTGTCGCCGGGCGACATCCCGCAACGGCTGGTGGTGGTCGGCGCCGGCTACATCGGCCTGGAACTGGGCACCGCCTACCGCAAACTGGGCAGCCAGGTGACGGTGGTGGAAGCGGCCGACCGTATCCTGCCGGCCTACGATGCCGATCTCGTGAAACCGGTGGCGGCGGCACTGAGCCGGCTCGGCGTGGAACTGCGCCTGGCCACCTCGGTGCTGGGGATGGACGAGGATGGCCAGCGGGTGCGCGTGCGCGACGCCTCCGGCGTCGAAGCCCTGCTGGAAGCGGACCGCGTGCTGGTGGCGGTCGGGCGCAAGCCGCGGACGGTCGGCTGGGGCCTGGAAAACCTGATGCTGGACATGGATGGCCGCGCGATCCGGGTCGACGACCAGTGCCGCACCTCGATGCGCAACGTGTGGGCGATCGGCGACCTGGCCGGCGAACCGATGCTGGCGCACCGCGCGATGGCACAGGGCGAGATGGTGGCCGAGATCGTGTCCGGCAAGCGCCGCCACTTCGCGCCCGCGGCGATTCCGGCGGTGTGCTTCACCGATCCGGAGATCGTCGTGGTGGGCATGTCGCCGCTGGATGCCGACAAGGCCGGCATCGAGATCGTCACCGCCAACTTCCCGTTCAGCGCCAACGGCCGCGCGATGACCATCGAAAGCACGGACGGTTTCGTGCGCGTGGTGGCGCGCAAGAGCGACCACCGCATCATCGGCTGGCAGGCCGTGGGCGGCGCCGTGTCGGAACTGGCGGCCGGCTTCACGCAGTCGATCGAACTGGGCGCCCAGCTGGAAGACATCGCCGGCACCATCCATGCGCATCCGACCCTGGGCGAAGCCGTCCAGGAAGCGGCCTTGCGGGCGCTGGGACACGCGCTGCATATCTAAGCCCCTCAGGCGCCCACCCTCGATACGCGTAGGGTGGGCGGCTTCACCCTCGCAGGTGATCATGCCTGCGCCTCGGACGCCGCCCACGCGTTCAAATCCAAGGAGAATAGTCGCCGCATCCGTTCCAGCGGGAGTTGAACGCGTGGGCGGCATTTGCGTTGGCGATGTGCTGCTTCCCATGGTGAAGCCGCCCACCCTACGTGGCTTTACCTATTATCCTTTGCCAAGATCCACTTATAGGCAAACGATATATGCATATATCGTTACAATTGCAAACAATATTTGCACTTTTGTACCACGTGAAAGATTGCGATTAACGTATCCCAGCTGCAATAATCGCACCGCGCTCGGGAATTAGCCCCAGCGCATCACCGGAAAGAAAAGAGGCACATAATATGTTCAAGAAAATTGCAGCTGCCACTGCCCTGATTCTCGCGTCGTCGGCAAGCTTCGCCGCGCAACCGAATACCTTCTATGCCGGCGCCGACATCGGCCGCACCAGGATCGACGACGTCTCCGGCCGCGACACCAGCGTCGGCGCCTTTGTCGGCTACAACTTCCACCAGAACTTCGCGGTCGAAGGCGGCTACCGTCGTCTGGCGGACAAGGATATCCGCTTCAGCGGCATCGACACCAATGTGCGCGCCGACCAGCTGGCGCTGTCGGTGGTCGGCAGCCTGCCGGTCGCTGACAGCCTCAGCGTGTACGGCCGACTGGGCCTGAACCGCCTCGAAGTGAAGGGCAGCGCCGGCGGCTTCAGCGCCAAGGAATCGGACACCAAGGCCCTGTACGGCGTCGGCGTCAGTTACGCCTTCACCCCGGCAGTGTCGGCCCGCCTCGAGGTGCAGAAGCCCGCCAGTGACGCGACCAACCTGAGCGCAGGCGTGGCCTTCCAGTTCTAAGCCGCGCTGTCGGTTTCACGCCCGGCCCCGGCCGGGCTTTTTTCATGGCGAGTCGATAACACCGCGCCCAGCCGCAGCGCCGAATCAACCACGCTGTCGATGCCTGGCGTGTAGCCCATGTCGATCCAGCGCAGCGCGATATGGATCACCCCGCCGACCACGCCGGCCTGCAGCAGTTCGTCATCCGGCGCGCCTGGCGGGGCCACGATACGCGCAACCTCGCGCCCGATCGCGCGCAGCGCCGCGTCGAAGGCGTGGTCCACCGCGCGGCTGACGCCGCGGATCTCGACCAGGAACACCCGGGCCGAGCGCGGCTCGCGCTGTAGCGCGGCAAAGTAGGCGTGCAGCATGGCGCGCGAGCGTGCGATGCGTCCGCGCCCCGCTTCCCTGGCGGCGCGGGTGATCTCGCCCAGCACCGAGTAAGTCACCGCATTGAACGAGTCAATCAGCAGCGCTTCGCTGTTGGGGAAGGATTCGTAGAAATAGCGCTCGGTCAGGCCGGCTTCCTCGCAGACCGCCTTGACGGTGGCCTGGTGATAACCGCGCTCGCCATAGACGGCAATCGCGGCGGCCATCAGGCGTGCGCGGCGGTCGGCGCGCCGTTCTTCCTGCGACAGCCCGCGGTAGGAACGGGGTGGGGTGAGCTCTGCTTTCATGGCGACATTCTACACAGAAACTTGTCGCCGCCATGTTGACCATGCGAAGGGTCGCGCCCAGGCTGCGGCGCGCATCGCCGAACCGGCGAGCGCCGGTCCGGCCTTGGCAACGCTCAGCGTTCGCGCGGCGCGCTACCCTGGTCGTATTGGTCGGCATCGGTCTTGTCGGTCGGCATGTTGCCTTGCCGGGCCGGCGGCGGGGCCGATTGTCGACTCCCGCCGGCGCCCCCGTCCTGCTTGCCGATCCCTTCCATCCCGGTCTGGATCTGCCCGCCCTGGCTGCCGCCGCTGAAGGCCTGCTCGGCCTCCTGGTCGGTGGTGTCGCCTGCCAGCAGGTCGTCGGTCCGGCTGGCCGACTGCTGGCTGCCCTGGCCGGCGCCTCCCATGGCCCCGATGTCGCCGGTGCCGCCGCTGCCCATCGAGCCGGCGCTGCTGCTGCCGTCGCGGGTTGCCTGGTCGTAGTTGCGCCCCTTGGCGTCCTTGCTTTCGCTTTGCATCGACATGCTGGCCTCCTGTGGCAAATAGTTCGATGGAGTCATGATAATCCTGCGCGGGCCGCGCACGCATAGTCTCCGGCCGAAGCAGCCTGTAGGACGGCGCCCTGCCGCGCCAGGCCGGTCCTCAGCCTGGCGCGCCGCTGATGTGTTTCTGCTTGTCCAGCACCTGGCGGATGCGGCGCGCCAGCCGTTCCCGGGTGTAAGGCTTGCCCAGCAGTTCCACGCCCGGATCGAGGCGACCGCCATGCACGATGGCGTTTTCGGTATAGCCCGAGGTGAACAGCACCGCCAGCTTCGGCAGGCGCGCGCGCGCGATGCGCGCCAGTTCGGGGCTGCGCAGCCGCCCCGGCATGACCACGTCGGTGAACAGCAGGTCGATCGGCACCCCGCTCTCGATCACCGTCAGCGCGCTGGCGGCATCCGGCGCCTGCAGCACCCGGTATCCCAGGCTGGTCAGCATCTCGACCGCGGTGGCGCGCACCGCTTCGTCGTCCTCGGCCACCAGGATGGTTTCGGTCCCGCCGTCGGCCGCCTGTGGCTCGGCCGGGCCGGCCGGCTCCTCGGCTGCGGCCGAGCGCGGCAGGTAGAGCTTGACGGTGCTGCCCTGCCCCACTTCGCTGTAGATCTTGACGTGGCCGCCGGACTGCTTGACGAAGCCATACACCATCGACAGGCCCAGGCCGGTGCCCTTGCCTTCTTCCTTGGTCGAGTAAAAGGGCTCGAAGGCGCGGCTAGCCACTTCCGGCGGCATGCCGCAGCCGGTGTCGGTCACCGCAAGCAGCACGTACTGGCCCGGGTTCACGTCGCCGTGGCCGCGGCAGTACAGGTCGTCGAGCACGGCATTCGTGGCCTCGATCGTCATCCGGCCCCGCCCGAGCATGGATCCGCTCATCGCGTCACGCGCGTTGATGGCCAGGTTCAGCAGCGCATTCTCGACCTGGGCCACGTCCACCGCCGTGTTCCACAAGCCGCCCGACACCACCATCTCGATCTCGATCTCTTCGCCCAGCGAACGGCGCAGCAGGTCTTCCATGCCGGCCACCACGCGGCCGATCCCGACCACCCTGGGTTCGAGCGGCTGGCGGCGCCCGAAGGCGAGCAGGTGGCTGGCCAGCTTGGCGCCCTTGTCGACCGCAGAGCGCGCGCTCTCGATCCAGCGCGCGCAGCCGGCATTCGCCGGGTCGCGTGCCATCGCCGACATCTGCAATAGTTGCAGGTTGCCGGAAATGATCTGCAGCAGGTTGTTGAAGTCGTGGGCCACCCCGCCGGTCAGTTTGCCGATGGTTTCCATCTTCTGCGACTGCTGCAGCGCGAGTTCGGTGCGGCGGATGGTCTCGCGCTGTTCGCGCTCGGCCGTGACGTCGCGTCCGATCGCGTGCACGAAGCGTTCGTCCGGGGCCGCCGTCCACGACAGCAGGCGCCAGCCGCCGTCCTTGCGCCGATAGCGGTTCTCGAACGTGTTCACGGTGTCGCCGCGGCCAAGGGCCGCCATCTGGGCGATGGTCGCCGGGCGGTCCTCGGGGTGGACCAGCTCGAGGAAGTTCTTGCCCAGGATGTCGGTCTCCTGCCAACCCAGCAGCGCGCCGAGGGCCGGGCTGACCGCCTCCACCCGGCCGTCGAAAGCGCATACCAGCAGGATGTCTTTCGAGAGCCGCCACATGCGGTCGCGCTCGGCCGTGCGCAGCGCCACCTGGCCCTGCAGGTCGGCGCTGAGCGCGGCGTAGCGCTGCGCGGTGTTCTTCTGTTCCTCGATGTCGGTATTGGTGCCGACCCAGCCGACGATCTGGCCATTGAACTGTCCGTCGTCGCCACGCAGGGGCAGCGCGCGGTTCAGGTGCCAGCGGTAGCTGCCGTCGGCGCGGCGCAGGCGCACCTCGGCCTCGAACACGGCGCCGGTGGCCACTGCTTCGGTCCAGCGGGTGCGCACCGTGTGCAGGTCGCCCGGGTGCACCATCCGCCCCCAGCCGTCGCCGAGCAGCTCGTCGTAACGGTAGCCGCTGTAGGCGTAGATCCTTTCGTTGAACCAGTCGAGCCGCCCGTCGGCGTCGGCGGCCCAGACCTGGGCCGGCATGGCCTGGGCGAAGCTGCGGAAGCGCGCCTCGCTTTCACGCATGGCGCGCTCGGCGCGCACACGCTCGCTGACGTCGTTGCCCTGTACGAAGATGCCGATCACCGCGGCCGACTCGTCGCGCACCGGCTGGAACACGAAGTCGAGGTAGTGCTGGCGGCTGACGCCGTCCGCACCCAGCAGCCACACCTCGGCGCCGGCGCCGGTGTGCGGCTCTCCGGTGGCGTACACCTGGTCGAGCAGGGCCAGGAAGCCTTGCGTGGCAATCTCGGGCAGCACCTCGCGCACGCTGCGGCCCACGATGTCGGCGCGCTCGACCAGCCCGAGATAGGCCTGGTTGACCAGTTCGTAGCGGTGCTCGGGGCTGGCAAGCATGGCCATGAAGCCGGGCGCCTGGGCGAACATGGCGCGCAGCCGTTCCCCTTCCCCGGCGAGGTAGCGCTGGGCGCGCACCTTCTCGGTGGTCTCCACCACCAGTGCCAGCACGCCGGCGACGCCGCCGTCGTCGGCCACGATCGGCGAATAGTCCAGGCTCAGCCAGACCTGCTCGGGCGTGCCGTGGCGGCACAGCCGCAGCTCGGCGTCCTGGTAGGACAGCGTGCCGCCCGCCATGCAGACCCGCATCACGTTGTCGTTGAAGTCGGCTTCGTCGGGCCAGCTCTCGCGCACCGGTGCCCCGAGCTGCTGCGGATGGCGCTCGGCGGCGATGCGGGCGTAGCCGTCGTTGTAGATCATGAGGCCCTCGCGGCCCCACATGGTGACCATCGGCGCCGGCGAGCGCAGGATCAGCTCGACCGTGTTGCGCAGCACCGCCGGCCATTGCGCCACCGGTCCGAGGCTGGTGGCACGCCAGTCGAATGCGTCGATGAGTTTGCCGAGTTCGCTTCCGCCCTGAGCGAAAGGCCGGCGGGTTGCCACTGCCGCGTGCACCATGCTGGTCCGTTTCCATTTGTAGGAAAGCAATTGTAATATCTAAGGACAAACAGCGAAACACGAATGTGTCATGTCATTACGCAGCGATGACACAACAGTTTCATTCTTGCAATGTACAATTCCGGCATCACTCACCGCCGGCACGCCAGGAACCATTCATGAGCACCGACCTCCGCGCCCTGGTCGTTTACGCCGACCCGTCGCTGCACCGCTCGCGCATCAGCCGCCGGGTGGCCGACGCCGTCGCCAGCCTGCCCGGAGTACGGGTCCAGGACCTGTACCAGCTGTATCCCGACTTCTACATCGACGTGCGCCGCGAGCGCGAGCTGGTCAAGGCCGCACCGCTGCTCGTGTTCGTGTTCCAGCTCGGCTGGTACGCGATGCCGGCCCTGCTCAAGGAATGGTTCGACAGCGTGTTCACGCCCGCCTGGGCGGCGCATCAATCCGGGCGCCTGGAGGGCAAGACCGCCTTTGCCGCGGTGGCCTGCGCCGGCGCCGCCGGCGACTACCGGCCCGGCGGCCGGCACGGCCGTCCGCTGGAAGACTTCCTGGCGCCGCTCGAACAGACCGTGAAGACATGCGGCATGGACTGGCTGGCGCCGCACGTGTTCTACGGCGCCGAATCGGCTGCCGATGCGAACCACGATTCCGCAGCTCCCGAGGCTGCCCGGCGCCATGCCGACGCGCTGCGGACGCAGGTAGCGCGCCATGCCGGCATCGACCTCGATGCGGGAGCGGCCAAAGGAGTCGATGATGGAACATGATCTGCTTCTCAACGCCATGGTCTACCTGGCGGCCGCCGTGATCGCGGTACCGGTCGCCAAGCGCCTCGGCCTGGGCGCGGTGCTGGGCTACCTGCTGGCCGGGATCGCCATCGGCCCCTGGGGCATCGGCCTGATCGGCGAGGTCGAGGACATCCTGCACTTCTCGGAATTCGGCGTGGTGCTGCTGCTGTTCGTGATCGGCCTCGAACTCGAGCCGCGCCGCCTGTGGGCGCTGCGCCGCTCGATCTTCGGCTGGGGCAGCGTGCAGGTGTTTGGCGTGACGGCGGCGCTCGTGCTCGCGGCGATCCTGGCCGGCATCGGCTGGAAGATCGCGCTGATTGCAGCGCTGGGCCTGTCGCTGTCCTCGACCGCGATCGCGCTCACCACCATGCAGGAACGGAACCTGCTCCCGACCCCGGCCGGCCAGGCCGGCTTCTCGATCCTGCTGTTCCAGGACATCGCCGCGATCCCGATGATTGCCGTCGTGCCGCTGCTGGGCGTGGCCGATTCGCACCCGGACAGCGGCTGGGCGGGCGTGCTCAAGGCTGCCGCCGTGATCGCCGCCCTGGTGCTGGCCGGGCGCTTCCTGATCCGCCCGCTGCTGCGCTTCATCGCCCGCACCGGCATGCGCGAGATCTTTACCGCCTTCGCCCTGCTCCTGATCATCGCGATCTCGCTCCTGATGGCCTCGAGCGGCTTGTCGATGGCCCTCGGCGCCTTCATGGCCGGCGTGCTGCTGGCCGATTCCGAATACCGCCACGCGCTCGAGGCCGACCTGGAGCCGTTCAAGGGACTGTTGCTCGGGCTGTTCTTCATCGCGGTCGGCATGTCGGTCGACTTCGGCGTGCTGCTGGCCCAGCCCTGGCGCATCGTCCTGATGGCGGCCACCTTCCTGTCCATCAAGCTGGGGCTGTTGTGGCTGATGGCGCGCTTCTTCGGCATGACGGGGCGCCAGCGCGTCCTGTTCGCCTTCCTGCTGTCGCAGGGCGGCGAGTTCGCCTTCGTGGTGTTCGGGGCAGCCGCCGCAGCCAGGGTCTTCGCGCCGGAGACCGCCTCGATGCTGGTGGTCGTGGTCGCGCTGTCGATGATGGCCACCCCGCTGCTCCTGATGCTGTACGACCGCGTGCTCGAGCCGCGCTGGCAGCGCCGGCACAAGCGCGCGGCCGACCCCATCGACGCCAACCAGGGCCACGTGATCATCGCCGGATTCGGGCGCTTCGGCCAGATCGTCGGCCGCCTGCTGCACGCCAACCAGGTGCCGCTGACCATGCTCGACCATGACCCCGACCAGATCGACACCCTGCGCGAATTCGGCTTCAAGGTGTTCTACGGCGACGCCACCCGTGCCGACCTGCTGCACGCGGCCGGCGCGGCCCACGCGCGCGCCCTGGTGCTGGCGGTGGACGGCATCGACGACAGCCTGAAGCTGGCGGCGGCGGTGCGCGCGGCCTTCCCCGGCCTGCCAATCCTGGCGCGCGCCCGCAACGTCACCCATTATTACGAACTGATGGACCTGGGCGTGACCGTGATCGAGCGCGAGACCTTCGAATCGGCGCTGATGCTGGGCCGGCGCACGCTGGAAGAACTCGGCTTCGGCGCCTATCTCGCCCGCCAGGCTGCGATGCGCTTCCGCGAGCACAATCTCAAGAGCGTGCTCGATGTGTACCCGTATTACAAGGACCGGGAGCAGTACGCCTCGATGGCGCGCCGCGCGCGCGAAGAACTGCATGCCATGTTCGAGCGCGACTTCGTCGCCCTGCGCCGCGATCCGGACGACGCGGACGCGTGAGAAGTCCCCCCGGACCCTGTCGGTCCGGCCGCCACTCCGGTATCATTCGGGGATGAATGAGATTTCCTACCAACCTTTTGTTATTGGTGTCGCCGGCGGCAGCGGCAGCGGCAAGTCGACGGTGACCCAGCAGGTGCTGGCATCGTTCGGCGCCGACATGGTGTCGGTCGTGATGCAGGACGATTACTACCGCGACCAGTCCGACCTCAGCCCCGAGGTCCGGCGCAAGCAGAACTACGACCACCCGCAGGCCTTCGACTGGCCCCTGCTGGTACGGCATGTCCGGGCCTTGTGCAACGGCGAGACGATCGAGATGCCCGTGTACGACTTCACGATCGACAACCGTTCGAATAAAACCATTCCCGTCAAACCGGCGCCGGTCATCGTGATCGAAGGCCTGTTTGCCCTGTATGACGCGGATTTGCGCAAGATGATGTCGCTGAAGATCTTCGTCGATACGGCTGCCGATGTCCGCTTCATCCGCCGCATGCAACGGGATATCTCCGAACGCGGCCGTTCGATGGAGAGCATCGTGGCCCAGTACCTCGAAACGGTACGCCCGATGCACAGGCAGTTCATCGAGCCCACCAAGCGCGACGCGGATGTCATCTTGCCGCATGGCGCCAATGGGCCGGCGGTCGATATGATCACGACCAAGGTGGCCAGCGTCATCGGCCAGTTGGCCGAGCGCCGACTCGCGGACCGGCGCGCAGACTGAAACTTGTCTATACAAGTGTAGTAATTTCGTCGCGCAACGCTCTGTTTCCAGGTAGAAATGGCTATACTGGTCTCCGCGGACCGCCAGCTGTCCGCCTCCACCAGCAGCGGCTACGCCGCGACATTCGTGACTACCTTGGACATTTCCACCTCCTCACCGGACGGGCGCGCTGTGCTCGCCGAAGAGAACGCGGCCCTGATCGACAACGCGCTCGACCTGATGGCCGTGTTCGATCCCGACGGCCGCGTCCTGCGCGTGAACGCCGCATCGCGCACCCTGCTCGGCTACGACCCGGGCGAGCTGGCCGGCCTGCACTTCAACGACCTGATTCATCCGGAGCAGCACGAGGAAGCCCTCGCCATCCAGGACGGCCTGCGCAGTCATCATCCCGAACGTTCCGAATTCGTCGCGCGGCTGCGGCATCGCGAAGGCCGCGAAATCCTGTTGTCGGTCGCCGCTTGCTGGTTGGAGCAACACCAGCGCACCTTCGTGACCGCGCGCGACGTTACCGGCCAATACGTCGCGCAGCGCGCCTTGCTGCGCTCGGAAGCCGCGCTCAACAATATGCTCGAGAGTATTGGCGACGCCTTCTTCGCCATCGACAGCGGCTGGCGCCTGACCTATGCCAACCAGAAAGCGGGTGACTTCGTCGGCGTGAAGGTGGCCGATGCGATCGGCCATCCGCTGCTGGCGATGGCGCCGGACCTGCACCATTCGCCCACGTTGCAACACTACCAGCGCGCAATGGCGACGCGCCAGCCGGACAGCTTCGAGACCTTCTGGGAGCCGCGCCAGGTGTGGCTGGAGGTACGCGTATACCCGCTTGCCGACGGTATCTCGGTGTACTTCCACGAGATTACCGCCAGGCGCGAGGCCGAACAACGGCTGCGCAAGAGCGAGCAGCGCTTCCGCAATCTGTTCAACCAGGCCGGCGACAGCGTCATGATCGTCGACGGCGGACTACGCGTGGTCTCGGTGAACGACCAGGCCTGCGCGCGCTTCGGCTACAGCCGTCAGGAGTTCGCCGGCATGCTCGCCACCGACGTGAACTTCGGCTTCGACGAAGGTCGCACCATGCTGGCCGGCCTGCGTGCGGGGCATGCCCAGCTGCTACGCCTGGAGAAGCGCTGCAAGGACGGCAGCGTGTTCCCCGCCGAAGTGCAGATTTCGCGCTTCGACGACGAGGGCGAGGAATTCTTCCTGGCCGTGATCCGCGACCTGAGCGACCGCGCCGAGGCCGAACGCCAGTTGCACCACCTGGCCACCCACGACACCCTGACCGGCCTGCCGAACCGCGCCCTGCTGGGCGAGCGCGTGCAGCAGATGCTCGACGCCTGCCCTTACGGGTCGTCGGTGGCGGTGATGTTCCTCGACCTCGACCGTTTCAAGGAAGTCAACGATTCCTTCGGCCACGAGATGGGTGACGTGCTGCTGTGCGAGGTGGCGGCGCGCCTGCGCAAGGTGATCCGCCCCACCGACATCATCGCGCGCCTCGGCGGCGACGAATTCGTGGTGGCGGCCCACTGCGCCAGCGGTCGGAAGGCCGCCGCGGTCATCGCCGACAAACTGCTCGACGTGCTCACGGCGCCGGTGAAGGTCGGCGGCATCGACGTGATCATCGGCGCCTCGATCGGCATCAGCATGTACCCGCAGGATGCGCAGACCCGCGAAGTGCTGTTCCAGGCCGCCGACACGGCGATGTACCGGGCCAAGGGCGCGGGCCGCAACCGCTACCGCGTGTTCGAGCCGGAGATGACGGTGGCGACGCAGGAGCGCATGGCGCTCGAGTTGTCGCTGCGCCCGGCCCTGGCGCGCGGCGAATTCGAACTGCACTACCAGCCGCGCTATGCGCTCGACGGAATGCGCCTGGTCGGCATGGAAGCGCTGATCCGCTGGAACCACCCGGAACGGGGCCGCGTGCCGCCGCAGCAGTTCATCGGCATCGCCGAGGAGACTGGACTCATCAATGCAATCGGGCGCTGGGTGCTGGAAGAAGCATGTGCCCGCACGCGTGGCTTGATGAACGATTGCGGCCGCAAGCTGGTGGTGTCGGTCAACGTGTCTGCGCGCCAGCTGGCCCAGGCCGGCTTCGCCGACGAGGTACGCGAGTCGCTGGTCCGCACCGGCCTGCCGCCCGACTGCCTGGAGCTGGAACTGACCGAAAGCGCGCTGATCGAGGACATCGAGCACACCGCCTCGATGCTGCGCGAACTGAAGTCGCTCGGCATCCAGCTGGCGGTGGACGACTTCGGCACCGGCTATTCGAGCCTGGCCTACCTGCGCCGCTTCCCGATCGACGTCCTCAAGCTGGACCGCTCCTTCGTCATGCAGCAGGACGATAACGTGACCACCGTCGATTTCGTCAAGGCCTTCGTCGACATGGCGCACGCGCTCGGCATGGCGGTGGTGGCCGAAGGGGTCGAGACCGCCGAGGTGCTGGAATTCCTGCGCGCGGCGCGCTGCGACCAGGCCCAGGGCTACCACCTGGCGCGGCCGATGCCGCTGGCGCAGCTGCGCGCATGCTTCGGCGGGCCGGCGCCGGCCGGTTGACGCGGCGTGCCACTTTTCCACGCAGCAAGTCAGACAGGGTAAGATGCCGCCATGACGACCCACACACGCAGCACCAGGATTTCGACCCAACTGATGCTGCTGTTCGCAGGGCTGGCGCTGGCCATCGTCGTGGTGCTGGCCCTGATACTGAACCGGCTGGCCACCGAGCGCTCGGAGGACGAGCTTGGACACCAGTTCGCCGAGATCGCGCTGCAAACCACCGACAAGCTGGACCGCACCCTGTTCGAGCGTTACCGGGAAGTCCGGCTGTTGTCGGCGCAGGCCGGGCTGGCCGGCCCGGGCGCCGATCCGGCCGCCAGGCGGCGGGTGCTCGAAGCCATGCAGAAGACCTATCCCTACTATGCCTGGCTCGGCCTGACCGATGCGACCGGGCGGGTGCTGGTCTCCGCCAACCGCCTGCTCGAAGGCGCCGACGTCGCCGGACGTCCGTGGTTCAGGAATGCACTCGACGGCCGGCACCTGACCGACGTCCACGAGGCGCTCATGCTCAGCAAGCTGCTCCAGCCGGCAGGGGCCGAACCCTTGCGTTTCATCGATATCGCCTTCCCCTACCACGACGCCTCCGGGCGCGTCGCCGGTGTACTGGGGGCGCACCTCAGCATCGATTGGGCCAGCGAGATCAGGCAGTCGGTCGTGCTGCCGCTGCTCACCCGCCGCCATATCGAAGCGCTGGTCGTAGGACAGGACATGCGGGTGATCATCGGTCCGAAGCACCTGGTCGGCACCGAACTGTCGCCCCGGCAGGTGGACGGTGGCGACGCGCCCGTGTGGCCGGCTGGAAGCGGCTATGCGGTGCAG
Organism: Telluria sp. PB2R4; assembly: GCF_059685695.1. Taxonomy (NCBI): domain Bacteria; kingdom Pseudomonadati; phylum Pseudomonadota; class Betaproteobacteria; order Burkholderiales; family Oxalobacteraceae; genus Telluria; species Telluria sp. PB2R4. Next base: position 448,045 of record NZ_JCASIC010000001.1, on the reverse strand, counting down.
GGCTTCGGCGACGGCAAGCGCTACCTGGTCGGCTACAGCAGGAGCCAGGGGCACAGTTTCTCGCCCGGCCTGAACTGGACCGTGCTGGTGCGCCAGGAAGTCGGCCAGGCGTATGCGCCGATCGCGCAGTTCCGCAGCCAGGTCTTCGCGATCGGGCTGGGCATCGCGTTGCTCGCGGCCGGCCTGGCCGCCTTGCTGGCGCGGCGCATCGCGTGGCCGCTGGGCGAACTGGCGGAATCGGCGCGCCGCATCGAAGCCGGCGAACTGGAGGCGATCGGCGATGCCGGCGGCGGTTACCGCGAAATCCGCATGTTGCGCATCGCGCTGCAATCGCTGCTCGGCAAGCTGCGCGCCAACGAAGCCGCGATGCGGCTGGCCGCACGCCGCAAGGACGAATTTTTGGCCACCCTGGCCCATGAACTGCGCAACCCGCTGGCGCCGATCGCGGTAGCCGCCGAACTGCTGGTGATGGCGCCTCCGGATGCGGAGCAGCAGAAGCGCTACGGCGAAATGATCCGCCGCCAGACCCGCCACATGACCGACATGATCGACGATTTGCTCGACGTATCGCGGGTCACCCGCGGCCAGGTCGAGCTGGAACGGGTGCCTACCGGCCTGCAGGAAGTGATCGCGGAAGCCGTCGAGCAGGTCTTGCCCCTGGTGAACGCGAAAAGGCATTTGCTGGCACGGGCGATCGGCGGCGCGCCGCTCATGGTGCTGGGCGACCGGACCCGGCTGGTGCAGGTGGTCGCCAACTTGCTGGACAACGCGGCGAAGTACACCCCGGACGGCGGCCGCATCGAACTGGCGCTGACGTCGAACGGCGGGCGCGCGCTGCTGACGGTACGCGACCACGGCATCGGCATGTCCGCCGACCTGATGGCGCATGCGTTCGAGCTGTTCACCCAGGAGACACGCAAGACCGACCTGAGCGCGGGCGGCCTCGGCGTCGGCCTCGCCTTGTCGAGGCAGCTCGTTACGCTGCACGAGGGCACACTGGCAGTCAGCAGCGACGGCCAGGGGATGGGCAGCACCTTCACCGTGTCGCTGCCGCTCATTCCGCCTGGGGCCACCCTGCCTGCTACATCACCAACCCCGCCGGCGCCGTCTGGCGGGTGAAGGTCGGCCCGGCCGTGGCCGGCCGGCCTCCCTCCCACACCAGCCGGTCGATGCACATGCGGCGCCCGGTCATGGCGGGGTCCCAGGCGTGGTACACGACCCAGTCCTGGCTGCCGTCCGGCGAGGTGGTGAAGGAATTGTGGCCGGGGCCGATGACGCTGCCGGGCCGCGAACGCATCAGGAGCGCTTCGTTGCTTCCTTCCGGCCGGCTGAACGGCCCCAGCGGATGGTCCGCCACCACGTAGCTGACCCCATAGTTTTCCTTCTCCCAGGCGCCGCCGCTGTAGAAGCAGTAGTACTTCCCGCCGTGGACCAGCACCGATGCGCCTTCCACCGTATGCCAGTCGTATACCGCGTCGTACATCGCGCGCCCCTGCCTGAACAGGTGCCAGTCCGCGTGCGGGCGCGCCACCGTGCGCGGCTCTCCCGCCAGGCGGTCCATCGCCACCAGGCGGTCGACCACGATGCCGGTGCCGATCCGGTGGTCGTCCTCCTGATCCAGGAAATCGACGCAGTAGTACAGGTACCACTGGCCGTCGCGGTCACGGAAAGGATGGGCGTCGATCGAGAACTGCAGGTGCGGCACCAGGAGCTTACCCTGGTCGACGAAGGGGCCGATGGGGTTGTCGGACACCGCCACCCGCAGTTTCTGGTGCTTGCCCTCCTGGTCGCCACGCGAGTAGTACATCCAGAACCTGCCCTCGCTGAAGGCCACCTCGGGCGCCCAGAAATGGTCGTTGCCGGCCTCGGCCGGCGCCGAGATGGCGTAGCCCGCGCGGTGCCAGTCGACCATGTCGTTCGACACCAGCACCGGGAAGCGCCCGCCTCCGGGACCGTCGGGGGCGGTGCCGTAGGCGTAGTAGCGGCCTTCGTGCCGCAGCACGAAGGGGTCCGCCATGATGTCCGGATACACCGGATTGCTGTAGGTCTTGATCATGTGTTCGCTCCTGCTTCTGCGCATCCACCTTTGCGCATTCAAGACAAAAGCTAAACGAAATCACCCCTGCATGGCGCACTTGAGAAAGGGTCAAGACACACCGCTATTCACTACGGCATCGACGCGCGCGGCAGCGCGGCGCCATCGGCATCGAACAGGTGGCCATGACCGGGGTCGAAGCCGAGCATCACGCGCTCGCCCGGCTCCGGGCAAACCTCGTCAAGGCGGCACGTGAGCGAGACCATCTCGGGCCCCCCGTCAACCTGGGCGTACACGATGGTCGAATCGCCCAGGTATTCGACCAGGGTCACCGTGGCCGGGAAGCCGGTGGCGCGATCCCCACCCTCTCTTTCTTCCACCCGCAGGTGCTCGGGCCGCACCCCCAGCGTCACCCCGGCGCCGGGCGCGGCGCGCCCGGCATCCGCGGCCACGTACACGATGTAGCCGCCGGCCAGGCGCACGTGCACCGCCGGTCCCTCTTCACCCGCCAGCATCCCGGGCAGGAAGTTCATGCGCGGCGAACCCAGGAAGCCGGCCACGAAGCGGTTGGCCGGCCGCTCGTACAATTCGAGCGGGGCGCCGGCCTGCTCGATGCGCCCGCCGTTGACCACCACGATCTTCTGGCCCAGGGTCATGGCCTCGACCTGGTCGTGGGTCACGTAGATCATGGTCGCCCCGAGCTCCCGGTGCAGGCGCGCCAGCTCGACCCGGGTCTGGCCGCGCAGCGCGGCGTCCAGGTTCGACAGCGGCTCGTCGAACAGGAACACCTCGGGCTGGCGCACGATGGCGCGCCCGATCGCCACGCGCTGGCGCTGGCCGCCAGAGAGCGCCTTGGGGCGCCGCTCCAGCAGGTGGCCGATCTGCAGGATCTGGGCGGCGTGCCCGACCCGCTCGGTGATCTCGGCGCGCGGGACCTTGGCCAGCTTCAGGGCGAAGCCCATGTTCTCCGCCACCGTCATGTGCGGGTACAAGGCATAGCTCTGGAACACCATCGCGATGCCGCGCTCCGCCGGCGCCACGTCGTTGCAGACCCGGCCGCCGATCTCCACGGTGCCCGCGCTGACGTCTTCCAGTCCGGCGACGATGCGCAGCAGGGTCGACTTCCCGCAGCCCGAGGGTCCGACCAGCACCACGAACTCGCCGTCCGCGATGTCGAGGTCGATGCCATTGATGACGGGGTTGCCGTCGTAGTGTTTGGTGATGCCTTGCAGGTGCACTGATGCCATCGAGTCTCCGCTTTTTACCGCAATGTTAGCCCTTCAGCCCGGTGGCGGCCAGGAAGCCGTGGGTCACGCGGCGCTGGAACAGCACATAGGCCAGCGCAACCGGCAGTGCGCCGATCAGCGCTCCCGCCATCAGCTGCGCGTAGATCACGCCATAGGCGTCCTGGGTCTGGGTCAGGCCGAGCGGAATCGTCATCATGTCGCTCTCGGTGACGATGATGAAGGGCCACAAGAAGTTGTTCCAGGCGGCGATGAAAGTAACGATCGCCATCGCCCACACGATATTCCCCGACACCGGCAGGTAGACGTTCCACAGGATGCGCAGCGGCCCGGCGCCATCCATCACCGCGGCTTCGCGGAAGTCGGCCGGCACCGCGTCGAAGAAGCCCTTGAACACGTAGATGACGACCGGCGCCACCACCTGCGGCAGCACGATGCCGGCGTAACTGTTGATCAGCCCGAGCTGGTTCATGATGCGAAACAGCGGCACCAGCAGTGCTTCGAAGGGCACCAGGAAGGCCAGCATGGTGAGCCCGAACACCAGGCCGCGGCCGCGGAAACGCAGCTGCGAGAACGCGTAGGCCGCGGTCAGCGACAGGGCCATGGTGAGCACGGTGACCAGCAGCGCAACCAGCGCGCTGTTGAACATCCAGCGCCCGACCCGGCCCGCGCCCAGCACCTTGGCAAAGGCTGCCACGGTCCACTGTTGCGGCAGCCAGTGGAACACCGCGGACACGGTTTCGTGCTCGGGCCGCAGCGCGGTGCTGGCCGCCCACAGCAGCGGCGCCACCCACAGCACGGCCAGCAGCAAGGCCGTCACCGCGCCGGCGGCGCTCCAGGCCAGACTGGTGCGCGCCCTCATCTGGCGCCTCTCGCGAGCAAGCGCGCCAGCCCGGCCTGGGCCAGCGAGAGCGCGATGACGACCGCAACGAAGGCCATCGCGATTGCGGCCGCGTAGCCGGCGTCGCTCTGAGTGAAGGCGGTTTCAACCATGTAGTGCAGGGTCATCCGGGTGGTGTTGAACGGCCCGCCCGCGGTCAGGATATAGGTCTGGCCGAACACCTTCATCGAAGCGATCAGCTGCAGTACCAGGGCCAGCCAGACCACCGGGCGCATGGCCGGCCAGGTAATGCTGCGGAACAGCGTGAAGCCGCGCGCCCCGTCCAGGGCGGCGGCCTCGTACAGGTCGGCCGGAACGTTGCGCAGCCCCGCCAGGAACATCAGCATGTTGAAGCCGACCGTCCACCACACGGTGGCAATCGCCACCGACGGCAGGGCCCAGGTGACGTCGGCCAGCCAGGCGCGCTCGAGGCCCAGCAGCTGGTTGACCACGCCGGTGGACGGCTGCAGCATCCAGTCCGCGATCAGCGTCATCACCGAGATCGGCAGCACATAGGGCAGGAAGAAGGCGCCCTGCAGCCAGGCGCTGGCGCGGGTGAAATGGTCGACCAGCAGGGCCATGAGCAGGCCCAGCGCTGTCAGCGGAATCACCGTCAGCAGCGCGAAATAGAAGGTATTCCCGAGCGCCGACCAGAACGACGGGTCCCGCAGCAGCGTGGCGTAGTTGGCGAGGCCGATGAAACCGTTGGTGCGCGTCAGGCTGCTCTCGGTCAGGCTCATGGTGAAGGTCTGCAGCGTCGGCAGCAGGAAGAACAGGCCGAAGGCGATGCCGAATGGCGCCAGCAGCATCAGCGCCGGCAGCGCCTCATCCCTCCCTCCGTTCCGATGCTTATCCGCCATATGCTCTCCTTAGTAGCGCGGCGCGCGCTTGCGCAGCAGCAGCGCCGCTTCAAGCTCGAACATGCGCAGTGCCTGGCCCGGGGTCAGCTGCGACGACAGCGCCGCCGGCAGGTACTTCGAGGCCATCGCCTCCAGCGGGCCGGCCGCACCCATGTACCAGGCGTCCGGCGCGTAGACCACGTGGCGCGGCACGTCGGCATATAGCCGGTTCGGCATCAGGGCCAGCGTGGCGGGCGACTCGGCCGCCGGACGGTAGGCCAGCACGTGGCCGCCCTCGGCCCAGCCGAACGAATGCTTGCTCACGAAAGCGATGAAGCGCATCACCGCGCGCAGCTTCCGGGGCGGCATCGGCCTGCCCTCGTTGGCGGGGAGGGCAAAGGCGTGCGAGTCGGCCCACACGCTCCGGTTGGCGTACATGCGCGGCATCGGCACGATGCCATACTCGAAGCCCAGGGTGCGATTGGCGGTGGCGCGCTGCATTTCCGGCACTTCCCACACGCCGTTGATCATGAAGCCGGCATTCCCGCCGATGAACTGGCTGGTCGATGCCGCGTAGCTCAGGCCCGCCTGCGCATGGCCACTGGCGAACCAGCTGCTGATCCGTGCCAGCGAATCCACGCCGGCCGTCCCATAGGCAAAGCGCCCGTTCCGGATCAGGGGCGCATTGCGCTGCGCCAGCATGGTCAGCCACAGGCGGTAGACCGCATACGAGCTCTGGTTGCTTTCCATCGTCATGCCGGGGCGCCCGGTGGCCTGGCGCACCGCGCGGAAGGCAGCGCTGAGCGCATCGATGCCTTCGATGGGCGTCAACCCGCCGTCGGCGCCGAGCAGTCCGGCCCGGCCAACCAGCGTCTTGTTGTAGTACAGGACCAGCGGATGCAGGTCGAGCGGAATCGCGTAGGTCTTGCCGGCATGCCGGGATTTCTCCCACTGGCGCGGATAGAAGTCGGCCGGGTCCAGGCCCGCATCGCGCAGTTCGCCCGGGGCGATCGGACGCAGGACGCCGCCGCCGGCCAGATTGGTCATGCGCGACAGGTGGACGGTGGCGATATCGGGGCCGGCGCCGACCACCGACGCGGTAATCAGCTTGGTGTAGAAGGGTTCGCCCCATTTCAGCGTGGTGCTGGTCACGCGCACCTCGCGCTGGCTGGCATTGAAGCGGTCGACCAGCGCCGCCATGCGCGCACCGTCGCCGCCGCTGAGCAGCGTCCACATGCGCACCTCGGTCTGCGCGAAGGCGGCGATGGGCACGCACAGCATGGGAACCAGCATTGCCGCATTTGCCACGGCGGCAAGACGCGCCATCGATCGGGTCAAGCCTGTCTCCTGGGTCGTTCCGGGTGGAATCTCTTCATTCGCCATCTTAGCAAATAATTATCGATCAGGGCTGTCTTTCAGTCTACGAGGAATTGCCACTTCACCAACAAAATGTTGTTACAAGGTATTATTTTGTCGCTATTGTTTTTGTAGGACTATTGCCCGTCATCACTACCTGCTAGACTGCGGCACGGCATCCGGCAACGCAATTACCGTTGCAAAAATAAAACATAACCGGATGCTGCCCGCACTGGGCACGACAAGAACATCGGGAGTGGTCACATGAAAGCAAGGCAGGTCCGTCCGGCGCGAAAGCTGCTGGCCGTCGCAGTATCGGGTATCGCAATGAGCATGGGCCCTGCCCACGCCGCTCAGGCGCAGGAAGCGCCGCACATCCAGGAACAGAACCAGAAACAGCACCAGGAACAGAACCAGGAACAGGACAATGCCGTGCCTGAGGTCTTGGTCACCGCCCAGCGCACCGTGTCCACCGCGTCGCGCACGCCGGTCGCCATCAGCGTTCTCAGCGGAGAGCAGCTGCTGCAGATCGGCGCCGACAATCCGGCGGCGCTTGGCGCCCGCTTGCCGAACGTGTATGTCGACCAGGCCTTTTCCGGCCTGCGCGTGACCATCCGCGGCATCAGCAACAACGACACCACCGACAAGGGCGATCCCTCGGCTGCCTTCATGCAGGACGGCGTGTACATCGCGCGCCCGGCCGGCCAGACCGCCAACTTCCTCGACGTCGACCGCATCGAAGTGCTGCGCGGTCCGCAGGGCACCCTGTACGGCCGCAACACCACCGCCGGCCTGGTCAACGTGATCTCGCATGCGCCGACCGCGCAGCTGGAAGGACGCGTCGCGCTGGAAGCAGGCACCTACGGCCACCGCAAGATCGAGGCCGTGATCAACGTTCCGGTGAACGCTGCGCTGGCCCTGCGGGCCGCCCTCGGCACCCGCATGCAGGACCCGTTCCTGCGCAACGGCCAGGGTACCCCGTTCACGCCCGGCATGGACCGCGACGACCGCGACGCGCGCCTGAGCGCGAAGCTCGCGATCGGCCGCGACGCCGCGCTGCTGGTGCGCTACGACCACAGTGAAGTCAGCGACAACAACGACCGCATCGTCCCCGACACCAATTTCTATACCGGCGTCTCCGCCGGCGCGCCGGCATGGCGCGACGGCAGCACCGACGCGCGCCTGACCAATGGCTTCCGTCCGCCGAACATTGCCCCGGTGCAGGGCATGCAGGACCGCCGCGCACGCGGCCTGCTGGCGGACCTGAGCTGGAACCTGGGCGCGGCAACCGTCTACTACCTCGGTTCGCACCGCGAACTCGACCAGAAGATGGTCAACAACTACTACTACCGGCTCACGCCCGCGCTCGCGCTCGGCGTCATCAACGGCTATGAGGGCGCCAATACCCAGGATTCGCACGAGCTGCGCATCGCCACCAAGGGCGATGGCGCGCTCAGCGCCCAGGGCGGCCTGTATTACTTCACCGAAGAATCCGATACCCGCTATGCCTTCCAGGGCCTGCGTCCGGTCGGCCTGCCGCCGTATTACGCCTTCCCGCTGGTGACGGAGGCGCGTAGCCGCGCCGTGTTCGGCCAGCTGACCTGGCGCGCCGGTGAAAGCCTGCGCCTGACTGCCGGCGCGCGCCGCACCCACGACGACAAGGAGCGCGTGGGATCGACCGACTTCCAGCAGGGCCCGGCCTTCAATCCGGCCACCGACCGCCGCCTGCTGAACGCAGCCGCGCTGAGTACCAGCCGCACCACCTGGCGCCTGGGGGCGGAGTTCGACCTGGCCCCCGGCACCCTGGCCTATCTCAGCCTGGCCACCGGCTACAAGGCCGGCGCCTTCAACGACGGCTGCGTGGCCGGCACGACCGCGCTCGGCATTCCCTGCCCGGTGGCCGCCGCGGTCACGCCCGAGTTCCTGTACTACCAGCCGGAAGAACTGCGCGCCTGGGAAGCCGGACTGAAAGCGCGCTTGATGGGCGGTCGCCTGATGGCGAACGCTGCTGCCTTCCACTACGACTACACCAACCTGCAACTGACCGGCAACGCGATCGTGGCGGGCGCGCCGCGCCTGCTGACCCGCAATGCCGGCGCGGCGCGCAGCCGCGGCATCGAACTGGACGGCGAGCTGCGGGTCGGCAGCGGCGGCCGCCTGAATGCCGGCCTGACCCTGCTCGACGCCCGCTACGTGAGCTACATGGCGACGCCGGCGGTGTCCTGGGCCGGCCGCAAGCTTGACCGCGCGCCGAGCCATGTCTTCACGCTCGGCTACCAGCAGCACGTGGCGCTTGCCAGCGGCCGACTCACCGGCGGCGTGTTCGCACGCGCTAGCGGCGACTACGTGCTGGCGGTCCCGAGCCAGCTGCTGACCTACCGTGTGCCTTCGCACACCAGTACCGACGCGACCCTGGCCTGGGCGCCGGCCGGCAGCAGCTGGAGCCTGCTGGCGCGCGTGCGCAACATCGAGAACGAGGTGCGGCCGTCGATCATCGACAGCTTCGGCATGACCACGCCGACCGCGCCGCGAACCGCCGACCTGCGCTTCGATATGCGTTTCTGATCCAAGTAGCCGGGCTGTGACCCGGCTTTTTCCTGTCTCGACCGTCCAATCTTGCTGGAGGCTGAAATGAAGCGCGACGCCGTGCCCCCGATGTCCCTGCTGTCCCCCTCGATGCGGGCCGATCCCCCAGCCGACGACGCCGTGGTGCGCATGCTGGCGGGCGCCGGCGCCGCCCACGAAATGGCAGGCAGGGTGGCCGCGATCAACCGCGAGCTCGTGCGCTGGGAAAGCAACGGCGGCCTGGCAGGCTGGGAAGCGGGGCCGGACACCGATCCGCACGTCGCCGCCGCATTGAAGGATTACCTGGCGCACTGCGCGGCGCTGCCCGACTGGGCCGACGCTGCGAAGATCGCCCGCGCCGAGACGCTGTTCATGGACATGAGCATGCTGTCCTGCACCCTGCTGTTCTGCGCCAGCCTGCCGGAATGCTACGTGTTGCCCGACCTGTCGGCGGTGCTGCACGCGGCCGGCCAGCTGGAACAGCATACCGACTACCGGATCCGCTCCACCGCCGCCATGATCTTCCCGGTCATGATGCGCGGCGGCCTGGGTTCGCCCCTTGGGGGCGGTGTGGCGCAAGCGCTCAAGGTGCGCCTGATCCACGCCACCATCCGGCACCTGATCCTGCGCGGCGCTCCGCCCGCTCCCGAGGCGGGCTTGCCGACGCTGCCCTCGCTCGCCCCGGCCGGCGGCGGCATGGCGCACCTGCTGTACGCCCAGGGCTGGAACAGCGCGCGCGACGGCCTGCCCTGCAACCAGGAAGAACTGGCCTACACCCTGCTGACCTTCAGTTACGTCTTCCTGCGCGGCTTGCGCTTGCTCGGCCTGGGACTGGACCGCGCCGATGAGGAGGCTTACCTGCACGCCTGGAACGTGCTCGGCCATCTGCTCGGCATCGAACGGGAACTGATGGCTTCGACCATGCTCGAAGCCGAAGCGCGCTTCGCCGACATCCAGGCACGCGGCCGCATGGGTCGCCCCCAGCCCGACCCGCGTCCGCTGCTTGCCGCTGCCTTGATGCGCGAAATGGAGAACCAGATCCCGCTGCGCGTGCTCAAGCCGTTTCCGACCCTGCTGACGCGGCGCCTGTGCGGCAAGGACGCCAGCGCCGACCTCGGCCTGAATGGGCGCGTATCCCTGCTGCCGCGCCTGCTGTTCGCGCTCGGCCTGAACGCCGTCCGCGCCTTCGACGGCGTGGTGCGCCTGTTCGTCCCGGGCTTCTCGATCACCCGCATGCTGACGCGCGCCGCGGGATACCGGCTGGTCACGCGCTTCCTGATGGACCAGACCCGCCCGCTGCGCCTGCCCGACGCCCTGCTCGGCCAGGTCGCGGACACCCTCGCCGGCTGGTGGCACGATCCGCGCGCGCCGCGCTGGCTGAACCGGATCGAGTCACGCCTTGCCGGTCATTCCACCCATGCCGGCCCAGGCCGGCCCGACCGGGAGCCCACATGATCGATCCGTCCGACCCGCTGCACGCGACGCCTCCCGCATCGGGGAATGCCGCATCCGGCGCCTGGCGCAAGATCATGTTCCTCGTCCTGCCTGCGCTGCTGGCGATCGTGCTGGTCCTGGCTTACCAGGGTCCCCGCACGGCGGCCGTCGGGCATATCGAGCTCGGGCGCCATACGGCCAGCATCGATGCCTGGCCCGCAACGACGGTACTGGTCGACGAAGGCAGCCGGCTCGACGCCGCGGCCGCGCTGGCTGCCGGGCGTCGCTACGTACGCCCGGGCACCGCGCCCGGCGTTCTCAAGCTGATCCAGGAACCGCATTGGGTCCGTATCCCGCTGCGGGTGGCCGCGGATGCGCCGGAGGACTGGGTGGTGCAAGTCGATTTCGGCATCCTCGACTACGTCGAGTTCTACCTGGAAGAGCGCGGCCGCGTGCGCAAGCTTGCCAGCAGCGGCCGGCGCCTGACGGAAGAAGGCGCGCTCAAGGGCCGGGTCCCCGCGGTCGCCGTCAGGCTGCGGCCCGGCAGCGACTACACGCTGCTGCTGCGGATCAATGCCAAGGGGCCGCGCATCGCTCCGATCGCCATCATGCAGCCGGACGCCTACAACCGCAGCGCTCTGGGCGAACAGATGCTGCAGGGCCTGCTGTTCGGCATCGCCATCTGCCTGGTGGCCTACAGCTTCGGCCAGTGGATCACCCTGCGCGAGCCTTTGTTCGGCAAGTACGCGATGTACGTCGGCGGCATCACCGTGTATTCCCTGGTCTGGTTCGGCCTGGGCGAGCAGTTCCTGTGGCGCGGCCACGAATGGTTCAGCAGGCACGTGATGGGCATCTCGTCGCAGATCGCTTCAGCCGGCGCCTATCTGTTCGTCGAGCAGATCCTGGCGCGGCCCGGCAAGGACCGCTGGTTCAGCCGCATGATGAAGGGCGGCGCCGCATTGTGCCTGCTGGCCGCCCTGCTGTGGGGCCTGGGCCTGCTCGACCACCGCTTCCTGATCGGATTCACCATGACGGTGGGCGCAGCGCCGATGTTCCTGGGCCTGCCCGGCGCCTGGCGCCGCATGCGCGCCGGCGACCAGATCGGCATCTACTTCCTGTTCAGCTGGTTCTTCAGCGCCGGCGGCGCCGTGGTCCAGGGCATGCTGGCGATGGGCCAGTTGCCGGCCAATTTCTGGACCATGCATTCGCTGCAGCTGGGGGTGACCATCGACATCCTGCTGTTCCTGCGCATCCTCGGCCTGCGCGGCAAGGCGATGCAGGTCGCGATGCTGCGCGCCGAGGCCGAAGCGCGCACCAAGTCGGAATTCCTGGCCAACATGAGCCACGAAATCCGTACCCCGATGAACGCCATCATCGGCATGAGCCGCCTGGCCCTGATGGGCGAAGCGCCGCCCAGGCTGCGCAACTACCTGAGCAAGATCCTGGGCGCCGGCGAACACCTGCTGGGCCTGATCAACGACATCCTCGACCATGCCAAGATGGAAGCCGGCAAGCTGACGATCGAAAAGGTCGCATTCGACCTGGACGAGATGCTGGACCACCTGTCGAGCGTGACCGGCTTGAGGAGCGACGCCAAGGGCGTGGAGCTGATTTTCCGGGTCGGCGCAGGCGTACCGCAGCGGCTGGTGGGCGACCCGCTGCGCCTCGGCCAGGTGCTGGTCAACCTGGCCGGCAATGCGGTCAAATTCACCGAGCGCGGCGAGATCGTGGTCGCGGTCTCACTGCTCGAACGGCAGGCAGGGCGCGTGACGCTCGAGTTCTCGGTGACCGACACCGGCATCGGCATGTCGGCCGAGCAAGTCGGCCGCCTGTTCCAGTCCTTCAGCCAGGCCGACAGCTCGACCACCCGCAAGTATGGCGGCACCGGCCTGGGCCTCTCGATTTCGCACCAGCTGGTCGCGCTGATGGGCGGACGGATCGCCGCCGCCAGCACCCCGGGCGCCGGCAGCCGCTTCGCGTTCACGGTGCCGCTCGATGTGCACGACAATGGGGACGCCGGCCAGGACGGCGCGGCAATGCGCAAGGCCACGCTGCCGGGTGTGCGCGCGCTGGTAGTGGACGACAGCGCCACGGCGCGCGCGGCGCTGGCCGAGATGCTCGACGGCCTGGGCGTGCTGGCCGACACCGTGGCGTCGGGCGAGGAATGCCTGGCCGTGCTGGCGCAGGGCGAGGCCGACGGCCGGCCCTACGGCGTCGTGCTGATGGACTATGCGATGCCGGGCCTGGACGGGGTCGAAACGATCCGCCGCATCCACCAGGCGGCGCGCGGCGCCGGCGCCAAGCCGCCCCCTGGCATCCTGATGGTGTCGGTGTCCTCCCGCGACACCGTGCTGGAACAGAAAGGCGAGCTGCCGGTCGACGCTTTCCTGCACAAGCCGGTCAGCCCCGCGCTGCTGTATCACAGCATGCTGCAGGCGCTGCATCCCCAACTGGCGCCGGCGGACCCCGCCTCTGCGCCGCTCGCGCTGTCTTCGCTGGCGGACATCCCGCGCCTGGACGGCGCGCGCATCCTGCTGGCCGAGGACAATGCCAACAACCGCGAAGTGGCGCTCGACTTCATGGCCGCGGCGCGCATGCAGGTGGACGTCGCCTTCAACGGCGTCGACGCGGTGCGCATGGCCCTGGCGGGCGACTACGACCTGGTGCTCATGGACATCCAGATGCCCGGGCTCGACGGGCTGGACGCCACCCGCGCGATCCGCAAGGACCCGCGCCTGCACGCGTTACCGGTCGTGGCCATGACCGCGCACGCCCTGCCGGACGACCGCCTCAAGAGCCTGGAAGCCGGCATGGTCGACCATGTCACCAAACCGATCGATCCGGACCTGCTGTTCTGCACCCTGCTCAAGTGGATCGACCCGGCGCGCCTCGCCGGCCGGTCCGTGCCGGCGCCGGTCCCGCTCCACGGCGCCGGGCAGCCGGCGGCCGCCGCGTCGGCGACGGCGCCGCTGGCGGCGCTGCCTACCGTCCCCGGCCTGGACTGGCGCCAGGCGCTGGACAAGGTGGACGGCCAGCGCAGCCGCCTGGAAAAGCGCGCCAGCAGCTTCGTGCGCGAATACGCCGATGCCCCGCGCATCCTGCGCGAGGCCCTGGGCGGCGCCGACCACGCGAGCCTGCAGTCGCTGGCGCACAACCTGAAATCGAGCGCGGCCTATGTGGGCGCGTTCGAGCTCGCGGCGGCCGCGCACCGGCTCGAACAAGACTTGCGCAACGGCCAGGCCGGGCGCCTCGCAACCCAGGTGCCCGGCCTGGTCGCCGCCGCCGAGACCGTGCTGGCAGCGCTGGCACAGCTGGCCGGGGCGGCCCGGCCGCGGCACGCGGATCCGGCCGCGCTGTCCGCGCTGATGGCACGCCTGCGCGCGCATCTCGAGGCCGACGACGCGCGCGCCGAGGATGCGCTGGCCCAGCTGGAGGCCGTGCTGCCGGAAGGCGTCCATGGCCCGCTGCTGGACGCGCTGCGGCGCGCGGTGCACGACCTGGAATACGAGGCCGCTTTGGCGCCGCTGGCGGCGCTGGCCGCCGGCCTTGAACTGAACCTGGAGGACGTGGCATGAATGGGGTCGAGATGCAAAAGGTGCTGGTCGCCGACGACGACGCGGTGAACCGGGACGTGCTGGGCGAGCTGCTCAAACCGGAATACACGGTGCTGCTGGCCAAGAACGGCGCCCAGACCCTGGAACGCGCGATGCGCCACCTGCCCGACCTGATCCTGCTCGACGTGATGATGCCGGACATGGACGGCTACGAGGTGCTGCGCCGCCTGCGCGCCGATCCGCTCACCGAACAGATCGCCGTGATCTTCATCTCGGGCCTGGACCGGCCCGAGGACGAAGCCAACGGCCTCAAGATGGGCGCCTCGGACTACATCACCAAGCCATTCAACCAGACCGTGGTGATGGCGCGGGTCGCCCTGCACCTGCAGGTGGTGCGCCAGCGCAGGATGCTGGAGCGCCTCGCCAACATCGACGGGCTGACCGAGCTGGCCAACCGGCGCCGCTTCGACGAGGTCTACGAACTGGAATGGCAACGGGCGCGCCGCGCCCAGCGCCCGCTGTCCCTGGCCCTGCTCGACATCGACGCCTTCAAGCAATACAACGACCGCTACGGCCACCCGGCCGGCGACCGCGCACTGCGCGCAGTGGCGCGGCTGGCAGGAAGCGCCATGCGGCGCCCCGCCGACCTGGCGGCGCGCTATGGCGGCGAGGAGCTGGTGCTGCTGCTGCCCGAAACCGGCGCGCCTGAAGCGCTCCAGGTCGTGGAGCAGCTGCGCAATGCCGTCGCCGGCCTGATGATCGCGCACGAAGCCTCGGACGCGGCCCCGGTGTTGACTGCCAGCGTCGGCGGCGCCACCCTCGAGCCGGGCAGCACGGAAGGCGCCTCCGAACTGTTCGAAGCGGCGGACGCCGAGCTGTACCGCGCGAAGCAGGCCGGCCGCAACCGCGTCGCCTGGCGCGCGGCCGGCACGGAAATGGCCGCCGGTCGCGCACTGCGCCATGCGTCGCAGTAACGCGCTCCACTGAAAGCCTGCATGTTCCCGCTCTTGCCTACTCTTAGCCTCGCCTTGGCCCGCTTCATGCAATACGCATGGCGCGCGGCCGCATTCAGCCTCCTGGCGGTACTGGCCGGTCTTGCCGCATTGCCTGCGCAGGCAAGCACCGTGATGCTGACCCGCGACGCCGAGCGCGCCGAGGCCTGGCCCGCGGTCCGCATCCTGCCCGACCCGGGCGGCAAACTCGATGCGGCCGGCGCCCTGGCGCGCAGCGGCGAGTTCACACGGCCGGGCACGGCCTACGCCACCCTCGGCATGCAGCCCGGCACGACCTGGGTGCGCATCCCGGTATCGGTAGCGCCGGACGCCACCAATGGCTGGGTGATGCAGGTCGACTTCGCCCTGCTGGACGAGGTCGACGTCCACCTGGCGGGGGCGCAGGGTTTGCGCCTGGTCGCCAGCATGGGCCGGATGCAGCGGCCGGCCGGCGACAGCCTGAAGGGCCGGGTCCCTAGCGCCGTGCTGCGCCTGGAGCCGGGCCAGGACTACACGGTGCTGATGCGGGTCGCCTCGAATGGCCCGAAGATCCTGCCGGTCAGCTTCATGCAGCCGCACGCCGTGCTGTCGGACGCGCTGGGCGAGCAGATCCTGCAGGGACTGCTGCATGGCCTGCGCATCACCCTGTTCCTGTACGCGATCGCCCAGTGGCTGTCACTGCGCGAGCCATTGTTCGGCAAGTACGCCCTGCAGGCGGGCGGCGTCACCCTGTATTCGGCCTGCTGGTTCGGCACCGCCGGGCAGTACCTGTGGCCCGGCAACGCCTGGATGCTGGAGCACGGCGCCGGCATTGCCTCCATCATGGCGTCCTGCGGGGCCTACCTGTTCGTCGAGCAGTCGCTGGCACGCCCCGGCCGGGACCGCATCTTCAGCCGGCTGATGAAGCTGCTCGCCGGCCTGTGCGTGGTGACGGCCGTGGGCTTCGCCACCGGCCTGATCGACCACCAGCGCCTGGTCCTGATCGTCGGCACCCTGGGCATCCTGCCGATGCTGTGCGGCCTGCCCGGCGCCTTCCGCCGCGCCCGTGCGGGCGACCTGGTCGGCAGCTACTTCCTGGTCGGCTGGGCGGTCGCGTTCGCGGCGGCTTTCGTGACCGCGCAGCTCATCAACGGCAAGCTGCCGGCCAACTTCTGGACCATGCACGCGCTGGTGTTCGGCAGCACCTTCGACATGCTGATCTTCATGCGCATCCTCGGCCTGCGCACCAAGGCCATGCAAACCGCCATGCTGCGGGCCGAAGAAAGCACCCGCATGAAGTCGGAATTCCTGGCCAACATGAGCCACGAGATCCGCACCCCGATGAACGCCATCATCGGCATGAGCAGGCTGGCCATGATGCGCGACCCTGCGCCGGCGCTGCGCAACTACCTCGACAAGATCCTGGGCGCGAGCGAGCACCTGATGGGCATCATCAACGACATCCTCGACTTCTCGCGCATCGAAGCAGGCAAGCTCGCCATCGAGTCGGTGCCCTTCGCGCTGGACGACGTGCTCGAGCAGCTGGCCAGCCTGACGGACGTGAAGCTGGAATCCAAGGGCATCGAACTGGTCTTCCGGGTCGGCCCGGGGGTGCCGCAGCACCTGGTGGGCGACCCGCTGCGCCTGGGCCAGGTCTTGATCAACCTGACCGGCAACGCGGTCAAGTTCACCGAACGGGGCGAGATCGTGGTCGCGGTCGAGGCGGTGAAAAGCGAGTCGGTAACGGCCGGCGGGCAGCAGGTCGGCCTGGCCTTCTCGGTCACCGACACCGGCATCGGCATGACGCCCGAGCAGATCGCGCGCCTGTTCCAGCCGTTCAGCCAGGCCGACAGCTCGACCACCCGCAAGTACGGCGGCACCGGACTGGGCCTGTCGATCTCGCGCCGCCTCGTCGAGCTGATGGGCGGCGACATCTCGGTCAGCAGCACGCCGGGTGCCGGCAGCCGCTTCAGCTTCACCGTGCCGCTCGGTGTCCACGACAATCAGGTGGCCGGGCAGGCCGGGGCCGGCCACGGCAGGGTTCCCGTCATGGCCGAGCTGCCGCGCCTGGACGGCGCGCGCATCCTGCTGGCGGAGGACAATGCCAACAACCGCGAAGTCGCGCTCGATTTCATGGCGGCCGCGCGCATGCGGGTCGACGTCGCCTTCAACGGCCTGGAAGCGGTGCGCATGGCGCAAGCAGGCGACTACGACCTGGTGCTGATGGACATCCAGATGCCCGAAATGGACGGCCTTGGCGCGACGCGCGAAATCCGCGCCGATGCGCGCCTGCGCGCGCTGCCGATCGTGGCCATGACCGCGCATGCCCTGCCCAGCGACCGCGCCTTGAGCCGCCTGGCCGGAATGAACGACCACGTCACCAAGCCGATCGATCCGGACCTGCTGTTCTGCACCCTGCTGAAGTGGATCGATCCGGCGCGCCTGGCGGGCCGCCCGCTGCCGCCGCCGTCCGCCGCCGCATCGCCCGGGCCGTCCCCCTTCTCGCCCGCCGACCCCGCCCTGCCCGCGCTGCCGGGCATCGACTGGCGCCTGGCGCTGGAGAGCGTGGAAGGCAATCGCAGCCGCCTGCAGAAACGCGCCGGCAGCTTCGTGCGCGAATACGGGCAGGCGCCCGGCATCATGCGCGAGTCGCTGGCCGCGGGCGACTATCCGCGCCTGCAGTCGCTGGCGCACAACCTCAAGTCGGGCGCGGCCTACGTGGGGGCGGTCGAACTCGCGGGCCTGGCCAGCCGCATCGAGCAGGACCTGCGCAGCGGCCAGCTCGAGCGGCTCGGGATACAGGTGCCGGCGCTGGTGGCGGCCACCGACACGGTGCTGGCCGGCCTGGCGCGGGTGGCCTCGCCGGCATTGGCGGCGCCGGCCGGCCCGGGCACGCTGGCGGCCGTCCTGCGCCGCCTTGAACACTACCTGCGGACCGACGATGCGCGCGCCGAGGACGCGATGGCCCAGCTCGAGTCGTTGCTGGCAGCCGGTGGCCAAGCGCGCGAGTTTGCCGCACCGCTGGCCGCGCTGCGCCGTGCGGTGGCAGACATCGAGTACGGCGCCGCGCTGGCGCCGCTGGCCAGCCTCGCGTTGCTGCTGGCGCCTGCAACAGAGGCGGCGTCGGACGCCGGTTGATGCCGGCGCCGCTCAGCCGCGGCAGACCAGGCCGAAGCGGGTGGCTTCGCAGCCGCGCTTGAGGCAGGCCGTGGCGTGGTAGCCGGCCGCGCGGCACATGCGCAGGGTTTCGGCCAGCGGGCTTTCCGGATCGGGCTCCTCGGCCGAGACACTGCGAGTGGGAAGCACGGGCGCCCGCGCCAACACGCGCTCACGGGTAGGCTGCGGTGCGGGCCTGGCTGCGGCCTTGGGCGCTGGCTTCTTCGCTTCGGCGCGGCGGGCTTTGACGGGCGCGGCGGCAACGCGCCGCTCCTGGGACCGTTTCGCCACGGGCGGCTTCACCGCCTGCTTCACCGCCTGCTTTGCGGGCGGCGGCGCAGCGGCGGCAGTGGCGGCCGCGAGCGCGCTTGCCGTTGCCGCGTCCAACCGGTCGTCCGCCTCCTGCGCTGCAGCAGCGCCAGTCGCCTCGCCGGCGACGTCGGCATCATCAAGAGTCGCCCTCACGGATGTTGCCGCCACCGGTTCGGCCGGGAGCAGCCTGAGCGGCGGCGCCACGGCTTCCGCTTCGGGCTCCGGCAAGGGCGCTGCGGCGAGCACTGCGGGCGGGGCCGGGTTCGCCGGCGCCTGGGTATGGTCGGCAACTACCGCCAGCGAGGATTCCACCCGGGTCTCGTGGACCATCCACGCTGCGCCCGCGGCGATCGCCACGGCGGCGCCGAGGCCGGCGGTCCAGCCCAGCGCCTTGCGCCCCCACCGTTCGGTCCAGGGCGGCGTTTCGGGCTGTAGGGGTATCGACCAATCCGGTTCGCGGCTGGAGAATGACGCGATGTCGGGAGCAGTCGCCGGAGGCGCACGCGGCGTTTCGGGCGCGGGCGAAGGCGGCGGCTGCGGCGGAACAGCCGGCCGCGGCATCCAGGCAGCGTGTCGTGGCGGCGCCGAGGGCGCGCGCTGGCGCCAGACGCCGCTGCGCTGGCGGGCCGGCGCGTCCGTGACACCGGACTGCGCCCCCGGTGCATCCACCGCCCGGGCATGCTGCTGTGTTCCCTGCGGCGGCGCGACGGACTGCACCCGGCGCACCGGGGGGACCGGGACCCGGGACATGCTGTCGTCAATATCTTCCAACAACTGGTTCTTCATGGGGGCAAGGCCTGCTTTCGACCATGCCGAGTGTAGCCCAATCGCCGGGATCATGCGTGCTGCGGTGCGGCATGTACGCCACACCGCGTTTGGGCACCCTCAGGCCTTGGCCGGTCGGTGCGTGATCACGCGGTAGATGTACCAGGCCAGCAGGATGCCGAAGATGCCCTTCGACACCGGATCGACATACTTGCCCACCTGCTCGAAATTGCTCTCAAGCACAAACCCAGCGCCGGTCAGCACGCCAGTCCAGGCCAGCGAGCCGATCGTCGAATACAACAAGAACTGCGCCCACGACATGCAGGCAAGCCCGGCAGGTACCGAAATCAGGGTGCGGATGGCCGGGATCAGGCGTCCGAACAGCACCACCGAGCGTCCGTGGCGATCAAAAGCGGCAATGGCCTTGTCGATGTCTTCACCGGTGACGGTCATCCAGCGCGCATGGCGGTCGGCAAAGGCCTTCAGGCGCTCCTTGCCGTACTTGCGGGCGCCCCAGTACCAGGGCAAGGCGCCGGCGATCGATCCGGCGGTGCCGGCGACCAGTACGCCGACCAGGCTGAGGTCGCCCCGTGCGACGACGAAGCCGGCAAACGGCATGATCAGCTCGGACGGGATCGGCGGGAAGATGTTCTCCAAGGCCATCAGGAGAAATACGCCGATGTAGCCGCTCTTTTCAAGGAAGTTGGTGATGAACTCGAACATGGAGGGAGCGCCATTAATTGTGTAAACGACACCCTATCACGTTGTCATGAATGCCCGCGCCCGCCTGTTATCGCGGCACCGGCCATGGCGGCCCTGGCCCCTCTCCGGTACCATGCGGAGATTGTTTGTTGAAATTCCAATCACGGACCAAGGACCGCAATTGCTGAAGCTCAGCCTGGATGCACTCGAAATCGTCGAAACCATCGCCCGCAAGGGCTCGTTCGCGGGCGCCGCGAAGGAGCTGTTCCGCGTTCCCTCCACCATTTCCTACACCGTCTCCAAGCTCGAGGACGACCTCGGCGTGCGCCTGTTCGACCGCTTCGGCCCCAAGGTGTCCCTGACCCCGGCCGGGAAGGAGCTGCTCAAGGAGGGACGCTACCTGCTGCGCGCCGCCGGCGACCTGGAATCGCGGGTACGCCGCGTCGCCTCCGGCTGGGAAACCGAGCTGTCGATCGGCATGGACTCGATGCTCACCCCCAGCGGCCTTCAAGCGGATATCGAAGCCTTCTATGCGGTGGCCGACCAGACCCGGCTGCGCCTGGTGACCGAGGTGCTGTCCGGCACCTGGGACGCGCTGCTCGACCGCCGGGTCGACCTGCTGGTGGGCGCGGCCGGCGAAGGCCCTTCGGGCGGCGGCTATACCGCCGAGCCGATCGGCACCAGCCGCTTCGTGTTCGCGGTGGCGCCGGGGCATCCGCTGGCCGCGATCGACCGTGCGCTGGAAAAGGCCGACCTGCTGGACCACCGCGCGGTGGCGGTGTCGGACTCGGCGCGCCAGCTCGGGCCGCGCACCGTGGGCCTGCTGTTCGGCCAGGACATGCTGGCGGTGCCGGACATGGAGACCAAGTACGCCTTCCAGCTGCGCGGCATCGGTGTCGGATTCCTGCCCGAAGCCTGGGCGCGGCCCGCGATCGAGGCCGGGCTGCTGGTCGAAAAGGAGGTGCTCGAACCGAAGCCGGAAGAAAGCTTCTACCTCGCCTGGCGCAGCGGCGAAGACGGCGCCGCGCTGGCCTGGTGGCTCAAGCGCATGCGCGAGCAGCCGCCGTTCGCACGCATGATCACGCGCCATTGCCACGAGGCCGAGCGGGCCGGCTGGGCGCGGCAGGCTCAGGCCGGGCGCGCGAAATAGACGAAGGTGCTTTTCGGGTACAGGTGGCGGTAGACCGGGCGCGCCAGGGTCTTGAGCGCCGCCTTCGGTTCCATCCAGCCGCTGCTGGCGTGATACAGCTTGCGCAGCGAGGGCCGCAGCGGCACCAGTCCGGCCTCGCGCCCGAGTGCGCCCAGCGAATCGACCGTGAAGGCGTTGATGTGCTCGAACGGGGCGATGGCCATGATGTCGCCTTCGCTCAGGGCGCCGAAATCCCGGGCGCCGAGCAGCTTGCGGATCGACCTGGCGGAATTGGGCACGCTGATTTTCACCAGGCCGCCCGGCCGCAGGGCCCTGGCGAGGCGTCCCAGCATGTCGCCGGGCTCGAGCAGGTGCTCGAACACCTGTTCGGTATTGATGAAGTGAAATTCGTTGTGCGGCAGGCTCGAGGAATCGACCACCGGGATGCCGACCGACTTCGCATAGTCGATGCGCACCTGGGAGAGTTCCGCACCGCAGACGTCGACACCATGGGCGCAAGCCATCTTCGCCCATTCGGCCCAGCCGAAGCCGAAGTCGAGCGCCTTGATGGCGCTGGGCCGCAGCCGGAAGTGGTCGAGCATGAATTGCACCTGCTCGGCCAGGTAGCGGTAGTCGTCCAGGCCCCAACGCGCCGCCACCGCCTCGCGCTCGGTGGCAGGCAGCCAGTGGTCGTAGATTTCCTCGAGCAGCGCGGGCGCCGGCACCTGGGCCTGGAAGGCCAGGCCGCAGTGCGCGCACTGCGCCAGTTCGTAGTCGTAGCCGGCGAAGTCGCGCTCCACCCGGCGCCCGTAGTGCGCCTGCATGTAGCGGGTGATGCCGGGACTGTCCAGCGGCTCGCGGAACAAGGTCCGGGCGGACGTGCGCCGGCAACCGGGGCAGTGATCGCGTTTTACCAGGAGCGGACGGGACGAATCGGGCATGGCGGCCTCCCTCAACCTGCTGACAGGGGCGATAGTATGCCAATCGCCGCTGCCGTGCACCGCGCTGCCAATCGTGCGCGCGCCCCTCAGGATGCCACGGTGTCGATGCGGATCGTGCCAGATAAGGTCTTGTGCACCGGACATTTGTTCGCGATGTCCGTCAGGCGCTGGCGGTCTTCCTGGCCCAGCGCCCCGACGTAGTCGATGTGGCGCTGCAAGGCGTAGCCGCCGTCCTGTGGTCCGTGGGTGATCCGCACCCGTACGTCGTCCAGCAGCATGCCCTTGCGCCGCGCGTACATCGTCACCGTCAGCGTGGTGCAGGCGGCCAGCGCCGCCGCCAGCAGGTCGTGTGGCTCCGGACCGGTATCCTCTCCCCCAAGCGCTTCCGGGGCGTCGCTCAGCAAGGCGTGCCTGCCGATCGTGATCACCTGCTGCAGCTTGCCGTTTCCTTTTTGTGCGTGCACTTCCATGGTGACACCCTCCTTGTCAGCGTGGCAGGTCGAAGACCAGGATCTCGGCCGCTTCGGCCCCTTCGAGGCGCAGCTTGTCTTCCTCGGTGACCTTGAGCGCATCGCCACCCTGCAACTGTACGCCGTTTACCGTGGCACGGCCGCGGATCACGTGGACGTAGGCCTGGCGCCCCGCGGCCAGCCCGTGCGTCAGCGCATCGTCGCCATTCATGATCGTGGCGTAGATCGACGCATCCTGGCGCATCGATACCGAACCCTCGCGGCCGTCGTTCGACGCGATCAGGCGCAGCCGGCCCTGCTTCGATGCTGCATCGAAATGCTTTTCCTCGTAGCCCGGCGGCTCGCCCGTGGTGTTCGGCTCGATCCAGATCTGCAGGAAGTGCACGCCCTCTTCCTTCGAGTGGTTGAACTCGCTGTGCACCACGCCGCTGCCCGCACTCATGCGCTGCACGTCGCCATAGCGCAGCACCGAGCCGTTGCCCATGCTGTCCTGGTGTTCCAGCGCGCCCGCCAGCACGTAGGAGATGATTTCCATGTTGCGGTGGCCGTGCGACTCGAAGCCGCGGCCCGGCGAGACGTGGTCTTCGTTGATGACGCGCAGCGGGCCGAAACCCATGTGCTTCGGGTCGTGGTAGTGGCCGAACGAGAAGCTGTGTTGGGATTTCAGCCAGCCGAAGCTGGCGGCGCCGCGTTCATTGCTTTTACGTACATTCGACATGGTGTTCTCCTTGTGATGGGTAATCATCGAGCGTCTCGATCGCCGCCTTCGTTCCCGGCTGGCCGCAATTCGCTTGTGCTCGATGCGATGGAGTCATTATGCGCGTCGGTTCCTGGAATGAAAAACGAGTAATTTGCCGTCGAATGGTCGAAATTTTCGAACATCGGCAGCTTGGGCGTACAACGGGATTGGTCGCCATATGCTCTAATCTTCCCACCGCCATTCACGGAGCCGCCGATGCAATCCGCCCCTCCCGACCCGAACACGCTCGACGAAGCTACGCTAGCCTTCGTGCGCAGGGTGTTCCAGCATGCGCGCGCCGGAGACACCGCAGCGCTGGCCGGGCTGCTGGCACAGGGCCTGCCGCCAAATTTGCGCAACGAGCGCGGCGACAGCCTGCTCATGCTGGCCTGCTACCACGGCCATACGGACACCGCACGCGTGCTGCTCGAGCACGGAGCCGACCCCGAACTGATGAACGACGCCGGCCAGACCCCGCTAGGCGGTGCCGCCTTCAAGGGCGACCTGGCGGTGGCCAAGCTGCTGCTGGAGCACGGCGCGCAGGTCGGCACGGCCGGGCCGAACGGCAAGCGCGCCTTGATGTTCGCGGCCATGTTCAACCGCGCCGACATCGCCCGGCTTCTGCTGGCACACGGCGCCGATCCGCAAGTGCCGGACGCGGAAGGCGTCACGGCCCTGGCGGCGGCCCGGCGCATGGGTGCGCCCGACACGGCCGCCCTGCTGGCTGGCCTGGCATGAGGATATTTACAGCCGTTCGTTTGAATTCGGAAAGATTGCAAACTCTCACTCGTTCTGGCGTAATGGTTCTGACGTAACTCGTGGACGAACCCATCGGTTCACCAAGGCAGACACAATGGAAAGACCCCGCATTCCACTGGATGAAGCACAACGCCTCGCCGCGCTGCACGCGACCCGGCTGCTCGGCAGCGCTCCCGAGGAAAGCTTCGACCGCGTCACCCGCACGGCCGCGCGCCTGCTCGGGGTGCCGATCGCGCTGGTGTCGCTGGTCGACAAGGACCGCCAGTGGTTCAAGTCGCGCACCGGGCTGGACGCGTGCGAGACCCCGCGCGAGATCTCGTTCTGCGGCCACGCCATCCTGGCAGACGAGCCGCTGGTGGTGCCCGACGCGGCGCAGGACGCGCGCTTCGTCGACAATCCACTGGTCACCGGGTCCATGCACCTGCGCTTCTACGCCGGCGTGCAGCTGTATTCGGTCGAGCGCAAGAAGATCGGCACCCTGTGCGTCATCGACCGCAAGCCGCGCAAGCTGGCCGCGGCCGACCTGGACGCGCTGCGCGACCTGGCGCGCATGGTCGAGCAACTGGTCTACCACCGCCAGCTCGCCATGGCTGCGCAGACACTGAGCGAACAGCTGCAGGATGCCCCGCAGGCGCGGGACGACCACGCCCCGGGTTCCGGCGACCTGGCCTGGTTGGTCGCCCACGACCTGCTCACCGGCCTGCCCAACCGCCAGGCGATGCTGCGCGCCATCCAGCACAGTGTCGCCAACTGGCATGCGGACGGTACACCGGCCCTGGTCGCCTGCATCAACATCGACCGCTTCAAGCGCTTCAATGAAACACTGGGCCACCGCGCGGGCGACGAGATCCTGGTGGGCCTGGCCACCAGCCTGCAGGCGCTGCTTCGCGAAGGCGACATGCTGGCGCGCGCCGGCAGCGACGAATTCCTGCTGCTGCTGCATGCGCGCGGCGAGCGCGCCGGGCCGGCCGATTCCCTCGACCCTGCGCTGGACCGCATCATGGCGGCCGCCAACCGGGCGATCCCGACGCCCGACGGCGAGATCGCGCTCACCTGCAGCATCGGCACCACGTCCTTGCCGCAGGACGGGAACGATGCCGACGCCCTGCTCAACAACGCCGTCACCGCCATGCGTCACGCGAAGGGCCAGGGCCGCGGCGCCATTGTCCGCTTCACGCCCGAACTGCGCACCGAGCACGGCCGCCGCTTCACCCTGGAGAGCCACTTGCGGCGCGCCATCGACCAGGACGAGCTGTTCGTCCAATACCAGCCCAAGGTCGACCTGCGCAGCGGCCTGCTGGCCGGCTTCGAGGCGCTGGTGCGCTGGCGCCATCCGGAATACGGCGTCATTCCGCCCGACGAATTCATCCCGATCGCCGAGGAAAGCGGGATGATCGTGCCGATCGGCGAGTTCGTCCTGCGCAGCGCGGTCACCCAGCTGCTTGCCTGGCGCGCGCAAGGCCTGCCGCTGGCGCCGGTGGCGGTCAACCTGTCGGCACGCCAGTTCCTGCAGAGCGACGTGATCGCCATGATCGGCGGGCAGCTGCAGGAGTCAGGACTGTCACCGGCGCTGCTCGAACTGGAATTGACCGAAAGCGTGTCGATGGCCGATCCGGAACGCAGCGTGGTCGTGATGCGCGGGCTGGGCGAGCTGGGCGTCATGCTGAGCATCGACGATTTCGGCACCGGCTACTCGAGTTTCGCCTACCTGCGCCGCCTGCCGATCGACAAACTCAAGATCGACAAGTCCTTTGTGCAGGACATGGCGCATAGCGCCGAATCGGCCGCCATCGTGCAGGCCATCGTCGCGATGGCGCACCGGCTGCAGCTGTCGGTGATCGCCGAGGGGGTTGAGACCGTCGGCCAGGTCGCCGAACTGCGCAAGGCGGACTGCGACCAGATCCAGGGCTACTACTATTCGCGGCCGCTGGCCGGGGAAGATTGTGCCGCATTCATCCGGGGTTACGCCGCCGTGCCGATATAATCCAGCGCACGTAACATGTGTAAACAACCCGAAGGATGACAATGAAAGCACTGCCCCAGCTGTTCGCCCTGCCCCTCCTGCTGCTGTCCGGCGCCGCCCTGGCGGATGCCGGTATGTCGGACCAGGCTGTACTCAAGTGCCGCGCCCTGCTCGACACCGGCGCGCGCCTGGCCTGCTACGACGCGATCCAGGTCGGCACAGCGCCGCAGGCGGCAAGCGCCGTGGCGGCGCGCAAGGAAGACAACTTCGGCATCGAAGTCAAGAAGCAGCGCGAAGCGGAGCCGAGCTCGATCACCAGCACCATCGCGGGCGAGTTCCAGGGCTGGGGGCCGGGCTCCCAGATCCGCCTCGCCAACGGCCAGGTTTGGCGCATCGTCGACGGCAGCGAAGCTGTGCTGCCGCGCGTTCGCGATCAGAAGGTCACGATCGAGCGCAACGTGTTCGGCACCCTGTTCTTGAAGGTCGCGGGCACTAACAGCTCGGCGAAGGTGCGCCGGGTGCAATAAGCGCGCGCACCATGTAGCAAGCGTCACCCGGATAGCCCGCCAGGGCGACGCGCGCCTCCGGGCAGTCCGGTGCTTTCTTCTCGTAGCCGAGCGCCGTCCAGAAACCGGCGCTCTCCTGCACCGACACCAGCGCCGACCAGGGCAAGCCGCGCGCCTGCGCCAGCAGGCAGCCGGCCAGCCTGCGCGCCAGGCCGCGGCCGTGCGCACGCGGCGCCACCGACAAATCGTGCAGGTAGAGCGTGTCGGCATCTCCCGCCACCTCGAACTCCGCCCCCAACGGCGTTACATTCCCCAACCGGCTCGGGTAGGCGAACAGGTAGCCGCACACGCCCGATACGTCTTCCACAACCACGCAGGTGTCGCCTGCAGCTTCCATGCGCGCCAGCACCACGCCCGCCGCTTCCTGCATCGCGGGCGGATAACAGGCCGCCTGCACCGCAAGGACGGCATCGAGGTCGTCCGCGCGCATGGGACGGATGTAGTGGGGATATGCGGGCTGCATGGAACGGACCGGACAAAGGGACGGATGGTAGCACGCTGCGCCCCGCCATCGTCACCCGTCGCCACTGGTTCGTCGTTCGTCGCCTGGTGCTTTGCCGGGCCCGGGGCCTTTCCTAGACTAGCCACATTGCCTTATATTGAACACAAGGAGAGCACGATGTGGCGCAAGATCATTGACTGGTACGACGACCTCGAACGGGAACACCTGGCCATCATGGAGCGGCCGGAACTCGCAGCCCGGGTGGCGCCGGGCTACCGGCGCAAGATGGCGAACAACATTGCGGCGCTGTCGCCGGTCGAGCGCCAGCAGTTGCGCGCGTTTTCGCTGACCTATCGCGGCCGGCGCCTGTGGCTGACGCTCGCCGCATTTGCCGCCGGCTTCACGCTGGCAGGCGTCCTGCTGGAGCTGGTCCTCGACAAGGGCAGCTGGATCGCGCCGATCGTCGCCGCCAACATGATGGGCTTCGGCCTGCTCGCCGGCTGTGTCGGTGTCTGGTTCAATTCCGGCGCGGCGTCCAAGAACGGCCGTCGGTTCTTCATTGGGTTGCTATGCGGCGTGCTGGGCGCGTTTATCGGCATCGCCCTCGGCGACGCGCGCCCCTTGGCGGAACAGCTGCCGAAACTTGCCCGCACTGTGCCGATAGTGGCCCTCATCGGCGTCCTCGCTGCCGTACCGCTGGCGATGCTGGGACTCTACCGCCGCCGCCAACATGCGGTGCTCATGGAGCAGCTCCAGCGCGACGCCGAACGCGAACGGCTGGCGCGCGAGCTGGCTGAATCGAAACTGCGCATGCTGCGCGCGCAGATCGAGCCGCATTTCCTGTTCAACACCCTCGGTGCGGTGCAGCAGCTGGCCGCCGACGGCGCCCCGCGCGCCGCCGCCCTGACGGCCGACCTGATCGCCTTCCTGCGCGCCAGCTTCAGCGACATGCGCAGCGCGCAGCTCAGCTTGAAGAGCGAATTCGGCACGGTCGAGTCCTACCTGCGCGTGATGCAGGCCCGCATGGGTGCGCGGCTGCGATTCGACATCGCGCTGCCCGACGCACTCGCATCGATCGAAGTACCGAGCATGCTGGTGCTGACCCTGGTGGAAAACGCGATCAAGCACGGCATCGAGCCTTCGCTGCGCGGCGGCGAGATCCGCGTCGCGGCCGAAAGCGATGGCGGCAAGGTGCGCATCCGCGTGCAGGACAGCGGCGTCGGCATGAGCGCCACGCCGGGAAGCGGTGCGGGCCTGGACAATGTACGGCGGCGCCTGCAGCTGGCCTACGGCGACGAGGCCAGCCTGGAGCTGCGCGAGGCCGAGCCCGGACTGGTGGCCGAACTGAGCATCCCGCTCGCCGTCACGGAGGCGGCATGACCCGGGTGATGATCGCCGAAGACGAGCCGCTCATGCGCGAACGCCTGGCCGGGCTGCTCGCATCGAGCTGGCCCGAGGCCCGGGTGGTGGCGTTGGCCGAAAACGGCAATGACGCCTGGGATGCCTTCCTCGAGCACGCGCCGGAGGTGGTGTTCCTGGACATCCGCATGCCGGGCCTGTCGGGACTGGAAGTCGCCGAGCGCATCGGCGACAGCGCCCACGTGGTGTTCGTCACCGCCTACGACCAGTACGCCGTCGAGGCGTTCGATGCCGGCGCGGTCGACTACCTGCTCAAGCCGGTGCAGCCCGACCGCATGGAACGGGCGCTGGCGCGCATCCGCGCCAAGCTGAACAACCCCCCGGCCGACCTGGGCGACCTGCTGCGCCACCTGAAGACCGCCCTGCCTGGCGCCCGCAGCGAGAAGATGAAGTGGATCAAAGCCACGGTCGGCAAGCAGATTCGCCTGATCGATGTCGACGACGTGCTGTTCTTCCAGTCGGACACCAAATACACGCGGGTGGTGCTGGCCGGTTCCGAGGCCCTGGTGCGGATTCCACTGAAGGACCTGCTGGGCGGGCTGGACGGCGAGCGCTTTTGGCAGATCCACCGGGCGACGCTGGTGAATGTTCGTGCCATCGCCGCGGTCGAGAGGCTGGACGCGGAGCGCATGCAGGTGCTGCTGCGCGGCTGCGACGAAAAGCTGCCGGTGAGCCGGACATTCACGCACTTGTTCAGGGATTGAGGGCGCCGGCGAACCCGTGGGGTCTTTCGATGCGGGAACATGTTTATGCATTGAACGTTTTCGACGGTTCGCTACCGGCCCCGGAGCGGACATCGCGTAGTGGCCAATACAGATCAGAGAAGTGACAAACAAATGAGCAAATACGTATTGCGACTGCGAGTGCAACACTACAGGCTCTCAGCAGCTTTACCGCGGGTTATATCTCGGAATTGCGCATTAGCGAGCTTGCTGTTCGCAAGTACATCGCTGGCGCTAGCAATCCCTCCTCCGCCGGCACAACCTCCTCTGCTGCGCAAAGCCAGGATGACTGTCAAGGTTCAATTGGTTGAGGCAGCAGATGGAACGGTATTCAGGATTACTGAACTATGCGAGGTCAGCGGGACGATTCCTGTCTATGCCGATGAAGGCCATGCTGCGCGCTTTTACGGTGCGGAGATTCAAGGCTGCAGCATGGTGAAGGACGGACAGAAATTGCCTGTATCGATATCGGGAGTAAAGGCGGTGTCGCCAAAGACCGGCAGCTTTGTGCACGCGTACGTAGGCGTAGTTCCACCAGACGCCGTCCCCGGCTGTCCGGATATATGTGGGCCACAACCATTGGCCGATTCGCGGGCAGAAGTGCGAGTGAAGGGTTCCACCAAGTCGATCGAGTTCAGTCTGAGCCCAAATCCTGTCTCTATATTGGGAGCTAAGCCAACGGTTTGGCTTGATGCCAATGTCGAGATTGTCGACTGATCTCGATACGTGATTCGCGCATGCGCGCTATGGTTCGGTTCCTGCCCCATGTGACAGTCAGCGGTTTTTCCGCCCTGACGAGCTGATATGCTGAGCTGAACGGCCTGCCTCGGCCAGAAGCGCACGTTCTGGCGGTCGAAGTAGTCAACAGTGGAGTTAAGTATGCCGTTTACCTTTTCGCTCTTTTTAGGCTTCTTACTTTGCGCTGTCATTAGCCCATTGGTAGCGGTAGGAGTCATGTGGGCCCTGTGGACGGAACGATGGCGCTACGTCGGATGGCGGGTGGGCAAAATTGGGTCGATCATGGCAGCGATGTTTATCGCCACGCATTTCATTCTCAATGCGTTGCTAGGAGACAGCGCTCCGGTCCGAGCAATATCTATTGCAATCGCTGGCGGAGCCGGCTTCACAGCTGGAGCGGGGGGTATTTGCGCATGGTTATGGCTC
Source organism: Telluria sp. PB2R4 (assembly GCF_059685695.1). Lineage (NCBI taxonomy): Bacteria > Pseudomonadati > Pseudomonadota > Betaproteobacteria > Burkholderiales > Oxalobacteraceae > Telluria > Telluria sp. PB2R4. The sequence continues at coordinate 417,918 of NZ_JCASIC010000001.1, read as the reverse complement.
AAGAGCTGCAAAGTTCTTGCGACAGCCGATTAGGGTCGGCTTTGGGTCGTTTTCAGCCGTTCACCACACCCGTGGCCTGCCTTGACTGCAACCTGCTATGCTCCGTCCGGCGAGCAGGTTCGACTGCGACGCGCCTTCGTGCGCATAAGCGCAGACCCAGGATGAAAGAGTGTGAATGAGTGCCACAGAAAAAACCATGACTGCCGAGTTGGCGTTCCAGCTCGGCAAGGTGACAAGACATGCCATCGATAAGCTGGACCTTGCCCCCAGCCCGATCGAGCTGACCAGGATCGCGAATGAATTGCTGGAAGCGGGCGACGAGAAAGTCGCCGGGGACTTGCTGATGTTGTTCGTGGCAGGCTTCGAGGAAGGTGATCCTCCTGAACGGCGGGCGGATCCGGCAAGCCGCGCTTAGGCAAATCGGCAGGACATCCACGCTGCGGCGTGGAGTCACGCAGGCGTCTAATGCGATGGCGCAGGCCGTTCGTCGCGCCCTGCGCTTGTTCCGTATCGTGCACGCCTTGACGCCAGGGCGCGCATCGGACATGCTGCTAGAATAGCAACGTCTGCCTCGTCCACGAGGCTTGCACGGCGGCGCCCGGGCCTGCGGTCATCCATCGCAACGCCTTCCACGCCACCTGCAAATGCGCAGGCATCCAACCGACCAGCAACCACAAGACGACTGCATGACCTCGAACTCGACCCCAAATGAAGGCGCCCGGCCGCCGCACGCGCCGACCGAATACATTCTCAACGCCAGCTGCCGCGCCGGCATCGGCATCGTGGCCGCGGTGGCCACCTTCCTGGCCGAGCGCGACTGCTACATCTGCGCGCTGGAGCAGTTCGACGACGATTCCACCGAGCGTTTCTACATGCGCGCGGTGTTCCGGCTGCAGGCGGGCTCGCCCGCCATCGACGCCATCCGCGAGCAATTCGCCGCCGGCTGCGCGGCCAGGCTCGAGATGCAGTGGCAGATCCACGACCCGCTGGTGCCGGTAAAAACGGTCATCATGGTGTCCAAGGACGACCATTGCCTGGACGACCTGCTGTACCGCCGGCGCAACGGCGAACTCAATATGCAGATCACGGCCGTGGTCTCGAACCACCTCGACCTGCGCCCCATGGTCGAGCGCGAAGGCATCCGCTTCATCTTCTTGCCGGTGACCAAAGAAAACAAGGCGCAGCAGGAAGCCCGGCTGCTGGAGGTGGTCGAGGAGACCCGCGCCGAGCTGGTGATCCTGGCGCGCTACATGCAGATCCTGTCGGACGAGCTGGCGCGCCGCCTGGCAGGCCGCTGCATCAACATCCACCACTCCTTCCTGCCCGGCTTCAAGGGCGCCAAGCCCTATCACCAGGCCTTCGACCGCGGCGTCAAGCTGATCGGCGCAACCGCCCACTACGTGACCCCGGACCTGGATGAAGGCCCGATCATCGAGCAGATGGTCACCCGCGTCGACCACAACTTCAGGCCGGAACAGCTGGTGCGCGTCGGGCGCGACAACGAGTGCATGGCGCTGGCAGGGGCAGTGAAATTCCACATCGAACGCCGGGTGTTCTTGCACGGGAACAAGACGATCGTTTTCCGCGGGCCCTGACATCGCTGCGCTCTGACAAAGCTGCCGTATGGTTACATTCGGTGAGCATTTGTGCGTCTTGCGAATGCAATAATCCGGGATGCAGTTTGCACTCCGGAAAAGAACACCGTGCTTCGTCCCATCCGTCCCGACGCCCTGACCATTGCCCCGCTCAGCGCCGAGTTCCAGCAGCGCGCCACCGAATCGGCCTACCTCGCCCACCACCTCGGCCGCACCCGCGCCGAGCTTGCCTTTACGCTGCTTTTCTGCAGCCTGTATTTCCTCGGCTTTTTCGCCACCGACCTGGCGGCGTTGGGCATGGTCCCCGACACGGCACTGCTGCTGGGCGCGCGCCTGCTGGTAGCGGTGACCGCCGGCAGCTGCGCCTGGCTGGCCTGGCGGCGGCCGCTCTCGATCGGCGCGACCCGCCTGGCGGCCAGCATCGCCGAAACCGTGGCCCTGGCCTGCTTCATGTTCATCGCGGTGCACCGTCCTGGCGAGTTTCACTGGCACGCGATGTCGCTTGGAATCATGCTGCTGGTGATCTACCTGTACATCCCGAACCGCCACGCCTACGCCCTGGCCATCGCCGCGACGGCAACCGCCGGCTTCCTGGTGCTGACGCTGGCCTACGCCGGCATGGGCTTCGCCGACCTGCTGACCATGGGCATGCTGCTGGCCCTGGTGAACACCTTCGGCGCGCTCGCCGCGCGCCGCTATAACGTCGTGGTGCGCGAGGAATACCGCGCCCAGCGGGTGCTGCAGCACGCGGCCGAGCGCGACCACCTGAGCGGCTGCTACAACCGCCGCTACCTGTACGAACGGCTGATGGACACAACCACCGGGCCCGTGGCCGTGGTCCTGTGCGACATCGACAACTTCAAGGCGATCAACGATACCCACGGCCATGCCGCCGGCGACACTGTGCTGCTGCAATTCGCAGGACTGCTGCAGGCGGTGGCGCGCGAGGGCATCGACAGCGCGGTGCGCTACGGCGGCGAAGAGTTCCTGCTGGTGCTGCCCGACACCGGGCTGGACGAGGCGGTCCGGGTGGCCGAATGGCTGCGCACGCACTTCGGCGCCAGCCCGGTCCAGACCGTCCCGGGCGGCACGCCGGTCCACGCGACCGCCAGTTTCGGGGTGGCCGCAGACGGCGCCGGCGTTACCTCGCTGTCGCTTCTCATCGACGCCGCGGACAAGCGCATGTACGCGGCCAAGCGCAATGGCCGCGACCGGGTCGAGGCGGCGGAACCGTTGGCCGCCTAGGTTTCGGCACGCGGTATCGCCAACCGCTACCGAATCGGCAAGCCGATGCTACTCCGCTTCCTGTCCTTGCACGGATGATACTGGCTGCGCATGATGCGTTCACCTTCATACGGAGAACATCATGCACTCATCCAAGCGACTCCTCCTCGCCACCGTTCTGGCGCTCGCCTGCGGAGCAGGCCAGGCTGCAGGCCACGCCGGCCAATCCGAGCTGTCGAACGCCAGCGCCAACCTGTCCGGCGTAGTCGTCGGCGGCTCCATCCTGACCCTCGCCGCCGCCGGCAGCGTCGTCGTCGCCAGCGTCCGGACAGTCGGCGACGGTATCGAAGTGGTACTCGAAAGCGCCGTGGACGCCAGCCGCGCCACGGTACGGCTGTCCGGCCGCGCCGCGCGCGGCCTGTCTGTTGCGGCAGGCACCGCACTCGAGGTGGTAACGGCGTCCACCGGCTACGTCCTGGTCATGTCGGGCAAGGCCTTGGCTTTCCTCCCGAACGAAGCAGGCAAGGCCTTGCTGCACCATTCGAGGGCAAGCTGATGACACGACGCCTGCTCGCCGCGGTCATCCTGGCCCTGCTGGCCGCCAGTGTTCCGGCCCGCGCCGGCCAGCCCTGCGAGGAACGCCCGCTCGCCCCGCACGAGCTTGTGCTTTCGATGGATCTGGCACAGCGCACGGTGGAGGCACTCGACGCCAGCGGCGCCCGGGCCGCGCTGGTATCGCGGGCCGGCCAGGACCTGAGCCGCTACGGCCTGCGCTACTCGCACATGGGCATCGCGGTGCGCGACCATCCGAAGGGGCGCTGGACCGTCGTGCACGAACTGAACGACTGCGGCAGTGCGGCATCCGGCCTGTATGACGAAGGCATGGGCAACTTCTTCATGACCGACCTGTACCGGCACGAAGCCCAGCTGCTGATCCCCGGGCCGGCGCTGCAGGCGCGGCTGGCCGCGCTGGCGGCCACGCGCACTCCCCTGCGCTTGCACGAGGCCAGGTACAACATGCTGTCTTACGTGTACTCGACGAAGTACCAGAACTCGAACCAGTGGGTGCTCGAGACCGTGGCCGCCGCCGCGGCCCCGCCCGGCCAGGTCGAGACGCGCGGCGAAGCCCAGAAATGGCTGCGCTCGATCGGCTTCCAGCCACCCACCGTCGAGGTTCCGGCAGCGGTTCGCCTCGGCGCGCGCATGTTCCGCGCCAACGTCGCCTTCGACGATCACCCCTTCGAGCGGCGCATGGCCGGGCAGATCGACACCGTCACCACCGACGCCGTCGTGCGGATGGTGCGCATGGTGGACCCGCAAGCCAGGATCCTGGGCGTGGAGTGACGCGCCCGCTTGCGATGCTAAGTGTGTGAACTAACCGAAGGAGATCCGGCTGGCGGCTAAGGTAGCAGCTTCGCAAGGATTTCACGGAAGGACGGCCATGGACCACCACCAGGAATACCCGATCCGGCTGCGCATCAATGGAGAAGACCGGCAGTTCAGGGTCGCATCCTGGGTGACGCTGCTCGACCTGCTGCGCGAACGCGCGGGACTCACCGGCACCAAGAAGGGCTGCGACCACGGCCAGTGCGGCGCCTGTACCGTCCTGCTGGACGGCAAGCGCATCAATTCCTGCCTGACCCTGGCGGTGATGCACGACGGCCGCGAGCTCACCACGGTCGAGGGCCTGGCCGAGGGCGGGGACCTGCATCCCCTGCAGCAGGCCTTCATCGATTGCGACGCCTTCCAGTGCGGCTACTGCACACCCGGCCAGCTGTGTTCCGCGGCCGGGCTGATCGCGGAAGGCCAGGCCAGGACCGTCGACGACGTGCGCGAACTCATGAGCGGCAACCTGTGCCGCTGCGGGGCGTATCCGCAGATCACCCAGGCGGTGACGCAGGTGATGGGTATCGACGGCACGCCCGGTGAAGGCGGAAAACCGTTCACGACCGGTCCGGTGCTCGCATGAACCCGTTCACCTTTACCCAGGCCGGGGACATCGACGCCGCGCTGGCCTGCCTGGCCACGCCGGGCGCGCGCGCCATCGCCGGCGGCACCAACCTGCTCGACCTGATCAAGGAAGGTGTCATGCAGCCGGACGCGCTCGTGGACATCAACCGGCTCGGACTCGACGCAATCGAGGAACTGCCGGGTGGCGGCCTGCACCTGGGCGCGCTGGCCCGCAACGCCGACACCGCCTACCACCCGCTGGTGCGCGAACGCTATCCGCTGCTGAGCGCTGCGATCCTGGCCGGCGCCTCGCCGCAGCTGCGCAACATGGCCACCAACGGCGGCAACCTGCTGCAGCGCACCCGCTGCTATTACTTCTATGATGTCGGCACGCCCTGCAACAAGCGCGAGCCGGGCAGCGGCTGTCCCGCGAAGGACGGCCTGAACCGCCTGCATGCGATCCTCGGCACCAGCGAACACTGCATTGCCACCCACCCGTCCGACATGTGCGTGGCGCTGCGGGCGTTGGACGCGACCGTGCACGTTCGCTCGCAAGACGGCGAACGCACGATCCCATTCGCCGACTTCCACCGCCTGCCGGGCGACCGCCCGGACCTCGACAACACATTGGCGCCCGGCGAACTGGTCACCCACATCGGCTTGCCGGACGCCAGCCGCTTCGCCGCCCACTCCACCTACCTGAAGGTGCGCGAACGCCTGTCGTATGCGTTCGCCCTGGTGTCGGTGGCGGCGGCGCTCGACCTGGAAGGCGGCACGATCCGTGCGGCCCGCATCGCGCTGGGCGGGGTCGCCCACAAGCCCTGGCGGGTCGAGGAAGCCGAGGAGGCGCTGGTCGGGAAGACGCCCGGCCTCGACGCCTTCGGCGCGGCAGCCGACATCGTGCTGCACGGCGCGCGCGGGTACGGCCAGAACGACTACAAGCTCACGCTGGCGCGCAACGCCATCGAACAGGCCTTGACGACCGCCGCGCGCGGCACCGAGCATGCGAAAGGAAAACAGCGATGACAGACCTGATTCCAGAACTGCGCACACCCACGGCGCCCGAGGGCACCGGCCGGGTACGTACCGGCATGGCGGTGTCGCGCGTGGACGGCCACGCCAAGGTGACCGGCCAGGCCCGATACGCCGCCGAACACGAGGCCGAAGGACTGCGCTACGGCGTGGTGGTGAGCGGCACCGTCGCGCGCGGCCGCATCACGTCCATCGAGACCCGCGCGGCGCTGGCCGTGCCCGGCGTGGTGGAGGTGCTCACCCACCTGAACCGCCCCAAGGTCCACTCCTGGGACCTGGCATACAAGGACATGACGGCGCCGGCCGGCTCGCCGTTCCGGCCCCTGTTCAGCGACCGCATCTTCTACAGCGGCCAGCCGGTCGCCCTGGTGGTGGCCGACACCTTCGAGGCGGCGCGCCACGCGGCCCAGCTGGTGCGCGTCGACTACGAGCAGGAAGCCCACGAAACCGACCTGCTGGCATCGCTCGGCCAGGCCTACAAGCCGCGCGCGATGAAGGCCGGCTTCACGCCACCCAGCTCGACCGGTGACGCCGACAAGGCATACGAGGCGGCCGAGGTGAAGATCGACTCCCAGTTCTACCACGGCGTCGAGCACCACAATCCGATGGAAATGCACGCCAGCACCGTCGTGGTTGGCGAGGATGGCCACCTGACCATCTACGAGAAAACCCAGAGTTCGCAGAACAACCGCTGGTACGTGTCGCGCGCCTTCGGCATCAAGAAAGAAAAGGTCACGGTGCGCAACCCCTACGTGGGCGGCGCCTTCGGTTCCGGCCTGCGCCCGCAATACCAACTGACGCTGGCCGTGATGGCGGCGCTCAAGCTGAAATGCTCGGTGCGGGTGGTGCTGACGCGCCAGCAGATGTTCAGCTTCGGCCACCGGCCCGAGACCTGGCAGCGGGTCAAGCTGGCCGCCAACCTGGAGGGCAAGCTGCAGGCCATCGTGCATGAGGCGGTGCAGGAGACCTCGCGCCTGGAAGATTATGTCGAGGTGGTGGTCAACTGGTCGGGGCAGCTGTACGCGTGCGACAACATCAAGCTCGGCTACCAGGTCGTGGCGCACGACCGCCATTCGCCGATCGACATGCGCGCGCCCGGCGCCGCCCACGGCATGCACGCCCTGGAAGTGGCGATGGACGAACTGGCGTACAAGCTCAGGATGGACCCGCTCGAGTTCAGGCGCATCAACTATGCCGACCGCAATCCGCTCGAGGACAAGCCCTATTCCAGCAAGGAGCTGAGCCAGTGCTACGACAAGGGCGCGGCGCGCTTCGGCTGGAAAGATCGGCCGGTCGAGCCGCGTTCGATGCGCGAGGGCGAGGAACTGGTCGGCTGGGGCATGGCGACCGGCATGTGGGATTCGCTGGTGATGATCGCGCGGGTCAGCGCCGTGTTCCATGCGGATGGGCGGCTGGTGGTGAGCAGCGCCGCCTCGGACATCGGCACCGGCACCTATACGGTGATGTCGATGATCGCCGCGGAAAGCCTGGGCCTGCCGCTGGAACGCGTTACCTTCCAGCTGGGCGACTCGACCCTGCCCTTCGCACCGGTCGAAGGCGGTTCGTCGCACGTGGCCACGGTGGGCAGCGGCGTGCACGGCGCCTGCGACAAGCTCAAACAGCACCTGATCAAGCTGGCCAAGGGCATGCCCGGCTCGCCGCTGGCCAAGGCGCGGCCGCAAGACCTCGAATTCGCCGACGGCGCGGTCCAGCTGCGCAAGCGTCCCGAAACAGCCGTCGCGCTGCGCGAGGTGCTGGCAGCGGCTGGTGTCGACCGCGTGGAAGAAAAATTCTTCATGAAGCCGTCGATGCTCCGCCAGCGCAAATACACCCGCGCCGTTCACTCGGCGGTGTTCTGCGAGGTACGGGTCAACGAAAAGCTCGGCATCGTCCGGGTGACGCGGGTTGTGAATGCCGTGGCGGCGGGCCGCATCATCAACGCCAAGACCGCCGCCAGCCAGGTCAGCGGCGGCGTAGTCTGGGGCATCAGCCAGGCGCTGCACGAGGAGAGCTTCACCGACCACCGCTTCGGCCGCTTCATGAACCACAACTACGCCGAGTACCACGTGGCGACCAACGCCGACGTCCACGACATCGAGGTGATCTTCGCCGACGAGGATGACCGCATCGTCAGCCAGCAGCTCGGCGCCAAGGGGGTGGGCGAAATCGGCCTGGTGTCGGTGTCGGCGGCGATCAGCAATGCGATCTTCCATGCCACTGGCAGGCGCTTGCGCGGCACGCCGATCACGCCGGACAAGCTGCTGCTGGGCGAGCACGAGATTCCGTTGGCGGACCCGCCCCAGGTGAGCTAGTTTCCACGGGCCGGGCATGGCGCCAGTCAACAGTCACGCGAAGTGCGTGGCGCGCGTATGTTTTTTTCAACAGCGTGGTCCGTAGGTGACCGCGCGCCGGCGGCGGGCCTGATACCCACGGGCCGCACGGCTTCGCCATTTCCGGCGCTGTTCAGCATCTTTTCCGATATGCCATACGGGTTTCCACGTAGTTGCAAATCTATCTATTTGCTGGTAAAACCAGTCCTGCGTATGCACGGCTTTCATGCAGCGCCACACTGATAAACCGAGATAAAAACCGAGGTTAGAGGACGACACCGATGAAAACGACATTCCTGCGCACCGTCGCGGCGATTGCCCTGCTGGGCGCAGCCGCAGTCTCCACCAGCGCTTCAGCGCAGAACTACCCGACCAAGACCATCACGATGATCGTGCCCTTCGCCGCCGGCGGGCCGACCGACACCGTGGCGCGCCTGGTGGCGCAGTCGATGGGCAACACCCTCAAGCAGCAGATCATCGTCGAGAACGTCGGCGGCGCCGGCGGCACCATCGGTGCGGCGCGCGTGGCCAAGGCAACGCCGGACGGCTACACCATCTTCCTGCACCACATCGGCCACTCCACCGCGCCGGCCCTGTATCGCAAGCTGAGCTACAACGCGATGGACAGTTTCGAGCCGATCGGCCTGGTCACCGACGTGCCCATGACCCTGATCGCCAAGGCCAACTTCCCGGCCAAGGACTTCAAGGAACTGCTGGCCTACGTGAAGGCCAACAAGGACAAGGTCACCTACGCCAACGCCGGCCTGGGCTCGGCCTCGCACCTGTGCGGCATGCTGTTCCAGACCGCCATCGGTGTCGACCTGACCACCGTGCCCTACAAGGGCACCGGTCCGGCCATGAACGACATGCTGGGCGGCCAGGTCGACCTGATGTGCGACCAGACCACCAACACCACCAGCCAGATCAAGGGCGGCAAGGTGAAGGTCTATGGCGTGACCACCAAGGCGCGCCTGGCCTCGATGCCGAATGTACCGACCATGAACGAAGCCGGCCTGCCGGGCTTCGAGGTGGCGGTGTGGCACGGCATGTACGCGCCGAAGGGCACGCCGAAGCCGGTCATCGACACCCTGTCGAACGCCCTGCGCGCGGCGCTGAAAGACCCGACCGTCAAGCAGCGCTTCGCCGACCTCGGCACCGAGCCGGTGGCGGACAGCCGCGCCCGTCCGGAAGCCCTGCGCGCCCACGTCAAGTCGGAAATCGAGCGCTGGGGCCCGATCATCACCAAGGCCGGCCAGTACGCCGACTGATCCCGCCGCAATCGATGCAGCGGCAGGCTGCGCGGCGCCCGACGTCCAGCGTCCGGAACCCGCGCGGCCTGCCGACACCTAACGAATAACAAGCAACAAGGGGTTCGCAGTGGCTTCCATCGTCCGCCATCCGAAGAATTTCTGGATCGGCATCATCTTCCTGTTTTTCGGCCTCGCCGCCATCTACCTCATCGGGGACAACGAGATGGGCACCGCCGGCCGCATGGGCCCGGCCTATTTCCCGACCATCCTCGGGGGCCTGCTGGCGCTCGTCGGACTCGCCGGCATCATCCGCGCCTTCATCGGCCGCCGCTCCGAGGCGCATGACGCGATCGGCACCTTCCACATCAGGGACATCGTCATCATCCTCGGCGCGGTGATCCTGTTCGGCGTCCTGATGCGCGGCGCCGGCCTGCCCGCGGCCGCCTTCGTGCTGGTACTGCTCAGCTCCTTCGCCAGCAAGCAGTTCGAGATCAAGAGCGCGCTGCTGCTCGCCATCGGGCTCGCAATCTTCGCCGTGCTGCTGTTCGTGAAACTGCTCGGACTGCCGATGCCGATCATCGGCCCATGGCTGGGAGGGGCGTAAGACATGGAGATCTTTACCAACCTGGGACTGGGTCTCGAGACGGCCTTCACCCTGACCAACCTGTTCTACTGCCTGGTGGGCGTATTCGTCGGCACCGCCGTGGGCGTGCTGCCGGGCCTGGGCCCGATCGCCACCATCGCCATGCTGCTGCCGGCCACCTTCGGCCTGCCGCCGGTGTCGGCGCTCATCATGCTGTCCGGTATCTACTACGGGGCCCAGTACGGCGGCTCGACCACCGCGATCCTGGTCAACCTGCCCGGCGAATCGTCCTCGGTCGTGACAGCGCTGGACGGCTACCAGATGGCGCGCAAGGGCAACGCCGGCAAGGCGCTCGCCACTGCGGCGCTGTCGTCCTTCTTCGCCGGCACCGTCGCCACCATCCTGCTGGCCCTGTTTGCTCCTCCGCTGGCGGAACTGGCACTGAAGTTCGGCCCCGCCGAGTACTTCTCGCTGATGGTGCTCGGCCTGGTCGCCTCGGTGGTGCTGGCCAGCGGCTCGCTGCTCAACGCGATCGGCATGGTGATCCTCGGCCTGCTGCTCGGCCTGATCGGCACCGACGTCAACTCGGGCTCGCAGCGCTACACCTTCGACGTGCCCGAACTGGCGGACGGCATCAACTTCGTGATCGTCGCCATGGGCATGTTCGGCATCGGCGAAATCATCCGCAACCTGGAACACGGCGAGGACCGCAACCTCCTGATGAAGAAGGTCCAGGGCCTGATGTTGACCAAGGACGACCTCAAGCGCATCGTGGCGCCGGTCCTGCGCGGCACCTTCCTCGGTTCGGCGCTGGGCATCCTGCCGGGCGGCGGCGCGATGCTGGCCTCGTTCTCGGCCTACTCGATCGAAAAGAAGATCTCGCCCAACGCCAGCGAATTCGGCAAGGGCGCGATCGAAGGCGTGGCGGCGCCGGAAGCGGCCAACAATGCCGGCGCCCAGACCTCGTTCATCCCGATGCTTACGCTCGGCATCCCGTCCAACCCGGTGATGGCGCTGATGATCGGCGCGATGATCATCCAGGGTATCCAGCCCGGCCCGGCCGTCATGACCGAGCAGCCGACGCTGTTCTGGGGCCTGATCGTGTCGATGTGGTTCGGTAACCTGTTCCTGGTGGTGCTGAACCTGCCGATGATCGGCCTGTGGGTCAAGATGATCCTGGTGCCCTACCACCGCCTGTATCCGGCGATCCTGATGTTCTGCGCGATCGGGGTGTTCAGCCTGAACAACAACGAGTTCGACATCTGGCTGATGGCCTTGTTCGGACTGTTCGGCTACATCTGCGCCAAGCTCGGCGCGGAACCGGCGCCGATGCTGCTCGGCTACATCATCGGGCCGATGATGGAAGAGTACCTGCGCCGCGCACTGCTGCTCTCGCACAGCGACCCGATGGTATTCGTGCGCAGCCCTATCAGCGCGACCATGCTGGCCATGGCGGCGATCGCGCTCTGCGTGGTGTTGTTGCCGTCGCTGCGCAAGAAGCGTCAAGAGGCGTTCCAGGAAGACGATTGATTGGTCGGCCTGGCATGATTTCGGTAGCGTGGGCGGGTCTCCCGCCCACGCTACTAGAACAGCGCGCCCTGCGGGCTGGTCAGGCGCGTGAAGCTATCGCCCAGGAAGGGCAGGATCGCATCGGCGATCGGCTCCAGCTGCTTCGTCAGGTAATGCTCGTAGTCGATCGGCGAGCGCTGTAATTCCAGCGGTTCCGGACCCGCCGTCGTCATCACATAGCGGATCCACCCTCCCCTGCGGTATTGCGCCGGCCGCCCCTGGCCGGTGTGGAAGGCATCCGCCATACGCGCTGCGCGCACATGCGGCGGCACATTGCGTTCGTATTCGTCGAGCGGGCGGCGCAGGCGCTTGCGGTAGATGAGCAGCTCGTCCAGCTCACCGCGCAAGGTGCGCTGCACGTAGTCCGCCATCCAGGCCTCGTAAGGCTCGCGCTTGAAGATGCGCAGGTACAGCTCCTGCTGGAATTGCTGCGCCAGCGGCGACCAGTCGGTGCGCACCGTCTCCAGCCCCTTGAACACCATCTCCTCGCTGCCCGACGCGTTGGTCACCAGTCCCGCATAGCGCTTCTTGCTGCCTTCGTCGGAGCCGCGCACGGTCGGCATCAGGAAGCGCCGGTAGTGGGTGTCGAACTCCAGCTCCAGTGCGCAATCCAGGCCGTACTCGTCGCGCAGGTGCGCGCGCCACCATGTATTCACGTGCTCCACCAGCGCGTGGCCGATGCGCTCGGCGTCCTCCTGGCCATGCGGAGCGCCGAGCCAGACGAAGGTGGAGTCGGTGTCGCCGTAAATCACCTGGTACCCCTGCGCCTCGATCAGGGCGCGGGTGCGGTGCATGATCTCGTGCCCGCGCATCGTGATCGACGAGGCCAGGCGCGGATCGAAGAAGCGGCAGGCCGTGGTGCCCAGCACGCCATAGAAGGCGTTCATGATGATCTTGAGCGACTGCGACAGCGGCGCATTGCGTTCGCGCTTGGCCGCCTCACGCCCTTCCCACACATGGCGCACGATGCCCGGCAGGCAGTGGCGGGTGCGCGAGAAGCGCCCGCCGCGGAAACCGGGCACGGTGTTTTCCTCGGTTTCGGCCAGGCCGGCCACCAGGCCGACCGGGTCGATCAGGAAGGTGCGGATGATCGACGGGTACAAGCTTTTGTAGTCAAGCACCACTACCGAGTCGTACAGGCCGGAGCGCGAGTCCATCACGAAGCCGCCGGGACTGTCGGCGGCGGCGACGTCGCCGATGTTGGGCGCCACGAAACCCTGGCGGTGCATCAGCGGCATGTAGCGGTGCTCGAAGGCCGCCACCGAGCCGCCCATGCGATCCACCGCCAGGCCGGTGACGCTGGCGCGCTCCAGCAGGAAGCGCGGGAGTTCGGTTTTCTCGAAGATGCGGGTGACGAGTTCGCAATCCTTCAGGTTGTAGAAGGCCAGCGCCGGTTTGTCTTCCGCGAACATGCGGTTGATCTCGTCCATCCGGCTGTACGGATTGTCGATCGCCTTGCCTTCGCCCAGCAAGGTCTGCGACACCGACTCCAGGCTGAAGGAAGGAAAGCTGTAGGTCGCCGAGCGCAGCGCCTCGATCCCGTCGATGACCAGGCGTCCCGCGATCGACACGAAGAAATGCTCCGAGCGCCCGTGCTCGCGGGTTTCGATGGCGCTGCCGTCGCGGCCCAGGCGCAACGGGCGGCCCAGGCGCTCGGCCGCCTGCGCCAGCATGCGCATGTCGAACTGGATCACGTTCCAGCCGATGATGGCGTCGGGGTCGTGGCGGCGCATCCACTCCTCGAAGCGGTCCAGCAGCTCCGCGCGGCTGGCGCAGTACTCGAGGGTGAGGCCGAGCTCCCTGTCGGGTCCGTTCGGCGCGCCCAGCATGTACACCTGGCGCTGGCCGCAGCCCTCCATGCCGATGCAATACAGCTCGCCGTGCTGGTTGGTCTCGATGTCGAGCGAGACCATGCGCAACTGCGGGCGGTAGTCGCCGTCGGGCTTGAGCTGGGCGTCCACGATCAGGGTCGGATCCTGCGGGTCCGGCGTGCCGTGCACCAGTACCGGCGCGGTGATGAAACGCTCCATCAGGTAGCGATCGGGCGGCCGTACGTCGGCTTCATATACGTCGACGCCGAACTCGCGCAGGCGCTTCTCCAGGCGCAGCAGCTGGCGGTAGTGGCGGCAGTACAGCCCGAGCACGGGACGGTGCTGGAAATCGCACAGCGACAGTTCGCGCAGTTCCCAGCCCCCCGGTCCCGATCCCTTCCTCTCGCCGTGCAGCACCAGTTCGGCGGCGGCGCGCTGTTCGACAGGCAGGAAGGCGACCGGCGCCTGGGGCGCCAGGCGCACGCGACGCGGCCCGTTCCCGGTGGCGATCCAGAATTCGACCTCGGTGCCGGCGTCAGTATCGCGCCAGTGCCGGGTCAGCAGGAAGCCCTGCAAGCCTGAGGTATCCATGCCTTGCCTAGGTGAAGCGCGCCAGCTCCGCTTCGCTGAAGCCCGCCTGGCGCCGCGCCTCGATGTTGAACGGGCCCTTCGGCACCGGCGCCTTGTAGCGCAGCGCCAGCTCGGCGTAGGTGGAGACCGGCTCCAGTCCGCGCAGGCCGCACAGGTACAGGTACCAGCGGTTGCCGATCTCGACATGCCCAACTTCGTCGCGCAGCAGCACGTCGAGGATGGCGGCGGCTTCCAGGTCGCCGGCCTGGGCCAGCTTGGCGCGCAGCGGCGGTATCGCATCTAGCCCGCGCGCCTCCAGCGTGCGCGGCACCAGCGCCATGCGCGCGAGCGCGTCGCCGCGGGTCTTCTCGACCATCTCCCACAGGCTGTCGTGGCCCGGAAAGTCGCCATACGCATGGCCGAGCGTGGCCAGGTGGCCGCTCAGCATGGTGAAATGCCGGGCTTCCTCGCCTGCGACGCGCAGCCAGTCGGTGTAGTAATCCCGGGGCATGCCGGGGAAGCGCCACAGCGCGTCGAGCGCCAGGTTGACGGCGTTGAACTCGATGTGGGCCAGCGCGTGGACCAGCATGGCGCGGCCTGTGACGGTCGCCATCGAGCGCTGCCCGACCTGCCGCGGCGGCACCAGTTCGGGACGGGCGGGTCGGCCGGGAATGCAATCCGGCACAGCAAGCGCCGCATCGGGGTCCACCCGCCAGTCGCCGTCGCGCTGCGCTGCGACCAGGGCCGCCACACCCGCGGTCTTGGCGGCGGGATCGGGTTCCAGCAGGGATTGCAGAGCGCATGCGCGAAGCTCCAGCGGTTGCGCCATCGTTCAGCTTTCGGTCAGATCAAAGGCGTTAGTGTAACAAACTCCCTCGCGCAGGGACTCGCTAACCCCTTGACCAAGCTAGTCCGGACGCGCTCCCACTGTTCACCTGAGAGGTGAGGGCGGCATCCTGCGAAGGATCAACCGGAACGCTTGACGAGGCGGCACACTGTATTATCATTCAGACCATCCGGTAGAAATCTACTTAAGCGGTTGAATTTCAACCTCAAGGGCATGCCGTGAACCATCCGCTTGCGGTCTACACCGTGATCTATGTGGCGATCCTGTTCGTCACTGTTTCTATCTGGGGCGGAAAGATCGGTGACGCCACAGGCGATTACAGAGTGCTGTTACTTGCCCAAGCCATATTCGGTCTTAAGTTGGCAATTGACGACTATGTCCACTTTCAGGGCGCCAAGAACAAGCTTCACATCGACCTGTGCCTCAGTCTATTCATCTATTTGCTTCTGGCTGTGAGTATCGCGACGGCTGCCACCGAACATGGTTTCGCGTCCGCCGTTTCGTTTGCAGGTATGTTCCTTGCCGGTGCACTGTGGTTGTGCATTTCGGGCTTCGCGGGGCCGGACAGGACGCGTCGCATGGGTTGGCTGATCGTCGATATCCTTTCCGTGGTTCTCCTGTCAGTCGTGGCCTGGGTAAAGCCCCCTCAAGCAACGGCTTATACGAGCTCGTCGTGTTTGCTCTTGGGTCTGGTCGCCCTGCTCGTCTTTGACTTCTTTTACTTCGGCACCTTGCGGCGCCTCGCCGAGCTTCATGAGCAAGCAGAACTTCGTCCCGTCGACCAAAACAGCTTGACGGTTCCAACACCGCCGACAACGCGAGAAGCGGTACCTGCGCTTGCGGCACAGGCAGGTGCGGGAGCGGCGGACGCTTCAAGAGAGGGAGGGAAAGCGCTTCAGGCCGATCCAGGTGATCATTAAGCGCGCTCACGTGTGCTCGCGGACTCTACCCGGAGTTTCCTCATTGCAGTGCATACTGGTGGGATCGCCACTGTTTTCGCGCTTGCCTCCGCTCTTGTCGATAACAAGATTCATCCAGGTAGGGCCGTGGCTCCAGTCAGTCTATTCGTCCTGGGCCTGGTAATCGCTGCGATAAGTATGTTGTTGGCACAGAATCGTGAGCTCAAGCGCCGGGATGCTGCTGCGAACAGGGAACCTGATCCGGAGTTCAAGTGCTGGTTCTGGTGGAGCTGGACTTGGAACTGCCTGGGTTTGATTGTCTTTGGCGTGGCTTCGGGAGTCAGTTTGTTCGCCCTCGCGAGACTCGCAATACGCCCTGACTGAGGGTGAATGTATCGTAACCGATCCCATCCTGATCGACATGGCTGCCCGGGAGCCGCGGGCTCCCCCCCTTCGCCTGGATTATGATGTGTGCTCCAAGGACTCCCTCTTTCCGCCATGCGTTTTGACCTCCCTGCTCTGATCATCATCGACATGCAGCAGTGCATGGCCAGCCCGGGCGCGGGTGCACGCAACAACCCCATGGCTGAAGCCCGCCTCGCCGCCCTGCTCGACGCCTGGCGCAGCCGTGGCGCCCCGGTCGTCCACGTGCGCCACATCTCGCGTTCGCCAGGGTCGGGATTCGCACCCGGCCAGCCGGGCGCCCTGTTCCAGCCGGCCTTCGCGCCACGCCAGGGCGAACACGTGGTCGAGAAGAACGTGCCGGACGCCTTCATCCAGTCCGGGCTCGAACGATGGCTGCGGGTGCGCGGGATCGGGCGGCTGGTGGTGGCAGGCGTCAGCACCAACATCTCGGTCGAGTGCAGCGTGCGCAGCGCAGGCAACCTGGGATTCGACGTGAGCGTGGCCGCCGATGCCTGCTTCACGTTTGCCCGGCTTGACCACGCCGGCGTGGCGCGCAGCGCCGACCAAGTGCACGCCATGTCGCTGGCGAACCTTGCCGGAGAGTATGCCGCCGTAGTCACGGTAGCAGACGTCCTGCGTTCGCTCAACTGAGCTCAGTCGATCACAATTGAGGCCGCGCCGCCACAGCCTACCCATGTGACATTGTGGCAACGGGTAGAGGCTTGCTACCATGGTCATCCCGGACTCATCACCCATCGCCAGGCCCACCGCAAAGGAACCGCGCCATGTTCGCCCGTCCCGACCTGCACTCCCGCCTCATCCTTGCCAGCACCGCCCTCTTCGCTGAAGTTCTCCACCTGGGGTGGGAAACCACCCACGGCGGTGTACCGGCCCACCACCTGCTGAACAATCCCGAGCTCCCGGCCATCTCCAACTGGTGGGGCCTGCTGGTGGTGCCGCTGCTGGTGTGGTTCCTGGTGGGACGCATCCAGCGGCGCGGCGCGAGCCTGGTGCAGGCCGGCAGCCGCGAGCGCTTTCGCATGCTCACCCAGGCCCGCTTCGCCGTCGCGCTGCTGTGGGGCGCGGCGCTGGCCCTTGCCTTCAGCTTCGGCCATGCGCTGGTCGACTGGATCTTCTTCGGCGCCTTTGCCGCGGCCATGGTCGTGCACGCCTGGCGCGCCGAATACGTGCTGGGCTTCGCGCTCGGCCTGACGCTGACTTTCGGGGCGGTGCTGCCGGTGCTGATTGCGAGCGTCATCGCGGCCTGCTCGTTCGCGCTGCACCTGCTGCTGGGCGCGGTGTTGCGGTTGACGCGCGGCGGCCGTGCGCGCGGCGCCGGCCTGCCCTAGGGCGTCGATCGGATCAGTGCTTGCCCGCAGGCTGCTCGGCAGCCTCCGCCACGGGTGCTTCCTGCTCCGGCGCCAGGAAGCGGGTCGATGGCCTGCCGTCGGCATTGTGCTGCATGATGCGTACCGGCCGCCCTTGCGCGTCGAGCCACACCTGGCCGATGCCGGCGCCGTTCCAGACGCGTTCACCATGCTGGCGCGCGTCGGGCAGGTAGGGCGTGAGGGCGAGATCGCGGCGCTGCGTGAACCAGTTCAGCGGCGAGCGCGGAGAATACAGCCAGCGATTGAGGCGGTCGAGCCAGTCGAGCAGGCGGCGCGGGAATTCGTTCTTGATGCCGCTGCTGGTGATCTGCCACACATGCGGCCGGCGGCCGGCGTCGCGCACCTCGCGCACCTCGACGTCGTAAGCGAACGAGTAATGCACATCGCCCGACAGGACCACGTAGTTGCCCGGGGTGCGCGCATGGCCGAAAATATTCAGTATGCAGCTGGCCGCACCGCGATGCGCCATCCAGTTCTCGGCGTCGACCGTCAGGGCCAGGCCGCCGAAGGTGGCCACCCGTTGCACTACCTCGATCAGCTTGACCCCGAACATCGGCGTCGGCGAGACGATGACGGCGGCCGATTCGTCCAGCAGTTCGTGCTGCAGCTCGGTCAGCGATTCCCAGTCCATCAGGCCCGACGGATGGCCGGGCCGGCGCCGGTTGCGCCAGCGCCGGGTGCGGGTATCGAGCACGATGACCGTGGGCGTCGTACGTAGCACGAAGTCCCACTGGCGGAACGAAAACAGGCGCTTGACCAGCGCGTCCTGCCTTGGTGCGTCCAGCCGGTCGTCGATGGCGGCGGTGGCGGCCAGCTGCGCCATCTCGTCCAAGGCCACGTCGAACACATCCGGGCGGTTGCCCCAGGCCTGGCACAGCATGTAGGCGATCAGGGCGTTGCCCACGATGCGGCGCGAAAACGGGTGCTCGTAGACCGTGGTTTCCCATTTGGCCGACAGGTTCCAGTCGTCGGTGATGTCGTGGTCGTCGAAGATCATCAGGGTCTGCACGTGCGCCAGCAGCCGGGCGGCCTGCGGCAGGTCACGGCAAAAGCCCGCCAGCGCGGCCGACTCGCGCCGCCAGCGCTGCGCATGCCGGGGGTCCAGCACGGGCGGCGGCGCATCCGCCACCAGCTGCCATGGAACGGGCGACCAGACCAGCAGGTACATGGCCATCACCTCGGCCAGGGTCACCAGGTGGTTGTGGGCATTGGCCGTGGTGAAGATCGGCTTTTCGGTGCCGCCGAAGAAGCGGTCGCGCAGCGCATCGTTGGACCTGAACGCAGGCAGCAGCTCTTCGCGCCGGTAATAACTGGCCGGATGGCCGTACAGCGCCTCGCTGTCGGCGACCACCGCGCCTTCCAGGCATTCGGCATACAGGCCCAGGCGCCGGATCAGCGCGTGGATCGCCGCCAGCGTGGGGCCCGCCACGTCGTCGGCATACACCTGGTCGCCGCACAGCATGAGCATGGCGGGGCGCTCGTCGGCCCGTTCGACCTGTTCGGCCAACAAGGCGTCGGCGCGCGCCAGTCCGTCGGGCGCGGGATGATGGGGCTTGCGGCAGGAACCAAACAGGATGTTGTCGCTGCGGCTGCGCAGCACCATGCTCGGCCGAGCCGCACCTTCATGCAGCAGGTGCGGCGCCCACTGTGCGATGCCGGCCTGATTGCCGTCGGCATCGGTGACGAGCAGGTCGTACTCGATGATCGTGTCTTGCGGGAGCGGCTCGGGCAGCGCGACATCGAGCAGGTGCACACAGGCGTGACGGCCGACGCGCAGCACACGGCAGCTGTGCGCATCCAGGGCCAGGCGCCGCGGCGCATTCCCTTTCGGCGCCAGCTCCAGGGTCAGTTCCAGCGGGGCGCTGCCGACCAGCCACAGCACCAGCCGGCCCGGCTCGAGGCGGCGCAGGACGGGGCCGGCAAGCACGGGCGGCAGGCCCTCGGGGACGGGAGTGTGGATCAATCGGTGCACGATGCTGGTTGGATGAACGGACCAGTGTAGCAGACACACCGAAGCGCTCGAGCACGCATCGCCCACTCATCGGTCACTCATCGGTCACTCATCGATCACATCGGCGGCTCACATCGGCGGCTCACATCTGCCGGAACAGGTGCGCGTACACCGGGCTGACGCGCGGTTTATCGGGGCGGCCGCGCAGCTTCAGCGTCACTTTGCCCATCGTGTCGCGCCCGGCGCTCTCGACGCATGCCATGTTCACCACCGTGCTGCGGTTGACCTGGCGGAAGCGCACCGGGTCCAGCTGCGGCAGCAGGTCCCTGAGCGGCACCCGGATCAGCGCTTCGCTGTCGGCGGTGACCACGCAGACGTACTTGTCGGTCGCCTGGAAGAACACCACGTCGGCCACCGGGATCATGCGCACCATGTTGCCGACCGCCGCGCGCACGATCTCGAGGCGTTCCGGAGCCGCTGCCGGCGGCACCAGTGCCTGCAGCCGGGTCACCAGTTCGGCCAGGGGATCGGCGCCGTCCTGTCCCTGGCGCCGCGCCAGCAGCCCCTGCAGGCGCTCGACCGTGCGCGCCAGGCGCGCCTCGTTCACCGGTTTCAGCACGTAATCGGCGGCGGCCTGCTCGAAGGCCTGCACCGCGTAGTCGTCGTAGGCGGTCACGAACACCACGTGCGGGAACGGCGCCGGGCCTTCCCAGCGCTCGGCCAGTTCCTCGGCCGCCTCGATGCCGGTCTGGCCGGGCATCTTGATGTCCATGAACAGGACATCGGGCCTGGTCGCCAGCGCCTGCTCGACGGCGGCCACGCCGTTGCTTGCCGTGGCGACAAGCTCCAGTTCCGGCCAGAGCTTCGCCAGCAGGCGGGCCAGGGTCGCGGCCAGGATCGGTTCGTCTTCTGCAATCAGGGCACGGACAGTCATACGTTCTCCAGGGGTAAAGTGAGGCGGACCAGCGTGCCCTGCGGCGTCGCCGGCGCGAGGACGATGGATGCACGCTCGCCGTACAGCACGCGCAGGCGCTCGCGCGTGGTGCCGATGCCGACACCGCCGCCCGCGCACTGGGAGCCGGCGGCCGGGCCCAGGCCGGTGTCGGCCACCTCGATGGCAAGCAGTCCGTCGCGCGCCTGGGCCGAGATCCGCACGTCGCCGCCCTCGATCTTCGGCTCCAGGCCGTGCACGATCGCGTTCTCGACCAGGGGCTGCAGCAGCATCGGCGGCAGTTTCAGCCGGCGCAATTCGGCCGGCAGCGCCAGCTGGTAGCGCAGCCGCTCGCCCATGCGCACGCCCATCAGGCCGAGGTAAGCCTCCATCGCGGCGAATTCCTCGCCAAGCGTGGTGCTTTCCGCACGCGAGGCGCCCAGCGTGGCGCGCAGGTATTGGATCAGCTGGTCGAGCATGGTGTTGGCACGCTCCGGGTCGAGTGCGATCAGCCCCTGCAGGTTGGCCAGGGTGTTGAACAGCATGTGCGGCTCGATCTGGGCCTGCAGCAGGCGCAGCTGGGCCTGCAAGGCCTGGCGCTCGACGGTTTCCGCGCGGAGGCGGGCAGCCTGGTGTTCCTCCCTGGCCTGCCGTAAGCCCTCGCGGTGCACCACCAGTATCATCCCCGCGCACAGCAGCAGGAAGGTCAGTGCGGCGAGGCTGAGGCGCGGCAGGGTTGCGTAGGCGACCAGGCCGGGAGGGTTGTGGTCGAGCAGGCGGCCGATCACCTGCACGCCGGAGAAGTGGGCCAGCGGCGCGCCCACGGCGGCGATGCCGGCCAGCGCCAGCCATTGGCGGCGCCCGGCCAGCGGCGCCGGCCACAACAGCAGGCGCGCCGTGTCGACGATGGCGAAGCCCAGCACCGAGATGAAGCAGGAATACAGGAGCTGCTCGTACAAGGTTTCCGGCCGGCCGATCACCAGCGTGATGATCAGCGCCGCGAACGCGCCGGACACGAAGGCCATCCGCAGGTCGCGCCACAGCCTGGCGCCGAAGGTTTCTGGCGGATGCAGCGGGGAATTGGGCGTTGCGGGCGTTGCGGGCGTTGCGGGCGCCGCAGGATGGATCAGGCTGGTCATGCTGCCTCGCTCCGATGAGTTGTCAAGATAGCCTGCATTCTGCCGAGCCCTTGCCGGCCCGGCAAGCCTGGCGCGATGAACCCGCATGCCGCTACCGTGAACCGGCGTGGAAGTCGACCGAACGATGCTTCCGCCGGCGCGGATAGGCGCGAGGGGCATGTCAGCTACGCCTCTTTCCTGTAGGATAGCGCCTTTGCTCGGTAACAGCCCAGCTTCCTCCACTGTCATCTAGTCACGGACCGGACTCATCCGGCCCGCCGGGAGTTTATGGAATCGTCCACCCAAGCGCGCGGTCGAGCGCGCAGCCGTACCGCGATTGCCTGCGTGGCCGTGGTCCTGGCCATTGCCGCCGCCGAGACCGTGCGCTGGGCCCGCAGTGCGCGCGCCGCCGCCGCCCCTTCCACGCTGCAGTCGGTCCAACCGGGACGCGCGACGCTCACCGAACTGTCGCGTTCGTTCGTCCCGATGCCGCGCGATACACCTTCGGCCCACGCCAGTGCGCTCGCGACCCTGCCGGGCGACCGCATGCTGACCTTCTGGTGGGCCGGCAGCCGCGAAAGCGGGCCGGACGTCAAGGTCTATGCCGCCCAGTGGCAGGACGGTGCATGGGGCCGGCCCTGGGAAGTAGCCAGCCGTGAGACGCTGGGCCAGGCGCTGGGCTACGGCGTGCGCCGCGTCGGCAACCCGGTCGCCTGGACCGGTCCCGACGGCAGGATCCACTTGTACGTGGTCGCCACCGGCCTGGGCGGATGGGCGGCCGCGCGCGTCGCGCACCTGGTGTCCACCGACGCGGGGGCCACGTTCGAGATGCGGCGCGTGCTGCCGATGTCGCCGCTGTTCAATACCAGCGTGCTGGTGCGCACCAATGCGGTCGGCCTGGTCGACGGCGGCTGGTGGCTGCCGGTCTACTTCGAGATCGGCATCAAGTACCCGATGATGATGGCCTTCGGTCCCGACGGCGAGCCCACCGGCCTGGGACGCATCGGCAGCCGCACCACCACGCTGCAGCCGGCGATCGTGCCGGTCTCCAGCAAGGAAGTACGCGCCTGGATGCGCGACGCCAGCGACGAGCACCGGGTCCAGCATGCGCTCAGCCGTGACGGCGGCGCCAGCTGGGAAGACCTGCCGGCGCTCGATCTGAACAACGAGAACACCTCGATGGCCGTGCTGCGCCTGGCCAATGGCGAGTTCCTGATGCTGCACAACCACATCCGCGAAGGCGGCGGCTCGCGCAGCCTGCTGCGCCTGTCGCGCTCGAAAGACGGCCATCGCTGGACCACCGTGGCCGACGTGGCCAGCGGCGGTGTGGGCGACGAATTCTCCTATCCGACCATGCAGCAGGTCGGGAAGGAACTGCACATTACCTATACCTGGCAGCGCCGGGCGATCGCGCACCATCGCTACCGCATCGACATCGAGGAGAGCATATGATGCATTTGCCCGAACTGTCGCTGCAATTCGTGTATGCCCGCCTCGCCTGGGCGCTGGTGCTGGCGGCCCTGGTCACCGGCTTGTGGCCCGCGACCTGGCGCCTGCCGCGGCGCGCGCCGGCCGTCATCCTTGGCGCCTGCCTGCTGGCGATGGCGCTGCCGGGACCGGCATCGCCGGCCTGGCACCTGGGCCTGGCCTTCCAGTACCCGAGCGCACTGCTGGCCGGCCTGTGCCTGGCCAGGCTGGTGTCGCGCCGGCAAGGCGCAGCAGGGTCGCCCCAGCGGGCGACCCTGCTGCCGCCGGCCCTGGCGGCCGCGGTGGCCGTGGCCGGCGTCGCGCTGTACCTGGATGCCTTCGGCCTGCTCGCGGGCGGCTATTATTACGCCGGCTTCGGTCCGGGTGCGGCGCTGTGCGCGGTGCTGCTGGCCGGCGCCTGTGCGCTGGCGGCCATGCGCGGGCGCGCCAGCATCCAGGCCGGCGCCATCCTCGGCGCCCTGCTGCTGTTCGCGCTCGCGCGGCTGCCGAGCGGGAACCTGTGGGACGCCCTGGTCGACCCGCTGCTGTGGTGCTGGGCCCTGGTTTCGCTGCTATCCTTCGCCGTGCGGGCCCTGCTGCGCCGGGGCGGCGAATCGTTTTCACCCATCAAGGAGTAGTCCGTGGCAAACAAGAAGTGGTTTCTCCATCCCGTCATCGCCACCGGGATCGTCATCAATGCGTTCGTGCTGGCGCTCGCACTGGCCTGGTCGGGCGAACCGGCCAAGCTGGACCGCCTGCTGGTCGAAGACGGCATCGTCGAATGGATGCAGTTCCTCTGCTTCAGCGCCCTCGCCGGCCTGCTCGGCTTCGCGTTCACCGAGCGCCTGAAACGCAGCGACCGCGGGGTGCTCGAATTGCTGGCCCTGGGCGGCCTGAGCCTGCTGTGCGCGCTCGCGGCACTGGAAGAGATCAGCTGGTTCCAGCGCATACTCGACGTGCAGTCGTCGGAGTTCTTCCTGCAGAATAACCGCCAGGGCGAAACCAACATCCACAACCTTGCCGTCGGCGACGGCAGCCTGCACAAGAACGTGCTGCTGAAGCTGATCTTCATCGCGGGCATTACCCACAACCTGATCCTGCCGCTGGTGGCGCGCTTCAAGCCGGGCGTAGGAAGCTGGGTCGAAAAAATGGGCCTGTACCTGCCGCCGCTGTCCGCCTCGGTCGTCTACCTGGTGCTGGTCGCGCTGTCGCACCTCCTGATCGAGCATCCGCGCAAGGGCGAGCTGGGCGAGATGTTCGGCGCCGTGCACTACATGGCGACCGTGTTCGGCGCCTACTTCGCGGGCGTGGCCTACAACCGTCCGACGCTGTTCGAGAACGCGGCCGACATCCGCCGGCTGTCGAAGCTGTTCGCGCTGTGGATGCTGTTCCTGTTGATGTCGGGCTGGCTGCTCAGCGCCGGTGCGGGTGCGGTAATCAACTAACCCGTCGCGTGGGCGGCTTTGCCGCCCACACGTTCAAACCGGGCCAGATCTGCCCGTGCGTAGCTTCATCTTCCAACTATCAACGCGTGGGCGGGAGACCCGCCCACCCTACGAAAACCGTCGGCTACTCAGAAGCCGTAGTTCATACGGGCATAGACGAAGCGCCCGCCACGCCCGAACGGCGCGTAATTGGCGAACGGCGTATTGCCGGTGGTGTTCAGCGCCGGCGGCTGGGTCTCCGGATACTGGTCGAACAGGTTATCCGCGCCCAGCGCCAGGCTCAGTTTCGGCGTGAACGCGTAGCGCGCCTCGAGGTCCACCAGCGTCTTCGGGTCCATCCAGAAGTCCAGCGCCGCCGTGGTGCCCGGCGAGAGCGTCTTGCCGTAGCGGGTCGCGCGGAAGGTCGCCCCCCACTGGCCCAGTTTCCAGTTCACGTTGGCGCTGATCTTGTTCTCCGGCTGGCCTTTCTCCAGCGACAGCACGTTGAGGCGGTCGAACAGCACCGGCGCCGGGTTCAATGCGGCCAGCTGGGCCGTCGCCGGCACCTTGGTCACGTCGGTGTCGGTGAAGTTGGCGGCCAGCGTGAAGTCGTAGCTGCCGGCATTCGCGGTGCGCATCGGCCAGCTCACCACCACGTCCACGCCCTGGGTGCGGGTATCGACGCCGTTCATGAAGAAGCGCCCGCCACCGACGCCGGTAATGCCCTGCGAGATGATGTAGTTGCGGACGTTGGCCTGGGTGAGGTTCTCGGACAGGATGATGCGGTCGTCGATGTCGATGCGGTAGGCGTCGATCGTGATGCTGAACGGGTCGAAGCGCAGCACCGCGCCGAGCGAGGCATTCACCGATTCTTCCGCCTCGAGCGGCTTGGCGCCGAGCGCCACCGCCACCCGGTCGGTCGGGCGGAAGGTGGTGATCTCGAAGGGCACGCCGTTGATGAAGTTGGTCGAGGTGGCGGTGAAGTTCTGCTGCTGCGGCGACGGCGCGCGGAAGCCGTTCTGGATGGCGCCGCGCAGCGCGAAGGTCTTGCTGAAGTCGTAGCGGCCCGAGAGTTTGCCGGCCAGGCTGTTGCCGAAGTCGGTGTAGTGCTCGCCGCGCAGCGCGACCGAGGCCAGGAACTGGGGCGTGATGTTCGCTTCGAGGTCGACGAAGGCGCCGATCGCGCTGCGGTGCGAATCGACTTCGTTGGTCGGACGGAAGCCCGGGAACACCTGGGCGCCCGGCGCCGCCGGCGTGCCGTTCGGCAGGATCTCGGGACCCGCGCGCCACGAATCGGGCTCGCCCGCGAACAGCTTGTATCCCTCGCGGCGCGCCTCGGTACCGACCGCGATGTTGAGCGGCGAAGAGAAGCCGCCGACATCCAGGCTGCGCACCCCGGTCAGGTTGAACACCAGCTGGTCGTACGAATAACCACCGGCGTAGAACTCGCGCTTGCTGCTGGGGCCGATGGATCGGTTCAGGGTGTTCTCGATGTCGTAGGCCATCCTGTTGCGGCCGTAGCCGAGCGAGGCGTCCATGTCCCAGCTGCCGGCGGTCCAGGTGGCGCCGCCGGTGGCGGAAAAATCGTTCACCGTCGGCGCGATGATCGGCAGGAAGCCATCCGGGTAGATCGACAGGATGTTGCGCGCATCCTGGGCCGGACGGAAGAAGCCGCCGGAACGGGCAAAGCGGTTCTGGCCGCTGGCCCAGCCATACAGCTTGACGCCATCGCCCAGGTTCATGCCGGCATTGGCGAAGAAGGTCACCTGCTCCATCTCCGGTTCGCCGTACCAGGCATTGAAGCGGTTGATGGTGAGTTCGCGCGGGTCGAACGCGCCGTTCGCCAGGCGTGGATACTGCTGGCGCATGTCGTAGCCGCTGCGCTCGGTGCGCTCCTGCTTCTTGTATTCTGCGGCCAGGGTGAGGTGGCCGTCCGCGCCCAGTTCCAGCCCCTTCCACAGGCTGACGGTGGCGGTCTGGCCGTCGGTGCGCTCGCGCTTGGCCGGCGCGGACCAGGTAGCGCCGGCTGGGGCCACATCGTTCCAGAGCTCGTACTCGGTCTTGCGCGCGCCATAGGTGACGCTTGCCTCGCCGCCGGTGCGGTCGGTGCGCAGGCGCAGGTTGACCACGCCCGAGATGGCGTCCGAGCCATATTGCGCGGCCGCGCCGTCGCGCAGCACCTCGACGCTTTTCACGATGGCGGTCGGGATGGTGTTCATGTCCACCGCCGCCGAGCCGCGGCCGATCGAGCCGTTGACGTTGACCAGCGCGGACGCGTGGCGGCGCTTCGAGTTGACCAGCACCAGGGTCTGGTCCGGCGCCATGCCGCGCAGGGTGGCCGGACGGATGGTGTCGGTGCCGTCGGTGATGGCCGGGCGCGGGAAGTTCAGCGACGGCAGCGCGATCGACAGGGCCTGGTTCAGTTCGGTCGTGCCGACATTCTTCAGGGTCTCCGACGAAACGATGTCGACCGGCGCAGCGGTGTCGAGGGCGGTACGGTTGGCGACGCGGGTGCCGGTGACCACCACGGTGGCGGAAGCCGCCGGGTCGGTGGCGGCGGGGGCGCTGCTTGCGGCATCCTGTGCGTGGGCGCCGGAGAACAGCGAAGCGATGGCAAGGGCAAGGACCGTCTTTTGCGTTACGTGTTTCTGCATCTTGGGATTCCTCTTGTTGTTGTCCGCGCCGGAGTGGTTGAAGCGCCATTTGATACTGCTGGGCACACAATAGGATGTCAATTCGCAAAGCTTGCATTTGGGCATATTTACAACAGCCGAGTCCGCGTCAGGCTGGCGTAAGGATCGGATGCAGACAGCTGCTACACTTTTCGCCTCGATTGCTCTCGGAACATTCTATGCATGACTCCTTGTTTCCCGGCTTCCGCCCGATCCGGGTCGACACCACGGCCGGCGTGGGCATTGCCGGCGTGCTCGGCGGCTCGGGACCGCCTCTCCTGCTGCTGCACGGCCACCCGCAGACCCATGCGATCTGGCACAAGGTGGCGCCAAGCCTGGCGCAGCACTTCACGCTGGTCGCCTGCGACCTGCGCGGCTACGGCGATTCGTCCAAGCCCGCAGGCAGCCCCGACCACGCCAACTACAGCAAGCGCAGCATGGCCGCCGACATGCTGGCCGTCATGCGCCGGCTCGGTTTCGAACGCTTTCGGGTCATGGCGCACGACCGCGGCGCACGGGTCGCGCACCGCTTGATGGCCGACCACCCGCAGGCGGTCGAACGCGCCGTGCTGCTCGACATCGCGCCGACCCTGGCGATGTACGAAGGGACCGGCGAGGCGTTTGCACGCGCTTACTGGCACTGGTTCTTCCTGATCCAGCCGGCGCCGCTGCCCGAGCGGCTGATCGAAACCGATCCTGCCGCCTACCTGCGCGACGTGATGGGCCGCCGCAGCGCGGGCCTGGCGCCGTTCGACCCGCGCGCGCTGGCGGAGTACGCGCGCTGCCTGGCCCTGCCCGGCGCCGCCCACGGCATCTGCGAGGATTACCGGGCGGCGGCCGGCATCGACCTGGAGCACGACCGCCTCGACCGCGATGGCGGCCGCCGCATCCAGACGCCACTACTCGCCTTGTGGGGCGAACAGGGTGTGGTGCAGCGCTGCTTCGACCCGCTGCACGAATGGCGCAAGGTGGCGGACGCCGTGGAAGGCGAAGCCCTGCCCTGCGGCCACTACATTCCGGAAGAAGCGCCCGAGGCGCTGCTGGGGCGCGCGCTGCCCTTCCTGCTTGCTGGTTGAACGCGCGGTCGACAGGGCCCACCGCGCGGCGAAAAGCCAGGCAGTTCAGCCGCGCGCCACGCCCGATGTCGCTTCCCTATAATCGGTCGCCGCAGGACCCGTCCCCCGGCGCGATGGTCCTGTTCCTTCCTTCACGGATCGATATTTCTCCCCGCCGGCAAAGTTCCTTTTAACGCTTTGATCGGCACCAAATGGACCGCCCAGACGAGGACTTGTTGGCAGCGGCCGGCGACGGCGCCGGGCCGCGCCGCTTGCTTGGTGTACGTCAAGCAATTGCCCTCATCGTCGGCGTGGTGATCGGCACCGGCATCTTCAAGTCGCCCGCCATCGTCGCCGGACTCAGCGGCAGTGCCGACTGGATGTTTGCGATGTGGATCCTCGGCGGCCTGATCTCGCTGGTCGGCGCCCTGTGTTATTCCGAACTGACGACCGCCTACCCGCATCCTGGCGGCGACTACCATTTCCTGCACCGCGCGTATGGCCGCGCCACCGCCTTCCTGTTCGGCTGGGCGCGCTTCGCCGTGATCACCACCGGCTCGATCGCGCTGCTGGCCTTCGTCTTCGGCGACTACATGCAGCAGGCAGTGCCGCTCACCATGCTGCCGGCAGGCTGGGGCGCCACCGCCTACGCGTGCACGGTGATCGTGGTGCTGTCGCTGGTGAACCTGCGGGGGCTGCGCACCGGTGCGGGCGCCCAGATGTGGCTGACATTGGCGGAGATCGGCGGGCTGTTGCTCCTGAGCCTGGCCGCGGCCTTCTTCACCGATCCGGCGCCCGTGCCGGCGCAGGTCGAGGCGGCCGCGCCGCTGTCCTTCGGCATGGCCATGGTGTTCGTGCTGCTGACCTACGGCGGCTGGAACGAGGCCGCCTACATCAGCGCCGAGGTGCGCGGCGGCGCCGCCGGCATGGTGCGCGCGCTCACCTTGTCGATCCTGATCATCACGCTTCTCTACCTGATGGTCACGTGGGCCTTCCTGCAGACCCTCGGCATGCGGGGGATGGCGCAGTCCGAGACCATGGCGGCCGATGTCATGGGCCTGGCCTTCGGCGCGCCGGGCGAAAAAGTGATCTCGTTGCTGGTGGCGATTTCGGCCCTGACCTCCATCAATGCCACCATGATCGTCGGCGCCCGCACCGGCTATGCGATGGGACGCGACTGGCGCGTGCTGAGCCGCCTCGCCCAGTGGAATGGCGAAAACGGCACCCCGGCAGTGGCCATGTCGATCCAGGGCGGCGCGGCGCTGCTGCTGGTCGGCCTCGGGGTAGCGTTCGGCAGTGGTTTCAAGGCCATGGTCGAATTCACGGCGCCGGTGTTCTGGCTGTTCTTCCTGCTCAGCGGCGCGTCGCTGTTCGTGCTGCGCCGGCGCGAGCCCGACCTGCCGCGTCCCTTCCGCGTGCCCCTGTATCCCCTGCTGCCCCTGTTGTTCTGCGCAAGTTGCGCCTACATGCTCTGGTCCAGCCTGTCGTACGTCGCCAGCCAGTCGCTCGGCGGGCTGAACGCGGCCTGGATCGGCGTCGCCGTCCTCGCCAGCGGATCGCTGTTGCTGCTCTTCCTCGACCGGAAAGATGGCGGCGAGAACCCATCCGTCTTTTAACACCTGCAAGCCATCTCCAAGGAGCGTACATGAAACCTGACGAACGCCGCCGTACCCTGCTGTTGACCGCCGCCGCCGCGGGCTCCATCCTGCTGCCGGCCCGCTCGCTGCTGGCGCAGGAAGCCGAACCCGCGCGCCTGGACGTGCCCTACGTGCCCACGCCCCAGGACGTGGTCGACCGCATGCTCGATATGGGCCGGGTCGGCAAGAACGACGTGCTGTACGACCTCGGTTGTGGCGACGGCCGCATCGTGGTGACCGCCGCCAAGAAGCGTGGGGCGCGCGGCACCGGCATCGACCTCAACCCGGTGCGCATCGCCGAGGCCAAAGAAAATGCCAAGTCTGCCGGCGTCGCCGACCGGGTCGCCTTCAAGGTCGGCGATCTGTTCCAGGCCGACGTGTCGCCGGCGACGGTGGTCACGCTCTACCTGCTGCCCTCGGTGAACGTGAAGCTGCGCCCGCGCCTGTGGCAGCAACTGAAGGTCGGCACGCGGGTGGTGTCGCATGCCTTCGACATGGGGCCGGACTGGCCGGCCGAGAAGAAAGACGAGATCG
The DNA here is from genome assembly GCF_059685695.1 of Telluria sp. PB2R4. Classification (NCBI taxonomy): domain Bacteria; kingdom Pseudomonadati; phylum Pseudomonadota; class Betaproteobacteria; order Burkholderiales; family Oxalobacteraceae; genus Telluria; species Telluria sp. PB2R4. The sequence goes on along the minus strand of NZ_JCASIC010000001.1, from coordinate 387,676 downwards.
ACGGCCGCACGATCTACTTCTGGACCATTACCGAGGCCAACAAGCGCGCGCTGAAGGCTTGAACGCGCCCGCGCGCCCACTCAGGGGGCTGGCGCGCCTGTCGCAGCCGGGCTGCCGGCGGCGGCGCGCGGCGGCACCCGCAGCGTCTCGCCGATGCGCAGCACGCGGAAAGCCTCCTCCGACACGCCCTGCGCCTGGCGCGCCGTGGCCAGGTCGCGCGGGGCCTGGTCGATACGCTCCTGGCCCATCGGGAAGGTGCCCCAGTGCATGCCGACGCTGTGCCGCACGCGCAGTTCGCGGTGCATGCGCACGGCTTCGTCCGGACTGACGTGCGAATTGCGGTACCAGACCGGCTGGTAGGCGCCGATGCCGATCGCCGCCAGGTCGAAGCCGCCCGCGAAGCGCGCGGCGATGTCCTGGATGTCCTTCGAATAGCCGAGGTCGCCCGAGAAAAAGAACGAGAAGCCCGGCCGCGTTACCGCCCACGCGCCCCACAGGGTCTGGTTGCGGTCGTACAGGCCGCGCGCCGACCAATGGTGCACCGGCAGCAACTGCAGTTCCAGGCCGCGCAGGCTGGCCTTGTCCCACCAGTCGAGCCGGGTGATGCGCGAGCGGTCGCCATCGGTGACATGCTTCGCCAGCCACAGGTCGATGCCGAGTGGAGCGAGCAGCATCGGCGGCCCGCCCTTCTGGCGGTACAGGGCGCGCAGCGAATCGAGCGACAGGTGGTCGTAGTGCGAATGGCTGATGAGCACTGCATCGATGTGCGGCAGCTCGTCCAGTGCCAGGCCGGGCGGCTGCAGCCGTTTCGGGCCGGCGAACGATACGGGCGAGGCACGCTCGTCGAAGACCGGGTCGGTGAGGATGTTCACCCCGTTGCCGGTCTGCAGCAGGAAAGACGCGTGGCCGATCCAGGTCAGGGCCGGCTCGGCCTTGTTCGCGTGCAGCCAGGCCAGGTCGGGCCGCACCGTTCCGACCGGCGCCAGCGGGGCGCGCTCGGCGCCATCCGACGTCCAGTTCTTGATGCGCCCGGCCCAGCCTTCGAAGAAGCCGGCCTTGGGGCGCTGGTAGGCCGGGTTGGGTGGATAGTTGTTGGCGAAACCTTCTGGCCGGTGGTGCGGCTTGCCGGCGTCGTAGTACGGATTGACGTTCGCGCAGCCGGCGAGCGCGGCGGCGGCAAGGACGGCACTGAGCACGGCAATGCGGGCAGGATGGTGCATGGAGGATGCTGGACGGTGGAAAGCGGCCAGTATAAGGCAAGGCATGGCAAGCACGGCCGGCGCTGCCGATAGAGTGTCGGGCACAGGGCGCGTGACGAAAATAATATTCGCATGGATTGACGAAGATGCAAATATTATTTGCACATGCCGCCACCCTGCCAAACCGCGGCAGCTCGGCAACCGGTCCATCACGTCCTGGACGCGAGCCATTCGGCGTATTTTGTCATTTCCTAATTATTGCCCAGCATGTAAGCTATTGGACCCAGCGCACACGCTGGCGGCGCCCGCGGCCTATCCGCGCCCCGGGTGCTCCCGTCTGGCCACAAGCGGGACGTCTCGTGCGCATCTGCTGTCGTTCTGCTACCGTATCAGGGGCGGCGACGGCGGACCAGCCCGGCCTCGGCGCGACTCTTTCACTTATCCGGCTACCCTGGTAGCCACTTATTTGGCTAGCGATATGACTTCTTCGACAGACACTGATACCGGTCTCCCCCTCGACATGATCATCTTCGGGGGCATGGGCGACCTGGCGATGCGCAAGCTCCTGCCGGCGCTCTACATGGCCTACCTGCACGGCAACCTGCCGGCCCAGACCCGTATCATTTCGACCGGGCGCCAGGAACTCGGCCGCGACGCCTATCTCGCCCATGTCGAAGCCAACTCGCGCTCCTTCATCGCCAGCAACAACTTCAACGACAAGACCTGGGACGGCTTCCTGCAGCTGCTCGAGTACGTCCTGCTCGACGTCCAGCAGGCGCCCGACTTCGGCGCCCTGGCCAGGGCCGCGCATCCGGGTGCGCAGCGCGTGTTCTACCTGTCCACCGCGCCGGCCCTGTTCACCACCATCTGCGACAAGCTGGCAAGCGCCGGCCTGGTCGACGCCCAGTCCCGGGTGGTACTGGAAAAGCCGCTGGGGCACGACCTCGCCTCCGCCATCGACATCAACGAAGCGGTCGGCAAGCATTTCGCCGAATCGCAGATCTATCGCATCGACCATTACCTGGGCAAGGAGACCGTGCAGAACCTGATGGTGCTGCGCTTCGGCAACTCGATCCTGGAACCGTTGTGGCGTGCACCGAACATCTCCAGCGTGCAGATCACGGTGGCCGAGGAAGTCGGCGTCGGTAGCCGCGCCGGCTTCTACGACAGCACCGGCGCCATGCGCGACATGGTGCAGAATCACTTGCTGCAGCTGCTGTGCATCGTCGCCATGGAACCGCCGACCTCGCTGTCGCCGGACGCGGTGCGCGACGAAAAGCTGAAGGTGCTGCGCTCGCTGCGCCGCTTCAGCCTGGCTGATATTGCGCGCGATACGGTGCGCGGGCAATACGTGCACGGCGTCAGCGGTAACCAGGAAGTGAACGGTTACATGGAGGAAAAGAACGTCCCCGCGGACAGCAAGACCGAGACCTTCGTCGCCCTGCGCGCCCACATCGACACCTGGCGCTGGTCCAAGGTGCCGTTCTACCTGCGCACCGGCAAGCGCATGGCGCGCCGCTCCTCCAAGATCGTGGTCGAGTTCGCCAATCCGCCCTTCCCGCTGTTCCCCGGCGCGCCGGGCGGCGTCGCCAACCGCCTGGTGATCGAGCTGCAGCCCGAAGAAGCGATCAAGCTGCAGATCATGGCCAAGGAACCCGGCAGCGGCATGCAGATGCAGCAGGTGGCCTTGAACCTCGACCTGCAGTCGGCCTTCCAGCAGCGCCGCGCCGAAGCCTACGAGCGCCTGTTGATCGACGTCGTGCGCGGCCGCCTGACCCACTTCATGCGCCGCGACGAACTCGAAGCGGCCTGGGCCTGGGCCGACCCGATCATCGAAGGCTGGGGCACGCTGGGCGAAAAGCCGCATCCGTATGCGGCCGGTTCCTGGGGACCGGCGGAGTCCTTCGCGCTGCTGGCGCGCGACGGCTTCGCCTGGGTGGAGTGACACTCCGTAGGGTGCCGGAGCTGAACCCGCGGTCGGCAGTGAGCCGACCACCCTACGGGAGCATGCGCCGTCTTTGAAAGATCCAGGCATAGAGTACGGCGTTGATGATGAGCACACCGGCAGCAAGCCCATATTGCAGCCCGCGCGTCATCTCCCCAGGATAGATCAACGGCAACAGATAATGGTCGATGAAGCCGCCGCCATAGCCGGATTCGCCCGCAAGCGCGCGCATGCGGTTCTCCACATGGGTCAGCGGGCAGATGGCGCCCAGCACTTCGATGCCGACGCCCCAGGCCGCCGCGGCCAGGTGCAGCGGCAGCAGGCGCGGCCAGCGCGCCACCAGCAGCGCGCCGAACACGACGAACACGATGAACGCCAGGTGCACGAGCAATACGGCATCGGCGAGGAAACGAATCAGCATGCTTGAAAGGTCCTTCAAGAAACGATCCTTGCCGCCAGTTTAATACGGCGCAAATACGCACGCCATTTGACCCGTGCACGATTGAAGCGGGGTCCCGGGCAGCGTAAAGTAGTCCGTCTCCAAACCCGATGAGCCTGAAAATCCTCATGTACGCACCGACCCCGCCCTTTTTTGCACTGCCCTCGTTCGCAACCCTCACCGCGAACGCGCTCAGGAACATGGACCGCAGCCGCCAGGCGCGCGGCAAGCTGTTGGAGCGCGTCGGCTACGGCCCGCAAGAAACACCATTCACCATCCTCCACAGCGAACCGGGCCTGAACCTGCGCCGCTTCGGTGGCGACGCCGGCGGCCGCACGGTGCTGCTCGTTCCGGCGCCCATCAAGCGCTCCTACATCTGGGACCTGGCGCCCGAGATCAGTGTGGTGCGGCGCTTCATGGAACAGGGCTACCAGGTCTACCAGGCCGAGTGGACGCCGCTGCCCGACAAAGGCGCCGACGACGACGGCAATGAGGCCGATTTCGGCCTCGACGACTACGGCGACCGCCTGCTGTCCGCCTGCCAGCGCGCCATCGCCGCCGACAGCGGCAAGGAAACACTCACCGTCGCCGGCCATTCGCTGGGCGGCATCCTGGCGGCCATCTACAGCTGCCTGCACCCCGGGCAGGTCGAGGCGACGATCCTGCTCGAATCGCCGCTGCACTTCGAAAAGCGTTCCTGCTGCTTCACGCCGCTGATCGACTCGACCCCGCATGCGCGCCCGATCGCGGACGCCTTCCGCCAGGTGCCGGGGGCATTCCTGAACCTGATGAGCGCGATCGCCGAGCCGCAAGCCTTCCAGTGGGAACGCATCCTGGACCGTTACCAGTCGCTCGGCAACCCGCAGGCCATGACGACCCACATGCGCGTGGAGCGCTGGACCCACGACGAGTTCGCCCTGCCGGGCCGGCTGTTCACCGAACTGGTCGAGCAGCTCTACCGCAACGACGAATTCATGCAGGGCACGCTGAACATCGGCGGACGCAACATCGGCCCGCAAGACCTGCGCGCGCCGCTGGTCAGCGTCATCGATCCGCGCAGCAAGGTCATCCCGGAGGCTGCCCTGCGTCCCTTCCATGAAGCAGCAGGGAGCGCACGCAAATGCCTGCTGCACTACACAGGCGACATCGGCGTGAACCTGCAGCACGTGGGCGTGCTGGTCGGGAACAGCGCGCACACGCGCATCTGGCCAGAAATCTTCCGCTGGCTGGACGACATGCCCAGCTGACAGGGACCGGCGCCAGGCTGGCCAGCGCGAGCACATGCGCTAGACTTGATTGACGGGCTCGACCGCCGGCGGCAGCATGCCGCCATCTGCGGTACCATGCCGGGCGTTCCCCGCCCACATTCAATCAAGGATTGCCGTGTTTGCCGTACTCGCTCTCGACATGGGAGCCGCCATGAAAACCCTGGTGCTGACGCTCGACCTGATCGGCACCTTCGTGTTCGCCCTCAGCGGCGCCACCGCCGGCGCCCGGCGCCGGCTCGACATCTTCGGCGTGCTGGTCCTGTCGTTCGTCGCCGCCAATTCGGGCGGCATCGTGCGCGACCTCCTGATCGGCGCCACGCCGCCGGCCGCGATCAGCGACTGGCGCTACCTGGCGGTGTCGATCCTGGCCGGCCTGCTCATCTTCTTCTGGTATCCCATCATCAACCGGCTGCGCAACGCGGTGCTCATCTTCGACGGCGCCGGCCTGGCGCTGTTCTGCGTGGCCGGCGCCCAGAAGGCCCTGGTGTTCGGCATGGAGCCGTGGGCTGCCGCCCTGCTCGGCATGCTGACCGGCATCGGCGGCGGCGTCGCGCGCGATGTGCTGCTCAACGAGGTGCCCGCCGTATTCCGCTCCGACATCTATGCCGTGGCCGCCCTGGCGGGGGCCGGGGTCGTGGTGGCCGGCGACGCCCTGCAACTACCCACCACCGCGACTGCCTGCGCCGGCGCGGCCCTGTGCTTCGGCCTGCGCCTGGCCGCGATCCGTTTCGGCTGGCACCTGCCTACCGCCAGCCACGCCGAGCACGCCGAGGACGAGACCGGCGACCAGAAGCGCGGCGAGTACCGCTGAGCCTTGCGGCGCATGGCTTAGTCAAGCGCGCGCCTGCGCGACTCCACGTCGACGCACCCGATCGCCACCGCCCCGATCAGGAGAAAGCCTGCGAGCATCGCCAGCGCCAGCGTGAAGTGCGTCGCCATCACCGGCGCCACGATGCTTGGAGCAAACAGGCCGCCGAAGCGCGCCACCGCCCCCGCCAGTCCCATCCCGCTGGCGCGCAGGTCGGTCGGATACACCTCGGGCGTGAACGCGTAGAGCGCGCCCCAGGTGCCCAGCATCGCGAAACTCATCAACAGGGTCGACCCGACCACCAGCCAGGTGGCGTTGCCCAGGCTGTAGGCCATGCAGCCTGCGGCGCTCAACAACAGGAAACCGACCAGGGTCGGCTTGCGGCCCCAGCGCTCCACGCCATAAGCCGCCAGCGCAAACCCGGGCAGCTGCACCAGCGCCAGCAGGATCAAAAATTCCTGGCCGCGCATGAAACCGAAGCCCTCGCTGCCCAGTTTGACCGGCAGGTAGACGAACACGCCGTAATAGGCGACCGAGATCAGCATCCAGGCCACCAGCAAAGCCAGGCTGCGGCGGCGCAGCGGCCCGGCGAACAGCGCGCCCAGCGGCTGCCCGGGCGCGGTATCGGGCTGCAGTGCGGGGATCTCCACCTGGCGCCCGTTCACCTTCGCCACGCGCGCCAGCACGGCGCGCGCCTGCTCGCCCTTGCCGCTGCGGTTCAGGTACATGGGCGACTCCGGTACGAACAGGCGCAGCACCACGCCGACCAGGGCCGGCAGCCCGGTGACCAGGAAGATCACGCGCCAGGCGTCGTCTCCGGAGCGCAGCGCCACCAGGGCCAGGATCGCCAGCAGGATGGTGCCGACCGCCCAGAAGGATTCGAGCAGCACCAGCCAGCGGCCGCGCCGGTCGCTGGGCAGGAATTCGGCCATCATCGTGTAATCCACCGGCAGCGTGCCGCCCACGCCGATGCCGGTGAGGAAGCGCAGCACCAGCAGCCAGCCCAGGTCGGGCGCGAAGCTCGACGCCACGCCGAAGCAGGCGTCGAGCAGCACTGCCGTCATCAAGACCGGCCGGCGCCCGATGCGGTCGGCCAGGCGGCCGAAGGCGAAGGCGCCGACCAGCATGCCGACGAAGAACCAGGTGCCGGTCTGCAGTGCCTCGGGCAGCGTGACCCCGAAGGTCCTGGCGATGGAGGGCGCACTGAAGCCGATCGACAGCACCTGCATCGCGTCGGCCATCCAGACCAGCCCGAAAATGGCGAACAGGCGATACTGGAAGCGGCCCACACCCGCGACCTGGATTGCCTGCTCTACCGTCGCGCCCGGACCCGACATCCTTTTCTCCTCAACAATTCGCCTTGAGCCTTAGTTTGAAGGAAAGAACTGCGACCAACAGTGCATTGGAATACACAAGCACGCATGAACTGGATCAGTTTGCGGCCTGGCGCGCGAGAAGGCGGCGTAGCTGGGCCGCCTGGTAGGCGCCGAAACTGTCGCTGAACAGGCAGCGGATCAGGGGATCGTCGACCACGTCTGCCTGCGCGAGCGCCGCTTCCACCCTTGGTTCGAAGCGGGCCTCGTTGATGCGCATGTACATTGAGGTGAGCGACTCGCCCAGCTCCAGCGCCGCATACAGCTTGGCGGCCGGGATCTCCGTGGTCCATCCGAGGGGGCCGGCGTCGGCGTCGGCCAGCCCGGCCCGGCCGGGCTCCAGGCGGTAGCGGAAACACTGTACCGCACCCGCATCGTCATACACCGAAAGCTGCCAGACGCGGGGCTGGTCGAAATATTCCGACTCGTCCTCCATCTCCGCATACTTCTGCGGCAGCTGCACCGCGCAATAGTGCATCACGCGTGCGGCCTGGGCTTGCGTGAGCGGCGCGAAGTGGCGTGCGATGTCCGCCGTCGGCGGGGGAGCCGCATTGCCTTGGTAGGCATAATCCACATCCTGCTCGCCGACCGGGATGACCCAGGCCAGGGGCGCCGCAGGCTGCAGCCCGCCGGCACCCAGCCGCACCGACACCGAGGGATCCAGGCGCACGACCTGCGCCCGCGGCAGCGCCGCCCCGACTTCCTGCGCGAACCGGGCGTACGAGATCGGGAAAAAAGCGCGCTTATACCAGGACCACGGCTCCTGCCGGAACTGGCAGGAGCTCGGCACCACGTAGCGCGGGTCGAGCGCCCGGAGCTGGGCGATCCATTCTTCCGGCAGCGAGGGCAAGGAGGAGTCCGAGGCGGCGGCACGGGTCGGCGCCAGCACCTCGATCTCGCGCATGGTCTGGAACGGCCACAACACCATGTCCCACGGGCCTTCACGTACCAGCTGGGCCAGCGTGCCGTCGTCGATCCAGGAGTCGACCACGTTCAGCACGTTCATCCCGCCGGCCTTCACCTGGAACATCGAATCGACATCCGCATCCATGGCCTCGCGCGGAATCACCTGGAACGGCCCGACCTCCACCGGCACATTCAGCTGCAGGCGGTGTACGCCGGTAAAGCCCAGTTGGCGCACCATATCGAACAGCTCGTCGAACACGCAGTAGATATACAGCGGGGTGTCGCGCGCCAGCAGGTCCAGGCTCTCGAGCGAGCAGTGGTCGTCGTGGAAGTGCGAGATGAACACCGCATCGAAGCGCTCGGTGCGGATCGCCGCCTCGTCGAAGCGCACGTCGGGAAAGGCGTGGCAATTGCGGCTGAAGGGATTCTCGAAGATCGTGTCGAACGCGATCCGGCTATCCTCGCACGCGAACACATACCCCGCATGCAGGATTCTCGATATGGTCAGGCCAGTCTGGTCCACGCGCGCCCCTCATAGAACATTCAACAAATAAAAAAGCCCCTGGCGAAACCAGGGGCCTTCGAACAAGGTCCAGCCTTACACGCCGACCATCGACACCGCCTTGGTGTTCAGGTAGGACTCCAGCGCCTCCGGGCCGCCTTCCGAGCCGTAGCCCGAATCCTTGATGCCGCCGAACGGCAGCTCGGCGCTCGGGGTGGCCGGCTGGTTAATCCACAGCATGCCCACTTCCACGCGGTTCATCAGGAGCTGGGCGTTCTTGATCGAGCGGGTGAAAGCGTAGCCGGCCAGGCCGTACGGCAGGCGGTTGGCTTCGGCGATGGCGTCTTCCAGGCTGTCGAAGCCGCGGATGCCCGCCACCGGACCGAAAGGCTCGTCGTTGAACACGCTCGCCTCCAGCGGCACGTCGGCCAGGATGGTCGGCGCGAAGAAGTTGCCGGCGTCGCCGACGCGGTGGCCGCCAAAGGCGACGGTCGCGCCCTTGGCGCGCGCATCCTCGACCACCTGCGCCATCGCCGTCAGGCGGCGCGGGTTGGCCAGCGGCCCCAGGGTCGTGCCTTCCGCCAGGCCGTCGCCGATCTTGAGGCCTTCGGCGTGCGCCACCAGCGCGCGGGTGAATTCGTCCTTGATCGCGTTGTGCACCAGGAAGCGGGTCGGCGAGATGCACACCTGGCCGGCATTGCGGAACTTGGCGGCGCCGGCGGCCTTCACCGCGAGCGCCACGTCGGCGTCCTCGGCGATGATCACCGGCGCGTGGCCGCCCAGCTCCATGGTCGCGCGCTTCATGTGAGCGCCGGCCAGGGCGGCCAGCTGCTTGCCGACCGGGGTCGAGCCGGTGAAGGTGACCTTGCGGATGACCGGATGCGGGATCAGGTAGGCGGAAATCTCGGCCGGGTCGCCGAACACCAGGCCCACCACGCCCGGCGGCACGCCGGCGTCGACGAAGCACTGGAACAGCGCGGCCGGCGAAGCCGGGGTCTCTTCAGGCGCCTTGCACAGGAACGAACAGCCGGTCGCGAGGGCCGCGGCCAGCTTGCGGACGATCTGGTTGATCGGGAAGTTCCACGGCGTGAAGGCGGCAACCGGGCCGACCGGCTCCTTCAGCACCAGCTGCTGGGCGGCCGGATTGCGCGACGGGACGATGCGGCCATAGACGCGCATGCCTTCGGCGGCGAACCAGTCGATGATCTCGGCGCCGGCCATGGCTTCCATCTTCGCTTCGGCCAGCGGCTTGCCCTGCTCCTGGGTCAGCAGGCGCGCGATGTCGCCGGCGCGCTCGCGCAGCAGGTTGGCGGCGCGGCGCATGGTGGCGGCGCGCTCGGCGGCCGGCACGGCGCGCCAGGTCTCGAAGCCCTTCTGGGCGGCGGCCAGGGCGCGGTCCAGGTCGGCGATGCTGGCGTGGGCGACGCTGCCGATCGGCTGGCCGGTGGCGGGATTCACCACCGGGATCGTCTTGCCGCCCGTGGCGTCTTGCCATTCGTTGGCGATGAGGAGTCGGGTGTCTGGGTAGCTGGAAGTCGTCATGGAGCCTCTAGTCCTGTGTTGGGTGAATCGCAAAACATGATGATAACCCTAGTTCGGGTGCCGTGCAGGCTGAGCACCTATCGCGCTCAATCGAGCCTGAACACCGCAGGCGGCAAGCCCGGCGTAGCGACCCGGAACGCGAACAGCGCGCCTGCCAGCGGCTGCTCGGCACGCTGCGCCAACGACAGCCCCTTCCAGGCCGTGGTGACATAGGCGGTGCACAGGTCGTCTCCGCCAAAGGCCAGCTTGGTGATGTTCGTGCAGGGGAAGCGCACGCTGTCGACCAGCCGCCCCGCCGCCGTATAGCGCTCGATACGCCCGGCGCCGAACAGGGCGATCCACAGGTGGCCCTCCGCGTCCACCGCCATGCCGTCCGGCCGGCTGCCTTCCGGCAGTTGCAGGAACACGCGCTTGGCGGCCAGGAAGCCGTCCGGGCGCAGGTCGAAGGCGTAGACGCGGCGCAGGGGCGTATCGGTGTGGTACAGCGTCTTGCCGTCCGGGCTGATGGCCGGGCCGTTGGTGATGACGTAGCCGTCATCAAGGCGCGCCAGGACGCCATGCCGGTCGAGCCGGTACAGGGCGCCGGAGGGCTGGACCTGGCCATCGTCCATCGAACCGAACCACAGGTTGCCGGAGCCATCCACGTGGCCGTCATTGAAACGGTTGCCCGGCAGCGCATCCTCGATCGTGCGCAGGGGCGTGAACGCGCCACTCGCCTCGCTGAAGCGATACAGGCCGTCTTCCAGCGCACACACCAGGCTGCCGTCGCTGGCCGGAACGACGAAGCCGGGCTGGCCCGGAGCGTCCCAGCTGCGTCGCCCGTTGCCGTCTGCCGCGCAGCGGTGGATGCGCCGGCCCTTGATGTCGACGAAATAGACCGAGCGCGTGGCCGCATGCCAGAGCGCGCCCTCGCCCAGGTGGGCGCCCACGTCCCAGATGCATTGAGGTGTTATCGACTTGACCATGGGCGCATTGTAGCGCCGCCGGCCCTGCCTCAACGCTTCGGTTTCTTCTTGGGTTCGTCGCTGCCGCTCTGCGTGGTCGAGGTCCGGCCTTGCGTCGATCCCACCATTTGCGGGTCCGCCTCGGTAATGATCGCATCCACACGCCGGTTCTCCTGGCGCCCGGCGACATTGTCGTTGCTCGCCACCGGATTGGATTCGCCGAAGGAGCGGATCGCGATCCGCGCCGGATCGACGCCGCGCTTGAGCAGGGCGGTGCGCACAGCCTCGGCACGTTTTATGGCCAGCGCGTCGTTGTAGCGGGCATTGCCGGTGTTGTCCGCATGGCCCGCGATCACGATCACGCGATCGGGATGTTCCTTGAGGTTGCTGACCACGCCGTCGAGCAAGGGGCTGGCCGTGGCCGGGAGCCTGGCCGAGCCGACCGCGAATCCCGCGGCCGCCTGCGCTATCTGCTGGGCACGTGGTGGCTGGGCGGCCGGGTCACCGGCCCGGCGTGCGGGCGCTTGCGCGGCCGCGACCTGCACGGCACGGTCGCGTTCCAGGGCCGCCAGCGTCACCGCCTCTTCCGCGGCGCGGGCGTTGGCCAGTTCTTCGGCCGTTGCCGCGCGCTGCTTGGCGATGTAGGCGAATTGCGTGGTGTCCGGCAAGTCTTCCTTGCGCTCCCAGGCTTCCTTCGCCTTCTCGAGCGAGGTGTTGGCGCGCTCCAGTTCGCTCGATGCATATTTGGCTACATGCGGGTTGCCTGAAGCCTGGTTGACCGCCTGCGCGGCAGCGCCGAGCGCGGCATCCGCGGCCGCCACCTTGTCGGCCGGCGGCGCGGTCGAACAGCCTGTCGCGATCAGCCCGGCAAGCAGCACACCGGTGGTCGAATGGATCATGTGTTTCATCACTCACCTCTGCTGGTTATCGGGTTAGCGGTTGTACGCCCCGCTCAAGATGCGGTTGCTCTTCGCCATTTCGGCGGCAGCCACGCTGGCCTGGGCCGAATCGGTCCTGGCGCGCGCCAGGTTGGCGTCGACCTGTGCTTGCTCGGCCAGGCGCATCGCCTCCTTCTTCTTCCGGTCGTTGGCGGCGGTCTCGGCAAGCTGCAGCTTGTCGCTCGCGGCCTGGAACTCGGCAGGCGCGACTTCGGCCGCGCCCGCAATCTGCGCCTGGTCGACGGCTTCGCGCGTGTTGGCGAGCTGGCGGTTCAGTTCCTTGCTCGCACAGCCGGACAAGGCCAGCAGCGCGCATGCCGCCAGCGCCCTGGCCGGTTGATGGAAACGATGAGGGAGCATCATGTGGTACCTCCGCAGAATTCTCGGTCTCGGATTTCCATCATCATCAAAAAAGGACGGCGCCTCAATTGGACCAAGGGACGACGCTTCGAGCTCACCCGTTCGGGCGGCGCCGCTCAGTCGAGCGTTACCCCCATCAGGCCGATCACGACATCGTTGGCCAGCGTGCGCAGCGCGATGCTCTTCAAGGATTTGCGGCGGTCGAGGGCCATCTCGAGCACGGTGGCCGAGCCGCCGTCGATCTTCCCCTGCAGCGCCTGCGGCAACGTCGCCGGATCCAGCACCCTTACCCTGGCCGTCTTCAAGTCGACCCGCACCGGCAGGCGGCCGCAATACGGGAACTGGTAATCGTCGACCAGGTAATCCTGCTCGATCGGCCACCAGCTGACCGGATTGTGCAGGGCCAGGCGGTCCTGGGTGCCATCGAGATAGGTGACGAGCACCTCGCCGTTGTCGATCCGGCTCTGCATGGCGTTGCTGGAGCCGGCCATCAAGAGGAACATGCGCCCGGCCTTGCCCTGCAGCGGAATCACGCCCTGCTTCGGATAGTTGTCCCACTGCGAGGTGAACAGCACGTTGGCGGCCTGCGGGCCGGCGGGCGTGGCAAAGCTCAGGCCCTTGGGCAGGCGCAGGGTACCGCCAAGGGCGCGCAGGCCGGCATCGTCGATGGCGGGCATGGCGTTGACGTGCCCGGCCCAGGCGCCGATGCCTTGCGCCGGCAGCGACAGCGACACGTAGGGGGAGCGCGGCCCAAGGTACTTGCCGGGTTTGAAGAGTTCGGTGACGCGGTCGTTGAACCAGGGCGTCAGGTCGACGTGGCGCGGCGTGACCGTGGCGCCCAGGGTCCAGGCCGCCGCCTGGGGGCGGCACGCCGCCTCGGCAACAGCCTGCGGCGCTTCCGGCGCCTGCCACCACGTGAAGGCGCCCTGCTTCATGCGGCGCAGACCGTCGCGAGCCGGCGCCACCGCCTGCGCATGCGTGCCGACCGGCCGCCCGCGCCAGCGGATCGTGAGTTCGAGCTTGCGCCCGAACGGCAATTCGACGCGCAGGCGCGGCGCAAACGCTTCGTCGGCGCCTGCGCTCCAGCGCACCGGCCGGCCGTCCGCCAGCACCGCCGCCACCTCCTCGCGCGCCGCCGGCAGTTCCAGCACCAGGCGCCCGAACACCGCGGCCGGCTGCTCGACGGTCCAGCGCTCGTCCGCCCCGTCGCGGCGGAACGCCACCGATACGCCCGGATGCCGCAGGCTCGCATGGCCCCATTCGCGCGGGAAGCCGGGGCGCACGCGCAGCGTGCCACTGAGTGCATCCGGCCGCACGCCGAACAGCCCTTCCACCAGGGCGCGCGCCATCACGCCCGAGCCGTCGGCGAAATCGCGCTGGGCCTCGCGGCGATAGACGTCGAGATAGTTCATGCTGCCGATGTTCCCCGGCGAGATACCCATGTACAGGCTGGCCAGCAGCGCCCCCTTGGCCAGCTCGAAGGCGGTATCGACGCGCCCCGCCTGCCAGGTGGCGAGCGCAGTGTGCAGCACCTCGCCCATCACCACGTTGTTGATCGACCAGGAATACGGCATCCAGTCGGTGCTGGGCAGCACCCGGTAGGGCCGGTCGGCGGGCACGCCAAGTCCCTGGATCGGGATTGACCGGCGCTGCCGCTCGAGGTCGAGCACCATGCGCGCGCCGTCCAGGCGGCCAGGCACCTCCGAGTCGAGGGCATGGTAGTAGCTCCACAGGCCGTAGCTGGGGTGCAGCAGCTGGCCGCCGAGCAGGTCGCGGTATTCGGCGAAGGCGCCGCGCGCCGGCATCCACAGGTAGTTGCGCATGGCGCGCCGGATCCGATCGGCCTCCGCCTGGTACGGCGCCGGGTCCTTGCCGATCAGGGCGGCAATCCGGGCGGCCATGTGGTTGTGCCAGGCGTTGTAGGCCGATGTATGGGTGGCGCCGCCGCCGTTGTAGTACAAGTCGTCGCTGGCCCAGATCGCGGCATAGCCCTCGTACAGCGGCAGCTTGCCTGGACCGACCTCGCGCCGGAACAGGCGCCGCTCCCAGGCCAGGTGGCGCTCCAGCACCGGCCACACGGCGCTGGCATAGGCACGGTCACCGGTCCACAGCAGGTGGCGCAGCAGCGCGTCGATGAAGCCGATGTTCATGTCGTAGTGCGAGCGGCTCATGTCGCCGTTGCTGTGCAGCCCGGCCTCGTTGCGCGCCAGGTTGGCGTCGCGGTCGGCGGGCGGCAGGCGCGCGGGAATGGGCGCGGTGTTCTGGCGCGCGGTCCATTCGTCGAAGTTGCGGCGCGCGCGTTCGTGCCAGCCCAGCGCATCGAGCGCGTACGGCCCGCGCCAGCCGAGCAGCTTGGTGCGCCAGGCGATCGCGCCATGCATGATGGCGCCCTGCTCTTCGTCCCAGACCGCATCCGCGGCGACATTGAGCGCCCCCATGGCCGCGTCGATGTAGGGGTCCGGCGTATCGATGCGCACCCGGCCGCGCAACTGCGCGAAGTGGGCGCCGGCCTGGGCGAAGCGCGCGGCCAGTTCGTCCGGACGGAAGGCGGGCGTGAGGTCGGGCGCCGAGGTCGGACGGGAATCCAGGGTGCTGCCTGCCTCGCGGTACACCGCCAGTTCCGCCGCCTTCTGGTTCCGGGTGACCTGGAAGGCCAGGTGCACCGGTTCATGCGCCAGCCGCAGGCGGCCCACGGCGACCTGGCCATCGCGGCCGGCGCCTGGCACCAGCAAGGCGCCCAGGTCGTCCCACCTGGCGGCGTCGGCACGGTGCACCGCGACCTGCTGCGCCGCCGTCGCCGTGATGGCTGCCTTGTCGGTCGCCACGGTGAAACCCTGCGCGTGCAGGTTGACGCTGCTGCCCTTCGCATCCGTCGGCGCAAACTGGAAATACTCGCTGATCGGGACCGTTTCGGTGCCGATGTCGCCGCCGCGGCGGCCCAGTGCGCCGTTGCCGGGAGCGAAGGCGAAGACCAGCTCGCTTGAATCCGGCAGCGACTGGCCGCGCACCTGGATGCCGAGCCCCTCGCTGTCGGCGTAGGCGATGGCGGCCAGGTGGATGCGCCCGCCCGCGCCAAGCAGCGGATCGGCGATCTCGTAGTGCAGTTCGCCCGGACGGTAGCGCGCCACGATGCCGCGCGCCGCGTGCAGCCAGACCACGCCAGCCGCGGTCTTGACGCCGAGGCGGAGGTTGCCGCCCCGTCCCGGCAGGTAGAGCGAGAACTCCGGCCGGTCGCCGCCATCGACGCGAAAGCCGGTATTGCCGCCATACAGGGGCCGGTTGAAGAACTCGGCGCCATTCTCGATGACGAAATCCTCGCCCTCGGGCCGGTAGCGCAGCGGACGCGCCACCTCGCCGGCGAGGTTCGGGCGCGCCACCGCGACACCCGGCTTGTAGGTCTCGGCCGCAGCCGCCGGCGCGCCTGCGACCATCGTCCCGAGCGCCGCGAGCAAGGCTGCGGGCAGAGTCGCGGCCAAAACCGGCATGCAACAGTTCTTCATATTGATCGTCTTTCCAGCGTTATTCCGGCAGATAATATAAAGAACGCGTCTCCAACAATCCTCCTTGGGCCGGAAATTCTCATCGGCTTGAGTAAGTAAAAAATAAACTCCACTATCTTGAGGAAAAACTTTTCAGGCTCGTCTTAACAAGGGTGGAGCATGAACAGGCGAGCTATGGATACTGAAGTAGTTGATTGGCTGACAATACATTTTCTGCCGCACGAGGCCGAACTACGCCGGATGCTGCGCCGCGTCTGCAGCGGCCCCGCGGAAATCGACGACGTCGTGCAGGAAACCTGTTACCGGATCCTGTCGATGGCCACCCTGGACGGCATACGCGACCCGAAACCCTTCGTTTTTCGCACGGCGAAAAACCTGGTCCTCGACCGCATCAAGCGCGACGCGGTCGTCAGGATCGAGGCCATGGCCAATCTCGAAGACCTGGACATCGCGGATTCGGCGCCCTCCCCGGAACGGGTCGTCTTTGCCCGCTCGGAGCTGAAATGGGTGATCGGGCTGGTCGGCCAGCTGCCGGACCGCTGCAAGGCCGTGTTCCGGGCCCGCAGGATCCACGGCCTGTCGCAGCAGGAAACGGCGGACAGCCTGGGACTGACCGACGGCGTGGTGGAACACGAAATGATGAAAGGGATGCGCCTGATGTCGGAAATGATTGCCAGGCACGGCTTGAGCCAGGACACCGGCGACGCCACATCGATCCCGAGGAAACGTACCAACAAGAGCGGCAACAAGAGAAGCAATGTCAACGATTGATAACGAAGCCTTCGAGTGGGTGGCGCGCAAGTTTGCGCGCGGCCTGAGCGCGCCTGAAAGCGCGCAATTCGACGCATGGTGGGCGGCCGACGTGCGGCACCAGGGCGCCTACGCGCGCGCCATGGCGATCTACAATGCGATCAACCTGGCCACGGGCCCGCAACCGCTGGAGACCAGGCAGCCTGCGGCGAGCGTGCAGCCGGCGAGCCGGCGCGGGTGGCTGCGAGGCTCGCTGCAGGGTAGGCTCAGATACGGCGCCATGGCTGCCTGCCTGGTGGCGGCAATCGGCACCCTGGGCGTTTCCGCCCTGCGCGACGACCAGGTCCTGACGACCGCGAAAGGCGAGTTCCGCAAGGTGCCCTTGCAGGACAAGTCGGTCGCCACGATCAACAGCGGCAGCCAGATCGAAGTCGCGTTCACCAAGAGCCAGCGCACGGTCAACCTGCGCAAGGGCGAAGCCTGGTTCGAAGTGGCCAAGGACAAGACCAAGCCCTTCGTGGTCGAAGCCGGCGAGGCGCGCATCAAGGCGGTGGGCACCGCGTTTTCGGTGCGGCGCTTCGCGAACGGCACCGAGGTGCTGGTCACCGAAGGCAAGGTCGAGGTCTGGGGCAAGGGCCGGGACGCGCAGCGGCGCTTCTTGACCGGCGGCGACCGCGCCTTCCTGGCGCAGGACGCGAGCACGATCTCCGTGAGCCGCCAACCGGTCGAAGTCAACCGCAAACTGGCATGGAGAGAAGGCAAAGTGATTCTGAAGAACCAGACCCTCAATGACGCGGTGGCCGATTTCAACCGCTACAGCCCGAAGACCATCGTCATCGTCGATGCCGCGCTCAGGGACAAGCGCCTGTTCGGCCAGTACAAGCTGGATGCCCCCGAACTGTTCGCGCAGGATGTCAGCACGGTGCTGGATGTGCCGATCGCCATCACGGCGGACACGATTTTCATCGGCCGCAAGACCGGCGAGGGTGTGGACGGGATCTGATCCTGGCCGCCCGCCTGCCCACGATCCGGACCGCCTGCAAAGGCGCATCCGGATTTTTTCATGCCGGTTTCACTCATCTTCCTGAGTAATTACCGCCGCGCGCGGTATGCCTTGATATTTAGCGGAACATGCCGGTTCGGTCATTTTTTTGAGCATTTGGGGTGTAGAAGAAAACAGCCTGAGGAAGCTGCCGTCGCCGGCAGTCTTTACAAATACGGAGCAACATAGTTCCGACAATAGATTAGAGGAGACGTGCATGCATTCCATGCACCCATACGCCAACGCGGCCGGCATCATCCTGGCCGTGAGCATGGCTGCGCATCCGGGCGCCACGATCGCCCAGGAACTACCGCGGCCATTCAATATTCCTGCAGGCCCGGCGACCGATTCGATTCCGGAATTCGCGCGCCAGGCCGGCATCAACATATTGACTTCAGCGGACATCCTCGATGGTGTGGCCCTTGAGGCGCTGAACGGCACATTCGTCATCTCCGAGGCGGTCGATCGACTGCTGGCGTGCACTAATCTGGTCGGACGAGTCAGCTCCGGTGGCACCGTGGTGATCCTGGCGCGACCGCCGGGATCACCAGGGAAACACCCCAACGATTCGAAAATATCGGAAGAGACAATGACGAAAAATAATTTCCCTGGCCGGCGCAAGGCGACATGCGTCGCGGTCTCGGCGGCCGTACTCATGATGGGCGCACCGCTGGCGCATGCCCAGGAGCAGGAACAGGCGCCCGGCGCGCAAGTGCGGACACCGGAAGCGACGGCCCAGCCGGCCGGCCAGAAGGGCGACGACGGCGTGCAGCAAGTGAAGGTGGTGGCGACCCGCGCATCGCAGCAGTCGAGCATCGACCGCAAGAAGAACGCCGCCACCGCAATCGATTCGATCGTCGCCGAAGACGTCGGCAGCCTGCCGGACCGTAACGTCGGCGAAGCGATCTCACGCATCGCCGGCATCGCGCTGGACCGCGGCGACTTCGGTGAAGGCGTCACCGTATCGGTGCGCGGCAACGGTCCGGACCTGACCCGCGTCGAACTGGACGGCCAGGCCGTGCAGTCGGCCGGCGGCAGCGACATGGCCGGCGGCGGCGACGGCCGCGCCGTCGAATTCCGCCAGCTGTCGGCGGACCTGATCAAGAGCGTCGACGTCGTCAAAGGCTCGACCGCCGACATGACCGAGGGTTCGCTGGGCGGCGGCATCCAGATCAAGACCCGTACCGGCCTCGATTTCAAGAAGCCGTTCGCCTCGCTCCGTGTCGCGGGCAGCCAGAACAGCCTGAACAAGAAATGGCAGCCGGACGCCAACCTGATCCTGGCGAACAAGTACATGAAGGGGCGCCTGGGCCTGCTGCTCAACGCATCGACCACCACCCTGGACAACGAAGGCCACAAGACCGAGGTGTCGGGTGGCGGCAACAATGGCTGGCAGGGATACTACCGGCTGTTCGACTTCGACAACTCGCCGGAGAAGACCTTCAGCTACCAGCCGGGCACCGTCAACACGGCCGATGCCACCAGCACCACGCCGCTGGTGCGCTCGGCATTGACGGGCGGCGGCTTCTTCAACTCGGCCACGCCGCTGGAAATGGTCACCCGCTCGGCCGGGGCGCAGAGCAAGGATGAATGCCGCGCGATCTTCGCGCCGATATCAAGCGCCCAGCTGAACCAGATTTCGTCCTCGGCGCGCACCGCGGCCCAGAACCAGCGTACCAACGAGCTCAATACCTGCCTGAACCAGTGGAACGACTACACCCCGTCCGGCCCGCGCTACGTGGTGCGGCGCGAGATCGACCGCCGCAAGAACCTCGACCTGCGCGCCGACTTCAAGGTGACCGACGAACTGACCGTGTTCGGGAAAGGCAGCTACAACAAGCGCCACAACGACATCAATACGCTGGCTTTCTCGCTGGGTAATATGTCGGTGCAGAACGGCACCAGCAACGTGCAGCCCGGTTCCGCCGTGGTCGACGCCAACCACCACCTGACCTCGTACACCTTCAACAATACCAACAGCAATGGCGTGGCGAAGACCAACCAGAGCCATGGCATCGGCGAGACCACGGCGCGCTACCTGCAACTGGGCGGCAACTTCAAGCGCGGCGGCTTCAATGTCGACTTCTTCGCGGGCGACGCCCAGTCCGATTTCAAGAAGGGCGTCAAGGACCTCACGCTGAACGACTACTACGGCACCGGCTCGATGAGCGTGATGCCGAACGGCCTGTGGACCTACAGCTTCCCGAACGTCAATCCGATCACCGCCGCCGATTCCTCGCGCTTCGCCGCGCTGTTCCCGCGCGGCGCCAGCGGCGCCGTGCTGCCGTCCGTGTACACGACCAACACCGCGCCCGCCTACACGGCCGCCCAGCAGAATGCCGGCACCTCGTCGCCGAACCTGACCTGGGTGCCGACCGAGTACCACACCTCGGAGCGTACCGCGAAGGTCGACGCGACCTGGAACACGCCGGACGCCGTCCCGCTCTTCAAGCGCTTCAAGGCCGGCTACAACATGCGCGACACGCGCAACGACAACTGGAACCTGAACAACGGCGGCTACAACCTGCGCGATCCGCAAGGCACCTTCGGCACACCGGGTTATGTGCCGCCGATCGTGATGCCATCGCCGACCCTGCGCAGCACCATGTACGGCTGCGCCGACACGCCGGGCTCGCTGGCGCCGGGCGGCAACAAGTGCGTCTATGGCTGGATCCCGAAGGGCGACATCCGCCAGTCGCTGGACGGCGCGATGGTCTACACGATCCCACAGTTCGTCGACATGCTGAACCAGGTCATGACGCTGAAAGCCACGCCGACACAGTTCTTCCACGGCGCCAAGGACCGTCCCGCCGGCCTGATCGACAACTGGACCCAGATCGACGTGGAAAAACTGTTCGCCATCTCCCAGGTCGGCAACACCAACTTCAACTGCGTGAAATTCTGCACCGCCAGCGACGGCAAGGTGTACGCGCAGCCGGCCAACCACCTGAAGGAACGCACCGACGCCTTCTACCTGATGGGCGACTTCGGCCTGGATCACCTGCCCTTCACGGACCGTTCGCTGCCCTTCGGCCTGGAACTGGAAGGCAACGTGGGCGTGCGCTACGTGCGTACCAAGGTGCATGGCACCGGCATGATGAGCTTCACGGCCATCATGAAGACGGACAGCTTCGACCCGAACTTCCCGGATGCGGTGGGCGGTACCACCAGGATGAGGGTGCAGCAAGCCACGGCCATCAGTGCCCAGACCAGCGACCTCCTGCCGAGCCTGAACCTGGCCACCTGGCTGGTGCCGGACAAGCTGGTGCTGCGCTACAGCGCCGCCAAGACGGTGGCCCGGCCGCCGGTCTCGCGCCTGCTGGCATCGGGTTCCTGCACCTATGACCAGGTAGCGGCCGACCTGGGCGAAGACGGGCAGTCGTGCTCGGGCACGGTCGGCAATCCGGAACTGGCCGCGCAGAAGAACTTCAACCAGAACCTGTCCGTCGAGTGGTATCCGAACCGCGACACGATGCTGACCGCGACGGCCTTCCGCCAGGACGGCAAGATCGGCGGCGCGATCGCCCAGGGCGTGTCGCAATCGCCGCTGTTCGCCAACTCGGACATGGTCAATCCCGTTACCGGCGAGACGCTGGCCGGCCAGCTGTTCGACTACTCCACCTGGATGAACGGCGCCACGACGGGCCGCCGCGGCGTCGAGTTCAGCGGCAAGACGGCGTTCACCTTCCTGCCCTGGCTGCTGCGCTACACCGGCTTCGATGCGAACTACTCGAAGATGCATTCGTCCACCTCGAAGGCGAACATCGTCGACCTCCTGACCGGCACCCCGCTGCCGCCGCAGAACGAGCCGAAGTACACCTACAACGCCGCGCTGTGGTACGACGACGGCAGGCTGTCGGCCCGCATCGCCCTGCAGGCCGTGGGCTCCTACTTCAACTGCATCGCCGCCTGCGGCAAGACGACCAGCATGTACAACTACCCGAACGTGGGGGGCGGGCGCACCAGCACCACCTACAACCCGGGTTCGCCGAACTTCACCGATGCCACCCGCTTCATTGACGCCAAGATCTCGTACCGGTACTCGCCGATGGTCGAGGTATTCGTCGAAGGCCGCAACATCGGCAACGCGACCGTGTCGCACAGCCAGGGCCCGTACGCGCCCTTCGCCGACGGCACGCCGAACATCCTGGACTTCGCGTATTCGGGCCGCCGCATCATGTTCGGGGTGAATTTCCGGACGATGTAAAGGGCGTCATGCGAAAACCGCCATTCCCGTGGAAGCGGGAATGGCGGCTTTTCTATTTGCGCTGCCGGGTGTCGTAGGGTGGGCGGCTCCACTCTGGAACATGAATGACCCGCTGTCTCACTGCCGCCCACGCGTTCAACTCCCTTGTGAACAGATCCGACGATTACTCAAGGACTGTTTGAACGCGTGGGCGGCGGGAGCGCCGCAGGCAGATCACACCGCCGGGTGGAGCCGCCCACCCTACGGGTCACAAGGACGGCAGAATGCCTTCGACCTTGAGCTTCCAGCCGGTTTTGGGGAACCCGGGCGCCACGCCACGCCGGCCGTCCCAGCCACCCGCCATGAGCGCAACCGCCAGCAGCAAACCGCCGTTCGAGGGGAAGTAGGTCTCCGCCGCGCGCTGGTAGCCGGGGCCATCAGGGCCGGCAGCGGCCTGTTGGACGCCGGCCCCGGTTGCCGCCGGCACGAAATGGGCGGCGTGCGCGTCCAGGTGCACGCGCGGGGTCATGCCGCTGCTGCCGAACCGGTTGTTCTTCGCATCAAAAAACAGCCAGTCGATCGCCTCTTCCGGCGCGCCCAGGCGGGCGGCGGTCATGGCCATCATCGGATAATCCCAGCCCCAGGTCTGGCGCAGGTCCCAGTCGCGCTTCATGCGGTCCAGGGTGGCGCGCATGATGGCCTTGTCGACGTCGCGGCCGGGCAGCCAGCCGAGCGGCATCAGGAACGACATGTGGTCGCGGTTCTGGCAACTGTCGTCGAGCGCGTTCGACTTGCAACTGCCGGCCGCCTTCGTCCAGAAATCGGGCTCCGAGCGCACCGGCAGGTACAGGCCGTCCTTCTCGGGCAGCGCCGGCCATTTGACGAGCAGCGCATCCCAGTCGGCACGCCGCGGCTTGCCGGCGCGCTCGCGCCACGCCTGGGCCGTCTCGATGCCCCAGCGGTAGTAGGCGATTTCGAAGGCCGGATCGAAGGTGCTCATCGGCGCGAAGTTTTCCTGCACCGGGATGATCGGCGGACCGAGACGGAGCTTGCCGGTGGCTGGATCAAGCTGCGGGAACGAGGCCAGCAGGTTCGCGGTCTCCTCGACCAGTTCGCCGTAGGCCTTCAACACCCGCATTTGGCCAGGTTTGCCGCCGCCTGCACGCCACAGCAGTTCGCTCATGTAGATCGGGTGCGGCTGCTGCCACATGATGAAGGGCGAGACCTTGGACGGGCTGTCGACGCCGTCCGGACCGATCATCTTCGGCCACCAGGCCCCCTGCACGCCCTGCTCCGCCGCGCGCGCCTTTGCCTTCACCAGGTGCCCCACATACCAGCCCAGGCTGCGCTCCAGCAGCTGCGGCCGGCCCCACAGCGCGAAGTGGGCCGCGTGCCAGGGGTGCATCTCGAGGTGCGACTTGCCGTTCCAGCTGTTCGAGAACAGACCTTCTTCCTGCGGCGCGAAGCTGCCGGCGGCGTTCACCGCCATCAGGTATTGCGACAGGATGACGCGCCGTTCCAGCTCGAATGCGCGCGGATCCTGGGAGCCGGAGAAGTCGACCATGCCACCATCGAGCCAGTACCGGTTCCAGTGGCGTGCCACGGCCGCAGCTGCCCGTATCGGGCTGGGCAGCGCGGCCCCGGCCTTCGGCGACAACTGCAGCATCACGGTCAAGGTCGCGGCCTTGCTGCCGATCCGGTACGCGTGACTATCCGTTTGCACGATCGCGGCGCCCGGCGCACCGATGGCCGCGTGATAGATGGTGGCGTCGACCTGGCGCCGCAGACGCAGCTCGCCGGGCTTGCGCGACAGTTCCGCGGTGGCGTGCGCGCCGGGATTGGTCCAGTCCGAAGGATCGGGATTGAGCGTCTTCGACACACCCGGGAAGCGTACCGCCACGCCCAGGCGTCCCTGCGCCACGAGCAGGGAGCGCACCTCGGCCACGATGGTATCCTGGTCCGGCAGGACCCGCGTGAGCACCGTGACCGCCTCGCCGTCGTAGACGAAGCGGCTGGTCAGGGTACCGGTCCACAGGTCGAGGCTCTGGTAAGCTTGCCCGATATCCGCGAAGCGCGCCGGCGAACCGTCGCGCGCGCGCAGGTCGAGCGCCAGGCGGCCCAGCGAGAAACGGTGCGGATTCTCGCGGATCCAGGCCACCGCCGGGTTCTTCGCGGCGTCCGCCCAGTCCTTGATGTAGCCATAGCGGCGGGTGTGGCCCGCCACCGGAATCTCGACCTGGGTGTCCGCTACGGTGTAGCCCTTCGGATTCGGGAAGCTGTGCCAGGCCCACTGGGCTTCTATCAAGAGCGGCGCGATCTTGCTGTAGGGCTCGGTAAAGGTCTGCAGGCCGGTGATGTCGGCCGTGAAGCCGATGTTCCCATTGCCCAGCATGAGGGGCGCAGACGGGTCGACCGCGCGCAGCACCGGATTATGGCGCCGGACCAGGGCCTTGCGGTCGATCCGGTCGGCCGCAGGGGCTGTACCTGGCAAGGCCAGTGCGGTCCCGGCTGCGGCCGTGGCGAGCATCATGCGGCGGCGCGAAAACAGAATCGGAGCCATGACGGTGAACCTCTCTTGTGCAGGAAAAAACCTTCGGATTCAACCATAGGGCAGGACAAAAAGCGACGCTTTGCAGGGCCGGCGATTCGAATTAATCATCGGCGTGCGCGTTTCCGGTTTTTGCCCTTTCGGCTTGAGGAAATCGGCCTGCCGGCAGTCTTAAGGTTTACGGGGCAGCCTAGTTCCGATAACACCAACGATGGAGACAGCATGAAGATTTCCCGAGGAACGGCCCTGATCGGCGCCGCGTATTTCGTCGCCGCGCTCGCCGCGCCTGCATTCGCCACGGTCATCGGCACCAATACCCCCGCGCTCCAGGTCACCCCCGAGCGCCTGGCAGAACTGCCGGCCGCCCAGCGCGCCGCCTGGGCCGAGTACATCGCCCGTTCCCAGAAACAACGCCAGTTCGACCGCGACACCCTGGCCGCCGAACTCAAGGCCGGCGAAACGGCGCCTCCCGCTCCGCTCGCGGGCAGCGGCAAGATGCCGCTGAATAAAGACGCCGCCTGGTACGCCTCGCCGGAGGCGCGCGCCATCGCCGACACCATCGTCAGCTTCCAGACCCCGTCCGGCGGCTGGAGCAAGAACCAGGACCGCAGCAAGCCGCCGCGCCTGCGCGGCCAGCGCTACGCCAACGACGCCGAAACCATGCAGGGCGAACCCGGCAACTTCGACACGCCGCAAGACCGCTTCTGGACCTTCGTGGGCACGCTCGACAACGGCGCGACCACCACCGAGATGCGCTTCCTGGGCCGGGTGCAGGCGCAGGCGCCGGGCAAGGAAGGCGACGCCTGGCGCGCCAGCATCATCAAGGCCATCGGCTACCTCTTGATGGCGCAGTATCCGAACGGCGGCTGGCCGCAGAACTTTCCGCTCGAAGGCGGCTTCCACGACGGGATCACCTTCAACGACAACGCCGTCGCCGAAGCGGCCATGGTCCTCGAAGACATCGCCGAAGGCCATCCGGACTTCGCCTTCGTGGCCAAGGACTTGCGCCAGCAGGCCGGGGCGGCAAGTGCGCGTGCGATTCGGCCGATCCTCGACGCCCAGGTGGTGGTCAACGGGAAGAAGACGGTCTGGCCGCAGCAGGTCGACGCCATCACCCTCAAGCCGATCTCCGCGCGCAACTACGAGCCGCGCTCGCTGGCCAGCGCCGAAAGCGCCGAGGTGTTGATGTTCCTGATGCGCCAGCCGGAACAGACGCCGGAGATCCGCGCCGCGATCGAGGCCGGCATCGCCTGGCTCAAGGAGAGCGCGGTCTATGGCAAGGCCTTCACCAAGGTCAGCGAAGAAGAAGGCCGCAAGCTGATCGACAGGCCGGGCGCGGGCCCGATCTGGTCGCGCAACTACGATATCCAGACCGGCAAGCCGATCTTCGGCGACCGCGACAAGTCGATCCACGACGACGTCAATTTCATCTCGAAAGGCCGCCGCAACGGCTATTCGTGGTGGAGCAATGCGCCGCAGAAGGCGATCGACGCCTACGACCAGTGGAAACGCAAGCTGGCCGGCACGGCGGGCGCGCAATAAACGAACAGGACACCTACCCATGAATTTCTCTGTTTTACGCAATGGCGCCCTGCTGGGCGCCATTGCCTGCCTGCTGGCCGCGCCCTCGAGCGCATCTGACGTCAACACGCCCGTGGCTGGCATCGAGGCCAGCTGGCTCACCGCGCCGCCCCGGCCGAACCTGGACTTCGTGGCCACGGCGCTGCCGGCCCGCGCCTCGGTGCTCGCGGCCCTCGACTACGTCGCCATGTCGCAGATCGCCGACATGAGCCGGCGCCCGATCCAGATGGCGACCGGGTCGAACCTGTCCGAGATCTCGTCCAACTGGGTGGCCGCCACCTTTTACGTCGGTGCAGCCAGGCTGGCGCGGGTGACGCAGAACCGCGAGGTGCTGCGCTTCCTCAGTGCCGTGGCCGACCACTACAACTACGCGCTGCGCGGGGCGCGGGCCGAGCGCACCCTGCTCAATGCCGACGATGTCGCCATCGGCGACCTGTACCAGGAACTATATGCCCGGCGCGGCCAGCAGGGCGTGATCATGCCGCTGCAGCAGCGGCTGGACTTCATGCTGCCGCACCTGAACCGGCCGCAGGAAACCGAGACCCTGGTCTGGTGGTGGTGCGACGCGCTGTTCATGGCCCCGCCGGTGCTGGCGCGCCAGTCGAGCTTGAGCGGCGACCTCACATACCTGCGCGCGATGGACAAGGAATGGCGGCGCACTGCGGCCCGCCTGTGGGTCGAACAGGACCGCCTGTTCCTGCGCGACGAGCGCTTCAAGAACCAGGACCATTTCGGCGCCGGCGGCAAGCCGGTCTACTGGGCCCGCGGCAACGGCTGGGTGATGGGCGGCCTGGCGCGCACCCTGGAAGCCATGCCCGCCAACTTCGAGGGCCGCGCATTCTACCTCGACATCTTCCGCAAGATGGCCAGCCGCGTCGTCGAACTGCAGCAGCCGGATGGCCTGTGGCGCAGCGACATGAACGACCCGAAGAGCTTCCCCGAACCGGAAACCTCGGGCTCCGGCTTCTTCGTCTACGCGCTGGCCTGGGGCATCAACCACGGCTTGCTGGACCGGCAGGCCTACCAGCCGGCGGTCACGCGCGGCTGGGCGGCGCTCAACCGCCAGGTGCTGCCGAACGGCCTGGTCGGCGCGGCCCAGAAGACCGGCGACCGTCCGGTGCCGACCGAGGCCGGCGATGTCGGTCCCTATGCCACCGGCGCCTACCTGCTGGCCGGGCTGGAGGTGATGGACCTGCACGGCCCGGCGCAGTCGCTGCCCGAACCCGCCGTGCCGCGCGACGACGACGCGACCATCGCCGCCACCACACCCACCCCGCCACCGCCGAGAACCATCGTCGGCGACCTGGAGAAAGCGCGCCGCGAACAGGAAATGCGCGCGACCCGGGCGCTGGCCTATGACCCCGCCAAACTGGCAACCCCCGCAAGGAGCAGCAAATGAGCCGCCGCACCGTATTGAAGGGCCTGTGGGGCGCGTCCGCGCTGCTGCCGCTGGCAATGTCGCAAGCCCGCGCGCAGGCGCCCGCGCCCGTCGCGCCAGCACCATTCAGCGGACCGATCCCGAAGCAATTCACCGACCCGAAGACCGGCCGCCGCATCGTGCGCATTTCGGAAGAAGCCGGCTCCGGCGTGCTGTACTTCTACCGCCACGCATACACGCCCGAGGGCGACGTCATGGTCATCAAGTCGCCGTCCGGCATCATGGGCGTGCGCCTGGCGGACTGGAAGACCACGCTGCTGGCGCCGGGCCGCGAGAACGACCTGCTGTTCATGCTGCGCACCACGCGCGAGGCGGTGTATTCGGTGACCGAACCGGGCCCGGGCGAAGCGGCCGACCGCCCGAAGACCATCTACGCCGTCCACGTCGACACGAAGAAGGTGCGCAAGCTGGCCCGCATCGCAGCCGGCGGCATCACCGCCTCGAATGCCGACGACAGCCTGCTGCTGGGACAGGTGTCCTATGGCGCCAAGCCGCTGCAGCCGAAGGATGCGGCCAGCATCGCCAAATTCGGCAACACCGAGTATGCCGCCCTCGGCCCCGACGGCAAGCCGCTCAACTTCGCCAAGGCCAAGGGCGTGCGCATGCTGGAACGCTGGTCGGCGCGGGTGCCGGCCGAGCTGTTCACCATCGACCTGAAGAGCGGCGCCCGCAAGGTGCTCTACAAGACCGAGGAATGGATCGGCCATGCGCAGTTTTCACCGACCGACCCGAAGCTGATCCGCTTCTGCATGGAAGGTCCGTGGCACCGGGTCGACCGCATCAAGCTGATCCAGTCCGATGGCGGCGGCTTGAAAAGCGTCCATACCCGCACCATGAACTTCGAGATCTGGGGCCACGAGTTCTTCAGCCATGACGGCAAATGGCTGTGGTACGACCTGCAGACCCCGCGCGGCCAGGTGTTCTGGGTGGCCGGCCTGGAACTGGCCACCGGCCGGCGGGTGTGGAAGCGCCTGGAGGCCAACGACTGGGGCGTGCACTTCAATATCGCGCCCGACAACAAGACCTTCGCCAGCGATGGGGGCGACGCCGACATGGTGGCCCATGCCCCGGACGGCAAGTGGATCTCGCTGCTGCAGGGGGAAGACATCGTCGATGCCGACCTGGCGTCCTACGACGACAGCTTGATCACCATCGAGAAGTTCAAGCCAACCCGGCTGGTCGACATGGCTGCCCACGACTACCGCCTCGAGCCGAACCTGCGCTTCACGCCGGACGGCAAATGGCTGGTGTTCGCCTCGAACATGCATGGGGCGCAGCACGTGTATGCGGTCGACGCAAGGCCGTCCGGCGCATAGCGACAAGGGGGTTCCGGGCAAGCCGTTTCGGCTACACTTGCCCGATCAACCTCCTCCACCAACGGAGCCTGCCTTGCGCCTGCCCTTCCCCGCCCATCTTTTCCTGTGCGCCGCCATCGCCAGCGCCGCCGCCGCCGCGTCGCCGGTAAAGCCGATCGACCGCGAGGCCGTCGTCAGCCGCCACGCCCCGCGGCTGGAAGCCATCGATCCGCTGGCGCCGCTCTCCTTGGGCAACGGGCGCTTCGCCTTCACGGCAGACGTCACCGGCCTGCAGACCCTGCCGGACCACTACCACGCCAAGGGCATTCCGCTCGAGACCCAGGCGCGCTGGTCGTGGCACGAAGACCCCAACCCGCGCGGCTACCGGCTGCGTGATGCCAACCGCGACTACACGGCCCACGGCCGCACCCTCGGCTACCCGACCGACGCCAAGTCGCCTGCCGGCCAGTGGCTGCGCGAGAATCCGCATACCCAGCCGCTGCCGCGGATCGGCTTCGTGCTCACCGGCCCGGGGGCGCGTGCCATCGCACCGGAGGATATCGCGGCCGTCGACCAGCGCCTCGACCTGTGGAAGGGCCGTCTCCACAGCCGCGCCAGGCTGCTGGGACAGCCGCTCGGCGTCGACAGCGCCGTCAGCCCCGGCAGCGATACCCTGGCGCTGAAGATCCGTTCGCCGCTATTGGCCAGCGGCCGGGTCGCGGTGCGGATCGCCCTGCCCCATGGCTACGGCAAGGCGGCGACCCACCACAATCCGCCGCTCGATTTTTCGCAGCCGGGCGCACATCGCAGCACCGTACTGGAACAAGGTGGCCGGCGACTCGTCGTCGAGCACCGGCGCGACGCCTCTCGCTATGCGATAACGCTGACCAGCCGCGGCGCGCTGACGATCACCCGGCCGGCCCCGCACGTGTTCGAGATCGCCCCGCGCGCCGGCGACACGCTCGAACTCACCGTCGCCTTCGTCCAGGACGGCATCGCGCCGGTCCGCGACACGGCCGCCGTGTTCAAGGACGCCGACGCGCATTGGCCCGCCTTCTGGCGCAGCGGCGCCGCCATCGACTTCAGCGGCAGCACTGATCCGCGCGCGCACGAGCTCGAACGCCGCGTGGTGCTGTCGCAGTACCTGATGGCGATCCAGATGGGCGACACGCTGCCGGCCTCCGAAAGCGGCTTGACGACGTCCACCTGGTACGGCAAGCACCATACCGAGATGGTGTGGTGGCATACCGCGCACTTCGCCCTGTGGGGCCGGCCCGCATTCACCGCGCGCACGCTCGGCTGGTTCCAGCGCACGCTGCCTGCGGCGCGTGCGGTCGCGCAGGAACGCGGCCTGCGCGGTGCGCGCTGGATGAAGATGACCGGCCCGGGCGGGCGCGAGAGCCCCGGCGGCAATCCGCTGATCGTGTGGAACCAGCCGCACCCGATTCACCTGGCCGAACTGATGTACCGTGCCGCCCCCACGCCGGCCACCCTCGAGCGTTACCGCGAACTGGTGTTCGAGACCGCGGATGCGATGGCGTCCATGCTGCACTGGGACGACGCGAACAAGCGCTACGTGCTCGGGCCGCCGCTGTGGATCGCGCAGGAGATCCACGACCAGTCCACCAGCATGAATCCGGCCTACGAACTGAGTTACTGGGCGCGCGGGCTGGAAATCGCGCAGCAGTGGCGCGAGCGCCTCGGCCTGGGGCGCGAACCCGGCTGGGAACATCGGCGCACTCACCTGGCGGCCCTGCCGCAGAAGGATGGCAAATACGTGGCGCTGGAATCGCACCCGGACACCTGGGAGAACATCGACAGCCGCCACGACCACCCCTCCTTCCTGATGGCCCTGGGCCAGTTGCCCGGCGACGGCGTCGACGTCGAGACCATGCGCCGCACCCTGCATTCGGTGCTGGCGGGCTGGGACTGGAAGACCAAGATCTGGGGCTGGGATTATCCGATGATCGCGATGACGGCGGCGCGGCTGGGCGAGACGCAAGCCGCGGTGAACGTGCTGCTCAAGACCGATGGTCCGAACAACGGCTATTCGCGCGCCGGTCATAACCAGAACTTCAGGCTGCCCGTTTACCTGCCGGGCAACGGCGCACTGCTGGCCGCGGTGGCCTTGATGGCCGGCGGCTGGGACGGCGCACCGGACCGGCCGGCGCCCGGTTTCCCGACGGACGGCAGCTGGGTGGTGCGTGCGGAAGGGTTCAAGGCACTGCCTTAAAGGGAAGCTGCCTTGAGCTCCTGGCGCCCGCGCGCGAAATCGCGCAGCACCTCGTGCGCCGCGTTGTGCCCCGGCGCGCCCGTGACGCCGCCGCCCGGATGGGTGCCCGAACCACAGGTGTACAGGCCGGCGACCGGCCCGCGGTAATCGGCATGGCCCAGCATGGGTCGGGCCGCGAACAGCTGGTCGAGTCCCAGCGCGCCGTGGAAGATGTCGCCGCCCACCAGGCCGAAGGTACGCTCCAGGTCAAGCGGGCTCATGATCTGGCGGCCGAGCACGGAGCGCCTGAAGTTGGGCGCGTAGCGGTCGACCGTCTCGATCATCAGGTCGGCCACCTGTTCGCGGTGCTCGTCCCAGCTCGCGCCGTCGGGCAACTGGGGCGCCACGTGCTGGCAGAACAGGCTGGCCACATGTTGCCCTTCGGGCGCCAGGGTCGGGTCGAGCGTGGACGGAATGAGCACTTCGACGATCGGTTCACGCGACCAGCCATGGGTGCGCGCATCCATGTAGGCCCGTTCCATGTAATGCAGGCTGGGGGCGATGATGATGCCGCTGCCATGGTGCTCGGCTGCTTTGGTGCCGGGCAGGCAGCTGAAGCTCGGCAGTTCCGACAGCGCCACGTTCATGCGGAAGGTGCCGGAACCGCAGCGCCAGGCCTGCATGCGGCGCAGGAAGTCCTCGGGCAACGCAGCCGGATCGACCAGCCGGGTATACAAAAGGCGTGGATTCAGGTTCGACACCACGACCCGCGCATCGAGGCGCTCGCCTTTGCTGGTCACCACGCCGCTGGCCCGGCCATGCTCGAGCAGCACCTCGTCTACCGCGCACCCAAGGCGGATCTCCACGCCATGCGCTTGGGCGGCCTTGGCCATGGCCTGCGTGATCGCTCCCATGCCGCCGATGGCGTGGCCCCAGGCGCCCTTCTTGCCATTCACTTCACCGAACACGTGGTGCAGCAGCACGTAGGCGGAGCCGGGGGTGTACGGGCTGGCGTAATTACCCACCACGCTGTCGAAACCATAGGCCGCCTTGATCGGTGCGCTCTCGAACCAGCCGTCGAGGTAGTCGCCGGCCGACTTGGTGAACAGGTCGAGCAGTTCGCGCTGGGTAGACAGCGACCGCGCGGCCATGCGCTTGCCGAGCTTGCCGGCCTTGATGAGTTCGGGCAGTGCGGTGAGCCAGCTGCCCTGCACTCGGTTTGGCGGCGTTTGCAGCACCAGTTCGCGCAGCAGGTCGGCGGCGCTGTCGAGGTGGCGGGTGTAGGCCGCGAGCCGGCCGGCGTCGCGTTGCGAGAAACGGGCGACCTCGGATTCGGTCTTGCCGGCGCCGAGCTTCAGGTAGTTGCGGTCGTCGAGCGGAAGGAAATTGGAGAGCGGCCGCTCGACGATGCGCAAGCCGTGACCGGCCAGGTGCATGTCGGCGATCACCTTCGGGTTGAGCAGCGAGACCGTGTAGGCCGCGACCGAGTTGCGGAAACCCGGGTGAAACTCCTCGGTGACGGCGGCGCCGCCGATCACCCCGCGCCGTTCCAGCACGGTGACCTTCAGGCCGGCCCGGGCCAGGTAAAAGGCGCACACCAGGCCGTTATGGCCGCCCCCGATGATGATCGCGTCGCGCATCTGCCTGCTCCTCCGCAGTAGTCACATCCAACGCGCATTATGTCCCAAGGGCTGGGCTGGTGCACCTCGCAATGTCGCGAGGTCTTGCTCTTTTACAGGTAGCGCGAACCCATCACCAGATAGGACTCACCCGAGCGCTCGATGGCGCGGCGCAGCTGCGCGCCGAAACGCGAGCGCCAGAAGTCGAAGGCGCGTGGGGCTGCCGGGCGGGCGAAAACAGTATTGGGGATGGTGGCGGTGCTCATGTCGGTTCCTTTCGTCTCAAGCATTAGGCAATGGAACCAGTGTAGGGGTGCGAAAGACATAAGTCCAATTGCAAGATCTGATCTCAGCGATACACAAAACCAATATCTTACACCTCGCGCATTATCATCGGCGGCAATATCGGACATGCGCACTACGCCGTCCTGGTGTTTGGCGCGATCCAGTTCATCAGGGCCCGGGCGAGGCCGCGCGCCAGCGCAGTTGGGATTTCACGGCATCTTCGTCCTCGACCACGAAGCCCAGCGCCGCATACAAACGGATTGCGCCGGCGTTGTCCCTGCGTACCGCCAGCGTCACGTCGCATCCTTCCCGCGCGGCCTGCGCCTGCACCCGGCGCAGCGCCTCGCCGGCCACGCCGCGCCGGCGCGCCCAGGGGATGACGGCGATATCGACGACCCGCAAGTTCCCGTCGACGGCGGCCGTAACCAGCCGGCCGGCGCACAAGCCGTCCAGCTCCAGCACCTGGTACTGCGCGTCGGGATAACTGTTGCGGTACCCGGCCACCTGCGCCGCCCCCTGCATGGCGACGATCGCGTCGATATAGCGGGGGTCGGCGAGGAGCGCCAGCAGGTCCGGGCGGGTCGAGCGGTACAGGTCGGCGAAGAAGTCCTGGTCGGCGGCGGCAGCGGGCCGGATCTGAAGCGGGACGCGAGTCAAGGCAGCCACGGCAAAGTCGTTGAAGGTGGCGCCAGTATAGACGCAGCAGATGCGGACGCAGCAGATGCGGCCGCGAACGGTATCGCGGGCGCCGCTCCGCATGGACCGGCGCTGCAACGGCATCGGCGAGCAGCGCGCGTCGCTAGGACACGAGCCCGGCGACCGCCTTGATTGCCAGGGCGACGCCGGTGGCGATCGTCTTCGCGGCGACCGCTGCCAGCACGACGAACAGGGCCAGCTGGATGAGGCGCAGTGGCAATTCGTGGTTGCGCCAGCGGCGGCCGAAGCGCACGGGACCGTGGAACTGTGCAGGTAGATGCAATGATGGCGGCCGAAGTTTCATGATTGTCTCCACTTCCAAGCTCTTGTGTAATTCCAGCATACTCCCAGGCTGCCCTGGCTGCAAACGCAGAACGTGCGCATCATGCCGGCAACGTGATCGTTGACTCTGGTGGATACTGGACGTTAAGATGAAATCGATTTCACTCCACCATCCAATTCCAACAGCGCGAGCGCGAACGTACGCTGCGCGCGATAACAACTCTGGAGACTGCATGCACCCATCCGCGTACCTGCCCGGCACCCGTTGCTGCCTCGCCGCCTGCGCCGCACTCCTGTTGACCGGGGGTGCCGGTGCGGCGCCGGCGGCCGGCGCCGAGACGCGCGCCATCAAGCTCAACCAGGTTGGCTTCCTGCCCGGCGCGCAGAAGCTGGCAGTGGTGCCGGGCGAGGCCCAGGCAGGCTTCAGCGTCGTCGATGCCGCCACCGGCAAGCCGGTGTTCGAGGGCAGCATGGCCGCCGGCGCCACCTGGGAGGCCTCGGGCGAACGCGTGCGCGTGGCCGATTTTTCGGCCCTGCGCACGCCCGGCAACTACCGACTCCGCAGCGCGGGCCTGCCCGATTCGGCGCCCTTCGCCATCCAGCCCGACGTGTATCGCGAGCTCAATGCCGCCGCCATCCGCAACTACACCCTGAACCGCAGCGGCGTCGCCCTCACGGCGGCCGTGGCCGGGCCATACGCGCGGCCGCTCGGCCATCCCGACACCCGCGTGCTGGTGCATCCATCGGCCGCGTCGGGCAAGCGCCCGGCCGGCACCGTGATCTCCAGTCCGAAAGGCTGGTACGACGCCGGCGATTACAACAAGTACATCGTCAACTCCGGCATCACCACCTATACCCTGCTGGCCGCCTACGAGCATTTCCCGGACTGGTTCGACAAACTGCCGCTGAACCTGCCGGAAAGCGGCAACGGCATGCCCGACATCCTCAACGAAACGCTGTGGAACCTGGAGTGGATGCTGAGCATGCAGGACCGGGATGACGGCGGGGTCTACCACAAGCTGACCAACAAGGTCTTCGATGGCATGGTGATGCCCGACCAGGCCACCGCGCCGCGCTACGTGGTGCAGAAGTCCACCGCCGCCACGCTCGATTTTGCCGCCGTGATGGCCGCCGCGAGCCGGGTGCTGGCGCCTTTCGACAGCCTGCAGCCGGGACCGGGCTTGCCAAGGTCGGCACGCTACCTGGCCGCCGCCGAGAAAGCCTGGCGCTGGGCCGAGGCGAATCCGAACGTGCTGTACCGGCAGCCGGCCGACATCCAGACCGGCGCCTACGGCGACGAGCGCGTGGACGACGAATTCGCCTGGGCCGCCAGCGAGCTCCTGATCGCCACCGGCAAGGAGGCCTACCGCGCACGCGCGCTGGGCGCCATTGCGGTAAAACCGGGCGCCACGGAACCCGGCTGGGCCGACGTCGGCATGCTCGGCTGGATCTCGCTGGCCCAGCACGGCGCGCGCCTGCCCAAGGGCATGGATGCAGCGCCGGCCCGCAAGGCGCTGCTTGCAACGGCCGACACGCTGGCGGCGCGCTGGCGCGCCTCGCCCTACCGCGTCAGCATGGAACCCAAGAACTTCGTCTGGGGCAGCAGCGCGGTCATCCTGAACCAGGCCATGATGCTGGTGGCCGCCTACCGCGTGGAGCCGCGCCCGGACTACCTGGATGCGGCGCAGTCGGCACTCGACCATGTCCTCGGGCGCAACGGACCGGGCATGTCCTTCGTGACCGGCTTTGGCGCGCGCTCGCCGATGCATCCGCACCACCGTCCTTCCGAGGCCGACGGCATCCCCGCCCCGGTGCCGGGCATGCTCGCCGGCGGACCCAACCCGGGCCAGCAGGACGCCAAGGATTGCCCTGTGAGCTATCCCTCGAAGCTGCCGGCGCTGTCCTACCTGGACCACGTGTGCAGCTATGCCAGCAACGAGATCGCCATCAACTGGAATGCGCCGCTGGTGTACGTGGCGGCGGCACTGTCCTCGCTGCAGCGCTGAGGCCACGGGCGAACACGGATTGTTAGGCGCAAACATTCTTATTGCCTGGCAATCCGAACCTGCTCTACACTTCCTGTGGTATTGACGCCCACTGCGGGTGCACAAGGCAGGTACAAGAACAGGAGACAATATGAATGACAAGCCAATCCGCCGGATCGTGATCGTGGGAGGGGGCACCGCCGGCTGGATGACGGCCGCCCCGCTGGCCCAGCGCCTGGCGCGCCGCCTCGACGCACCCTGTGAGGTGATCCTGGTGGAGTCGCCCGACATCGGCACCATCGGGGTCGGCGAGGCGACCTTGCCGACCATCCGCTACTACAATGCCGCGCTGGGCCTCGACCCCGACGACTTCGTGCGGCGTACCAAGGCCAGCTACAAGCTCGGCATCGAGTTCAAGGACTGGGGCCACCTCGGCAACCGCTTCTTCCACGGATTCGGCGATTT
This sequence comes from Telluria sp. PB2R4, assembly GCF_059685695.1. Lineage (NCBI taxonomy): Bacteria > Pseudomonadati > Pseudomonadota > Betaproteobacteria > Burkholderiales > Oxalobacteraceae > Telluria > Telluria sp. PB2R4. The sequence goes on along the minus strand of NZ_JCASIC010000001.1, from coordinate 351,568 downwards.
CGGTCCCTCGCTCGACAGGCACCCTTCCCACTTGTTCTGGCTGCGCATGTCCACGCAGTTCAAGGACATGCCGGCGCTGGAGAACTGGTCGGTATCGTCGATCATGGCGCGAAACAACAAGTTCGTGCCGCCGCACGAGGGCACGCCGTCGATCACCACCGCGTATTCCTACGGCTTTCATTTCGACGCCGGCCTGTACGCGGAATACCTGCGCGACTACGCCGTGGCGCACGGCGCGCAGCGCATCGAGGGTACGGTGGTGGAAGTGGAGCAGCACCCGGAGAGCGGCTTCATCACGGCGGTCAAGCTGCGCGACGGACGCCGGGTCGAGGGCGACCTGTTCGTCGATTGCTCGGGATTCCGGGGCTTGCTGATCGAGGGGGCATTAAAGGCTGGCTACGATGACTGGAGCGAGCAGCTGCCCTGCAACAGCGCGCTCGCCGTGCCCTGCGCCAGCGCGGCAGCACTGACGCCCTATACCCGCTCCACGGCGAAGGAAGCGGGCTGGGTCTGGCGCATCCCGCTACAGCACCGCACCGGCAACGGCCATGTCTACAGCAACGCCTTCACCAGCGACGCGCGGGCACGCGAGCTACTGCTCGGCTCCCTCGACGGCGCCGCGCTCGACGAGCCGCGCCAGCTGCGCTTTGTCACCGGCCGCAGGCGCAAGTCATGGATCAAGAACTGCGTCGCGGTGGGCTTGTCCGCCGGCTTCGTCGAGCCGCTGGAATCGACCAGCATCAGCCTGATCGAGACCGCGGTCGGCAAGCTGGTCGAGCTGTTTCCGGACCGGGAATGTCGCCCCGAACTGGCGAACGAGTTCAACCGCTACATGGGCGTGCGCTACGAATCGGTACGCGATTTCATCGTCCTGCACTACAAACTGACGAAGCGCGACGACTCGGAATTCTGGCGCTACTGCGCCAACATGCCGATCCCGGATTCGCTGCGCCACCAGATCGAGCTGTTCCGCGAGACCGGGCGGGTCGCGATCCTGGACCGCGACGGCTTCGCCGAGCCTTCATTCGTGGCCATGCTGATGGGGCTGGGCGCGGTGCCGAAGCGCTACGATCCCTTCGTGGATGGGGTGGACATCCGCGAAGTACATGGGCATTTCGCCGGCGTGCGCGACATGATTGTGCAGGCCGTGGCGCGGATGCCGACCCATGACGCCTTCATCACAAGCCAGCTCGGGGCGGCAAGCCCGCGCGCCGCCTGAGCGGATTCCAGGTCTACCAGCCCATCCTGGCCCGCACCAGGGCGCTCAGCCTGGCGGCGTTCGCCATGTGGTGATGCACCCTCGGATGCTGCCCGTAGCCAGTGTAGTCGAAGAACAGCGTATCGATCCGCTTGTCGCCGCCCGTGCGCATCTGCTGCACGGCGGCCGTCACGTAGCCCGGCCACGGCGAACCGGGCCGGGTCGCGTCCATGCTGCCGAGCGCGCACACGATGTAGGCCTGCGGATAGAGGCGGCGGATGCGCTGCACGAAGTTCCTGTACGCATCGACGCGCTGGGCGTCGTTCGGCTCAGGCTGCAGCATGTGGTCGCGGCCGATCAGCCAGCTGTCGTTCTGCAGCAGGTTGACCACCACCACGTCCGGCGTCCAGCGCTTGAAATCCCACTGGCTGTCGTTGTTGCCGACTGCGCTGAGCTGGTCGTAGAAATCCGGCATGGTGAACGGGAACCAGCTGATCATCACGCCGATGCCGCTCTGCGAGGTCATGTGCGCCTCCGCGTTCAGCTGCCGGGCGGTGATCGCCGCGTAGGACAGGAAACTGTTCTTGTCCTTGCCCGCATCGTCGCGGCCGTTCAGCGCACCCTCGTTGCCCATGCCGCTCGTGATCGAGTCGCCGAAGAATTCGATCCGGCGCGTCAAGCGCGGCGCAGGAGGCAGAAGCTGGGCGCCATCGTCCAGCTCCAGGCCGCGGAACACGGTCGCGCCCTCCTCGCCCTCGGTGCGCTTGGTGATCAGGAAGCTGTGGCTGCCGGGGGCGAGCTTCTGCGCCACCACATAAGTCGCCTCGCCCTGCCTGGCTTCCACGACCAGCGGTGCGGACAAGTCGCCGTCCAGGAACACGTTGAAGTAATTCCGGCCGCGCTGGTCGTCCAGCTTGATGGCCAGCGAGGTGCCGGTAAAACGCCCGGCAATCGAGGTGTTCGGCCAGGAGATCACCGGCGCGGCTGGCGTCGAGAAGTCGATGCGGCCGGCGTACTGCAGCTTTGCATCGTCCGGCGAGACAGGCGTGGCGGCCAGGGCCAGGCCGGCGTGCAGCAGGCCGGCCAGAATGAGAGAAGGCGTCAGGAATTTCATCGTAGGCTTACAGCTTGATCGTGACTGGACGGCCATCATAGCTGACCGACTTGTCGTAGGCGTCCAGGTCCTTGCTGGCAGCGGTGCCCGGGCGCAGCACGCGCACCCGGAATTCGCGTTGCACAGGCATGCCCTGGTACTTGCCCTGGCGCGCGCCGATCGTCACGGTGCCCTTGCGGTCGTCGTAGCTGAACGGGATGCGGCTGTATTCGCCGCGCGCGTAGGCATTGCTTACACCGTCGTCCTCGTACAGGCTGGACTGGCCGTCCGCCCCGGCCACCACCTGCAGCACCAGCGGCGCATCCGGCTTCTCGTCCACGTACTGGGTCACAGGGCCGGTCGCAATCAAGGCGCCGGCACGCAGGAACAGCGGGATGCGCTCGCGCGGCGCCTGCACGGTGATGGTGTTGCCGCCCTTGAAGCGTTCGCCCGTATCGAAATCAAGCCAGTCGCTGCCCAGCGGCAGGTAGACTTGGCGCGAGCGCGCGCCGTACACAGTGACCGGGGCAACCATCAGGCTCGGGCCGAACATGTACTGGTCCTTGATGTTCTTGACCCGGTCGTCGTGCGGGAAGTCCATCACCAGGCCGCGCATCATCGTGCCCGAGTGGTAGTGGGTGTCGGCCGCCATCGTGTAAATGTAGGGCATCAGGCGATAGCGCAGCTTCAGGTAGTCGACCATGGCGTCGCGCATCGTGTCGTCGCCGGCTGCAATGTTGTAGATCTCGCGCTTGACCACCTCGCCGTGCGAGCGGAACAGCGGCGAGAAGGCGCCGAACTGGAACCAGCGCAGGTTCAGCTCGCGCCACTCCTTCATGTCTTCCGGATTGGCCTGGCTTGTGCCGGTACTGCGGTTCTCCTGTGCCGAGCCGACATCGCCGGCTTGGTAGCGGGTCTCCTGGGCATAGCCGCCGATGTCGTGGGTCCAGTTCGGGATGCCCGACATCGAGAAGTTCACGCCGGACGCGATCTGGTCGGCCAGGTTGTTCCAGCGGCCGACCGTGTCGCCGCTCCACACCGCCACCGAATTGCGCTGGATGCCGGCGAAACCGGAGCGCGACAGGATGAACTGGCGCTTGTCCGGCTGGTCGCGCCGGAGGTTCTCGGCGAAGCCCTGCGAGTGCACCAGGCTGTAGGGGTTGAAGGTGATCTCGCCGGCGCCGTAGACGGTCGGGCCGATCAGCTGCTTGAAGTCCTCGAGCCGCGCATTCGACAGGATGTCCGGCTCGGTATTGTCCATCCACCAGGCGTCGAAGCCGAGGTCGACCAGCTTGTGCTTCATCTGGCGGTAGTAGATGTCGCGCGCTTCCCTGGTGTACGGGTCGTAGTGGCTGTTCTTGTAGCCGGGGCCGACCCAGTCCAGGTCGCCGTTCTCGACGTTCTTCGTCCACATATGGCCCTTGGCCGCGAGTTCCTTGTAGTTGTCGGTATTGGCGTAGAACTTGCCCCAGATCGAGAGCATGATGCGGGCATTCTGCTTGTGGACGGCGTCGACCATGCCTTTCGGGTCCGGGAAACGGGTCTTGTCCCAGTCGTGCGAGCCCCAGCCGTCCTGCGGCCAGTAGAACCAGTCCTGCACGATGTTATCCAGCGGCCAGCCGCGCTTGCGGTATTCCGCCACGGTGTCGAGCAGCTGCTGTTGGGTCTCGTAGCGCTGGCGCGACTGCCAGAAACCGTAGGCCCACTTCGGCATCATCGGCTGCTGGCCGGTAAGGTGGCGGTAGCCGGCGATCACCCGGTCCATGCTGTCGGCGCTGATGACATAGTAGTTGATCGCCTCGGCGATTTCCGAGGACATGGTGAGCGAATGGCGCTCGGGCTGCGGCAGCGGGTTGTTGTGGGTGATGGCGATCATGCCGCTGGAGACCTTCCAGTCCAGGTGCAGCTTGACCGGCTTGTTCTTCTCGAACTTCACTGCGAAATTGTGGTACCAGGGGTTCCAGCCCATGCGCCAGACGTCCATCACCTGCGTGCCGTCGATCGAGAGCCGCGCGTAGTCGGACGAATACAGCTGCATCTTGTGCACGCCCGGCTTGTCGCTCACCATGCTGCCTTCCCAGACCACCCGGGCGTCCTTGAGCTCCTTGAGCGGCGGCAGCTCCTTCGGCCAGTTCTCCGCGACGTCCTTCAGGTACTGGTAGGCGATGTCCTTTTCCTGCCGGGTCAGCGCCAGCTTGCCATCGATGTAGTAGCGGGCCGTGAGCCCGCCGGGCTTGCCCCCGGCATCGAGCAGGGTCAGGTCGCGCGACATCCACGCATAGGGCGTCGGATCGCCGAAGCGCGAGATGCTGTTGTTATCCCACAGCAGGCCATAGTTCTTGTCCGAGACCACGAAGGGCACCGAGGCGATCATGTTGTGCTGGGCCAGCAGCACGTCTTCGCCGTTGTAGTTCATCTGCGAGTTCTGGTGCTGGCCCAGGCCGTAGTAGGCGTCGCGCGTGCCGTGGTTGAAGCCCTGCGTGATGGCGAGGAAGGGCTTGCCGCCGACCGTTACCGGCTTCATGTGCTCTGCGTCCTGCCGCAGGATGGGATTGCCCGCCGCATCGAAAAAGGAGACCCGCCCGTCCTTGAGCGAGACAGTCGCCGAGATCTTGCCCGCCTTGAGCAGCACCGCCTCGTCCTTGCCAGCCCGGGTGCCGTTCACGCTGAAGCTGCAGGCGCAAGGCGTGGCCACGGTCATCAAGGAAGGCGTGAGCGCCTTGCCGGGGGCATCGAACTTCAGCACCTGGATGATGTTGTCGCTCATCAGGTTAAGGCGCACCAGCTTCGCGGCGCCCGCGTCCGGCCTGACTTCGACACCGGTGGCGGTTTTCTGGTAGCTGCCGGCGAGGGCCTGGGTGGCTGCGCAGAGCAGCAGCGCGGCGCTCGCCATTCGGGTGATTTGCATTGCGGGTCTCCTGGTCTTGTTGTTTGTCTGCTTAATATGCGTAGCTGCGCATGCTGACCTTCAGCACGGTCGGCGTGTTCGGGAGGTTCAGGCCGTAATCGGTCTGGTCGCCGTTCCAGTTGCGTTCCATGATCCACTTGCCGGCAGCGTCGAAGCGTCCCTCCTCCACCCGCGCATACATGGCGGGCTTGTCGCCGTCAGGGGAAAGCTTGATGCGCGCACGCTGGCCGACCAGCACGAATTCGCCGGGACCGAGCTGGGCGATCGCCACGCCGCCGCCCGGCAGTTCGGTGCCCTCGGCGTATTCGTTCTTGTCGCGCAGGTATTGGCGCTCGCCGAACTGGAATTCACGGAACGAGACGGTGGCCTTCCAGCCATCGAGGGCAATCGCTTGGGGCCCCCGATCGTCACCTTCCGCCACCCCGCGCGTGCGGCCTTCGAAGGCCCAGCGCGCCCACAGGCGCGACATTGGCGCCAGGGCGGCGTACACCTGGGCGAAAGGCTCGACCATGCGGCGGTCGGTGTACTTCGAGCCGAGCGGGTAGTTGCTGTAGCTGGCATAGTCGATGCCGAAGGGGACTACGCCAAGCGCGCCCCGGCCGACGATCTGCCAGACGTAGCGCGCGTAGCCGGCCGCATTACCCATCTCGGCCACCAGCAGGGGGTTGTCGGGACGCTGGAAGCCGGCCAGTACGGCGCTCACCTTGCCGGATTCCGGCATGTAGATGTCGGGCGCGGCAAAATCGATGTGGGGCGCGGCCGCCTTGTAGATGCCGAGCACGTCCCAGGTTGGGCCGCCGCTCGCAAAGTCTCCCTTCCACGGGGTGGCCGGCTGGCCAGGCTGGCCGGGCTCGCGCAGCGCATTGTTGACGAACATCGGCAGGTCGTAGACCGCGCGACCGGCCTTTGCGATTTCCTCGATATAGCTGGCGATCGCCCAGCTATGGAAATACTGCTCGGCATAGTCGCCGTACACCTCGCTCCAGCTGCCCGGTCCAGGGCGGCCAGCCGGTGCCGGCTGGCCTGCCAGTACCGCGCCTGGTACCGCCTGGCGGAACGCGGCCTCGGCGCGGGCGCCATAGTCGCGCACCAGGCCGTAGGTGCCGACCTCGTTCTCGACCTGCACCATGATCACGGTGCGTTTGTTGGCGTCGATCTTGCGGATATGCCGCATCAAGGCCACGAACGCTTTCCTGTCGGCCGCGAGGGTGGCTTCGCCGAAGGGCGACAGGCAGTAGCTGGGCTTGCCGTCCCGGTCGAGCATGCGCGGAAAGCGCCGGTTGTCGAACTTCACCCATTCCGGCGTATAGGCCGGGCCGGTGTTCTTCCAGGTGCCGAACCACAGCAGCACCAGGTGCTTGCCATGCGCCCTGGCCTGGGCAACCAGGGTGTCCACGTAAGCGAAGTCGAACTTGCCTTCCTCGGGCTCGACCTGTTCCCATGCGACCGGGATCGCCAGCGTATTCGCATGCGCATCCTTGAGTGCGGCCCAGACCTTGGGCAGCGCCGCCGGGTAGTTGCTCGAGTTGTGGGCCTGGCCTCCCAGCACCAGGAAAGGTGCGCCGTCGACCATCAGGGCGTGCCGGCCGTCGCGCTCGACGAGGCGCGGCAGTTCCGGGGAAGGGGCCGCGGCGGTGGCATGCGCCAGTGCCAGGGTCCCCATCAGCGCCGCGAGGGCGGCCTTGCAAGGTCGATGCATGCTCACTGTTCCTGTCTCCGGCTAGTTGTTATTTGCGTCAGCAATTTGTCAAGCATCCTAAGCGAGGCCAGGAACGCTTGGCAAGAACTATGTTCACGCTAACATACTCAATCCGCGAACTGCGTCGCTTATTTCCCACCCAAAAAAGTATGCTATGAAATCGATTTCTTGACCTTCTGAAAGGTATTGCGTACTGTAGACATGCGGCGGCCCAGACACCGCAATGTGCCCGTACTTCGGCAGTCCTCCACAAATCCGACGACGGGGACATGAGGCCGTCATGGCCATCATCTCCATCAGCATGGTTTTCCGGAGTAAGTGTTGTGGAACGACAAAAATTTAGGAATTTGTAATGAGCTGATTACCAATTTATGGTAGCGTCTAACAAACAGTGTTAGCGAAGCTGGAATGCGGTTCTGGCGCGGCATCAACTGTTTGATAAAAAAATCAATGACATCAGGAGACAACGTGAAGAAGTTCCAGAAAACTGCGATCGCCGCGGCGGTTGCGCAGGTAGCCGTCCTGTATAGCGGCGCTGCATGGGCCCAGACCGCCAGTACCACCGCCGAGGAGCCCGTCGTCCCGGCGACACAGGTCGTCAAGGTGTCCGGCCAGCGTGCGGCGCTCCAGTCGGCCCAACAACTCAAGCAGAATTCGGACGAGCTGGTCGATTCGATCGTTGCCGAAGACATCGGCAAGCTCCCGGACCGCTCGGTTACCGAGGTGCTGCAGCGCATTGCCGGTATCACCATGGACCGCAACATGCCGGGCGACCCGAACCGCCAGGCGGTCGAAGGTTCCGGCGTGTCCGTGCGAGGCCTGACCTACGTGCGTTCGGAAGTCAACGGACGCGACGCATTCTCGGCCGGCGGCGGCCGCTCTCTCGGCTTCACCGACGTGCCACCGGAACTGATGGCCGGCGTCGACGTCTACAAGAATCCGTCCGCCGAGCAGATCGAAGGCGCGCTCGCGGGCCTGGTCAACCTGCGCACCGCCATGCCCTTCGACTTCAAGGGCTTCAAAGGCTCGCTGGGCGCGTCGCAAACCTATTCGGAGCTGAACAAGGCCAAGGGTCCGACCGGCACCGTGCTGCTGTCGAACCGCTGGTACTCCCCGATCGGTGAGTTCGGCGCCCTGGTCAACTTCGCCTATGCGAAAAACCCGACCCGTACCGACGCCATCGGCATCGATCCGTACTTCCCGCATGTTAATTCACGCAATCCGGCCCAGTACAAGCGCGAGCTGACGAAATGGCTGCCGCTTGGCGGCGGCCTGCGTTCGCAGGAGTTCGAGCGCGTTCGCCGCGGCGACTATGCCGCCTTCCAGTGGCGTCCGAACCGCGACATCACCGCTGCGCTGACCTACTTCAAGACGGAGTACGAGGAAGACCTGAGCGAGCGCGTGGTGGCATCCTCCGAAGACAAGTGGTACCAGCAGGTGGCCGGCGCCGATGTCGTCTATGACAGCAATGGCGCCTTCCAGAGCGGCACGATCTCGAACCCGACCTACGGCGGCTCGCCGTTCAACAGCTCGCGCCGCATCAACCAGCGTACCTCTGGCACGCGCGACCTCGCGTTGAACGTGCAATGGAAGGTGACGCCGGACCTGACCTGGACCAACGATTTCCAGCACGTCCGCTCCACCACGCAGGGCTTCGATGCCGACGTATCGACCGGGTTCATCCTGCCGAACCAGTCGATCGACCTCACCGGCAGCGTCCCGCAGATCGGCCTCGGCTCGGCGCAGTTCATGGCTGACCCGAAGAACTACTACTGGGCCTACACCCAGGAAGCGCTGGACCGCGCCAAGGCCACCCAGAAAGCCTGGCGCAGCGACTTCAAGCTTTCCTTCGACGACCCGGTGCTGCGCGACATCCGCTTCGGCGTGCGCATGGCGGACCGCGACGCCGAAAACCGCAAGGCCCAGAAGTTCTACAACTGGTCGTCCATCACCTTCCCGTGGATGGAAGGATGGCAGATCCCCGGAGTCGCACGCCTGAGCGATCCGCGCTTCGCGGGCGGCGTCGAGCTGGCACAGATTCCGAACTTCTTCGACGGCAAGGTGTCGGTCCCGGCAATGCTGTATCCGACCGATGCGCTGGCACGCGATTTCCCGACCGGCTGGACCAAGCTGCACAACTACCATACCATCCTGTGCGAGGAACAGAAGGCCGCCCAGGGCTGGGGTACCTGCGACGCGTGGAAGCCGTCGACCTTCGACACGCCATCGGCGCTCAACACCCAGACCGAGAAAACCCAGTCCGCCTACACGCAGCTGCGCTTCGGCTTCGACAACCTGAAATATCCGATCGACGGCAACATCGGCGTCCGTTACGTGGGGACGAAGAACACGACCAACGGCTACATCGCGTATGACCCGACGAACGTCAGCATTCCGGGCGACGTGCCGGTGGAAGGCGTGAACACGCTGGTCAACATCGCCAAGTTCGAGACCCCGCGCAGCACCGATACCTCGTACCACCACTGGCTGCCGAGCCTGAACCTGCGCATGAAGGTCAGCGACCAGCTGCAGTTCCGCTTCGCCGTGGCCAAGTCGATGGCGCGCCCGGACTTCAACCAGCTGCAGTCGCTGACCACCCTGACCTCGCCGGCGAACCAGCTGACGATCAAGGATCCGACCACGCTCCAGGACCAGCGCGTCGTATTCAGTGGTAACAACCTGACCGGTAGCAGCGACGGCAACCCGCTCCTGAAGCCGACCACGGCGACCAACGTCGACCTGACCGCCGAGTGGTACTTCGCCAAGGCCGGTTCGCTGACGCTGGCGGCGTTCAACAAGGACATCAAGGACATCATCGTGAACACCACCTACGGGTACACGGTGAAGGATGTCAACGGCAAGGACCAGACCTTCGCGGTCACGCATCCGATCAACGGCGCCCACGGCTTCGCCCGCGGCTTCGAGATCGCGCACCAGCAGTACTACGACTTCGTGCCTGAGTGGCTGCGCGGTATCGGTACCCAGGCCAGCTGGACCTATGTGTCCAGCGAGCGCAAGCTGGACAAACCGGTGCCGGCGGCGTTCTGCGCGGGTAGCGACGCGTCGAACATGAACCTGTCGATCAACGGCTGCGACACCGACGGACGTCCGTTCGGCAACACGCCGCTGCAAGGCCTGTCGCGTCACACGGTCAACTTCGCGCTCATGTACGAAAAGCGCGGGCTGTCGATGCGCCTTGCGTACAACTGGCGCTCGCGTTACCTGGTCGCCGTCAACACCTGGGGCAGCCGCGGCAACAATGGCCTGAACACGAACCCGGACTCCGGCCCGCGTTTCCTGATCCCGACGCCGAACAACGACCAGGCCTACGGCCTGCCGCTGTGGCAAGACGATTACGGCCAGCTGGACGGCTCGATCTTCTATGACTTCACAGACAGGTTCCGTATCGGCCTGGCAGCCCAGAACCTGAACAACGAAAAGACGCGCCAGGTCATGCAGCAGCACGCCGGCATGTTCACCCGCCAGCTGTTCATGAGCGGTCCGCGCTATACGCTCCAGGCGGCGTACTCGTTCTAAGCCACGCTTGTTGATTCGGTAAGCATTTCGTCTCTCCTGAAGTCGCGGTTCCGCATTGCGGTCCGCGGCTTTTTTTTCTCCTCCGTTCCCACACCCATTTCAGACAAGGAGCATTCCATGCATATCCAGGGCGACATGATCATCGGCAGGCAAAGCGTGCGCGGCGCGGCCGGCAGCGTCCATGCCATCGACCCGGCGCGCCATGCCACCCTCGAACCGGGCTTCGGCCTGGCCTCCGGCGCGGAGCTGGCGGCGGCCTGCGAACTGGCAGAGCAAGCCTTCGACAGCTACCGCGCCCTGCCGCTGGAGCGGCGCGCCGTCTTCCTCGACACCATCGCCGCGCGCATCCTCGATCTCGGCCCTGCCCTCATCGAGCGCGCCGGCCTCGAAACGGGCCTGCCGCAGGCGCGCCTGGAAGGCGAACGCATGCGCACCGTCAACCAGCTGCGCCTGTTCGCCAAGGTGGTCCGCGACGGCCACTTCCTGGCGGCGACCCTCGATTCCGCCCTGCCGGAACGCACCCCGCCGCGCCCCGACCTGCGCATGCACAAGATCCCGCTGGGCCCTGTCGCGGTCTTTGGCGCCAGCAACTTCCCGCTCGCCTTCTCGGTGGCCGGCGGCGATACCGCGTCAAGCCTGGCGGCGGGCTGCCCGGTGGTGGTCAAGGCACACAATGCCCACCTCGGCACTTCGGAACTGGTGGCACGCGCGGTGCAGCAGGCGGCGATCGAGTGCGACATGCCGGAAGGCGTGTTCTCGATGCTGATCGGCGAAGGCAGGACCATCGGCGCCGCGCTGGTCGCGCATCCGGCGATCAAGGCGGTCGGCTTCACCGGCTCGCGCCAGGGCGGCCTGTCGCTGATGCGGATCGCGGCGGCACGCCCGGAACCGATCCCCGTCTATGCGGAGATGAGCAGCATCAATCCCTTTTTCCTGCTGCCGGGCGCGCTCGAAGACGGCGCCGCCAAGCTGGGACAGGGCTTTGTCGACTCGCTCACGCTCGGCGTGGGGCAGTTCTGCACCAACCCGGGCCTGGTGATCGGGCTGGAAGGCGAAGCGTTCAATGCCTTCTCGGTGGCGGCGGCCGAAGCCCTGCAGCACAAGACGGCCGGCACCATGCTGACCCCCGGCATCCACAAGGCCTATGTGGAGGCGATCGAACGCCGCTCCACGATCGCCGGCCTGCAAGTGCTGGCGCGCGGCGCTGCGGCCGAGCCGGAAAGCCTGGCCTGCGCCGCGCAGCCGGCCCTGTACGGCTGCGATGCCGCCACCTTCCTCGCTACGGCGGCGCTGGAAGAAGAGATCTTCGGCCCGGCGGCGGTGTTGGTGCGCTGCCGCGATGAAGCGGAGCTGCTGGCGGTGGCAGGGCGCGTGGAAGGCCAGCTGACGGCGACCGTGCATGCGACGGCGGCGGACAACCGGTTGGCTGCCGGCCTGCTGCCCCTGCTGGAGCGCAAGGCGGGCCGTATCCTGTTCAATGGCTTCCCGACCGGCGTCGAGGTGTCGCACGCGATGGTGCACGGCGGCCCCTTCCCCGCCACCTCGGATAGCCGCACGACCTCGGTCGGGGCGACCGCCATCGACCGTTTCCTGCGCCCGGTATGCTACCAGGCGGTGCCGGCGGAACTCCTGCCGCAAGCCCTGCGCGAAGACAACCCAATGGGCCTGGCGCGCGTGATCGACGGTGTCTTGACGACTGCCGGCTGAGAACAGCGCGGCAAAATCGAAAAGCCAGGCGCGTGCGCCTGGCTTTTTCGTGTACAACCGGCGCCGCGGCGCCAGTTGACTCAGCGACGGCCGCTGCGGGTGGCCACATCCAGCCACACCGCCAGCGTCAGGATCAGTCCCTTGACGATCATCTGCCAGTAGGTATCCACGTCCAGCATCGACATGCCGTTGTCCAGGCTGGCCATCACCAGCGCCCCGACCAGCGCGCCGTGCACGGTGCCGGCGCCGCCGCGCATCGAGGTGCCGCCGATGAAGCAGGCGGCGATCACGTCCAGTTCCGCCGACATGCCGGCAGACGGCGACCCCGCCGACAGGCGGGCGGTGTTGAGCAGGCCCGCCAGTGCGCACATCAGGCCCATCAGGCCGAAGATCCACAGCCTCACGGCGCGTACGTTGATGCCCGATAGACGCGTCGCTTCCATATTGCTGCCGACAGCGTAGATGCGGCGGCCGAACACGGTCTGGCGGGCGATGTAGCTGAATACGCCCAGCAGCACCAGGAGGATCAGCACCGGCAGCGGAATGCCTTCGTAGCTGTTCAGGGTCGCGATGAAGCCGGCCAGCACTGCGCCGATGATGGCCACCCGTCCGACGCTGCGCCAGAGCGGCAGCACAGGCAGCTGGTGGCGGGCCTGCGTCGCACGCTGGCGCCAGGCCAGCACCGCAGCCAGTACGAACAGCGCCAGCCCCAGGGCCACGCCGAACCCTGGCGGCAGGTAGGCCTGGCCAAGCTGCTCGAACTCCGGCGAGATCGGCGCGATGGTGGTGCCGTCGGTGATGCCCAGCACCACGCCGCGGTAGGCCAGCATGCCGCCCAGCCCCACAATGAACGAGGGAATGCCCGCGTACGCCGTCAGCCAGCCGTTGAGAAAACCGAGCAGCATGCCGCTGGCCAGCACGATCGCCATCGAGATCGGCAGCGGCAGGTGGTGGGTGACATCGAGCACGGCCGCCATCCCACCCAGCAGGCCTAGCAGCGAGCCCACCGACAGGTCGATCTCGCCCGCGATGATGACGAACACCATGCCGCAGGCGAGGATGCCGGTGACCGACATCTGGCGCATCAGGTTGGACAGGTTGCGCGCCGAGGTAAAGCCGCCGTCGGTCTTCCAGCTGAAGAAGGCCCAGATGATGGCGATCGCGACCAGCAGGGCCAGGATCTTGTACTGCGTGAAGATCTGTCTGAGGTTGATGGTGTTGTTCACCGTTGCCGCTGCCGCGCGCGCGGTCCCGCCCTGGGCCGCGGCTGGCGCGCTCATTTTGTCTAGCATCATTTCACCTGTCCGATTGCAGCGGCCAGCACCATTTCCTGGGTCAGGCCTTGATTAATGAAGTCGCCCCGCAGCTTGCCCTCGCCCATCACCAGCACCCGGTCGGAGATGCCCAGCACTTCGGCCAGTTCCGAGGACACCATGATGATCGAAATGCCTTGCGCCGCCAGCTCGAGCATCAGTTTGTAGATTTCGAACTTGGCGCCGACGTCGACGCCGCGGGTCGGCTCGTCGAGGATCAGCACCTTCGGGCCGGTCAGCAGCATCTTGGCCAGCACCGCCTTTTGCTGGTTGCCGCCGGAGAGCGCCGTGATCGGCAGCGCCGGGCTGGCGGTCTTGAGGGCCAGGCGCCGGATCTGCTGGTCCACTTCGCGCGCCTCCAGGCCGTCGTCGATCCGCGACAGCTTCGAGAAGCGGTGCAGCACCGACAGCGTGATGTTTTCGCCAACCGACAGGTCGCGCACGATGCCGTGCTGCTTGCGGTCTTCCGGCACCAGCGCAAAGCCGGCCTGGATCGCCCTGAGCGGCGTCGAGGTATCGACGCGCTTCCCCTCCAGCCACACTTCGCCCTCGTATTCGCCGGGGTAGGAACCGTAGATCGCGCTCACCAGTTCGGTGCGCCCGGCCCCCACCAGGCCGGCGATGCCGAGGATCTCCCCGCGGCGCAGCTGGAAGGAGACGTCATCGACCTTCTTGCGCTGCGGCTGGTCCGGATCGCGGCAGGTGATGTGGCGCGCTTCCATCACCACCTCGCCCACCTCGTGCGGGAGGGACGGATACAGCTGGCTCATCTCGCGCCCGCACATCTGGGCGATGATACTGTCGACGTTCATCTGCTGCATGGGGGTGGTGGCGATGTGCTTGCCGTCGCGGATCACCACGATGGTGTCGCAGATCGCCGCCACTTCTTCCAGCTTGTGCGAGATATAGACGCAGGCTACGCCCTTCGCCTTGAGGTCGCGGATGATCTCCAGCAGCACCGCGATCTCGCTGGCCGTCAGCGAGGCCGAGGGTTCGTCCAGGATCAGCAGGCGCGCCTGCTTGTTCAGGGCCTTGCCGATCTCGATCAGCTGCTGGTGGCCGCCGCCGTAGTTCTTCACCGGCAGCACCACGTTTACGTCGGGAAGCTTCAGCTCGCGCAGGATCTCCTCGGCGCGGCGGTTCATGGCGGGATAATCCAGGCGGCCGCCCGGCAAGGTGATCTCGTTACCGAGGAAGATGTTTTCGGCCACCGACAGCTCGGGCACCAGCATCAGTTCCTGGTGAATGATGATGATGCCGGCGGCTTCGGTCTCGCGCACCGAGCGCGCCCGCAGCGGTTCGCCGTCCAGCACGATCTCGCCGTCCCAGTCGCCGTGCGGGTAGACCGCCGACAGTACCTTCATCAGGGTGGACTTGCCGGCGCCGTTCTCGCCGCACAGGCCGATGCACTCGCCGGGGCGGATCGCGAGATCGATCCCGTCGAGCGCAGGGACACCGTCGAATCGCTTCGCGATGCCCTTCATTTGGAGCAGATAGGGTGACATTGAGGGTTCGCTTCAAGTGCGCGCCGCCACGGTGCGGTGGCGGCGCGGATTGCCGCTGCGTCGCGGGCAGATTATTTGCCGGCCAGCTGCGCCTGCGTGTAGAAACCGTCCTTGACCAGCACCTCCACGTTCGACTTGTTCAGCAGGACTGGCTTGAGCAGAAGGCTGCTGACGTTCTTGAAGCCGTTGTGCAGCTGGGCGTTGTAGGCCGGCTTCTGGTTGCGCACCAGCTGCACCGCCACGCTGGCCGCATTCGACGCCAGGGCGCGCAGCGGCTTGTACACCGTCATGGTCTGGGTACCGGCGATGACGCGGCGCACTGCCGCCAGGTCGGCATCCTGGCCCGACACGACCACCTTGCCGGCCAGCTTCTGGGCCGCGAGGGCCTGGATCGCGCCGCCGGCGGTGCCGTCGTTCGAGGCAACCACGGCGTCGATCTTGTTGCCGCTTGCGGTCAGCGCGTTCTCCACGATGGCCATTGCTTCGGACGCGCTCCAGTCCTTGACCCACTGCTTGCCCACGATCTTGATGTCGCCCTTATCGACCAGCGGTTGCAGCACCTTCATCTGGCCTTCGCGCAGGATCTTGGCGTTGTTGTCGGTCGGTGCCCCGCCCAGCAGGTAGTAGTTGCCCTTCGGTTTCAGGGTCACCAGCGACTGCGCCTGCAGCTCGCCGACCGCCTTGTTGTCGAAGGAGACATAGGCATCGACATCCGCATTCAGGATCAGGCGGTCGTAGGAGACCACCTTGATCTTCGCCTTCTTGGCTTCGCGGATGGCGTTGTTCAGCACCGTCGCGTTGTAGGGCACGATCACCAGCACGTCCACGCCGCGCGAGATCAGGTTCTCGATCTGGGCGATCTGGCGTTGCTCGCTGGCGTCGGCCGATTGCACGTAGACCTTGGCGCCGAGCTTGTCGGCCGCCGCCACGAAGTAGTCGCGGTCGCGTGCCCAGCGCTCCAGTCGCAGGTCGTCGATCGAGAAGCCGATCTTGGGGTTCTGGGCGTCCGCGTGCGCGACCCCCACTCCGCCGGTGAAGAGCATTGCGCAGGCCAGGCTGACAGCCTTGATCATCTTTTTCATTGTTACGTCTCCTATTTAATCTTTTTTTGTGTTCAGTGATTATGGCGCGGCATATCGTGGCCGACGCCCCGGTAAGGCAGCGCCAGTTCCATGCAGGCGCCGGTGTGCAACTGGCCAACGGTGGCACGGTAGATCTGCTGCCACGGCGTCTGGTCCGCCGGGATGGGCGGCGGATCGTCCTTGCGGCGCGCTTCCAGCTCCGCGTCCGGGATCAGGACGTCGCAGCGTCCCGTGTTCAGGTCCACGCGTACGACGTCGCCGGTGCGAAGCAGCGCCAGGTTGCCGCCGGCGGCGCTCTCGGGCGAGGCGTTCAGGATCGACGGGCTGTCCGAGGTGCCGGACTGGCGGCCGTCGCCCAGGGTCGGCAGCGCCATGATGCCGCGCTTGATCAAGGCATCGGGCGGCTGCATGTTGACAACCTCGGCCGAACCGGGCCAGCCCAGGGGGCCGGAACCGCGGATCACCAGCATGGTGCGCTCGTCGATCCCCAAGGAGGGGTCGTTGATCCGGTGGTGGTAGTCGTCCGAGCCGTCGAACACGACCACGCGGCACTCGAAGCGGTTCTCCGAACCCGGTTCGGAGAGGTAGCGCTCGCGGAAGCTTGGGGAAATCACGCTGGTCTTCATGATCGCGAAGTCGAACAGGTTCCCCTTCAACACCAGGAAGCCGGCGCTGTGCTTGAGCGGATCGGCAAACGGGCGAATCATCTCGCGGTCCGCGCTTTCCTTGCCAGCGAGGTTCTCGGCCATGGTGGCGCCGGTCACGCTCGGGCGCTTCGAGCGCAGCAGTCCCTGCTGCTCGAGCTCCCACATGATGGCCGGGACGCCGCCGGCGCGGTGGAAGCGCTCGCCCAGGTATTTTCCGGCCGGCTGCATGTTGAGCAGCAGCGGCACGTCGTAGCCGTATTCCATCCAGTCGCCAGGGGTGATGTCGACGCCGGCATGGCGCGCCATGGCCACGATGTGCGGTTGGGCGTTGCTCGAGCCGCCGATCGCGGCGTTCACCACGATCGCGTCCAGGAACGCGTCGCGCGTCAGGATGGCAGAGGGGCGCAGGTCTTCATGCGCCATCGCCACGATGCGGCGGCCGGTCTCGTAGGCCATCTGTCCACGCTCGCGGTAGGGTGCGGGAATCGCCGAGCAGCCGGTGAGCGACATGCCGAGCGCCTCGGCCACCGCATTCATCGTCGACGCGGTGCCCATGGTATTGCAGTGGCCGGCAGACGGCGCGGAAGCGGTGGCGATCTGGATGAACTTGTCTTCATCGATCTCGCCGGCCGCCAGGCGCCGGCGCCCTTTCCAGATCGCCGCGCCGGAACCCACCAGTTCACCTTCGAACCAGCCGTCCAGCATCGGGCCGCCAGAGAGCACGATGGCCGGGATGTCGACGGTGCTTGCTGCCATCAGCTGGGCCGGTGTGGTCTTGTCGCAGCCGGTAGTGAGCACCACCGCATCGATCGGATAACCGTGCAGGATCTCGACCAGGCCCAGGTAGGCCAGGTTGCGGTCCAGCGCCGCCGTCGGGCGGCGGCAGTTCTCGAAGATCGGGTGCAGCGGGAATTCCATCGGGATGCCGCCGGCGTCGCGGATCCCGTCGCGCACGCGCTTGGCCAGTTCGAGGTGGATGCGGTTGCAGGGCGCGATATCGCTGCCGCTCTGGGCGATGCCGATGATCGGTTTGCCGGAGCGCAGTTCGTCCGGCGTGATCCCGTAGTTCATGAAGCGCTCCAGGTAGAGCGCGGTCATGTCGATGCGGTCTTCATTATCGAACCAGTCCTGGGAGCGGAAGCGGCGCGGGTTTTGCTTGTTATCTTGATTCATCTTAGTCCTCCAGTCGCAGCGCACGCTGCGGCATTCCCGGTTTCTCCACGCGGAAGATGAACAGGCCGCCGGCCAGCGGCTGCTCGGCCAGCTGGGCCGGGGTCAATCCTTTTCTTGCCGTGGTGGCGTACACCGTGCGCAAGTCATCTCCACCGAAGGCCAGCTTGGTGACGTTAGCACAGGGAAAGCGCACCTCGCCCACCTTGATGCCGGCGGCATCGAAGCGGTCGATGCGCCAGCCGCCGAAGGTGGCCACCCACAGGTGGCCTTCCGCGTCCACCGCCATCCCGTCCGGATAACCGCCGTCCTTCAGTTCCACGAAGAGTCGCTTGTTCGACAAGGCGCCGGACGGCAGCAGGTCGAAGGCGTAGATGCGCTTCGCCAGCGTGTCGGTGTGGTACAGGGTCCGCCCGTCAGGGCTGACGGCCGGGCCATTGGTGATGATGTAACCCTCGTCCATCCGGTCGACCAGTCCGCCATCGAAGCGGTACAGGGCGCCGCTGGACTGCTCTTCCGCGTCGTCCATCGAACCAAACCACAGCGTTCCCTGGGCGTCGACGTGACCGTCGTTGAAGCGGTTGCCCGGCAGCTCGGCTTCCACGCGTGCCAGGGGCGAGAATGCGCCGGTCTCCTCGTCGAACAGGTACAGCCCATCGTCCAGCGAGCAGACCAGCGTACCGTCTTCGGCGCGCACGATGAAGCTCACCTGCCCCGGCGCGTCCCAGCTGCGGCGTGCGCTGCCGTCAGGGGCGCAGCAATGGATGCGGCGGCCCTTGATGTCGACGAACCAGACCCGGCCACCGGCGGCGTCCCACAGCACGCCCTCGCCCAGCGTGGCTTCGACCGGCCACAGGCACATGGGTTGCATGGCTTGCATCGTGCTCATGCCCCGTACCAGCCGGCGTCGACGAAGTATTCGCGTCCGCTGCAGTGGCGCGCGTTGTTCGAGGCCAGGAACAGCGCCAGCGCAGCCACGTCCTGCATCTCCACGCGCTCGGGCAGGCACTGCCCGGCCAGGATGCGCGCTTCCTCGTCCGGGTTGTGCCACAGCGCCTGCTGGCGCGGCGTGCGCACCGCGCCCGGCACCACGGTATTGGCGCGGATGCCGAATTTGCCGACATCCCGCGCCAGCGCGCGGGTCATGCCCTCGATGCCGGCCTTGGCCGTCATGTACAGATGCAGCTGGGTGTGCGGCAGGTGCCAGGAGATCGAGCCGAAGTTCAGCACCACGCCATGGCCGCGTTCCTTCATCCCCGGCAGCACGGCCTGGGTGCAGAAGAACTTGTGGCGCAGGTTGACGTTCATGCGGCTGTCCCAGTATTCGGGGGTGACGTCTTCGATCTCGTGGCGGTCGTCATTGGCCGCGTTGTTGAGCAGGATGTCGACGCCGCCGAGTTCTTCCTCGATGCCGGCGAAGACGGTCTTCAGCGCGTCCAGGTCGGTCAGGTCGCAGTGGACGTATTTCGGCGGATGGATTGAATCGGCCAAGCGCTCCTCGAGTTCGCGCGAGGCTTCATCGGCGATGTCGAGGAAGACCACGCGCGCGCCCTGGCCGGCGAAGGCGACCGTGAGCTCGGCGCCGATGCCGCTGCCGCCGCCGGTAACGACGACGCGCTGGCCCTGCAGGTCAGGGTAGATGGCGTAGGCGAATTCTTGTTTCTTATTGTCAGACATGAGCATCTCGTAAGCTAAGGGCGTCCTATTGGCCGCCAGCCGCAGCCAGCAGGCCGCGCCGCGCCAGGTTGTTGTAAAGGGCGCGCACGCCAAAGGTCCAGGGGTCGATGCCATCGCTGCGCTGCACCGTGTTGACCAGGGTGCCGAGCGAGGGCGTCGAAATGCTGACGCGGTCCCCGAGGTGGTGGGTGAATCCCTTGCCCGGGGCATCGCGGTCCTTGATCGGCGAGAACATCGTGCCGAGGAAGAGCATGAAGCCGTCCGGATACTGGTGGTGGGCGCCGCAGGTCTGGCCCACCAGGTCGAGCGGATCGCGGCTGATCTCGCGCATGCGGCTGCTGCCTTCCAGCTCGAAACCGTCGTCCGGCCCTTCGATCAGCATCCGCACTTCGGCCTGGCGCAGGGTGTCGAGCGAAAAACCGTCGTCGAACAGCCGGATGAAGGGACCGATCGCGCAGGAGCCGTTGTTGTCCTTGGCCTTGCCCAGCAACAGGGCGCTGCGGCCTTCGATGTCGCGCAGGTTGACGTCGTTGCCGAGCGCCCCGCCGACGACCAGGCCGCGGCTGTTCACCGCCAGCACGATTTCCGGCTCGGGATTGTTCCAGTGCGAGGCCGGATGCAGGCCCACTTCGGCCCCGTGTCCCACCGCCGACATCGGCTGCGACTTGGTGAACACTTCGGCGTAAGGGCCGATGCCCACTTCCATGTACTGCGACCACAGGCCGCGTTCACTCAATTCTTCCTTCAGGCGCAGCGCCGCCTCGGACCCGGGTTCGAGCTGCGACAGGTTGCTGCCGATCGTGGCCTGCAGCTGCTCGCGCAGGGCGCCGGCGCGCATTGGGTCGCCCTTGGCCTGCTCCTCGATCACCCGCTCCAGCAGGCTGACCGCGAAGGTCACGCCGCAGGCCTTGATCGCCTGCAGGTCGCAGGGGGCAAGCAGGCTTGGTCGACCCCGGTCGTCATGCCCTGCGGCCTGTACCAGCTCGAGCGCGCTGCCCAGGTCTTCGCCTTCGGCCTTGCGCACGATCGCCAGCAGATCGTCGCGCTCGAACAGCTCCGAGACCGTCGCGGCGTGCTGCGTGATGTCGACCACGCGGCCGCGGCGCACCGCCACCACGGCAGGCCCGTCGACCGGGGCTGGGCGCCACACGCGGCCGACCAGCAAGGCGTCGTCCAGGTCGGCCGGCAGGAAATTGGTTTGCGTTGTCATGGTGTCTCTCCTTGTTATGCAACCGTCAGGGTCGCCTTTTTGAGGTCGACACTGTTCGGTCCGACGAAGACCGAGAACGTGCCCGGCTCGACGACGCGCTTCATGTCGGTGTTAAAGAACCACAGGTCGCTCGGCTTGATGTCGAAGCCGAGGCTGCGGCTTTCGCCCGGTTCCAGGGTCACGCGCTGGAAGCCCTTCAGTTCCAGCAGCGGCCGGGTGACCGAACTGACGTCGTCGCGGATGTACAGCTGCACCACTTCGTCGCCGCGCCGGCTGCCGACGTTGCGCACATCGACCTGCACCCGGGTGCTGCCGTTGACGCCGATGCGCGCCTGCGCCAGCTTGGGCGCCGAGATCTCGAAGCGGGTGTACGACAGGCCGTAGCCAAACGGGTACAGTGGCGTTGTCACGCCATCGATGTAGCCGCGGCGGCTGCTCGGCTTGCGGTTGTAGTGCATCGGCAGCTGCCCCACGTTGCGCGCGATCGACACCGGCAGCTTGCCGCCCGGGTTGGCGCGGCCGAACAGCAGGTCGGCCACCGCGTGGCCGGTTTCCTGGCCCAGGTACCAGCATTCGAGCAATGCGTCGGCGCGTTCGGCCAGCAGCGTCGTCGACAACGGGCGCCCATTCAACAGCAGCACCACGGTGGGCTTGTTCAGTGCGAAGATGGCGCGCGCCAGGTCGTTCTGCTGGCCCAGCAGGTCGAGCGTGGTACGGTCGCCCAGGTGGTTGTCGGCCCAGGCTTCGCGCGAGGTCATCTCGTTGTCGCCCAGGACCATGACGATGGTGTCGGCCATTCTTGCCGCCTCCACCGCCTCGGCAATCAGGCGCGCATTGACTTCCGGCCTGGTGAACGCGATCTCGTCCTTGCCCCAGATGCGCTCCTCGGTCAGGCGCACGCCCTCGGCATAGGCCAGCGTGAAGCCCTGGGCCTGTGCTTCCTTCTGCAAGCCCTCGTACACCGATACCACGTGGCGCGGGATGTCCGAATAGCCGCCGATCGGCGTGTCCTTGGCGTGGGCGCCGATCAGCAGCATCTTGCCGACGCGCTTGGCCTGCAGCGGTAGAATGCCCACGCCTTTGTCGTCCACCTTGTTCTTGAGCAGCACGGCGCTGCGGCGGGCCGCCTCGCGCGCCAGCGCGATCGCATCCGGCGTGGCGGTACGGGCATCGGCCTGGGCGGCGTCGGCATACGGATTTTCGAACAGCCCGGCGTCGAATTTCAGCTTCAGGATGCGTCGCACGGCGGCATCGATCTCCTTCACCGAGATCTTGTTCTCGCGGACCAGTTCGGCCAGGGTCAGGAACCCCAGCGGATCCGGGGTTTCGACGTCGACCCCGGCCTTGACGGCGCGCAGCGCCGCTTCCTTCGGCGTGGCGACCAGGCTGTGGCGGGTGCTCAGTTCGTTGACGGCCATGTAGTCCGACACGATAACGCCCTTGAAGCCCCACTCCTTGCGCAGCACGTCGGTCAGGAGCCAGCGGTTAGCGTGCGAAGGCACGCCGTCGATCTCGTTATACGAGGGCATCACGGCCGCGATCCTGGTTTCGCGGATGATTTTCTCGAACGGCGGGAAGAAGTCTTCGCGCAGGGCGCGCTCGCCGACGTTGGCGGGAGCGGTATTGGTGCCGCTCTCCGGCTGCCCGTGGCCGGTCATGTGCTTGAGTGTCGCGTGCACCTTGCCGGGAGCCAGCGGCAGCGTCTCTCCGGAAAAGCCGATCACGGCGGCCTTGCCCATCACGCCGCACAGGTGCGGGTCTTCGCCGTAGGTTTCCTCGATACGGCCCCAGCGCGGATCGCGTGCGATGTCCACCACCGGCGCCAGCGCCAGGTTGGCGCCGCGTGCCTGCATCTCGCGCGCCGCCACCGAGAATACCTGGGTCACCAAGGCCGGATCGAAACTCGACGCCAGGCCGATCGCCTGTGGGAAGCTGGTGGCTTCGCGCGCGGTGTAGCCATGCAGCGCTTCCTCGTGCATCAGCACCGGAATGCCCAGGCGGGTGCGCTCCATGGCCCATTTCTGCACCGCGTTGACATACTCGGCGGTCTCGCGCGGGCCGCGGTTGGCGGTGTCGCCGGCGTTGCCGGCCACGTTGGCGACCTTGCCTCGCAGGCGGTCGGACGGGCGCGCTAACATGCCCATCCCGTGCGGATACGCCGCCACCGCCTTCTCGATCGAAAAACTGGTGTCAGGGTTCTGCACGCCCGGCTTCTTCTGCCACAGGCACTGCATCTGGGCGATCTTCTCGTCGAGCGTCATGCGCCCGAGCAGGTCCTCGACACGCGCGTCGACCGGTGGGCCGGCCTGCTTGTAGAGCGGCACCCGACCGCCGGCGCCCTGCGCCGCCGTGGCGATCGCAGGCATGCTGCCCAACCCGGCGATACCGGCCACACTGCCGACCGACGCCAGAAATTCCCTGCGTTTGATACCCATCGAATCCGTCTCCCGCTGCTTGTTATTAGCTTGTAATAGCCTGTTCTTATCCCCGCCCGTGGTCTACGGGTACCCGCGCGTCGCGCGGCGTTGCGATGCTCGATCGAACATTCGCATAACAAAAATGTTACCGCAACCATTGCAGTCTAAACGGCGGAATTATTGGCTGTCAATCAAATAGTGGACGAATGTCCCGCGCGTGCCATGAAACGGCGAAACTGGGCCCGCCGGGTGGACGAGCGGGACAACCCGGGTGGACGGTGTGGCCGGGCTCAGCGCGCGGCGTGGCCGCGCCTGGCGCCGGCCGGCGCGGATTTCGCACCCGACTTGGGCGCCGGCAGGCGTGCCGGCGGGCGGGTGCGGGGAGCGGCATCGGACTGCCGGCGCACCAGTTCGAATCGCATCGGCACACGCTCCGGCGCCGCCTCCTCGCCTTCGCGCAGCGCACGCACGCGGCGCACCAGCGACTGCACGGCTTCGCGCGCCATCTCGGCGATCGGCTGGCGCACGGTGGTGAGCTCGGGCCAGATGGTCGTGGCCAGTGCGGAATCGTCGAAGCCGGTGACGGTGAGGTCGCCCGGCACGTCGAGCCCGAGGCGGTGGGCGACGGCGACGGCGGCGGCTGCCATGTCGTCGTTGCTGGCGAAGATAGCGGTCGGGCGCAGTTCGAGGGCGAGCAGGTGCTCGGCCGCGTCCAGCCCGGAACGGTAGGTGAACATGCCCGGCGCCACCAGTTCTTCGGACCTGTCGGCGCTCTTTTCTTCCACCGCCGCGCGGTAGCCGGCCAGGCGGCGCGCGCTTGCGGTCTGGTTCGGATGGCCGACCACGAAGCCGATGCGCTGGTGGCCGAGGGCGATCAGGTGGCGCGTCATCTGGTAGGCGGCATCGAAATCGTCGATGCTGACCGCGCCAACGCGCTCGTCCGGCGCACCGCAGGCCACCACCACGGCCGGGATCGCGGCCTCGGCCACGCTGGCGATCACCGCCTCGCTGTCGCACAGCGGCGGCGGCAGGATGATGCCGTCCAGGCCGTTCTCTATCAGGCGCCTGACCTGCTCTTCTTCGTGCAGGCCGGCTTCGCATTTCTCGACGAACAGCTGGACGTTGTTCAGGCCGGACTGGCTGAGCAGACCGACCAGGAATTCGCTGAGGTAGGCGGCACTGGGGTTGCTGTACAAGAAACCGACCCGGATCGGCTTCGAGCCGGCCAGGTTGCGCGCCTCCTGGTTGGGGGTGTAGTTGAGGGCCGCCACCGCCTCGGCGACCTTGCGACGGGTGCTCTCGCGCACCAGCCCCTTGCTGTTCATGACGCGCGATACCGTCATCGGCGAGACGCCGGCCAGCTTCGCGACATCGGCCATGGTCGGCTGCCCGCGGCGTTCCACGTCCTCCTGGATGGCTTTCATGTTGGCTTTACTCATGTCTGGCGAACCCCTGATTGGACGTTGAACCCTGTTGTTTGCGCTATCTTAGCATATCTGCACGAGGTGGAGAGCGCCGCCCCTCCGCCGAGGAAGAGCTTTCCGAATCTCGCGAAATCGATTTCAAATCCGGGAAGATTGCGCTAACATTCGAACAAAGATCAAACAACAACCCAACCCGGAGACAAACAACACCATGACGACACGCCGCACCCTGCTGCACGCCCTCGCGGGCGCCGCCCTCCTCCCATCCGGACTGCCGGCCTTTGCCGCCGGCGGCGAAGAAGCCCTGAAAGACATCGCCAAGCGCAAGGGCCTGCGCTTCGGCACCGCGGTCGGCAGCGGCAGCAAGCAGTTCGGCAACCCGGCCTACCGCGCCCTGGTCGAACGCGAGTGCAACATCATCGTCGCCGAGAACGAGATGAAGTGGCAGGCTCTCGAACCGGCGCGCGGCGCGTTGCGTTTCGGGCCGGCCGACGCGATGCTGGCCTGGGCCGAGAAGTCGGGCATGGCGATGCGCGGCCACAACCTGTTCTGGCAGACCGAGAGATGGCTGCCGGCCTGGCTGGCCAAGGAGGATTTCGGCGGCGACAAGGCGCGCGCCGAACGCGTGATGCGCAAGCACGTCAAGGAAGTGTGCGAGCACTATGGCAAGCGGATCGACAGCTGGGACGTGGTCAACGAAGCGGTCGACCATACGGACGGCAAGCTGCGCCAGAACGTGCTGACGCGCGCATTCTCCGGCTCGGGCGTCAACGGCGGGTCGACGGGGGCGATCGACCAGATCGACCTGGCCTTCCGCCTCGCCCATGAATACGCGCCGCACGCCCAGCTGGTCTACAACGACTACATGCGCGAAGACAGCGGCAGCGCCAGGCATCGCGCCGGCGTGCTGGCCTTGCTGGCCGAGCTCAAGCGCCGCGGCACCCCGGTCCACGCGCTCGGCCTGCAGGCCCATATCGGCTCCTGGGACGAGAGCAAGAAGCGCGGCCGCGAAGACATGCAGGAGTGGCGCCGCTTCCTGGACGAAGCGACCGGCATGGGCTACGACCTGTTGATCACCGAATTCGATGTCAATGACCGCAGCATGCCTGCCGACATCGCCAGGCGCGACGCCGGCGTGGCGGCCGCGGCGCGTGAGTTCCTCGACGTGACCCTGTCCTATCCGCGCCTGCGCGACTTCCTGCTGTGGGGAATGGCCGACCATATCAGCTGGCTGCAGACCTGGGACGAGGCGCCGCGCAAGGATAAGCTGGCGCAGCGTCCACTGCCCTATGACGCCCAGCTGCGCGCCAAGCCGCTGCGCCAGGCGATCGCGGACGCCATGCGGACGATGCCGGCGCGCCAGGGCTGACCTAGACCGCGCGCACCGACTCCCGCACCACCAGGCTCGGCTCCGGCACTTCCAGCTCCAGCGGCTGCTGGCGGATCATGCGCAGGATCGCCCGGCCCAGGCGCTGCCCGACGTCGAACAACGGCTGGCGCACGGTGGTGAGCGGCGGCGTCGTGTACGCCGAGCTGTGCAGGTCGTCGAAGCCGACCACGGACACCTGGTCCGGCACCGCGATCCCGCGCCGGAACAAGGCCAGCCGGGCGCCGTACGCGGTCAAGTCGTTAGCCGCGAAGATGGCCGTGAAGTGCTGGCCCGAGGCGAGCAGGCGTTCCACCGCGCGCAGGCCGCCGGCCTCCGAAAAATCGCCGGGCAGCACCAGCTTGCGCTGCGGCTTGATGCCGTGTTTCGCGAGGGTGTCGCGGTAACCGGCCAGACGCGACTCGGCATCCCGGTGGTCGGAAGGCCCGGCAATGAAGGCGATGTCGCGGTGGCCATGGGCGACGAGGTGTTCGACCGCGTCGCAGGCCCCGCGGTAGTTATCCAGGCAAAAGGCGTAGGTGCGCGGCCCCTGCAGGTCGCGCCCGAAGGCGACGATCGGCACCTGCTCCGACAGCGCCAGGATCTGGGCGTCCTGCAGTTTGCCGCTCAAGATCACCAGACCGTCCACGCGGCGCGCGATCAGGAGCTCGATCCGCTCCGCTTCCTCGTCGGCATGCCAGTGCCCCGACACGATCAGCGGCGCATAACCGGTGCCCTGCAGGGCATCGTCGACCCCGGCCATCGCGTCGGCAAAATAGCCCGACACCAGCGACTGGGTCAGGATGCCGATGGTGCGCGAACTGCCGGTCTTCAGGTTCTGGGCCAGCACGTTCGGCTTGTAGTTCAGCCTTTCGATCGCCTCTTCGATCGCCTGGCGCTTGTCGTCGGACACCTTGGCGGTGCCGTTCAACAGGCGCGAAACGGTGGCCGCCGACACCCCCGCGACGCGGGCGACTTCATGGACGGTGGCCGTCGGCCTGTCGGATGCTTTTCTCATGCGTGGAAAGGGCTTGAACGGCGGTTCGGAAGCGCGGCCGGGGAAGGAAAGTTGCCAGTATAGCAGCAGCAAGGGCCTCGGGGTGGGCCCGGCGGCGCGGCCCGCCGCCAAAATGTCGTTGACACCCGGCTTGGTGCACGCATATTATGAAATCGATTTCATACACTGGTTCCAGCCGGCTGCACAGGCGCCGGCGGGCCTCCGCCGCCAAGTCCACACCCATCCGCCATGACCGATTCCACGCACTTCCCCCGTGACTTTACCTGGGGTGTCGCCACCAGCGCCTTCCAGATCGAGGGCGCCGCCGACGCCGACGGCAAGGGTCCCTCGATCTGGGACACCTTCTCGCACAACCCCGCCAACATCAAGGATGGCAGCAACGGCGACGTCGCCTGCGACCACTATCACCGCTACCGCGAGGACGTCGCCCTCATGGCCGGCCTGGGCGTGGATGCCTACCGCTTCTCGATGGCCTGGGCGCGGGTGCAGCCCGACGGCCAGGGCGCCTGGAACGAGCAAGGCTTCGATTTCTACGCGCGCCTGCTGGACGCCCTGGAAGAAAAAGGCATCGCCGCCCACCTGACCCTCTACCATTGGGACCTGCCGCAGGGCCTGCAGGACAAGGGCGGCTGGCTGGCGCGCGAGACCGCCTATCGCTTCGCCGACTATGCCGCGGAAGTCACGCGCCGCTTCGGCAACCGGCTGGCCAGCATCGCCACCCATAACGAACCGTGGTGCACCGCCAACCTCGGCTACGGGAACTCCCAGTTCGCGCCCGGCGTGACCGATGCGAAGCAGGCGGTCCAGGTATCGCACCACTTGCTGCTGTCGCACGGCCTGGCAATGCGCGCCATGCGCGCGCTGAATCCGCGCGCCAGGCTCGGCATCGTGCTGAACCAGTGGACCTCGGACCCGGCCACCGGCAGCGACGCGGACCGCGCACTGGCCGAACTGGAATGGGCGCGTTCGGTGCAGTGGTTCATGGACCCGATCTTCAAGGGCAGCTACCCTGAGCTGGCGCTGCGGGCGTACGGCGCCGACGCCCCGCAGCTTGCGGACGGCGACCTCGCGATCATCCAGGGGCCGCTCGACTTCCTGGGCGTGAACTACTACTTCCGCCACTACGCCAGCGCCGAGACGCCGCCGCGCACCGCACCGGCGCTGCTGGGCACCACCGACATGGGCTGGGAGATCTACCCGCAGGGCTTGACCGAGTTGCTGCTCAAGCTCAAGGGCGAATATACTCTGCCGCCGATTTACATTACCGAGAACGGCATGGCCTCGCCGGACCGCCTCGATGGCGGGCAAGTGAACGATGCGCTGCGCATCCGCTTCGTCGAGCAGCATCTGCAGGCCCTGAAGGACGCCATGGACGGCGGCGTCGACGTACGCGGCTATTTCATGTGGAGCCTGATGGACAACTTCGAGTGGAACTCGGGCTATGCGAAACGCTTCGGCATCTTCTACGTCGACTATGCGACGCAGCAGCGCACGCCGAAGGCCAGCGCGCATTGGTACCGCGACTTCGTCGCGGTCCAGCACGGGCAGCGCCGGGCGGCCTGAAGCAGGCGGGCACACAAAAATAGACGGAGGAGACACATGAGTGAAGAACAGTACCGGGACGGCCCGCGCCTGCTTGCCGACATCGGCGGCACCAATGCGCGCTTCGCCCTGGAGCGCGGTCCGGGATGGATCGACGCGGCCGACACCCTGGCCTGCGCCGATTATCCGCGTTTCCAGGACGCTGCGCGCGCCTACCTGGCGCGCCACGCGGGGAGCGCCCACCGCGTACGCCACGCCGTCATCGCCATCGCCAATCCGGTCGAGGGCGACCATGTCAAGATGACCAACCATTGCTGGGAATTCTCGCTGCAGGCGGCGCGCGCCGAACTGGGACTGGACACCCTGCTGGCGGTGAACGATTTCGCCGCGCTGGCGATGGCGCTGCCGCAGCTGGCCGCCTCCGAGCTGGTGCAGGTGGGCGGCGGCGCGCCGGCGCTCGACGGCGTGATCGGCCTGGTCGGCGCCGGCACCGGCCTCGGTGTGGCGGCGCTGCTGCCCACGCACGGACGCTGGACCGTCCTGCAAAGCGAAGGCGGCCACGTGGCCTTTTCGCCGGGCGACCGCTGCGAGCAGGATATCCTGGCGTATTGCTGGCAGCGCTGGGAGCACGTCTCGGCCGAGCGCCTGGTGTCGGGCCCCGGCCTGGCGCTGATCCACGAAGCCCTGGGGGCGCGCGCCGGCATCCAGGCCGCGACACTCGAGCCGGCCGTCATCGTCGAGCGCGCCCTGGCGGGCAGCGACCCGCTGTGCGTCGACACCCTCGACACCTTCTGCGCCATGCTCGGCACCGTGGCGGCCAACCTGGCGGTGACGCTGTGCGCGCGCGGCGGCATCTATATCGGCGGCGGCGTGGTGCCGCGCCTGGGCGAATGGTTCGCCCGCTCGTCGTTCCGCGCCCGCTTCGAGAACAAGGGACGCTTCTCGAACTTCGCGGCGCGCATTCCCTGCTTCGTGATCCACGCGCCCTACCCGGCCCTGGGCGGCGCCGCCGCCATGCTGGCCGAGCACCTGGAGACGCAGCACGTTGCCACCGGCACGCCACAAGCGGCATTGGAGGTGCGCCATGGCCACGCTTGAACGCAGCCGCCACCCGCTGCTGTGGGTGCCGACCGGCTACTTCACGATGGCGCTCGGCTATGTGATGCTCACCAGCGTCACCGCCATCATGTTCAAGAACCTCGGCATGGACAATGGCCGGGCGGCGCAGTATTCGAGCCTGCTGATCCTGGCCTATACCGTCAAGCCGCTGTTCGCGCCCTTCGTCGAGATGTACCGCACCAAGAAGTTCTTCGTGCTGTGCGCCCAGGTGGCGATCGGCCTCGGCTTCGCCGGTGTCGGCCTGGCGCTGGGACTGCCCGGCTACATGGGCATCCTGATGGCGATGTTCTTTGCACTTTCCTTCATCGGCGCCACCCAGGACATCGCCAGCGACGGGGTCTACGTCACCTCGCTCGACTCGCGTGCGCAATCCCTGTATTGCGGCATCCAGAGCCTGTCGTGGAACATCGGCCCGATCGTCGCCGCGGGCGGCATGGTCTACCTCAGCGGCTACCTGCACACCCATGTATTCGGCCATGACCCGAAGGTGTTCGGCCCCGAATGGGTCGAGTCCTGGCGCATCATCTTCTTCCTGGTGGCCGGCCTCACGCTCCTGATGGCGCTGTGGCACACCCGGGTCATGCCCGAAGGCGCACGCGCGGCCGACACGCCGTCCAGCGTGCGCGACGCCGGCCGCATCCTGCTCGATGCCTTCGTCACCCTGTTCCAGAAGCGCGACGTGTGGAAGATGATCGCGTTCGCCTTCCTGTTCCGGCTCAGCATCGGCTTCCTCGAGAAGATCGGGCCCTTCTTCATGGTCGATCCGGCCTCGAAGGGCGGGCTGGGACTGTCGAACGAGATGCTGGGACTGATCTACGGCACCTACGGCCTGGCCGCCGTGCTGCTCGGCTCCCTGCTGGGCGGCTGGTATGTGGCGCGGCGCGGCCTGAAGGCGACGCTGTTCGTGCTGTGCTGCGCGGTGAACATCCCGAACGCGACCTTCCTCCTGATGAGCATTTACCTGCCCACGAGCCTGCTGGCCATTACCTTGGGAGTGGTCGTCGAAAAGTTCTTCTTCGGCTTCGGCGCCGTCGGCTTCATGATCTACCTGATGCAGCAGCTCGCACCGGGCAAGTACACCACCACCCACTACGCCTTCGGCACCGGCCTGATGGGCCTGTGCGGCATGGTGACGGGGGTGATCAGCGGCCACCTGCAGGAGATGCTGGGCTATGTCAGCTATTTCGTGTTCGTGATGATCGCCACCATCCCGTCCTTCCTGGCCACGTGGTTCGCGCCTTTCCACCATGACGACGGCAGCAAGCCGAGCGTCAAGGCGGGAGATGGCGCTAATGCCCCCGCCTCGCCCCACCCCGCCGCCTGAACGGCGCGACAGCCGGGCCTGCGGGCCGAATGCCAGTCACTGGTTAGCCAGAATTGCAGGGTGGGCGGGGTTGTTTCGGCCAGTGGCCGAACTACAAACGCCCACGCGGCGATAGTTGCGATATGAACAGCTACACAGGCTGCAGTACTGTGATTTGACCGCGTGGGCGGGGGACCCGCCCACCCTACGGATGAGCGGTGGCTTTAATGACTGGCATTAGCTTGCGGGCCCGCCTTTTTTGGTATCAGCGCCTTACATCCATCTCGAAGGGTACGGCGGGCAAGCTTGACTTGGCGTCGTACAGCGTGCAGGTCGGCGCGTCACCCCAGCAGTAGCGGATCTTCTTCGCATCATTCGCCGCCGGCAGCACGACCTGCACGCCGGAGATACGGGCTTCGGTCCAGCGGCAGCCGCCATCGGTGCAGACCTCGAAGCCGATCGGCCCCGCGGCGCCGTAGGCCACGATCGGGCCTTCAACGCCGTCGAAATCCAGCACCACGGCATCTCCCTTCATCGTAGCCGACTTCACCATCGGGCCCGACGCGCTGCCCGGCTGGCCGTACAGGCGGACCGCGAAGCCGCGCGCGAGGCGTTCGCCGACGCCCTGCTTGTTGGCGGGGTGGATATCGCTCGGGTCGCCCAGGTCGATGGCGGTCGCCAGCACGGCGTTCGCATCCGCCAGCACGGCACGGCGCTGGTCCTCCCGCAGGCGTGCCCAGCTTGATTCGACCGGCTGCGTCGGGCGCGTGCCGAAGTTCGCCAGCTGCACCACGCCGAAGGCCATGTTGCTGCCGAACTGGCCGCGCCAGTCCTTGAACAGGCGCGCCAGCAAAGCCTGGTAAGGCGAACCGACATTGCTCTCGCCCTGGTACCAGAGCGCGCCCTTGAAGGGGAAACGCCCCAGCGGCGCGATCATGCCGTTGTACAGCACGCTGACCCCGGCCATCGCATCCCAGGGGGCACGCGGCGGATACCGGTTCGCGCTCGGGGGCATCTGCCAGCGCCAGCCAGTCAAGGGGACCAGGCTGCCGTCGGCGAGGCGCAAGCGGCGCGGCGCGTCGCCATACATGCCGCCGTAGCTCCACAAGTCCAGGACATTGAGCACGACCGTATTGGGACCCGGCTTGAGCGTGCCGGCCGCCAGCGGATAGGCGCGCGCCGTGCCCGCGCCCGCCGTGAAGCCCACCGGCTTGCCGTTCACCCAGGTGGTATCGACTTCGTCAACCAGCCCGAGCTCGAGGGTCGCGGACTGCGCGGCCTGCGCTGCGCTGAGGCTGGCGGTGGCAGCGTACCAGATGCTGCCGTCATAGGTAGAGAGCTCCGGCACGCCCCAGTTTTCCCAATTCTTCGCCACATCCGCACCCGGCTTCCACGATGCCAGCTCCGCCGGCGTCGCTGTCCAGGGCTGCCCCGGACCGCCGGAGGCCTGCCACCAGTGCTCGACCTCCTTGCCGAACGCGATGCTGGCCCTGGCCGGATCGCTGGCGTAGAGTTTGAGCAGTTCCTGCTGCCTTGCGTAGTCCGGCAGCGAGGCTGCGGGCGAGAGCCAGGCCGTCAGGTTCGAGCCGCCCAGCGAGGCATGCACCAGGCCGATCGGCAGCTTGAGGCTGCGCTGCAGCTCCTTGCCGAAGAAATAGCAGGTCGCCGACCAGTTTCCCAGGGTCTGGGGCGAAGCGGCCTGCCAGGCGACCGGCTGGCCCAGGCGTTCGCGCGGCGCCGGCTGGGGGTCGACGGCAACCGTCGCCATGCGCAGGTCCGGGTTGGCCGACGGGTTGGCCGAGGCAGCGATGACCGTGTCGGCGTTCAGGGCGCGGTTGACCGTCAGCTGCATGTTCGACTGGCCGGAGCACAGGAAGACGTCGCCCGTGACGACGTCGCCCAGCGTGACGCCCCCGCCGCCGGCGCTCGACACGGCAAGCGTACCGGTGCGTCCCGCGGGCAGCTTCGGCAGGGTGACGCTGAAGCGGCCGGCCGCATCGGCGGTGGTGTTCCAGGCGCCGCCGAAGCCGGTCACCGTGACCGCCTCGCGCGGGCGCGCACTGCCCGACACGACCGCGCCGTCGC
Organism: Telluria sp. PB2R4; assembly: GCF_059685695.1. Lineage (NCBI taxonomy): Bacteria > Pseudomonadati > Pseudomonadota > Betaproteobacteria > Burkholderiales > Oxalobacteraceae > Telluria > Telluria sp. PB2R4. The sequence continues at coordinate 318,548 of NZ_JCASIC010000001.1, read as the reverse complement.
GCGGCAAGACCATGTGGTCCTGGAACAGGCTGTCCAGTTGCAGAGCCGGTGTCTGCGCAGCCAGGCCTGGCGCCGCCAGCGCCAGCAAGGCGGCCGGGATGATGAGTTGTCGCATGGCTCCCCCGCTCAGCGTGCGCGCGGGCGGCCGCGGGCGTCCAAGGTACTGGCCGGCAGATCGACGGTCACGCTGGTGGCGTTCAGGCCGGAAGCGTCTTCGGCCAGCATCAGCTTGACCTTGCCTTTTGGCCGGCGCCAGGTGCGCGACTTTTCGTCGAACATGGCCAGCACGCGCGGCTCCACCGCGACCTCGACCTCCCTGCTCTCGCCCGGCTGCAGCGCGACCTTGCTCCAGGCGGCCAGGCGCTTCGGCGCCTCCCACTTGCCGGACAGCGGGGAAGCGTACACCTGCGGCACGTCCTTGCCGGCCAGGTTGCCGGTGTTGGTGACCTTGAAGCGCACGTGCAGGCGGCCATCCTTGACCTGCCCGGACAGGCCGGAATACGCAAACGTGGTGTAGGACAGGCCGTGCCCGAACGGGAACAGCGGCGTGTGGCCCTTCAGGTCGAACCATTTGTAGCCGACCGCCGCGCCCTCGTGGTAGTCGACGGTGAAGCGCAGCTCGGGGTTCTTCGGGTCGCCGTCCAGTTGCGGTCGCGGCAGCTGCTGCTCCGACGCCGGGAAGGTGGCCGGCAGGTGGCCGGACGGGTTGACCACGCCGAACAGCACATTGGCGATCGCCTCGCCGCCGCTGGTGCCCGGATACCAGGCTTCCAGCACCGCCGGAACGCGCGCCAGCCACGGCATCGCGACCGGCCCGCCGTTCTGCAGCACGACCACCGTGCGCGGGTTGGCGCCGGCTACCTGCTCGATCAGCGCGTCCTGGCCATCCGGCAGGGCAAGGGTCGGGGCATCGTTGGCTTCGCCGATCCACTGGTTGGCAAACACCAGGGCGACGTCGGCCCCCGCTGCCACGCGCGCGGCGCGGGCCGGGTCACGGCCGTCGTCGAACACGACTTTCGCGTTCGGCGCCCCGGCCTGGATCGCGCGCAGCGGCGAGGACGGGTAATACACCACCGGGCCCGGCCAGGTGGCCGGCAGCAGGCCCTTGACCGCGATCCCGCCGCGTGGGTAAACCTGCGACGAGCCGCCGCCCGACAGCACGCCGACGTCCGCATGCCCGCCGATCACGGCGATGCTGCGCACGGTCCTGGCGAGCGGCAGGACGCGGCCCGCGTTTTTCAGCAGGACCATGCCCTCTTCCGCCGTCTGGCGGCTGACCGCGCCGTTGGCGGCGTAGTCGATGGCGCCGTCGGGCTTGACCGGATTGTCGACCACGCCCTTGGCGAACATGGTACGCAGGATGCGGGTGACCATGTCGTCCAGGCGCGCCTGCGGCACGGCGCCAGCCTCGATGGCTTCTTCCAGCGCACCGCCGAAGTACTGCGACTTGTCGAATTCATTGCCGGACTGCTGGTCGAGACCACCGTTGGCGGCGGCCACGGTGCTGTGGGTCGCGCCCCAGTCGGACATCACGAAGCCGCGGAAGCCCCAGTCGCGCTTGAGCACCTCGTTCAGCAGCCAGGGATGTTCGCAGGTGTACGGTCCGTTCAGGCGGTTGTAGGCGCACATCACCGAGCCGGCGTCGGACTGCTCGAGCGCCAGCTCCATCGCCAGCAGGTCGGACATGCGCAGCGCCGCCTTGTCGATGCGTGCATCGAGCTCGTTGCGGCCGGTTTCCTGGTCGTTCAGCACGAAATGCTTGAGCGTCGAGATGATCCTGTTCGACTCCACGCCCTTGATCGCCTGGCCGATCATGCTGCCGGCCAGCAGCGGGTCTTCGCCGGCGTATTCGAAGTTGCGGCCGTTGCGCGGCTCGCGCTGCAGGTTCACGCCGCCGGCCAGCATGACGTTGAAGCCGGAAGCGCGCGCCTCCGAGCCGATCATGGCGCCGCCCGCGTAAGCCACCTTCGGATCCCAGGTCGAGGCCGTGGCCAGGCCCGAGGGCAAGGCGGTACGCTCGCGCATGTTCGGGCCGGATTGCGAGGCCACGCCCTGGCCGGCATCGGTCTCGAACAGTGCCGGCAAGCCCAGGCGCGGGGTGCCGGGGATATAACCGGCCGACTGCGGCAGCGCGTCGGGATGCTTCTTGCTCTTGCCGAAGTCGTGGCCGAAATAGCCCATGACCCAGCGCAGCTTCTCCTGCTGTGTCATGGCCTGCACCGCCAGACGGGCGCGTTGGTCGGCGTCCAGCGAACGGTCCAGCCAGGGTTTCTGCGCCGGTTCGGCCGGTTCGGCGGCGGCGAAGGCAGCGGGCGTGAACAGCGGGAAAGCGGTAACAAGCGCGGCGGCGAGCGCCACGACGAGGGCCGTACGCGCAGCGGCGACGGCGGGGTTCTTGCGATGCATATTGTCTCCAGATTGATTTTTGTTGTGTGCTGCGTGCTGCTTATTTGCTGTTCTCGACAGGCCGATAGTCGAACCAGTCGAAATCCGCGGGCGGCATGGGGGCACTGCCGGCCCCGTGCGCCACCATGCCCAGTACCACGCCGGTGAAGCCGCCGGCGTCCTCGGAACTGAGCGGGCCGGTCGGCGCGCTGCCGAAGTCCGCGACCTCGCGCCCGCCGATGCTGTAGCCGAATACATAGCGATCGGGCGCGCCGCGCACGATGAGCTCCACCTTGCCCGCGCCCAGGGGGGCTTCGCGCAGCACCGTGTTCACGCCTTTGACGCGCGTGACGAGCCGGATCGCGCGGCCCTTACCGGTGCCGACAATGAGCAGCTGGTAATGGTTGTCCTCGTTCATGCGCAGCGCGAGCCCGGCCTGCTGGCCGGCTGCACGCGGCGTGAAGTCGAGCAGCGTGGACGCGCGCATGTCGAGGTGCGCCTGGCGCTTGCCCACGAAGCTTGGGGTGCCGATGTCGGCCAGCGACAATTTGCTGCCTTTCAGGCGCAGGTGCCCCGCGCGTTCGGACAGCGACCACAGCTCGCGGGCCGGCCCGCGCAGGAAGATCCATTCGCCGCCCAGCTTGGGCGCCGAAAAATCGTCGCGCGCTGGCAGCGCCGGCCACGGGTGCGGCGCCGGCAGACCGGCCGCCGCCATCTTTTCCGTCAGCGGCGCGCCGCCATTGATCCGGAGCCAGCCATCCTTCGTCCATTCGACCGGCGCCAGCAGGGTTTCGCGGCCCAGGTGGTGCTTGTTGTTCAGGTGGCGCACGCCCAGCAGCACCATGAACCAGTCGCCGGCGGGCGTTTGCACCAGGTCGGCGTGGCCGAGCGCCTGCAGCAGCAGGTCCGGGCGGTCGCGGTGCGTCAGGATCGGGTTGCCGGGCGCGCCCTCGAACGGTCCCCATGGGGAGCGCGAGCGCGCCAGGATGACCACATGGCCGTAGGAGGTGCCGCCTTCCGCGTGCAGCAGGTAGTACCAGCCGTTGACCTTGTACAGGTGCGGCCCCTCGGGCCAGACGCCCCCGGTGCCGTTCCAGATGCGGCGCGGCTTGCCCTTGAGCTGGCCGGTGGCGACGTCGATCTCGACCTGGCCGATGCCGCCGCGCTCGCCGCCGTCCTGGTAGGTGAGATAGACCTTGCCGTCGTCGTCGAAGAACAGCGAAGGGTCGATGCCCTGCACGTCCTTGATCCAGACCGGCTCCGACCACGGTCCCGCCGGGTTGGTGGCATGGACGATGAAGTTGCCCCCGCCCGTGACGTTGGTGGTGATCATGTAGAAGCGGCCGTTCCCGCAGCGCAGGGTCGGCGCGAAGATCCCTTGCGAGCTTTTCTGGCCCGCGAGCGGCAGCTGGCTGGGCCGGTCGAGCGCATGGCCCAACAGGCGCCAGTTGACCAGGTCCTTGCTGTGGTAGATCGGCACCCCGGGGAAGTACTCGAACGTACTGGTCGCCAGGTAGTAATCGCCGCCGTCGCGGCAGATGCTCGGGTCGGGGTTGAAGCCCGGAACGACCGGGTTGCGGTACTCGCCGGCCGCGGCGCCATACGACAACAGAATACCGAGCACACCCACCATCAATACAGATCGACGCGACATCAAAGCCCCTTGGTTTTAGAATGTTAGCGCAATCAGTATAGGTTACTCAATGTTATTGATCAACAAAAAGGCGTAGCCGGCGTGTTCCTCCGGGCACGCAGCGGCGCAACGCTGCAGCCATCATGCTTCAGCCACATTTCTGGCGAGGCATTCTCGTTGCGCTTGCCGATAATTCGGCGTAGCCTTTGGAGACAACATGGGAGCCTGAAATGGATCCGAAACCGCCTTCCGGCAGCCAGGACACGGCCGAGCTGCGTGCGCAGGAGATGTCGTGTTACCGCATTGCACACGACGATGCCGATCCCAAGCTGCGCTTTTTAGCGCAGCTGGCGGTCAAGGCTGCAGGGTCCGACATCGGCGGGGTTTCCCTGGTCTACCGCAGCTACGTCGCGGTGGTCACCGGCGCCGGCGTGCCGCCGCAACGCTTCGATCGCGATGCCTCGATCTGCGCCCACGCGGTCGACGCGCAGGAAGCGTTCTTCGAAATTCCCGATCTATCGGCTGCGCCACAGTTCCCTTCCAAACAGTTTCCCGAAATGCGGCACTACGCCGCCGCGACGCTTTTCAGCAGGCGCGGCTATGTGCTCGGCACGCTGTGGATCATGGCCGGCGTCCCGGGCGGCCTGGACGAATCGCAGCGTCTCCTGCTGCAGGGACTCGCCAAGCTGGTCGTCGACACCCTCGAACTGCACTACTGTGATCCGGCGACCGGGATGCACAATCGCGCGGCCCTGGTTCAACAGACACAGGAAATCGTGGCCTCGCCCATGGGTTCCGAAATCCTGGTTGGGTATATCAACCTGGCATGCTTCCACCAAATTAATGAAATCTTCGGGCGCGATACCGGAGACCGCTTCCTGTCGATGATTGCGCAGCGATTGCAGGGCTGGGCCAAGGAGAGCGAACTGGTTGGCCACTTCGGCGCCGACCGCTTCGGTTTTACGGTGCCGGGGCCGATATCGGGCGAGCGTTTGTCGGCCCTCCAACAAACGATCGACGCGCCTGTCGTTCTACCCGAGGGCCGTTCACATACGCTCGCCGCCCGTATCGGGATGGTCCGCGAGCTCCTGCCTACCCAGCAGAACGCAGGCGCCTTGTTCGATATGGCCGAGACGGCCAGCGGCATGATCGGCGCATTGCACGGGACCTCGGCAATGCGCGAATACACCGACGCCCTGCGCGATCGTTCGCGCATGCTGCAGGCGCTGATACAACTACTCGACGGCTGTCCTGGGGGCGGGGAACTGCGCGTGTATTACCAGCCCCCAGGTGAACTTTGCCGAGGACCGCCTGATCGGCTTCGAGTCACTGGCGCGCTGGACGCATCCGGAGCTCGGCCAGGTCCCGACGCAAACCGTTGTCGCCCTGGCCGAGAGCAGTGGTCACTCCTATGATCTCGACATGCGCATTGCAGGCCTGGTGTGCAAGCGGATGCGCAGCTGGAAGGATGCGGGTTTGCTGGAGGTCCCGATTTCGCTCAACCTGTCCCGTGCGTCGCTGGTCAATCCGCGCTTGCCGGGAGAGATTGCGAGACTTCTTTCCGAGCATCTTGTCCCGGGCGACATGCTTGAAGTCGAGATTACGGAGGGGCATCTGCTGGAAGCCCCGCGTGCGCTGCACAAATCCATCGATGCCTTGCGCGCCCTGGGCCTCCGTATTGCGATAGACGATTTCGATATCGGCTATTCGAACCTGGATGCGATCGCCAGCTTGCACTTCGACCGGTTGAAGGTGGACAGGCGCTTCGTGCACGGCGTTGCGGATAGCGAAACGACGGCGAGTCTCTTCCTCCTGATCCAGGGCGTGGCACGGGTATCCGGTGCAGAACTCTTGTGCGAGGGACTCGAGAGAGAAAGAGATCTGGAGTGGTTGCGCCGCCATGGAGCGTTTTGCGTCCAGGGATGGTACTTCGGTAGTGCACAACCGGCCGAGGATGCCGAGCGATTGCTGCGTTGCTGGCAGGGCCGCGCGCGCGCGGAGGCGCCGTCGACCGACCTGGTTCATTGACGAGGTGCGGGTCGATCAGGCTACGCGTCCAGCATGGTATGCTCATTGCCCCTTCTCCAATGGAACCGGCGATGATGGCAAGAGCAAGTGTGATGATGGTCGGATTGTCGATGCTGCTGCCCGCGGCCGCCCAGGACGCGCCCAAGGCGGAACCCAAAGACACGGAAATATGGGCGCCGGAGCCCAGGCGCGTGATGCCCGGCTCCCCAGCGGGCGCGCCCTCGGACGCGATCGTGCTGTTCGCGGGACAGGATCTGCGCGAGTGGGTGTCGGCAGCCTCTCCCGACCAGCCGGCCGGATGGACCGTGGCGGACGGCGTGTTCACCGTGCGTGGCGGCAGTGGCGATATCCAGACCAGGCGCCTGTTCACCGACTACCAGATTCACCTCGAATGGCGGGTGCCGGCAACGCTGACCGGCAGCGGCCAGGCCCGGGGTAACAGCGGCCTGTTCCTCGCGTCGACCGGCAGCGGCAGCGGCTACGAGATTCAGATCCTCGACTGCGCCGCCAACAAGACCTATGCCAACGGCCAGGCGGCGAGCATCTACAAGCAGAACATCCCCCTGGTGAACGCCTGCGCCGCGGCCGGCCAGTGGCAGACCTATGACGTTATCTGGACCGCGCCGCGTTTTGCCGCCGATGGCGCGCTGCTCTCGCCGGCGTATGTGACCGCGCTGCACAACGGCGTGCTGGTGCAGCACCATGTCGCAATGCAGGGCGAGACGGTGTATGCGGGCAAACCCGCATACCGCAAGCACGGCGCCGCACCGATCAAGCTGCAGGATCACGGCGATCCGGTCAGCTTCCGGAATATCTGGGTGCGGCCGCTCTGAGTTAGCTGAGTTTCAGCTGAGTTTCAGCGGAGTTTCGCCGCGGCGCTGGCGCGCGCCGCATGCAGCTTCTTGTAGCTGTCCAGCAGACGGTGGTGCCGGTCCAGTCCTTCCAGCCCCATGCTGGTCGGCGTGAGGCCATAGAAGCGCACGCTGCCATCCACCGAGCCGAGCACCGCATCCATGCGCGCATCGCCATACATGCGGCGGAAGTTGGCGACGTAATCGCCGAGCTCCAGATCGTCGTCGAGCGTCACTTCCAGCACCACGTTCATCGCCTGGTAGAACAGGCGGCGCTCGACGGTATTGTCGTTGTACTGCAGGAAGGCGCCGACCAGTTCGTGCGCGTCCTCGAAGCGCTGCAGGGCCAGGTTGATCAGCAGCCGCAGCTCGAGCACGGTGAGCTGGCCCCAGTCGGTGTTCTCGTCGAACTCGATGCCGATCAGGCTGGCGATGTCGGAGTACTCGTCCAGCTCATTGTTCTCGAGCCGATCGAGCAGCGCCTCGAGGGCGGCGTCGTCGAGGCGGTGCAGGTTGAGGATATCTTCGCGGAACAACAGCGATTTGTTGGTGTTGTCCCAGACCAGGTCCTCCACCGGATACACCTCGGAATACCCCGGCACCAGGATGCGGCAGGCCACCGCGCCCAGCTGGTCGTAGACGGCCGTATAGACGTCCTTGCCCAGCTCCGCCAGGATCCCGAGCAGGGTCGCGGCTTCCTCGGCATTGGCGTTCTCGCCTTGCGCCGAAAAGTCCCACTCGACGAACTCGATGTCGGTCCTGGCGCTGAAGAAGCGCCACGACACCACCCCGCTGGAATCGATGAAGTGCTCGACGAAGTTATAGGGTTCGGTGACGGCCTCGCTGGCGAAGGTGGGCGCCGGCAGGTCGTTCAGGCCTTCGAAGCTGCGGCCCTGCAGCAGTTCGGTGAGGCTGCGTTCCAGCGCCACCTCGAAGCTCGGGTGCGCGCCGAACGAGGCGAATACGCCGCCGGTGCGCGGATTCATCAGGGTCACGCACATCACCGGGTAGGTGCCGCCCAGCGACGCATCCTTGACCAGCACCGGGAATCCCTGCTCTTCGAGGGCCTGGATGCCGGCCAGGATGCCCGGGTACTTCGCCAGCACTTCCTGGGGCACGTCGGGCAAGGCCATTTCGCCTTCCAGGATCTCGCGCTTGACGGCCCGCTCGAAGATCTCGGACAGGCATTGCACCTGGGCCTCGGCCAGGGTGTTCCCGGCGCTCATGCCGTTACTGGCGTACAGGTTTTCGATCAGGTTGGACGGGAAATACACGGTCTCCCCATCGGACTCGCGCACGAAGGGCAAGCAAACGATGCCGCGCTCGCGATTTCCGGAATTGGTATCGACCAGGTGCGAACCGCGCAGTTCGCCGTCGGGATCGTAGATGTCCAGGCAGTACTCGTCCAGGACCCCGCTTGGCACCGCATCGTCCGCACCGATCTTGAACCAGCGCTCGTTCGGATAATGCACGAAGTCCGCATTGGCGATGTCCTCGCCCCAGTAGGCGCCGGCATAGAAGTGATTATTGTTCAGGCGCTCGATGTATTCGCCCAGGGCCGAGGCCAGTGCGCTTTCCTTGGTCGCGCCCTTGCCGTTGGTGAAACACATCGGCGAGTGCGCATCGCGGATATGCAGCGACCAGACATTCGGCACGATATTGCGCCACGACGCGATTTCGATCTTGATGCCCCAGGACGCCAGCATGCCCGACATGTTCGCGATGGTCTGCTCCAGCGGCAGGTCCTTGCCGGTGATGTAGGTGGCGGCATGCGCGTCCGGCTGCAGGGTCAGCAGCGCCTGGGCGTCGGCGTCGAGGTTATCGACTTCCTCGATCACGAACTCGGGCCCGGCCTGTACCACTTTTTTCACGGTGCAGCGCTCGATCGAGCGCAGGATGCCCTGGCGGTCTTTATCCGAAATATCCGCCGGCAGCTCGACCTGGATCTTGAAGATCTGCTGGTAGCGGTTTTCCGGGTCGACGATATTATTCTGCGACAGGCGAATATTTTCGGTCGGAATATTACGGGTATTGCAGTACAACTTCACGAAATACGCCGCGCACAGGGCCGACGAGGCCAGGAAGTAATCGAAGGGGCCCGGCGCCGAGCCGTCGCCTTTATAGCGGATGGGCTGGTCGGCGATGACCGTGAAGTCATCGAACTTGGCTTCCAGGCGCAGCTTGTCGAGGAAGTTGACTTTAATTTCCATGGGAGAATTCCAATATACAAAACAGAAAGCCCTGTCAGGACAGGGCTCGGTAAATCGATCGACGGGAGTGTAACAGCAGACCGCGATGCGTGCCCGCAATTCGCAAGGAAAGCCGCGATCAGGGCTGCGCCACGGCCTGGTCTGCGACGGGCACCCCGAAATCGGGCGTGCCGTCCGGCCGCCACATGATGGGCTGGGCCCGCGTATGGCGGTTCGGGTCGAACAGGGAATCGCCCTTGATCTCGCGGTAGTTGCGCGCGTGGTAGACCAGGATGTCGTGCTTGCCGTCCGGCGTGGTCGTGAACGAGTTATGGCCGGGGCCATACTGTCCGGTCGCCGCGCTGGTCTGGAACACCGGCAGCCTGGACTTCGTCCATGCCGCCGTATCCAGCAGGTTGGCCGATTCGGGAGCGGTCAGCATCCCCAGGCTGTAGCTGGCGTCGGTCGCGCTGGCCGAATAGGTCATGAAGACGCGGCCCTTGCGCACCAATACCGCCGGCGCCTCGTTGACCTCGTGCGTCATCTTCTCCCATGGATAGTCGGGCGTGGTCAGCATCGTCGCCGGGCCGCGGATCGACAGCGGCGTGTCCATGGCGGCGATGTACACCGCCGTCATGTGCTTGGTCGCCGTGGGCGGGCGCTGGGTCCAGGCCAGGTAGCGCCGGCCTTTCACCGTGAAGACCGTGGCGTCGAGGGCGAAGGATTCCCAGCCGGTCTTGAGCTGCCCGCGTTCGACCCACGCGCCCTCGAGCGGATTGGCGGAAGCGTTTTCGAGTACGTACAGGCGGATGTCGAAGGGCGCGTCCTCGCGCCCGGCAGTGAAATACAGGTACCACTTGCCGTCGATGTGGTGCAGCTCCGGCGCCCAGATGTGACGGCTCATCGGGCCGCTGGCGTGCTTGCGCCAGACCACCTTGGCCTCGGCCTTGCCCAGCTCGTTCAGCGTGCGGGTGCGGCGCAGTTCGATCCGGTCGTACTCGGGCACCGTGGCCGTGTAGTAGTAATAGCCGTCCGTATGCAGGCTGACGTGCGGGTCGGCGCGCTGCAGCACCAGGGGGTTGGCGAATTCCGGGGTCGCAGCGGCGGCGGGCAAGGCCAGCGCGAACGACAGTGCAAACGACAGTGCGGGCGTGAGCCGGCGGGCGGTGATCATGTTCGAGGTCCTTTGTTCAGTAGATCTCGGATGCCGCCAGCCTCACCTGCCGCAGCAGCAGGTCCGCGCCCGGCGACATCAGGTGGTCCTGCTGGCGGATGATGCCGAAGGCGTCCATCGTGCAGGGCAGCTCGATCGGCAGGATGCGCATCACGTTCAGCGACGCGTAGTACTGCGCCACTTCCTGCGGCATCACGTGCAGCGAATCGGTCTGTTGCAGCAGCGCCGTGATGAGCAGCAGCGCGGTGGTGTCGACCACGTTGGCCGGGGGCTGCAGGCCGGCGCGGCGGAACATCATGTCGAAGCGGTGGCGCAGGATGCTGCCGGGCGGCGGCAGGATCCAGGGCTTGTCGGCGATGTCCTTCAAGCTCAGGTCCCTGGCCTCGAGCAGCGCATGGCCGGGGCGCACCACCGCGCAGGCGGGTTCCTCGGTCAGCTCTTCGTACACCAGGCCGCTCGAATCTTCCTTCTCCAGGATGCGGCCGATCATGAAGTCGAGCGTCCCGCGCTGGAGCTTGTCGAGCAGGACGTTGCTGGGTTCCAGGTGCACGCCGATGCGCAGCAGCGGCGCCTGTTCCTTGATGCGCGCGATCGCCCGCGGCAGCAGCGCCATCGCGGGCGACATGATGACGCCCACTTCCACCTGGCCGGACAGGCCGGCTTTCAGCGCCAGCAGGTCGTCGTGCGCCAGCGCCAGGCTGGTGAGCGCCATGCGCGCGTGGCGGATCATGGTCTCGCCGTAGATGGTCGGCTCCATCCCGCGCGGCAGCCGCTCGAACAGGCGCACGTCGAGCATCTCTTCGAGGTCCTTGATCTGCTTGGACGCGGCCGGCTGCGTCATGTGGAGTTCCTCGGCCGCGCGGTGGATGTTGCGGTAGTCGTCCAGCGCGATCAGGAGCAGCAGCTGGCGCGTCTTCAGACGCGCTTTCAGGAACCAGTTCGGGTTAGTCGTATCCATCAGGAAATCATATCATTTCCGATATCGATTCCAGAGGAATACCGATGGGCGCTTATCACTTGCAGCCCGGCGACGGGTTCGCAGCCGGCCCCTCGGCGGTCTGGGCAACCGGCAGGATCTTGCCGTCCGGGGCATAGCGCAGCTCTTCCACGGCGACCGAACGGCGGAACTCGCCGCCGGTCGGCAGCTTGCCGTTGTGGTAGAAGATGTAGGACTTGCCGTTGAATTCGACGATGGCCTGGTGGATGGTGTTGACGTTGCTGTTCTTCTCCATGATCACGCCGCCGAAGGACCAGGGGCCGGTGGCCGTCGGGCCGCGCATGACCACGGTCTCTTCCGGGAACTTGCGCGAATACGAGAGGTAATAGCTGCCCTTGTGCTTGTGCAGGTAGGCCGCCTCGACGAAGTTGTCCAGGCCCACGGTGTGGATCGGGCCATCGAGCTCGATCATATTGGGCTTGAGCCTGGCGTACTTCATCACCGTGTTGCCCCAGTACAGATAGGCCTGGCCGTCGTCGTCGATGAAGACCGCCGGATCGATGTCGTCCCAGGGGATGTCGGTTTCCTTCGTCATGTCGTTGGTGATGAGGGCAGTACCGCGCGCATCGACGAAGGGCCCGGTGGGGCTGCTGGACACCGCCACGCCGATGGCCTTGCTCTTGAGGGCGCCGTGATCCACCGTGGAGTAGAAGTAGTACTTGCCGTTGCGCTTGACGATGTCGGAGGCCCAGGCGTCGCGTCCCGCCCACTTGAAGGTGCTGTAGCGCAGCGGCGAGCCGTGGTCGGTCCACTTCTTCATGTCGCAGCTCGAGTACACGCGCCACTCGTTCATGATGTACTCCTTGCCGCCCTCCGGGGCTTCGTCCTTGCCCACGTAAAGGTAGACGCGGCCGTTGTCGACCAGCGCGGCCGGGTCGGCGGTGAAGATGTCTTTCACGATGGGGTTGGCCGCCAGGGCCGGCATGCTCAATCCTGCGGCCAATGCTAGCGCCAGCGCCTTGCACTTATTCATCACGTCTCCTTATATATCTTATTGATTTATTAGCTTTGCTTCTGACGGAAGCCCATCAGCCGCTGCACTACGCAGAACACGAACAGCAGCGCGCCGATGACGATCTTGGTCCACCACGAACTGAGGGTGCCGTCGAAGGCGATCAGGGTCTGGATGGTGCCGAGCACCAGCACGCCCGACAGCGCGCCCAGCACGTAACCATAGCCGCCGGTAAGCAGGGTGCCGCCGATGACCACCGCCGCGATGGCGTCGAGCTCGGTGCCCTGCGCGTGCAGGCCGTACCCCGACAGCATGTAGAACGAGAACAGCAGGCCGGCCAGCGCCGCGCAGAAGCCGCTGAAGGCATACACCCCCACTTTGGTCCGGCCCACGCCCAGGCCCATCATCGCGGCCGACTGCTCGTTGCCGCCGACGGCGTACACGGCGCGCCCGAAGGACGAGTAGTGCGCGATCCAGACCGCCAGCGCCAGCATCCCCAGCGCCACCAGCGCGCCCGGCGACAGGAAGCCGCCCAGGAAGGGCAACTGGGTCTGGGACATTGCGACGAACAGCGGGTCCTCGATGGTGATCGACTCGATGCTGATCAGGTAGCACAGGCCGCGCGCCAGGAACATGCCGGCCAGCGTGACGATGAAAGGCTGCAGGCGGAAGAAATGGATGATGGCGCCCATCGCGCCGCCGAACAGCGCGCCGCCCAGCAGCACGGTCGCGATCACCGCCACGGGCGGCCAGTGCGCCACCTGCAGCAGCCAGGCCGCAACCATGGTGGCAAGGGCGAGCACCGCCCCCACCGACAGGTCGATGCCGCCGGAGAGGATCACGAAGCCCATGCCGATGGCGATCACCAGCAGAAAAGCGTTGTCGATCAGCAGGTTGAGCATCACCTGCAGCGACAGGAAGCCGTCGTAGGCCTGGCCGCCGGCCAGCAGCATCGCCACCAGCAGCACGACCGTTGCCGCGGAAGTGAACCACGGCGCAGCAGTGATGTGCTTCATGCCGCCCTCCGCTTCCACAGCGACTTGAACTGGTCCGACTGCGAAATACAGACCAGGAAGACCACGACCGACTTGACGACCATGTTGACCTCGGGCGGCACGCCCAGCGAATAGATGGTGTAGGTGAGCGTCTGGATGATGAGCGCACCGATGATGCTGCCCGCCAGCGAGAACTTGCCGCCGGCGAGCGAGGTGCCGCCCAGCGTCACCGCCAGGATGGCGTCCAGCTCCAGCATCAGCCCGGCATTGTTGGCGTCCGCGCTTTTCACGTTGGAGCTGATCATCAGTCCGGCCATGCCGGCGCAGACCGCGCTGAACACGTACACGAACACGACCAGGGCCGCGGTGCGGATACCGGCCAGGCGCGCCGCCACCGGATTCACGCCGACCGCCTGGATGAACAGGCCGAGCGCGGTGTGGCGCAGCAGGAAGCTGGTGACCGCGAACACCGCGATCACGACGAACAGCGCGAACGGCAGCCCGAGCAGGTAACCGCTGCCCAGGAAGAAGAAGGGCTGGTAGTAGACCGTGACGATCTGCCCGTCGGTCAGCAACTGGGCCAGGCCGCGCCCCGCCACCATCAGGATCAGGGTGGCGACGATCGGCTGCAGGCCAAGGCCCGCCACCAGGGCGCCGTTCCACAGGCCGCACAGGAGCGCTGCTCCAAGAGCGGCCAGCAGCGCCAGTGCCATCGGCGTCTGCGCCACGTATTCGGGCACGCCGTTGTTGATCACCATGGTGCCGCCGATAAGCATCGAGGCGACCGTGCCGGACAGCGCCACCACGGCGCCGACCGAGATGTCGATGCCGCGCGTGGCGATCACCAGGGTCATGCCGATCGCGGCCAGCATCAGGGGCGCGGCGCGATTGACGATGTCGACCAGGCTGCCGTACAGGTGGCCGTCCTTGATCTCCAGGTGGAAGAACCCGGGAATCAGGGCGAAGTCGATCAGCAGCAGGAGCAGCAGCGCGGCCATCGGCCGGAACAGCGCGTGCTGGAAGATCGAAGGCCGGGCCGGCTCCGCCGGCTTCAGCACCGTCTCTTTGACCGCGACGTTCATGCGCTGCCCTCCCCGGCGATCACGTGCAGCACCGAGCTGTCGTCGAGCTCACCGCGGCGGTACTCGCCGCAGGCCTTGCGGTCGCGCATGACCACGATGCGGTCGCTCACGCGCAGCACTTCGGGCAGTTCGGACGAGATGAACAGAATCGACATGCCCTTGCGGCACAAGGTAGTAACGTAATCCATGATTTCCTGCTTGGCGCGCACGTCGATGCCGCGCGTCGGTTCGTCGAGGATCATCAGCTTCGGCTCGGTGGCCAGCCAGCGCGCCAGCAAGACCTTCTGCTGGTTGCCGCCCGAGAGGGTGCCGATCGGCGTCTCGATGCTGGCGGTCTTGATCCCCAGTTGTTTCACGTAGTGGGTAGCGAGTTCCTGCTGGCGCCGCATCGGAATCGCGCGCAGCAAGCCCTGGCGCGCCTGCAGCGCCAGGATCAGGTTCTCGCGTACCGACAGGTCCAGGATCGCACCTTCGTGCTTGCGGTCTTCGGAGCAGAAGCCGATGCCCTCGGCAATCGCATCGCGCGGGGTGGCGAAGCTGCGGCTTCGCCCCCCGATCTCGACGGCGCCGCTGTCGGCCTTGTCGGCGCCGAACAGCAGGCGTGCGGTTTCGGTCCGTCCCGAACCGAGCAGGCCGGCCAGGCCGAGCAATTCTCCCTTGCGGATCTCGAGGTCGATCGGCGCCAGCACGCCCTTGCGCGCCAGTCCCTGCGTGCGCAGCAGGGTTTCGGACTGCTCGCTTGCTGGGGTACACTCGCTACCGGTATGCTCGGCCGCTTCCGCCGGCGCACCGATCATCTTGTTGACCAGGGCCAGGCGCGACAGCTCGCTGCACAGGTACTCGCCTTCGCGCTCGCCGTTGCGCATTACGGTAATGCGGTCGGAAATGGCATAGGTCTGGTCGAGGAAGTGGGTAACGAACAGGATCGCCATGCCCTGCTCGCGCAGCGAACGCAGCACCGAGAACAGCAGCTGGACTTCGTTTTCGTCCAGGCTGGAGGTGGGTTCGTCGAGGATCAGCACCTTGCTTGAAATATTCAGCGCGCGCGCGATCGCCACCATCTGCTGGATGGCGAGCGGATAGTTCGAGAGCGGCTGGCCGACGTCGACGTCGATCTGGAGGCGCTTCAGCAATTCGACGGCCTGGCGGCGCATGCCACGCCAATCGATCATCCCAAAGCGGCGCGGATAGCGGCCGATGAAGATGTTCTCGGCGACCGACAGGTTCGGGCACAGGTTCACCTCCTGGTACACGGTGCTGATGCCGAGCTGCTGCGCATCCTGGGTGGAGGTGGGCGCGATGGCGCGGCCGCTAAGCGTGATGCTGCCGCGCTCGGGCGTGTACACGCCGGTGAGGACCTTGATGAGGGTCGACTTGCCGGCGCCGTTCTGGCCCATCAGCGTGTGGACTTCGCCGGGGAACAGGCGCAGGCCCGCATCCGACAGTGCCTTCACGCCCGGGAATTGCTTGTGGATGCCGGTCACTTCCAGGACCGGGGCCACGGTGGTCGAGGCGAGCATGGGCGCCTCAGTATTTACGGTTCGGGAATTCCTTGGCCGCGACTTCAGCGGGGAACACACCCTCGTTCACGGTAATACGCTTCGGCACAGGCTTGCCCGCCTTGACCGCCTGCGCGGTCTGGATCAGCTGCGGTCCGAGCAGCGGATTGCACTCCACGGTGACGTTGAGCTTACCCTGCAACATGGCTTCGAACGCGCCCCGCACGCCATCGATCGACACCACCAGGATGTCCTTGCCGGGCTTGAGGCCCGCTTCCTCGATGGCCTGGATCGCACCGATGGCCATGTCGTCGTTGTGCGCGTACAGCACGTTGATGTTCTTGCGGTCGGACTTGAGGAAGGCTTCCATCACCTCCTTGCCCTTGGCGCGGGTGAAGTCGCCGGTCTGCGAACGGATGATCTTCAGCTTCGGATAGTCCTTGATGACTTCGGCGAAGCCCGCCTTGCGGTCGATGGCCGGCGCCGAGCCCACCGTGCCCTGCAGCTCGACGATGTTGTAGCTGCGGTTCGGGTTCTTCTTCTGGTGCTCGACCAGCCAGCGCGCGGCGCGGCGGCCCTCTTCCACGAAATCGGAACCGATGAAGCTGACGTAGAGCGACGGGTCGCTGACCTTGACGGCGCGGTCGGTCAGGATGACCGGGATCTTCGCATTCTTTGCCTCGCGCAGCACGGTGTCCCAGCCGGATTCGACGACCGGCGAGAAGGCGATCACGTCGACGCGCTGGGCGATGAAGGAGCGGATGGCCTTGACCTGGTTTTCCTGGCGCTGCTGGGCGTCGGCGAACTTCAGGTTGACGCCGGCGGCCTTGGCGGCACTCTTGATCGAGGCGGTGTTGGCGGTGCGCCATTCGGATTCGGCCCCGACCTGGGAGAAGCCGATGGTGAGGGGTTTCTGGGCGTGGGCGGGGATGGCGGCGGCCAGCGCCATGGCGGCGGCCGTACCCAGGAGGGTTCTGCGGGTGAGGGTCATTACCTTGTCTCCGGTATTGTTGTAGCACAATGCTAATGCCAAGCGCGATGCTAATCCAATCAAATTTTTGAAGAAAGCAATATGCAGATCGATATCACTTGGCTCAACGGCGTTGAGTCAACGCGGGCAACGTCGGCTCAGCGCGACACTTTTTACGCATGTCGCATGGGAATACCGCTCTACACAGCTTTATAGCGACACTGTCCCCAGGGTCGGCTAGCATTATTGCCATGTGACAACATAAGGCCTGTGATGGGAAATCCTGGAAACAAAGCGCTAGCAAAGGACCTGGTCGCGCTGCCCTGGCAGTTCAGCGCAGTGCTCGCCATAGGCGGCTTTGCCGGGGTCCGCTGGGTACTGCCGGGCTTTCTTCCCGACCGCAATCCGCTCGCGGGCTTGAAGGGGCTGTGCGAACCGGTTTCCTGGATCGTCCTCGTCGCCCTGGGCTTCACGGCGCTGATGGCGGCGCTGCGCAAACCGACCAAGCGACCGGAACACGGGCGGAAGCTGCGCTCCGGCCGCCAACATGCGCGCGCACGGGTTTTGCCTATAGTGGCGGTGACGGACAGCTTACCGGTCGTGGCGCGGCGTGACGGCCCCGCGGCACGGCCGCAGGCATGGTCAACCGAGGCGCTGCGCATGCTCGAATGGAAGCGCTTCGAACTCCTGTGCGCCCGCTACTATGCGGCGGTCGGTTTCCAGGCAAGGACCCTGGCGGCCGGCCCGGATGGCGGCATCGACGTCAAACTGTTCAAGCACGATCCCGACAGGCCGCTGGCGATTGTCCAGTGCAAGGCCTGGAACACCCAAGCGGTTGGGGTCAAGGAAATCCGTGAACTGCTCGGCGTCATGGTTCACGAAAAGGTCAGCCGGGGCATCTTCATCACGACCGGGAGCTACTCGCCGGATGCCCTGCAATTCGGAACGGCAAACCCGATCCAGCTGCTCGACGGCGACGCATTCGCGGGCAAGATTCTCCAATTGCCGGCCGAGAAGCAACAGGCCTTGCTCGACTTTGCATTCGAGGGCGATTACCGTACGCCGACCTGTGCTTCCTGCGGCGTGAAGATGCTCGCGCGCGACAGCAAGCGCGGGCCTTTCTGGGGCTGCGTCCACTACCCGCGCTGCAAGAACACCTTGGCGATGCGTGCCTAGCGCAGCAGGCGCAGCCCGTAAAGTCCGCCCGCCAGCGAGCCTGGCTTCGCAACAAAGCGCACCGACAGCGTGGACGGTTGCGAGGCGACGACGGCCGCCGGCAGGGGGTAGTCAACCGTGTAGAAGTCCTGGGCGGCATCGCCGGCCAGCGCCACTTCGGCCAGCAGCACGCCATTGACCTCGATATCGAAGCGCCGTCCGGCATCGGCCCTGGCAAAGGTCAGCCGCAGCAGCTTCGCCTCCCCTTTCGGGTCCTTCAGCTCATAGCTGAACCACTTTGTGGCATGGCGCCAGTGCCGTCCCCCGTTCACGCCTGCGGCAATGCCCTCGCCCTTGAAGAAGTGGTCCGACTCAGGCTGCTGCTCACCCGGCGCCACCTGGTCGATGGTACGGGCATCCAGCGCCAGCCGGTCCGCTTCGAGGGCAGCATTCTCGGCCCGCATGCGCTCGAAATTGGCCGGCGTCGCATGCTGCCAGTACATCGTGTAGCGCGACTCGTGCAGGCGGAAGAAGGGGATGAACTCGGTAGCACTACCCGCGGCGCCGCGCACCAGCCCCGGCGCCGTGAAGGTCAGCGGCTTGCCTTTCACCGGCTTGAAGCGGCGCAGGAAGTCAAGGGAGTCACTCACCAGCATCGGCGCCGCCTCCAACGGGCACACCGGCCCGCTCGCGATATGGCCCATGCGCGACTCGTCGGCCAGGAAGTTCAGCTGCTCGTCGCCGAACAGGCGCGTCTTTGCGGCCAGCACGATCGGGCCGTGCAGCACGGCGTAGTAATTCGACTTGTCCGGCATCTGCTCGAGGCGCGTCGTCATCGGCAGCTGGACGTCCACGCGGTCGCCCTTCTTCCAGGCGCGCGCCACGCTCACGTAGCCACCGGGCGCGGCATCGAGTTTCACCGCCCTGCCGTTGACCTTGACCGTCATTTTCCCGGCGGCGACCCAGCCCGGATAGCGGATTTTCATCGTGAACTCAGTTGCCCTACCTTCGGGCGTATCGACCGTCAGTCGCGTACTGCCCTCATCCGGGAAGCGTGTGGATTGGCTAATGCGCACGCCCTTCTCACGCCAGTGCAGCGTCGACGGGATGAACAGGTTCACGAACAGCGCATCGCCCTCGTGCGCATAGATGAATTCACCGTATTTGGCGTGGCTCTCGATCCCCGAGCCGACGCAGCACCACATGCCCTTGTCCACCTGCGAATACACGCGGTAGTGGTTCGGCCGCATCGGCGTGAAGTAGACGAAGCCGCCGCCCGGGCGCTGCGAGGACAGGATGTGGTTGTACAGCGCGCGCTCGTAGTAGTCGCCGTAGCCGCCCTTCTGCCTTGACTGGAACAGCATGCCGGTCAGCTTGAGCATATTGTAAGTGTTGCAGGTCTCCGGCCCCTCGACCTCGCCCACCATCGACTCAAAGTTCTCAGTGTCGTGGAAGTGCTCCTTGACGCTGTTGCCGCCAATGGCCACCGAGCGGCGGTCAACCACGGTCTGCCAGAAGAAGCTGGCGGCCTGGTCGAGGTCCTGCCGTCCAGTCATGTCGGCGATGCGCTTGAAGCCGATCACCTTGGGGATCTGCGTGTTCGCATGCAGGCCGGTGAGCTTGTCCTGCCCTTGCGCCAGCGGCTGCAGCACTGCCTGGTGCGAGAAGCGCAGCGCCAGCTCGAGGTATTTATCGTCGCCCGTCATCTGCGCCACGTCGGCCAGGATCTCGTTCATGCCGCCATGCTCGCTGCGCAGCATCTGCTGCATCTGCTCGTCGCTCAGGTGGGACGTCAGGCGCAGCGCCCAGTCGGACAGGGCAATCAGCATCGCGCGTGCATCCTCGTTGCCGGCGTAGCGGTAAGCGTCGCGCAGGCCCGCGTACACCTTGTGCAGGTTGTACCAGGGGACCCACTTGCCGTTGACCGAGAAATTGTCGGCCGCCAGCTTGCCGTCCGCGATGTCGCGCCAGGCCTGGCGGCCGCCGGGGATGCCGCCCAGGTAGCCGTCGCCGTTGGCGGCCTGCGCGCGCTTGAGCTCCGCCACGAAGTAGTTCAGGCGGCGCAGGGTCTCCTGGTCGCCGGTCGCGGCATGCATGAGGGCCAGCGCCGACAGATAGTGGCCGCCCATGTGGCCGTCCAGTCCCGTCGATTCCCAATTGCCATAGCTGGGCCGGCGTGGCTCCAACCCGGCTTCGCGCAGGAAAGGCGCCAGCAGCCGGTCCGGCTCCATCGCCATCATGTAATTGAGGTCGGTGGTCTGGGCGTCGAGGAAGGGGCCGGGCTTGAGGCGGACGTCGGCCAGCGGAAACAGCTCGGCCGCCTGCGCCCAGGCAGATGAGACCAGCAAGGCGAGCGCGGCGAGTTGACGCTTCATGGCAGGCGCACGCTCTGGTAACGGTTGAGCTCAGCCTGCTCGACGAGCGGCCAGCCGTCCCCATCCCACTTCATCGGCAGTACCTTCAGCTTCTGCTTGTACTTGTCGGCGGTCTCGTAGGCGTGCAGCACCATATAGTCCTTGCCGTCGAAGGTGTAGGCGCTGTTGTGGCCCAGGCCCTTCCAATCGCGATCACCCTGGATGACGAGCGAGCCCCCGCCCTTGGCCATGTCCACGCCCTGGCGGTCGAGGTAGGGCCCGGTGATGGCTTTCGCGCGGCCGACCACCACCTTGTAGGTGCTGTCCTTGCCCTTGCAGCACAGGTCCCAGGAGGCGAACAGATAGTACCAGCCGTTCTTGCGCATGATGAAAGGCGCCTCGATCGCGGCCGGGCCGCCTTGCAGGTCGGGCGTGAAGGCTGGTCGCTCGCGGCGGGCGATGGTGTGCCATTCCTGCGGCTCGGCCAGTTTCGTGCGGCTGGCGTCGAGCTTGACCAGTTTCAGCCCGCTCCAGAAGGAGCCGAAGGACATCCAGGGCGTGCCCTGCTCGTCGTCGATCACGTGCGAGTCGATCGCGTTCCACAGGTCGCGGCCGGGCACCGACTGCAGCACCATGCCCTGGTCTTCCCACCGATAGCCGGGCGCGCGCGGGTCGAGCGTGATGTTGGTGGTCACGCCGATGCCGGAGGTGTTCAGGCCGAAGCCGGAGACCGAGTAGTAGAGGTAGTACTTGCCGTTATGGTGATAGATGTCCGGCGCCCAGATGTGGTCGTTGAAGGTCGGTGCGGCCTTTTTCGCCCAGGTGGGCTCGCCGGGGAAGACGCGGCCTTCCGGTTTCCACGACTTCATGTCGGTCGAGCTGTAGAAGGTGATGCCGGGGCCGGTGCTGAAGAGGTAGTACTTGCTGCCTTCCTTGGCCATGACGGGGTCGTGGACTTCGACGGGGGCGGCGAAGGATGGCAGAGCGGCCGCTAGCGCGAGCGCGCAGGCGGAAAAACGGGAAAATACGGACATTGCGAGCTCCTGAATAGTCGCGATCCGTAGGGTGGGCGGCTCGTGATCCGGGCCACTGGCCCGGATCACCCCACGCGTTCGACGGTCATGTGCAGGCCGCCACATGCCCGCGGGTCCGCGACCGAGCTTTGAACGCGTGGGCGGGAGACCCGCCCACCCTACGAAGAGCCTTATGCCTCGACGGATACGACCACTACGGACTTCGCCGGCACCTTCAGCGTCAGCTTGCCGTTGACGGCCTTGGCGCTGTACGGCGCCGGCTTGATGGCCTGTGGCTTCTCGAACGTGTTGTGCGCATCCATCGCCTCGGCGGTCAGGACCTGGCCGGTGGCGCCGGTCGCGGCCTGGCCCTTCAGGTCGACCGTCACGTCGCTGGCCTGGCGCGGGTTGGTGTTCACCAGGGCCACATAGACCTTGCCGTCCTTGCCGCGCGCGCTCGAGGCGCTGATCCCCGGGATGCTCTTGTTGTCCATCGAGTAGGCCACGTCGTTGTTGACGGCGGTCGGCAGCGAGGTCGCGTCCTGGAACGGGATGTACATCTTGTACGCGTGGTAGGTCGGGGTCAGCAGCATCTTGTCCTTGTCGGTGATGATCATCGCCTGCAGCACGTTGACCATCTGCGCGATCATCGTCATGCGCACACGCTCGGCGTGGGCATGGAAGATGTTGAAGTTGAGCGCCGCCACGACCGCGTCGCGCAGGGTGTTACGCTGGAACAGGAAGCCCGGGTTGGTGCCCGGCTCGACGTCGTACCAGGTGCCCCATTCGTCGACGTAGAAGCCGATCTTCTTCTGCGGATCGTTCTTGTCGAGGACGGCGACGTTGCGGCGGATGAAGCCATCCATGCGCATGGTCTGCTGCAGGGTCTTGAACCATTCGGATTCGTTGAAGCCGATGGCGGCGCCCTTCTTGTCCCAGTCGCCGGTCGGCAGCGTGTAGAAGTGGAAGCTGATGCCGTCGGTACCCTTGGCCGCTTCCTTGCTCAGGACGTCGGTCCAGGTGGTGTCGTCGCTGTGGCCGCCGCTGGCGACCATCTTCGGACGCGCATTCGGCGGGGTCTTGAGGAAGGTGGCGTAGTGGTTGTACAGGTTGGCGTAGTACTCCGGCTTCATGTTGCCGCCGCAGCCCCAGGCTTCGTTGCCGATGCCGAAGAAGGCGACTTTGTACGGCTCCTTGCGGCCGTTCTTGCGGCGCTGCTCGGCCAGCGTCGACTTGGTGTCGGAAGTCATGTACTCGAGCCACTCGGCCATCTCCTGCGGAGTGCCCGAGCCGAGGTTGCCGTTCACGTAGGCTTCGGTACCCAGGATATCGACCAGGTCGAAGAACTCGTGGGTGCCGACCGCATTGTCCTCGGCCACGCCGCCCCAGTGGGTGTTGACCTTCACCGGGCGCTTGTTGCGCGCGCCGATGCCGTCGCGCCAGTGGTATTCGTCGGCGAAGCAGCCGCCGGGCCAGCGTACCAGCGGCACCTTCAGCTCCTTCAGGGCGCCGACCACGTCGTTGCGCCAGCCGCGCGTGTTCGGGATCTTCGAGTCCGGACCGACCCACAGGCCTTCGTAGATGCCGGTGCCGAGGTGTTCGGCGAACTGGCCGTAGACGTTCTTGTTGATGACCGGGCCGGGTGTGGTGGCGTCGATGGTCACGTTCACCTGGGCGAAGGCGGCGCTCGATGCCAGGGCGAGGCCGAGGGCGAGGATGGTGGGCTTGAATGCTTTCACTACTTGTCTCCTGGTTTGACTGTTGTTTTTGCTAGACTATTATTTGAATACGGCGACGAAGCCGCCTTTTGCTTTGATGCTGATCCTGTGCTTGCCGCCCTTGAGTGCGGATTCGGCGAATGCGCGCTCGCCCTCGCCGTCGGCAATGAGCGTGCCGCTGCGCTTGCCCACGAAGGACAGGTCGAGCTCGAGCGGCCTGTCGGTGTCGTCGGCGTTCAGGCCTGCGACATACCACGTCTGCCCTGCCCTGCGCGCGATCACGGCGTAGCGGCCGGGATAGCCGTCGACGAAACGGGTTTCATCCCAGCTGCGCGGCAGGTCCTGCAGGAAGCTTTTCACATAGGCCGGCGCGGTGGCCATGCCTTCCGGCGTCTCGGCAAAGTGCTGGATCCCGGACAGGAACAGCACCGACTCGGCCAGTTCGAAGCCGTTGCGGGTCTTGCGCTGGATCTTCGGGATGTCGCCAAAGACCGTCGGCGTGAAGTCCATCGGGTCGAACAGGTTGCGCGTGAACGGCAGCATCGCGGCATGGGGCGCGACGGCATCCTGGTCGGCCTGCTCGAAAGTGGTGAACTCGAAGCCGCGCACCGCTTCGACGGTCATCAGGTTCGGGTAGGTGCGCGACCAGCCGCGCGGCAGCGTGGCGCCGTGGAAGTTCACCAGGAGGCCCGCCTTGGCGGCATCGTTCAGCAGGTCGACGTAATAGGCGATCATCGACTGGCCGTCGCCGGCGAAGAAGTCGATCTTGACGCCCTTGACGCCCATCTCGCGCAGCTTCGTGAATTCGCGCGTGCGCGCCTCAACCGTGAGCAAGGCGCTCTTCGGGCTGTACGGCGTCTTGTTCCAGTCGCCGGAGGAGTTGTACCAGACCAGGATGCCGATATTCTTCTTCGCGCCATAGGCGACCAGTTCGCGCATCTTCGCGTCGCCGATCTTGCGGTCCCAGTCGGCATCCACCAGGGTGTACTCCCAGCGCATGTCGGCGGCGTAGTCGATGAACTTCTTCTGGACGTCGAAGACGGTGCCGTCGTCTTTCAGCAGCGCCCAGCTCCACGAGGCATGGCCGGGCTGGATGCGCGCCTTCTCGACAGCGATGGCGGGAGCGGCCAGGTCGGTGCCGAGCGTGGATTCCACGAGCGTGCGCAAGGAACCCAGTGCGATGACGCGCCAGGGCGTCAGCAGTTCGCCCTTGCTTTCCGCCAGCAGCCCGCCATTGGTGAAGACTTCGGCCGCGGCTGGCGGGGCAAGCTTGTAGCGACCTCCGCTTGAGTCGGCGTCGAGGCGCGAAGCGTGGAAGCTGCCGTCCATGTTCGCCTCGGTCAGCGCAACCCAGGTGTCGCCGGTGCGGAACAGGGCCGGGAATACCCAGCCGGCCGGCAGCGGCGACCTGGTGCCGACCGCGATCTCACGCTGGTAGTGCTCTTCGTAGGACGGGTTGGTGTTCGACCAGCCGGTCTGGGCGACCGCCATCGGCTGCAGCCAGGCCTTGGCGGACTGGTCGAAGCTGAAGCCGGTCGCCTCGGACAGGAACTTCTTGTGCGGCAGCGAGGCGTCGGCTATCCGGTAGCGGAAGGCGACGCCGTCGTTCGATACCCGGAAGGCCAGGTCCATGGACTGGCCCTGGGCGTTGCGGACGGTGTAGACCTGCTCGTTGGCGGCGTAGCTGATGTGGCGCTTCTTGCCGGTGAGGAGTTCGTACTTGTCGCGCACGGGCTTGACCGGCGAGGCCGATGCGATCCTCAAGCCGGTGGCGAGGTTCGCGCCCTGCAGTTGCAGACCGAGGGGCGACGGGAGGATGACGGGCTTGCCGTCGCGGGCGATCGCGTAGCTGAGCGTGCCGGACGGGCTGGCGCTGACGGTGACGGCGATGTGGCCGTCGGGGCTGCGCAAGGCGGCGGCCTGGGCCTGGGTGCTGAAGATGGCGACGAGCGCCAGGGTGGTGCGGGTCAAGGCGGTCATAACAGGATCCCGTTATTCCGTCGTCCCGGCCTGCGCCCGGACGACGGATCATAGTGTGGAGGTCAAAACGATGGTCGCGGCACCCAGCCGCTACCGATCAGGTCCAGCCCGCGTCGACAACGAAATCCTGCGCCGTGCACATCTTGCTGTCGTCGGCGCCCAGGAACAGCACCATCTGCGCGATATCCTCCGGCATCAGCTTGCCCGGCAGGCATTGGGCCTTCTTGATCTCGAGCTCGGCCGCCTCGTCCACCCACAAGTCGATCTGGCGCTGGGTCATGACCCAGCCCGGCGTGACGGTATTGACGCGCACGCCGAAGGGGCCGAGGTCGCGTGCCAGGCTGCGGGTCAGGCCGATCACGGCCGCCTTGGTGGTGGCGTAGACCGGGTAGCCGGCGCCCTTGGCATGCCAGGACATCGACGAGAAGTTGATGATCGAGCCGACGCCCTGTTTCTTCATGCCCGGCAGGACCGCCTGCGCGGTGAAGAACATCGGACGCTGGTTGATGGCGATGCGCTCGTTCCAGTAGTCGAGCGAGACGTCCGCGATGTCATGGCGCTGGTCGTTGGCGGCGTTATTGACCAGCACCTCGAAGTCGCCCAGCTGTTCGGCCAGCTCGGCCATCGTGCGCTGCAGCGCGGGAATGTCGGTGATGTCGCAATGGCGGAACACCGGCGCCTGGTGGCCGGCATTGGCCAGGGTGGTGCACAGCGCTTCGCTGGCTTCGCGTGCAATGTCGACGAAGGCCACCACCGCGCCCTGCTCCACGAACGCGCGCACGATCGCTTCGCCGATGCCGGTGCCGCCGCCCGTCACGAATACCCGCCTGCCCCGCAGGCTGGGATAGGTCGTCTTTTGATGCGTCGCCAACTGGTTCATACCTGTCTCCATCCGTTCTTATTGTGATGCCCGCTTATTCCTTGGTCAATGCGCCGTCTTTGCGGCGCCATATGCCAAGCGGATTCCCGTCGCGCAGCGGCTCGGGCAGGAGGCGCTGGGGCAGGTTCTGGTAGCAGACCGGGCGCAGGAAGCGCTGAACCGCGCCGGTCCCCACCGAGGTGCTGCGGCCGTCGGCGGTGGCCGGGAACGGCCCGCCATGGACCATGGCGCTCGACACCTCGACGCCGGTCGGGAAACCGTTCGCCAGGATGCGGCCCACCTTGCGCTCCAGCGCCGGCAGCAGGACCTCGGCCGCATCGTAGTCGTCCGGGTCGATCTGCAGCGTGGCGGTGAGCTGGCCTTCCAGCAGTTCGGTGACCTCGCGCAGCTGGCCGACGTCCTTGCACACCACCAGCACCGAGGCCGGGCCGAAGACCTCGGCATGCAGCTCGTGGCGCGTCAGGAAGTGCTCGGCGCTGGTTCGGAAGAAGGCTGCGCCGCCCTTGCCTTCGCCGTGCTCGACGCGGGCCAGGGTGGTGACCGCTTCGTGGCCGTGCAGCGTCGCGACGCTCTGGCGGTAGCTCTCGGCGATGCCCTGGGACAGCATGACCGCCGCCTGGGTGGCCGCCAGCGCTTCGCTGGCGGCGCTGCAGAATGCGTCCAGCCCGGGGCCGTCCACTGCCAGCACCAGTCCGGGATTGGTGCAGAACTGGCCCACGCCCATTGTCAGCGAGGCGGCGAAGCCCTTGCCGATCTCGGCGCCGCGCTTGGCCAGCGCGTGCGGCATGATGAACAGCGGGTTAATGCTGCTCATTTCCGCGTACACAGGAATCGGCTGCTTGCGCGCCGCCGCTACTGCCATGAGCGCGGTGCCGCCCGAGCGCGATCCGGTAAAACCCACCGCCTGGATGGCCGGGTGGGCGACCAGGGTCTGGCCGATGCCGTTGCCGGTGCCGGTCAGCAGCGCGAACACGCCAGGCGGCAGCGCGCACTGCTGCACCGCCTTGACGACGGCGCGCGCCACCAGTTCCGAGGTGCCGGGATGGGCCGAGTGGGCCTTCAGGACCACCGGGCAGCCGGCAGCAAAGGCGGATGCGGTGTCGCCGCCGGCCACCGAGAAGGCCAGCGGAAAGTTCGATGCGGCGAACACGGCCACCGGGCCGACGCCAGTCAAGCAGTAGCGCAGGTCCGGGCGCGGCGGCGTGCGCTCCGGCAGCGGCGTGTCGAGGCGCGCATCGACCCACGAGCCTTCGCGCAGCAGCTCGGCGAACATGCGCAGCTGGCCGACCGTGCGTCCGCGCTCGCCTTCCAGGCGGGCGCGCGGCAGGCCGGATTCCGCCATTGCGCGCTCGACCAGTTCGTCGCCCAGCGCCAGGATCTGCTCGGCCACCGTGTCGAGGAACTGCGCGCGCTGCTGGTCGCTGGTCTTGCGGAAGATGTCGAAGGCCTCGCCGGCGAGGGTGCACGCGCGGTCGATCTGGCGCGCGTCCACCATGTGGAAGCTCGGCTCCAGGTAGTCGCGCCTGGTGGGGTCCCAGGCCTTGAAAGAGCCTGCGGCGCCGCGTTCCTGGACGCCGCCGATGATGGCTTCGCCGGTGATGCTCATAGCGCTTTCACTTTCGCAAACGACGTGGCGTTGACCGCCAGGCGGTTGCGCAGCGCCGGGCCGAATTGCGGCGCCTCGACTTCGAAGCTCTCGCCGGCCTCCACCGTGATATTGTCGGCCACGCTCAGGGTGGCGGTACCGAAGAAGTGGATGTGGACGTCGCCCGGACGGGTGAACAGGCCATACTTGAAGTGGTGGTATTCGAGATTCTCGATGCTGTGCGACATGTTCTGCTCGCCGCTGACAAAAGCCTTCTCCCAGCGTACCTTGCCCTCTTTGTCGAGGATGCGCGAGGTGCCCGCCACGTGGCTCGGGAGTTCGCCCACCAGCAGCGCCGGGCCGAGGCCGCAGTTGCGCAGTTTCGAGTGGGCCAGGTAGAGGTAGTTCTGACGCTCGGTGACGTGGTCGGAAAACTCGTTGCCGATCGCGAAACCGAGGCGGTAGGGCTGGCCGTCGTCGCCGATCAGGTACAGGCCCGCGATCTCCGGCTCTTCGCCGCCGTCGAGCGCGAAGTCGGGCATCTCGATGTCCTGGCCGGTGGCGCGCACGATCGAGCCGTCGCCCTTGTAGAACCATTCCGGCTGCACGCCGGGGGTGCCCGGGGCCGGCTTGCCGCCTTCGACGCCCATCCGGAACATCTTCATCGAGTCGCTCAGGGACTCGACGTCGCCGCCGATCTTCTTGTGCATGGCGTCGCGCGTGTCGGCGCTGCCCAGGTGGGTCAGGCCGGTGCCGGTGACGTAGCAGTGGGCGGCGTCCGGGTGGTCGAGCGGCGCCAGGATGCGGCCGGCCTGCGCCACGTCGTCGTAGTTGAGGTGTTCGCTGCCGGCGGCCGCGTCGGCCAACTGGGCCAGGCTGGACTTGGTGGCGATGGCGGCGCGCGCCAGGTCGAGCGTCGTGGCGTAGCCATTCACGACGCGGATGATGTTGTCGTGCAGGATGCCGATGCGGCGTTCTTGCGATTCGGTGGTGAATTGTACGAGCAGCATGGCCCGGTCTCCCAATTATTTATAGTCGAATGACGGTGCGTGTATTCAGGCACCGATTGAACGCGTGGGCGGGAGACCCGCCCACCCTACGGGATCGTGGCATTGGTAGGGTGGGCGGGTTCCCCGCCCACGCGTTCAAATCACGTATGAATCAATGCGAATGCTTCGGCACCGCCGACCCACGGCAGCCGATCAGGAAATCGAAATCGCAGCCCTCGTCCGCCTGCAGCACATGGTCCAGGTACAGCCGCTGGTAACCGCTATGCTGTACCGGCTTGGTCTTCTCGGCGCGATCGGCCAGGCGGGCGCGGATCTCGTCATCCGACAGCTCGAGATTCAGTCCGCCGCCGGCGCAGTCGAGCTGGATCCAGTCGCCATCCTGCACGATGCCCAGCGGCCCGCCGGCCATCGCTTCCGGGGCCACGTGCAGCACCACGGTGCCGTAGGCGGTGCCGCTCATGCGCGCGTCCGAGATGCGCACCATGTCGGTGATGCCCTGGGCCAGCAGCTTGGGCGGCAGGCCCATGTTGCCGACTTCGGCCATGCCCGGGTAACCCTTGGGGCCGCAGTTCTTCATCACCAGGATAGAATTGGCGTCCACGTCCAGGTCCGGGTCGTTGATGCGCTGCTTGTAGTGGTCGAAGTCCTCGAACACGACTGCGCGGCCGCGGTGCTGCATCAGGTGCGGGGACGCCGCCGACGGCTTGAGCACGGCGCCACGCGGCGCCAGGTTGCCGCGCAGGATGCGGATACCGCCGTCCGCGATCAGCGGGGTGTCGAGCTTGCGGATCACTTCATCGTTGTAGATCGGCGCGTCCTGGCAGTTCTCCCACAGGGTCTTGCCGTTGACGGTGAGCGCGTCCTTGTTGGCCAGCAGGCCACCTTCGCCCAGGCGCCGGATCACGCCCGGCAGGCCGCCCGCGTAATAGAACTCCTCCATCAGGTACTTGCCCGACGGGAGCAGGTCGACGATGGTCGGGGTGCCCTTGCCGATCGTGGTCCAGTCTTCCAGCTCGAGCGGCACGCCCATGCGGCCGGCGATCGCCTTCAGGTGGATCACGGCGTTGGTCGAGCCGCCGATGGCGGCGTTGACGCGGATCGCGTTCTCGAAATTCTCGCGCTTGAGGATTTTCGACAGGCGCAGGTCTTCGTGCACCATCTCGACGATGCGGATGCCCGACATATGGGCCAGCACGTAGCGGCGCGCATCGACCGCGGGAATGGCGGCATTGTGCGGCAGCGAGGTGCCGAGCGACTCGGCCATGCAGGCCATGGTGGAGGCCGTGCCCATGGTGTTGCAGGTGCCGGCCGAGCGCGAGTGGCCGGCTTCGGCGGCGAGAAAATCGTGCATCGTGATCTGGCCGCCCTTGGCCTGCTCGTGCAGCTGCCAGACGGCGGTGCCGGAACCGATGTCCTTGCCGTTCAGTTTACCGTTGAGCATCGGACCGCCGGTGACGACAATGGTCGGCAGGTCGACGCTGGCCGCGCCCATCAGGAGCGCCGGGGTCGTCTTGTCGCAGCCCACCAGCAGCACCACCGCGTCCATCGGGTTGCCGCGGATGGATTCTTCGACGTCCATGCTGGCCAGGTTACGGGTCAGCATGGCGGTCGGGCGCAGGTTCGATTCGCCGTTCGAGAACACTGGGAACTCGACCGGGAAACCGCCGGCCTCCAGGATGCCGCGCTTGACGTGTTCGGCCAGCTTGCGGAAGTGGGCGTTGCAGGGGGTCAGTTCGGACCAGGTATTGCAGATGCCGATGATCGGCTTGCCCTGGAATTCATGGTCGGGAATACCCTGGTTCTTCATCCAGCTCCGGTACATGAAGCCGTTCTTGTCCTGGGTCCCGAACCACGCGGCCGAGCGCAGCGTGGTCTTTTTTTTCGTCTCCGACATGCATTCCTCTCAGTTTATCTCGGCTGCGGGAGACTCGGGGCCTCCTCTAAGGTGGTGTTGAGCAGCACGTGTTGTTCAGCTATGAAGCAAGTCTAGAATGCAAGCAGATAACTTTCCAATCAATTATTTCGCAAAAGTGATATCGGAATAGTTATCGTGGCACGCCGAGAAAACGCGATTCCGGCAGGCCGCGCACATCCAGCTCCATGCGAAACAGCGCGCCCGAGAACGGCGCGGCGGCGCGCTC
Organism: Telluria sp. PB2R4; assembly: GCF_059685695.1. NCBI lineage: Bacteria > Pseudomonadati > Pseudomonadota > Betaproteobacteria > Burkholderiales > Oxalobacteraceae > Telluria > Telluria sp. PB2R4. Next base: position 287,957 of record NZ_JCASIC010000001.1, on the reverse strand, counting down.
GCCCGCGCCCATGCCGAGGAAAGCGCTGGTCGCATACAGGGTGGACAGGCCTGGCCCGCCGAAGGCCGGGCAGCTCGGCTGCGGCGCATCCAGCGCCAGCACGCGGTCCAGGCGCCCGTCCGGGGCAAAGCGCATCAGCTGCCCGGCGCCCCAGCGGGTGCTCCACAGGTAGCCGTCGGCATCGATGCAGGAGCCATCCGGCTCCCCTGGAGCGGCGTCCGCCCCGACGAATACCCGCGAGGCGCCGATCGCGCCGCTGTGCGGATCGTAGCCGCAGCAATGGATCGTGCGGGTCGCCGAATCGGCGTAGTACATGCGCCGCCCGTCCGGACTGAAACAGATGCTGTTGGCGATCGCGGCGTTCGGGAGCGGCAGGCGTTCGAGGCGCAGGTCGGTATCCAGGCGGTAGAAGCCGCCCAGCGCCTGCTTGGGCCCAGGATCCTGATTGAACATGCCGAACACGAAGCGACCCTGGCGGTCGCAGCGGCCGTCGTTCAGCCGCGTGGCCGGGATGTCGGCTTCGACGTCGAGGATGCGCTCGACCGCGCCGGTGGAAAAGCTGAAGAAGGCCAGGCCGGAGGCCAGTCCGAGCAGCAGGCGATCGTCGCTGGCCGTCAGCGCGAACGAGCACAGGCGCTCCGGCATGCGCCAGCCCGTGCTGCGGCCGCTCGCCGGCGAATACGACCACAGCTCGGCGGCGGGGATGTCGGTCCACAGCAGGCGCCCGGTGCGCTCGCACCACAGCACGCATTCGCCCAGTTCGTGGCGGTTTTCGAGGAAAGGCTGCATCATCCCTCTGCACCTCCAGCTTCGCCTGCGCCGCCCAGCACCGAGAAGCGGAAGCGCGATTCGGTCTGGTACACCTGGCCCGGACGCAGGATGGTGTTCGGGAAGCACGGCTGGTTCGGCGAGTCGGGGAAGTGCTGCGGTTCCAGGCAGAAGCCGCTGCGGTGGCCGTAGCTGCGGCCCTTGCCGGCCAGCGAACCGTCGAGGAAGTTACCGCTGTAGAACTGCACGCCGGGCTCCTGGGTGAACAGCTCGAGCACCCTGCCCGACGCCGGTTCGCACACGTGGGCCGCGCGCGTCATCCTGCCGTTCGGTTTGTTGAGCACGAAATTGTGGTCGTAGCCCTGCCCGTGGCGCAGCTGCTTGTCCGGCTGGCCGACACGCTCGCCGATCGGGCGCGGCGTGCGGAAATCAAACGGCGTGCCGGTGACCAGCGCCAGCGTCCCCAGCGGGATCGAGCCCGCATCGATGGCGACGAAACTGTCGGCGTCGATGGTGAGCACATGGTCCAGGATGTCGCCGCCCTTGTCGCCACCCGCGGCCAGGTTGAAGTAGCTGTGCTGGGTGAGGTTGACCGGCGTCGGCTGGTCGCTCACGGCATGGAAGCGCACCACCAGTTCGTTGTCGTCGTTGAGCCGGTAGGTCACGGTGACGTCGAGGTTGCCGGGATAGCCTTCCTCGCCATCGGCGCTGCGGTAAGTCAGGCGCAGGCCGTCGTCCTCGACGCGGGCCTGCCACTTGACCTTGTGGAAGCCGCCGGCCCCGCCGTGCAGGTGATTCTCGCCATCGTTGGCCGCCAGCGCGTGGTCCCGGCCATCGAGGGTAAAGCGGCCCCTGGCGATGCGGTTGCCGAAGCGGCCGATCAGGGCGCCGAAATACGGGTGCTCGCCCAGGTAGGGCTCGAGCGTGTCGAAGCCCAGCACCACGTCAGCCAGGCGGCCGTCGCGGTCGGGCACATGCAGTTCGGTGATGATGCCGCCGAAGTCGATGATCCTGGCGACCAGGCCGTTCGCGTTGGTGAGCGTGAACTGCGTGACGGCCTGGCCGTCCGCCAGTTGGCCGAAGGGTGAGTGCGTGATGGAGGTTGGCACCTGGCTGCTTCCTCAGTTGGTGGACGGCCGGCCGAACACCGGCATGCCGCGCTCGTCCCAGCGCAGCGTCTTCACAAAAGTGTGGCGGTCCGGATTCCAGAGCGGATCGCCGACGATCTCGGTATAGGTGCGCGCGTGGTAGACCAGCATCACGGTCTCGCCGTCCTCCGCGTAGGTAAAGCTGTTGTGGCCGGGTCCGTAGATGCCGTGTTCGTAGCAGGTGCGCAGCACCGGCGCTTGCGACTTGGTCCAGGATGCCGGATCCAGCAGGTTCGCGTCCTCGTCTGCCCACAGCAGGCCCATCGCGTAGTTCTCGTCGGTGGCGCTGGCGGAGTAGCTGATGAAGATCTTGCCGTGACGGCGCACCACCGAGGGCCCTTCGTTGACCCAGAAGCCGCGCGTCTCCCAGTCGAACTCCGGCTTGCTCAGCATGATCGGCTTGCCCTCGATCTGCCACGGGGTCTTCATCGGGGCGATGTAGAGGTTGGAATTCCCTTCGATCTCGTGATCCTTCTGCGCCCACAGGTAGTACAGCTGGTCCTTGTGGGTGAAGGTGGTGGCGTCGAGGCAGAAGCTGTCGACGCCGGTGTCGACCTGGCCCATGAATTCCCACTCGCCCTCCAACGGATTGGCGCCCTGGTTGCGGATCGCGTACATGCGGTGCTGGAACAGCTTGTCCTTGATCTCGCGGCTCGGGGCCGCGGCGAAATAGACGTACCAGGCGCCCTGGTTGAAGTGGAGCTCGGGGGCCCAGACCAGCTCGCAGTAGGGGCCGGTGTCGGGCTTGGTCCAGGCGTCGACCGTTTGCGCTTCGGCCAGGCCGGCGATCGTGGTCGCGCGGCGCAGTTCGATGCGGTCGTATTGCGGGACCGAGGCGGTGAAGTAGTAATAACCGTCGGTGTGCTTGTAGATGTAGGGATCGGCGCGTTGTTCGATCAGGGGTTTCAGCATGGTTTCTTGCATGATATTCGGTAGTTCATCGTGTGGTTGGACGCGTGCATGACATTAACTGGCGGCGTAGCCGTGGGTGCGCATGTCGGCCTTGACGCTGTCGTAGTAGGTGTCGCTGATGCGGTACTTGAACATCAGGAGGCCCATCAGGAGGTGGAAGAAGCCCGGGATCACCGACAGCATCAGGGCGATGCCCTGCAGCGCCAGCGCAGACTGTTCCTGGTTCGGCTGGTACTGGAAGTGGTCCAGCAGGATGCCGACCATGCCGCCGGCGATCGCCATGCCGGCCTTCTGGCACACCGAGATGCCCCCGAATGCGAAGCCCGAGACCCGCTTGCCGGTCTTGACCTGGCCGTAGTCGATGGTCTCGGCGATCGCCGACCAGAACACCGGTGCGTGCAGGTCGACCACCAGCGACAGCATGAAGTAGAGGACGAAGGCCAGCACCATGTCGCCCGGCTGCACCAGGAAGTAGATCAGCAGGCTGATCACGGCCACCGCGATCTGGCTGTTGCGGAACAGCTTGACCTTGCAGTAGAACTTGGTCGTCCAGGTGGACACCACCATGGCCAGGATGGCGGCCGCCACGCCCGTGGACAGGAAGGCCGACACGGTTGCCGTGTCGCCGCCCAGGTAGTACTTGGCGTAGTAGATCGCCACCGATCCGCGGATCACGTAGCCGATGGTGCCGGTCACGCACACGGCGCACAGGATCAGCCACTGGTCGTTCTGCATCAGCACGCGCACCTGGTCCATCAGCGGCTGCTTCTCGACCTTGTGGATCACCCGTTCGGTCGTGGTGAAGAAGCACACCAGGAACAGCAGCACGCCCATCGCCGCCATCACCGCCATGGCGGCCTGGTAGCCCGTGGCCGGGTTCCCGGCGTCCCACCAGCTGGCCAGCACCGGCACGATGATGGTTACCATGAAGGCGCCGATCTTGGCGAAGAACAGGCGATAGCCGTTGGCCGACAGGCGCTCCTGTGGATCGGACGTCAACCCGCTGATCAGCGAGATATAGGGAATGCCGACACCCGCCGTCATCAGGGTCATCAGGATGTAGGTCGAATAGGCCCAGATCAGCTTGGCGTCATAGGTCCAGTCGGGTGTGGTGAAGACCAGGAAGACGCTCAGGCCGTAGGGCACGGCGAGCAGCAGCAGCCAGGGCCGGTAGCGTCCCCAGCGGGTCAGGACGCTGTCGGTCACCTGCCCCATCGCCAGGTCGGCGACGGCCCCCACTACCTTCACGGCCACGAACAGCAGTGCCAGGTCGCTTGTCTTCAGTCCGTAAATGTCTGTATAGAAGAAAGTAATGATCAGCATCATCGACGAGATCACCACGTTGAGCGCCATGTCGCCGGCGCCGAAACCCGCTTTTTCGAGGGTGGAGAGTTTTTGAGTGTGCATGTTGCGCCTTCCCTTGCGAACGACCGGGGCACTGCCGGCCGAGACCGTGCAGTGCCCTCTTCTACTGCGCTGCTGCCCGGATGGTTACATCTTCCAGCGCAAGGCGACCGAGGCCGAACGTCCAACCTGGACCGTACCGAAGTTGGTCAGCTCCTGGTTACCCGCGCTGCCGAAGTGGTAGTACTGCCGCTGCATCTCGTTGGTCAGGTTGATGGCGGCGATATCGACCGACATCCTGTCGCTGATCTTGTAGGAGATCTGCATGTCCACGCTCTTTTCCGGATGACGCCAGATACCGATCGGATTGGCGAACAAGGCGGCTTCGTTGGCGGCCAGGAATGCGGAGCGCCAGACATAGGACAGGCGCGCGCTGAGCGGTCCCTTTTCGTAGGCCAGGGTGGCGTTGTACGAGCGGTCGGACACGCCAAAGAACGGCGTCTCGAGCTGGGCGATGATCTCGCCGGCGCTATTCGCCTCGGGCACGTTCTGCGACGAGCTGAGTTTGGTGAAACTGCCCTGGAAGCCCAGTCCTTCCAGCGGGCCCGGCAGCCATTTCGGGAAGTAGATCAAGCCGAGCTCGACGCCCTTGATGGTGCCGTCGGAGGCGTTGACCGGCGAGTTGATGACGTAGTCGTAGCCGTTGGTATGGTCGCCCCCCGAGGTCGAGTTGCGGAACGGGTCGTCCGCCGGGTCGACGTGGATCTTGCGGCGCAGGGGCACGACCAGGCCATCGATCTTGCGCTTGAACACCGTGCCGTAGAGTGCGCTGTCTTTCTGGAAATACCACTCGCCCGTCAGATCGAAGTTCGTCGATTGCGTCGGCTTCAGGTCCGGATTGCCGCCGGTGCCCGAGCCATAACCCACCCGCGACACGTCGTCGCCGAGTTGCAGGACAGGATTCAGGTCGCCGAAGTTCGGGCGGCGCAGGGTTTTACCGAAGTTGAAGCGCGTCACGACGTCCTTGGTCGCGTCGTAGGTCAGCGTCAGGCTCGGCAGGAACTTGCTGGTCGACTTGCTGGCGCCGGACGGCGTGACCGCCTTTGTGCTGGCATCGACCTTGTAGAAGGTCATGTCGGTATCGACCTTGGTGTAGCGCACGCCGACATTGGCGCGCAGGCGCTTGCCCAACAGCTCGCTCTGGAAATTCCCCATCAGGTAGAGGTTGCTGGTCTTTTCCTCGATCTCGAAGGTCTTCTGCAGGCTCAGTTTATCCGTGGTCAGGAAGTTGCTGTTGACCGAGTTATAGAGCTTGCGCCACTCGTCCAAATGGTCGCGGATGTAGTAGGCATTCGGCTCCACCCAGGAGCGCGGAACGTCCGAGATGTCGGTGCCGAAGTTGGAGTTGGTAATGGCATACTGCGGCCCAAGCGAGGCGAGGTTGCGGCCCAGGAAGGCCGATTGCGTCCGGTTCGCCTCCGAGGCCTTGCGTACGTCATGGCGCACGCCGAAGTTGAGCGTCTGCAGGGCACCCCAGTCGGCATCGAAGACACCCGCCAGGGTAGCCGTCGCGGCGCTGCCCTTGTTGCGGTTGGCGTTATCGTAGAACTCCGCCACATTCCACTTGCTCGGGTCGGCCAGGTCGGCATTGTTGTTGAAGCGGAATGCCGTATCGCCGCCGGCATTGAAATCGACGTCGATGGAAGGTGCGACGCGGTCGATCCGGGTGGCGGTGAATTGCGTGTCGAATTCGCTCGTCTGGTACGACAGATCGCCGTCCAGCCTCAGGCGATCGCCGATATCCCACTTGCCGTTCAGGGCATAGACGAAGGAATCGGTTTTCGACGTGGTGTAGTCGCCGCTGTTGAAGCCATAGACGTTATTGACCTTGCGGGTCTTGATGATGTTCGTTCCCGGGAAGGTCGTGATCGTCCCCGCAGGGTTGCTGCCGAGATCGCCCCACCAGTCGACGAAGCTGAACAGCAGCTGGTTGAAGGCCTTGTCGCGATAACCGTTGTACATCGATTCGAAAGTGTAGACCGAACTGCTGTTCGGCTTCCACTGCAAGGCGATATTCGCGGCAGGACGCTTGCGTTCGCCCTCGACGTCGCTCTGGAAGACGGCGTCGCGCGCCAGGTAATAAGGATGCGCCTTGCCGTTGAAATTCAGCGTCGAACCCGCTGCCGTCGGCAAGCCGGTACGGGTGCCGGGCGCCCAGACCGCGTTGTCGAAGATGCGCTGCAAGGGCGTGTAACCGGCCGGCACTTCGGCGGCATTCGGGCTGGTGAACGGCACCATGGCGCCCGGCGTCACGCTTTCATTGCGGTATTTCGTCTTGGCAGCCGCCAGGTTGACCAGGGCGCCGACTTCGCCGATGCCGGTTTCCCAGCGGTTGCTGAACATGGCGCTGAGCTGCGGGTTCCACTTTTTGGCAGGATCCAGATAGGTCTCACGCGCCAGTATCGACACTTGCGGCCCCTTGAAATCGAAGGGTCGCAGCGACTTGACGTCGATCTGGCCTGCAATGCCGGTTTCCAGCTGGCTGGCATCGCGCGTCTTGTAGACGTCGATCTGGCGCACCAGGGTCGAGGGAATGTCCTGGAGCGCGACCTGGGTGCCCGACGCGGTAAAGATATTGCGGCCGTTCCAGGTGGTCTGGACGTCGGGCAGGCCACGGATGGACAAGGCGCCGACTTCGCCACCGGCGCGGTTGGTGACCTGGATGCCCGTCACGCGCTGCAGCGCTTCGACGACGTTGTTATCGGGGAGCTTGCCGATGTCTTCGGCCACCACCGATTCCACGACCTGGTCGCTGATGCGCTTGATCGCCAGGCTCTTGATGAGCGAGGCCTTGACGCCCGTGACGACCACGGTCTGCGTCTCGCCCGGGTCCGCCGCGTCGGCCGCCGCGGCGGGGGAGATTTCCTGGGCGCCAACCGTGGCGCTGCTGATCAGGCCCACGCCGGCGAGTGCAGCCACCGTTGCGCGGAGCGTGAAGGCGTGACGGGTACCAGCCGCGGCGCGGCCGAATGAGGTGCGTTTCATACGTCTCCTGTGTCGTTTTCGTTATGACCGCTGTCTCGCGGCTTTGCTGTTATTACAAGCTCGACATTGATGGTAGGCGGTGAAGTGAGATCGATCCAATCAAATTTTTGCTCGGTGCGATACCGATTTATGTATCGGCAATAGCGTCAGCGCCGCAGTTCCGACATGATCTGTTCGGCCATGAAGTCGCAGGGCGGACGGCGCGATGTGCTGCTGCGCGCGAGGATCACTTCCAGCGCATCGATCTCCGGCAATCCCTGCGCCGCGCCCAGCAGGCTCAGATGGGCCGGCACCGCGCAGCGTGCCAGCGGCACGATCGCCAGGCCCGCCTGGACCATGCTGAGCAGTCCCATCAGGCTGGGGCTCTCGTAGGAGGTCCGGTAAGGGATTCCTGCCCGCTCCAGGCTGCGGATGGCGTTTTCCCGCGCCACACTGCCGGGCAGGAAAACGGCGATCGGCAGCGGCCGCTCCTGCCAGATCTCGGGGGCGCCCGGCGAGGCCGCCCAGACCATCGGCTCGAAGCGGACGAACTCTCCCGACAGGCCCTTGACGCGCGTGGCGCAGACCAGGTCGACCCTTCCATCCTTGACCATGGGTGCGAGCGCCACGCTCGGCAGCCCGACCACCTGGATCTCGACCTTCGGGTAGGTGGCCGAAAACTTCTTGAGGATCGGCGGCAGCAGGGAAGACGCATAGTCGTCGGGCACGCCCAGCACCACCCGGCCGGTGACATCGGGGCGGACCACCGCGGCCCAGGCCTCGTCGCGCAGCGCCAGCATGCGCCGCGCGTAGCTCAACAGCACTTCGCCGTCCTGGGTCGGCGTCACGCTGCGCGAGCTGCGCACGAAGAGCGGCTTGCCGAGTGCCGTCTCGAGGGTCTTGATCTGCATGCTGACCGCCGATTGCGAGCGGTGCACGACCTCGGCCGCGCGGCTGATGTTGCCGGTATCGGCCACGGCGACGATCATCGCCAGGACATCCAGGTCGAGTGCTTTCACGGGGAGCTGATAAGGCATCAGAAAAGTTGATAGATGCCTTCAATATTATGCGATTTTCTTAAGGTACGCCATCGTGCATAGTGTCGGAAAGGAGCCCATCATGAACGCTGCAGCCGATCCCCGCATCTTCGCCGTCCCCGAGTTGTCTTTTGCCGATACCCCGTCCGGCGTGCGCATTCCCTACGTCGCGCTGGGGGCCGGGGAGCCGCTGTTGTTCGTGCATGGCTCACTGTGCGACTTGCGCTACTGGCATAGCCAGGCCGAGGTGCTGTCGAAGCACTTCCTGTGCGTGTCGGTGAGCCTGAGTCACTATTGGCCGGGCGGCGACGTCCCCATGCGGAGCACGTTCAGCTGGGAGGCCCACGTCGCCGAACTGGCCGGGTTCGTCGCCGCGATGAACGCCGGCCCGGTCCACCTGGTCGGGCATTCGCGCGGCGCCAGTGTCGCCTTCAACGTGGCACGCGAGCATCCGGCGCTGGTCAAGACCCTGACGCTGGCCGATCCTGCCGGCCCCGCGAGCGGCGACGCGGGCGCGGCGGACGCCCTGCGCGGCAAGGTGGCAAGCCTGATCGGTCACGGGGACATCGAGACCGGGCTGGAATTGTTCGTCGATGCGGTCAGCATGCCGGGCATCTGGCGCAAGAGCCCCAAGAGTTTTCGCACGATGGCGATCGACAATGCCGCCACGCTGCCGAAGCAGTTCAGCGATCCCCTGCCGGCCTATACCCGCGCCGCGGCAAGCGGCGTGAGGTGCCGGACCCTGCTCATCGAAGGGGAACGCAGCCCACGCAGCTACCGCGACAACGTGGAAAAGCTGGCCGGCTGGATGCCCCACGTGGACAAGCGCACGATTGCGGGCGCCTCGCACGGGATGAACGTCACGCATGCGGCGGCGTTCAACCGGCTGCTGCACGCCTTCGTCGGCATCCGGCCGCAGTAAATCAGCGTACCCCTGCCACCGCCAGTGCCGTCATGTTGACGATGCGGCGCACGGTCGCACTCGGGCTCAGGATATGCACCGGCTTGGCCGCGCCCAGCAGGATCGGGCCGACCGTCACGCCCTTGCCCGCCGCTACCTTCAGCACGTTGAACAGGATGTTGGCGGCGTCGAGCGATGGCATCACCAGCAGGTTGGCGCTGCCGGCAAAGCCGCCCGTACCCTCCCCTGCCGGCTGGTACAAGCGCCGGATCTCCTCGGACAAGGCGGCGTCGCCGTGCACCTCGCCGATCAGCGCCAGCTCGGGCGCGCTGTGCGCCAGCAGCGCGCGTGCTTCTCGCATCTTGCGCGCCGACGGGCGCTCGGAGGAACCGAAGATCGAATGCGACAGCAGCGCCGCCTTGGGCTGCAGCCCGAAGTGGCGCAATTCGGTCGCGGCCAGGCGCGTGATGTCGGCCAGCTCCTGCGCCGACGGATCGTCGTTGACGTAGGTGTCGGTGATGAACAGGGTCATCTTGTCCAGCACCAGCGCATTCATCGCGGCCAGCACCGTGCTGCCCGGCGCGGTGCCGATCACCTCGCGCACGTGCGCCAGGTGGCTGTCGTAGCTGCCCGCCATGCCGCAAACAAGGGCATCGACCTCGCCCGACTGCAGCAGGCGCGTGCCGTGCAGGGTGGCGTCGCCGCCGTCCGGCTCGGCCAGCACGTAGTCGACATCACGGGTCAGGCGCAGGCCCGACTGCTTCACCGCCGCCTCCACCGCCGCCGCGCTGCCGATCAGCACCGGCCGGGCCAGGCCTTCGTCCACCACGGTCTGCACCGCCCTCAGCACGCGTCCGTCGCTGCCTTCGGCGTAGGCGACCCGGCGCAGCGTCGCCTTGGCCTTGGCAAACACCGGCTTCATGAAGAAGCCGGTGTGGTAGATCATCTCGCCCAGGCGCGCGCGGTAGGCGTCCATGTCGTCGATCGGACGCGTCGCCACGCCGGAGCTTGCGGCCGCGGCGGCAACCGCCGGCGCGATGGCCGCCATCAGGCGCGGATCAAACGGCTTCGGAATGATGTAGTCGGGGCCGAAGCTCAGGTCCTGGCCGGCGTAGGCTTCGGCCACGGTATCGTTGGCCTCGGCCTCGGCCAGGCGCGCGATCGCGCCGACGCAGGCCAGCTTCATCTCGTCGGTGATGCGGGTGGCGCCGCAGTCCAGGGCGCCGCGGAAGATGTAGGGGAAGCACAAGACGTTGTTCACCTGGTTCGGGTAGTCGGAACGGCCGGTGGCGACGATGCAGTCGGGCCGGGCGGCGCGCGCCACCTCGGGACGGATCTCCGGTTCCGGATTGGCCAGGGCCAGGATGACCGGGCGCGCAGCCATGGTCTTGACCATGTCGGCGCTCAGGACGCCGGCGGTCGAGCAGCCCAGGAACACGTCGGCGCCCTCCATGATATCGGCCAGCGTGCGGGCATCGGTCGCCTGCGCATAGCGCGCCTTGTTGGCTTCCATGTTCGCTTCGCGGCCCTGCCAGATCACGCCCTTCGAATCCGTGACAAAAATGTTTTCCTGCTTCACGCCCAGGCTCACCATCATGTCGAGGCAGGCGATGGCCGCCGCGCCGGCGCCGGAAGCGGCCAGCTTGATGGCGCCGATGTCCTTGCCCACCACTTTCAAGGCATTCATCAGTGCCGCGCTGGAGATGATGGCGGTGCCGTGCTGGTCGTCGTGGAAGACCGGGATATTCATCCGCTCGCGCAGCTTCTTCTCGATATAGAAGCACTCGGGCGCCTTGATGTCCTCGAGGTTGATGCCGCCGACCGTCGGCTCGAGCATGGCGATGGCCTCGACCAGCTTGTCCGGGTCGTTCTCGGCCAGTTCCAGGTCGAACACGTCGACGCCGGCGAATTTCTTGAACAGGCAGCCCTTGCCTTCCATGACGGGCTTGGACGCCAGCGGTCCGATATTGCCCAGGCCGAGCACCGCGGTGCCGTTGGTGATGACGGCCACCAGGTTGCCGCGCGACGTGTACTCGGCCGCCATGGCGGGATCGGCCGCGATTTCCTCGCAGGCATAGGCCACGCCCGGCGAGTAGGCCAGCGACAGGTCGCGCTGGTTGGATAGGGGCTTGGTGGCCACGACCTCGATCTTGCCGCGCACTGGCGAGCGGTGGTAGTCGAGTGCGTCGGCGCGCAGTTGGCTGTCGTCGTTGCCGCTGAGGCTGCTTTCAGTGCTCATGCTGTCTCCCGTTTAACTATCGTGGTGTGTAGTGTAGTCGCTGGCAATCTTTTCGGCTGGCATCGGGCAATTCATTCCCGCACCAGGCTGACATCGTCCATGGCGAGCCAGTGTCCGTCCCTTCCTTCCGAATACACGCCGATCTGTACGCCCCCGGTCGTCACCCGGATTCCCGGCAAGATTACCTCAGTCCATTGCGCCATCGGCGCGTGCAAGGCATGGGAGACCTCGGCCCCGCCATGCCCGGCCGCGTACAGCCGCGCAAGACCCTGCCCGCCGCTGCTCTTGACCCAGGCGCGCAGCGTGTAGACGCCATTCGGCACGCTCACTTGCTGGACGGCGCTGCCCATCGTCTGGCCCGCGTGCCGCAGCGAGAGCGCCCATTTTCCGGTGCGCCCGTCCAGCGTGTTCATGAGTGGCGCGTCGCCCTTGAGGCTGGTCCAGCTGCTGACCCAGCCGGCCACGCTGCTCTGGCGCACCCGGTCGGCTTCGAAGGACGGGTTGAGGATGTAATTGTTGCCCTTGCCGACCGTCCAGGTGCCGCGCGCGGCGTCGAGCCGGAATTCGCTGAGCGAATTGAACACCGGCGCGGCGCCATCGAACGATAAGGGCACCCAGATGTTGTAGCCATGGCCATTGCCGGCGAAATTGCTCCAGCGATCGCCGGCGTACAGGATGGTGGTGCCGGCCGTCCCGTGCACCGGGATGAAGAAACCGTTCTGGGACACATGCGAGAAATCGGCGTCGGTGCCGGTAATCAGCTTCTCGGGCGTATAGGGTCCGGTGATGCTGGAGGCGGTCATGCAATAGCTGCGCGAAGCGTTCCAGCCGTGCAGGTCGGAGGAGCAGAAATAGTACAAGCCCTGGTACTTGAACATCGCATTGCCTTCGCGGCCGCCGCCCGGGGCTTGATGGATGTTGGTGGCCGGCTCGACGTTGAGGAAATCCGCCGTGCGCAGGGGCGCCACATACATCTGGCGCCGGTCGCCGTTGTTGCTGAAGACGAGGTAGGGCTGGCCATCGTCGTCGGTGAACACCGTCTGGTCCCCCGAGGTCGGCGAAGCCACCCGGCCGATGCGCGCCTGCAGGCGCTTGAACACGAAGGGTCCGCCCGGACTGTCGGCCGTGGCGAACAGCACGCCGCTACCTGTGGCCTTGCTGCCGTACTGCGTCAGCAAGACGTACTTGCGGGTCGACTTGTTGTACACCACGCCCATGCGGCCAAGCCAGGCATTCGGGTCGACGTGCTCGCCCAGGCCCGCCGGCGTCAGGACATCGCCTTCGAAGCGCCAGTTCACCAGGTCGCTCGACGAGTAGGCGGTGACGGAGACGAAGTGCGGCTTGTCGGTGTACGCCCCTGGTGCTTTGGCATAGCTGACTGCCTCGGCGTACTTCACGCCATACCAGTAATACCTGGCGCCGACTTTCAGGATGCCGCCGCCCTGCGAATAGATCGGCGTGCCCGAACTGTCCTTCCAGAACTCGCCGTTGCGGATGGTCTGCCCGGCGGCGTGCGCGGTGTGGAGGACTGCAGCAGCGAGGAAAATGGCAAGGACGGTCTTCGGAACGAATCGCATGGTGTGGTCCGCAGCAAATCCGCAATTATGCGACGGCTTGGCGCCGGCAAGATGGCCTCGATACCGGGATGGGGCAAATGCTCGTCAACTTGATCGTTCGGCATCGCTTGCATGCCCCCCGCCGCTGCCGGTGCATGCGCAACAAACCAAGACTATCAGGTAGGGGAAAGACTACAAAATACAAAGCGATATCCGGATTGTGCACCGCACCATCGGCCGCTATGCTGGGTTCAATCAACCCATATGGAGCACACATGTTCACGAACCCCTACGAACACGAAGACACGCGAGGACACGCCGTGCAGCCTGGCGAGCAGACCGGAATCGAGCAGTTCATTCTCGGCGACGAGTTTTCGATGATCCCCGCCTACAAGGAGATCCTGCCGGAGGGACTGATCTCGGATGAGGTCTGATCCTCAAGCCACGGCTACGGCAGCTTTCGCCCGGGTCGCCGCCCAGCACAGCACCGCGCCGCCCACCACCATGGCCGCACCCTGCCAGAAGGCCAGGGACAAGGGCGTGCGCAGCAGCAGGCTCGACAGTGCCGCCGACAACACCGGAATGAAGTAGGAGGCGCCGGCCAGCACCGTCACGTTGCCGCGAAGGATGCCGACGTTCCAGGCGGCGTAGCCGAAGCCCATGGCGCCGGCGGCCAGCACCAGGTAGACGACAGCCTCGACGCTGAACCTCATGGTGCCGCCCCCTTCGAGCAGGTATTTGCCCCACAGGCTGGCCGACACCAGGATGAAGAACAGGGTGACGCCGTTCTTGCCGTCCGCGATGCGCGCCGTGACCGTGCAGTACGCCGCCCAGATCAGTGCCCCGGCCAAGGCCAGGCCATAGCTGAGCGGGTTGTCGCGCACGTTGGCCAGCATGCCGCCCAGGTCGATGCCGTCCTCGCCGCCCAGCACCCGGCAGATGCCGACGATCGACAGCAGGAAGCCGGGGACGATGAGGAAGTTGGCCGGCTGCCGGTTGAACAGGATGGCGGCGAGGATGGTCAAGGTCGGCCACAGGTAGTTCACCATGCCCACCTCGATCGCCTGCCGTGCACTGTGGGCATAGCCGATCGAGAGCGACAGGCACAGCTCGTAGCTCACGAACAGCAGGCTGCCCCAGACCAGGTAGCGGCGCGGGAATTCGCGCAGCTTCACGTGGCCGACCGACAGCAGCAGGAACACCGAGGCCAGGCTGTACATCAGGGCCGCGCCGCCGGTGGGGCCCAGGTGCTCGCTGACGCTGCGGATCAGCCCGACGATCGAGCTCCACAGCAGCACCGCCAGCAGCCCGACCAGGGTTGCCCGATTCATGATGGGACCCCGGCTATGCGCTCACCTGCTTGCCGTTGACGACCACGTTCTCCAGCCGCAGCTTGCCGACGTCCGCCGTATCCAGCTTCGGCTGGTCGAGTTTCACGTCGAAGTCCTTCAGCAGGATATCGCTGATCGTGGTCTGGCCCGGGTTCGGCTTGATGGTGCCGAAGGCCTTGAGGCGCCCGCGGATGCCAACCAGGCTGATGTTGCGCACGATCGACTTCGGCGGCGCCGCGCCCTTCAGGTCGAAGTACTGCGTCCAGGGCTGGATCGTCACGATCTGGCCGCCGGACGAATCGACCGTGATGTTCCGGAAATGGATGTTCTCGTAGTGCTGCGGCGTATCCGGCCGCAGCTTGAACACTGCCAGGCTGTCCACCTTGCCCGTCACCCGGCAGTCCTCGATCAGGACGTCGCGCACCAGGGTCGCCTCGCTGCCGAGGGCCAGCATGTGGTGGCCGCGCCGGAACTCGCAGTTGCGGACCCGCACATCGATCACGGGCGGGCTGTCCTTGTCTTCCATGGCCAGGGGGCCTTTCGACCCCTTGGCGGCGATGCAGTCGTCGGTCACCGAGAAGAAGCAGCCCTCGACCAGCACGTGCTGGCAGCTGTCCAGGTCGATGCCGTCGGAGCTGGGGGCCTGGTGGTAATCATCGGGCACGACGAAGCGGGCATTGCGCACCGTGACCTGCTGGCAGCGGTACAGGTGCAGGTTCCAGAATTGCGAATCCTTGAAGGTGAGGCCCTCGACCGTAACCCCGTTCGAGCGCTCGATCAGCGCCAGCCGGGCGCGCGGGATGCCGATGTTCTTGAAATTGTGCGGGTCGGGCGCGGCATTGCGCAGCTTCCAGAACATGTCCCAGATCGGCCGGCCGGCGCCATCGAGCGTGCCGGCGCCGCTGAGCCGCAAACCGTCGCAACCGTTCGCATTGATCAGGGCCGGATTGAAGTTGGGGGCGAAATGTCCTTCGATGCGGGTGCGGCCGGCCGGGAAATGCTTCAGGTCCGTCGAGCAGCGCAACACGGCGCCCTGCTCCAGGTGCAGGTTCACTTTCGGCTTCAGGAACAGCGCGCCGCTGACGAACACGCCGGCCGGCACCACGACGGTGCCGCCGCCCTGCGCGGCAGCGTGTTCGATGGTCTTCTGGATGGCCTCGGTATTGACCGTGGCGCCGTCGGCGACGGCGCCGAAATCGGTGATGGCGAAGTGCTTCAAGGCCGCCAGCGCCGGCAGCGGACGTCCCAGCAAAGGAGCGGTCAGCATCGACAGCGTGATGGCGCGGCGCAGGGTGAATCGGTTTTGCATGCTTGTTCCCTCAGTTCGGATCGACGCATAGATATAGACGAAAAACGCCCGTCGATCCCCGGCTTCTGCAAGGATAATCAGATTCTTGATTGTTTTCCAGTTGGCGCGCCGACCATGTCGCGATGCCTCGCTTATCGCCTATATTCCTCCTGCCCGCATCGACAACCATCCTGAGGCGACATGCTGAACACGATCACCGCAGCGCTTGCGCTTTCCCTTTCCGTCCTGCCCCCGGCCCAGGCCGAGCCCAGTCAACCCATCAAGGTGCTGATCGTCAGCGGCGGCTGCTGCCACGACTATCCGCAGCAGCGCGACGTGCTTGAGCGGGCGCTCAAGGAACGGATGCCCGCGCAGGTCAGCCACGTCTACTATGATCCCAAGCCTGGCGAGAAGGCCACCCGCCCCGCCCTGCCGATCTACGGCAACCCGCATTATGCGGACGGCTACGATGTGGTGATCCACAACGAATGCGCGGCCGACGAGGACAGCGCGCAAGCACTCGACGCGGTACTGGCGCCGCACATCAAGGGGATTCCGGCGGTGAACCTGCATTGCGCCATGCACTCCTACCGCTCCGGCAACTGGAAGCAGCCAGTGAAGGCGGGCGACGCGAATGCGCGCTGGTTCGAATTCACGGGCATCCAGTCGAGCGGCCACGGACCGCAAGCGCCGATCCGGCTGGCGCTCGCAGGCAACGATCACCCTGTCGCAAAAGGCTTCATCCCCTACACGACCGGCAAGGACGAGCTGTACAACAACCTGACCAGCTTCGGCGTGACGCCCGTGCTGACCGGCGTGCAGCCGGAGTCCGGCATCGAAGCGGACCGCGCCAAGCTGTATACCGTGGCCTGGACCCACACCTATGGGCCGAAGCGCACGCGCGTGTTCAGTACCACGCTGGCGCACAACATGGCGGTGATGGATGACCCGCGCTACCTCGACCTGGTCGCGCGCGGCGTGCTGTGGGCGGTCGGGAGGCTGTGACCAGGACGCCCGTCAGTTCGCGCTGATCTTGCCGCCCACGATGACCTTCCTCCAGCGCTCCTGCTCGACCAGCTGGAAGGCCGCGAACTGCTCCGGCGAATTCGCCACGATGTCGAAGCCCTGTTCGACCAGCTTGTCGCGCACGTCGAGCTCCCTCAAGGCGGCGACGATCGCGCCGTGCAGCTTCGCTTTCACCGCCGTCGGCAAGCCTTTCGGTGCCGCGAACGCCTGCCACGAATAGACGTCGACGCCAGGCACGCCGGACTCGGCCAGCGTCGGCACCTTGGGCAGGACGGGAGAGCGGCGCCCGGCGGTCACGGCCAGCGCCTTCAACCTGCCCGACCGGATGTGAGGCAGTGCGGTATTCACGTTGACGAACGAGGCCGAGGTCTGCCCGCCCAGCAGGTCGGTGATCGCCGGCCCGCCACCCTTGTAGGGCACATGCAGGCCGCTGGTGCCGCTCTTCTGCCAGAACAGTTCAGCCGTCAGGTGGTCGGAACTGCCGTTTCCGGACGACGCAAAAGCCAGCTTGCCTGGCTTCTTCTTCAGGTAGGCGATCAGCTCAGGCACCGTATTGACTGGCACCGCCGGATGCACCACCAGCACGTTCGGCGCCTGCACCGCCACCGTCAGCAAGTCGAAATCCCTGGCTGGGTCGTAGGGCAGCTTCTTCTGCAGCCACTGGTTCATGGCATACACGCCGATCGATGCAGCCATCACGGTGTAGCCGTCCGGTGCGGCGCGCTTGACCATGCCGGCCCCGATGGCGCCGGTCGCCCCCGGGCGGTTGTCGACGATCACAGGCTGGCCCAGGCGCAGCGCAAGCTTCGCACCGACCGCGCGGGCAATCGCATCGGTCGATCCTCCCGCCGGGAAGGGCACGACGATGGTGATCGGCCGCTCCGGATAGGCGGCCTGCACGCCCAGCGCGACCGACATCCCCACGCACAGTCCCAGCAGCAGCCTTTTCGCATTCATTCTCGGTCTCCTCAGGTGTAGGCGATTAAACCACACATGGAAACCGGCCCGGGAAAAAGGATAGAGCCCCTCAGCGGGCCGAACTGCTCACGCGCCTGATTTTTTCTTGCTGATCCGCATTCCGGCACGCGCTGCGACATGGTTGGGGGGAAAATCGGCGCTGCCGACGCCACCGCAGACACATCCGATCATGGTCCGATCCACCATTACTATCCTGGCCTTGCTGCTGCAGGCCCTCGCAGCAGCCCATGCCGCATCCGCCTACCCTTCCAGCGATGCGGTCTTCCGGCAAACGCTCAACGGCCAGTGGTCGTTCAAGTACCAGCCAGGGCCGGCGCCGGGCGCCGATGCCGGCTTTGCCTCCCCGCACTTCGACGCTTCAAACTGGCCGACGATCCCGGTGCCTGCCAACTGGGAGCTGCACGGTTTCGCCGAGCCGGTGTATGGAGACCACCTGAAGGAGGGACAGGGCCTGTACCGGAGAAGTTTCCAGCTTCCCTCCAACTGGCAGGGACGGAAAATCTTCCTGCGCTTCGAGGGCGTCGCCTATGGCTATGAGATCTGGGTCAACGGCAAGAAGGCGGGTGCGTCGACGGCGAGCGCCTTCAACCGGCACACGTTCGATGTGAGCGATGTCCTGCGCCACGGGCGCAAGGCCAACAACGTGGTGGCGGTGCGCGTCCTTACCCGCCCGCATGGCGTGGAATTCGACCTGAACGACGACTGGTCCCTGTCCGGCATCTACCGCGACGTCACGCTGTTTGCCGTGCCGCCGACCCACCTGCAGGACTACACCGCCAGCACCAGGCTGGCCGGGGGCGCAGCCGAACTGGCGCTCGACGTGGCCTTGAGTACCGCGCAAGGAAGCGTCCATGCCAGGCTGGTCGGGCCCGACGGCCGCACCGTCGGTAACGTCCGCTTGCGCCGCACAGCCGGCAAGCGTCACGCCGCGTCGATCCGGGTGGACGCGCCCAGGCTCTGGAGCGCCGAGACCCCGTCGCTGTACCGGCTGCAACTGACCGTCTCCAAGGACGGCAAGACGCTGCAGACGGTCGAGGAGCGGATCGGCCTGCGCGAAGTGCGCATCGAGGACGGCGTGCTGCTGCTGAACGGCCGCCCGATCAAGCTGCGCGGCGTCAACCACCACGATCTCGAACCGCGCACCGGCCGCGCCGTCACCGAAGCCCAGATGCGCCAGGACCTCGCCCTGATGAAGCGGGCCAACGTCAACTACCTGCGTACCTCGCACTATCCGCCGCATCCGCGCCTGCTCGAACTCTGCGACGAAATGGGCATCTACGTGATGGACGAGGTGTCGATCGGCCACGGCGAGAAGAACCTGGACAAGCCGGAATACCGCGAGAATATCCTGGCGCGCGTGGCGCCCACGATCATGCGCGACAAGAACCGGCCTTCGGTGCTGATCTGGAGCATCGGGAACGAGAACCCGATCAACGACGCCGAACTCGAGGCGGCCCGGCTCGCCAAGCAGCTGGACCCCACCCGCCCCGTCACCATTCCGAAGATCGGCAGCTACTTTGCCGCCAACCACGAGCGCATCCCGGCCTTCGTCGACATCCATGCCCCGCACTATCCGAGCAATGCCACCCTCAAGGGCTATACCGAAAAGCTCAAGCGGCCGGCGATCCTGACCGAGTATGCCCACGCGCTCGGCCTGGCCACCGACCGCATGCAGGACCAGTGGGACCTGATACAGGCGAGTCGGAACTTTGCGGGCGGGTCGATCTGGCACTTCCACGACCAGGGCATCCTGCGGACCAGCGCGACGCCCGTGGACAGGGAAAAGCGCACCCAGGTGGCCTGGATCGACCCCCAGCGCTATTACGATACCAATGGCCTGGACGGCGCCGATGGCCTGACCTATGCCGACCGCACGCCGCAGGTGGACTACTGGCAGATGCGCAAGGTGTACGCGCCGGTGCAGCTGCTTGAGCGCAGCGCCGCCGTCCAGCCGGGGCCCGGGACGATCGCGGTCACGGTCGAGAACCGTCACGACTTTCGATCGCTCGCCGGCTTCACGCTGCAATGGAGCCTGCAGCGCAATGGCAAGGACATCCAGGCAGGCCAGGTCGCGCTGCAGGCCGCGTCCCGCACCCGCGAGACGCTGCGGATTCCGGTGGATATTCCGGCGGATGCGGATGCCGACGTGCTGGCCCTGGCGTTGCGCGCGGTCGATGAAGATGGCATGCAGGTCAACGAGCGCGTGCTGCGCCTGAGCCTGAATGGCGCGGAGCAGCGCGCGGCCGAGCGGCTGCTCGCCACCGCCCAAGGCGTGGCGGGCGCGCCGGTCGTGACGGAAAGCGCGCAGCAGGTCAGCGTGGCGCTTCCCGCATGGGTGCTGACGGTCCAGCGCGCGACCGGCGAGGTGACGATCCGCGACCGGGCTGGCAAGCTGCTGGTTGCCGGCATCGTCCCGCACGGCGGTCGCAAGCCGACCATGGCCGAGGCGCTCGGTTCGGCCAGATCAGGCCTGTGGCTGTCGTCGGTCCTGCGCAGGCTGGAAGGCGCGGAGGTCGAGGTGCGGCGGGTTGGGGACAGGGTCAGGGTTACGGTGTCGGGTCACTATCCCCTGCAGGACGATGCCGCCATCGCGGCGGCGGCGCCCCAGGTCGCCACCCGGGCGGCGCCCGCCGCCGTCCCCGACGATCTGGTGCAAGGCGCCGGCGCCGCCACGACATCGCGGCCCGGCGCAGCGCGCGGCGAGGGTCTGCGGGGCGGGTTCGTGCTGGACATCGGCCCCGGCGGCGCAATCGCCGTCAGTTACGATTTCGTTCCGGTCAATGCGCAGGGCGCGCTGTCCGAAGCCGGACTGTCGGTGATGGCGCCGGCAGGTAGCGAGGACTTCCGCTGGATCGGCCAGGGTCCCTACGCCGGCTACCCGGGCAAGGACAGGCTCAACGAGTTCGGCCTCTACCATCTGCACCGGGACGACCTGCACTTCCAGGGTAACCGGCGCGCCACCGAAGTCGCCCTGCTGACCGGCGCGGACGGCGCCGGCTTCGCGTTTGCCATGCCGGCGGCCGACATCGCGGTGGAGCGCGACGCAGACCGCACCCTCCTGAGCCATAACGCGCTGATCGGCGGCCTGGGAAACAAGGGTACGGCGCCGGAGACCACGATCCTGCTCACCAAGCCGGTCCGCATCGCCGGCGCGTTCACCCTTGCACCCGTCACAGGTGCCTGGTCCCCGGCGCTGGCCCGCTGGTTCGGGGCACCCGGTATCACCCCGGTTGTGTTCAGGCCTTTTTATCACAGCTACGACCAATGACGACTCCCATGCGCCACCTCCGAACAATCACCTTGCTGACGCTCTTCATTGCTGCCGGCGTGCACGCGGCGCCCGCCCCCGATGCCGCTGCAGGTAAGAAGCTGTTCACGTCGAACTGTGCCATGTGCCATACCGTGACGCCCGACACCGCGGCCTTGTCGGGGCCGGGACTGTTCAATGTGCTGGGACGACGGGTCGCGGGCGTACCGGGATTCGGCTACTCGAAGGCACTGGGTGCGGCCGGCGCAGCCGGCAAGCGCTGGAGCGCCGCTGAGCTGGATCTCTTCCTGAAGGACCCCGGCGGGTATGCACCCGGCACCACGATGCCGGTCAACGTCCCGAACCCGAACGACCGCCGGGCCCTCATCGGCTATCTGGCAACGGTGCGCGGAACCGCAGCTGCGCCCAAGACCGCGGCGGCCGCCATCGCTCCTGCGGGTGAGCACTGGAGCGACGACCATCCCGGCCGCATCCATGAGCTGCGCGCCAGCAGCCTGGCCAAACCGTTCGCCACCGGCAGCGCCGGCAATCCACCCACCACCGTGCCGCGTCCGCCCAATGTTCTGCCATCGGTACCAACGGGCTTCAAGGTCAATCTGTGGGCGACGGATCCGGACCGCGGACGCATCATGGCCAAGGCGCCCAACGGCGACATCTTCCTCGGCTCGATGTCGCGCCGGGTGATCAAGGTGTTGCGCTCGTCGACCGGGGAGACCGCCGACACGGTCAGCACCTTCGCCTCCGACCTCAATCGTCCGTTCGGCTTCGCCTTCTGGCCGGTCGGCCCGAACCCGCAGTACCTGTACGTCGCGTATGTGAACTCGATCGTGCGCTTCCCCTACAAGAACGGCGACCTGGTGGCCAGCGCCGCGCCCGAAGTGGTGGTGCCGCACCTGGTGGCGGCGCCGGGTGCGCACACCACCCGTACGCTGGTCTTTTCCAGCGACAGCAAGACCATGTACGTCTCGATCGGCTCGGCATCGAATATCGGCGAGCAGATCGCCCCGCGCCCGCCGGTTCCGCTTCCCGAATGGGAACGCCTCCACGGCGTCGGCGCCGCCTGGGACGAAGAACTGGACCGCGGCGTGGTCCTGTCCTTCAATCCCGACGGCAGCGGCAAGCGGACGTTTGCCACAGGGCTGCGCAACTGTGTCGGCATGTACCGCCACCCGCGCAGCGGCGATCTTTACTGCAGCGTCAACGAGCGGGACCTGCTGGGCGATAACCTGCCGCCGGACTACCTCACCCGGGTGAAGGATGGCGGCTTCTACGGCTGGCCGTGGTACTACATCGGCAACAACGAAGACCCGCGCCTGAAGGGGCGCCGGCCCGACCTCAAGGGCAAGGTCATCACCCCCGACCTGCTGCTGACCGCCCATTCGGCCCCGCTAGGCATGGTGCTGTACCAGCGCAGCCCGGCCGCCCCCGCCGCCTTCGCGCCGGAATACGATGGCGAGATGTTCCTGGCGCTGCACGGCTCATGGAACCGCGCGACGCGCACCGGCTCCAAGGTGGTGCGCGTGTTCATGAAGAACGGCATACCGACGGGGAAGTACCAGGACTTCATGACCGGTTTCGTCGTCAGCGACAAGGAGGTCTGGGGACGGCCGTCGTGGGTGGAAATGCAGGATGACGGCTCCTTGCTGGTGGTCGACGACGTGACCGGCGAAATCTGGCGGGTCTATCCCGCCAGGGGCGGATAAACCCGGGAGTTCACACCCGCCGGATCGCCGGCGCGGCGCCCTGCCGAGAGTTGCTCAGCAGTAAAATCAGCACTACACTGCTTCCTGTCTACAGCACAGGAAGCATCCGCATGCGTCAGCGCCAACGCCCCCGTTTTGCAGGAAAAATCACGCATTGGAAGGATGAGCAGGGCTTTGGTTTCATCACGCCCAATGGCGGTGGCGCGGCGGTCTTCGTCCATGCCAAGACGTTTGCGCGACAAGGCGCGCGCCCCGCCGAGGGCGACCTGGTCAACTACGAGCTGGGCACGAACGACAAAGGGCAGGCACGCGCCGCGAACGTGCGCTTCGTGCGCGCCACCGCTTCGCGTACCGCCGCTTCGCGTATCGCAGAAAGCAGTCCGCGGGGGCGTTCGATACTGGTGGCGGCCGGTTTCCTCGGAATGCTCGCGCTGCTGGCAGCGAGGGGCGTGCTGCCCCTGCTGGTCTTCTTCATTTACGTCGGGATGAGCTGCTTCGCGTTCGTGGCATATGCGATCGACAAGGCGGCGGCGCGCGAGGACCGGCGCAGGACGCCGGAAAGCACCCTGCACCTGTTCGGCCTGGCGGGCGGCTGGCCGGGCGCCCTGTTGGCGCAGGCACTGTTGCGGCACAAGTCGGCAAAGCGGAGTTTCCAGATTGCGTACTGGTGGACGGTTGCCATCAATTGCGCCGCGCTGTTCTGGTTCCTGACTCCTGCGGGCGCGCGTACCGTCCACGCCCTGCTCGGCCTGGACGCGGGCTGACAGATCGCGCCCGGTCCGCTCGGACCATCTGGCGCAGGACCTGGCCGCATTCACAAGGCTTCACACCGATTCACTCGCCGCCATATGCCGGCCTTCGTAGAATACATTCCTCACCTGAAGGGAGGCAAACATGACGAAGGTACTGGTTCTGTATTACTCGACCTATGGCCACATCGAGCAGATGGCCGGGGCGATCGCCGAAGGCGCACGCGCTGGCGGTGCGAGCGTCGACATCAAGCGGGTAACCGAAACGGTGCCCGAGACGATTGCCCGCGGCGCCCACTTCAAGCTCGACCAGCAGGCACCGATTGCCACTGTCGACGAATTGCCCGACTACGATGCCATCGTCATCGGCGCGCCGACCCGCTATGGCCGCATGCCCTCGCAGATGGCGGCCTTCCTCGACCAGACCGGCGCGCTGTGGGCGCGCGGCGCCCTGCACGGCAAGGTGGGCGCCGCCTTCACCTCGAGCGCCACCCAGCACGGCGGACAGGAGACCACGCAGTTCTCGATCATCACCAACCTGCTGCACTTCGGGATGGTGGTCGTCGGCCTGCCCTACAGCTTCGGCGGCCAGATGACGCTCGACGACATCAGCGGCTGCAGCCACTACGGCGCCAGCACCATCGCCGGCGGTCAGGGGCAGCGCCAGCCGAGCAGCAACGAACTGGACGGCGCGCGCCACCAGGGCGAGCTGGTCGCCCGGACCGCCGCCAAGCTTGCGGAGTAGCAGGAACGCGGATTCGTCGACGCTTCCCCCCACGTCTCCGGGGTCGGCGTTTCCTGGCCCGTCCGCGGGCCAGGTCTTTTATTCCACCGCTTCACATCATGCTGTCGAGTCTATGTTCGAAAAATTCGAACATAGAATGGTAAATTTTCCGTTTTTTCCCAGCCGGCAATCCCGGCATACTGTGATCCTTGTTCCGGCGCCCCGTTCGGCATGCCGGTTTCCCTCTCCCAGCACCAAGGATTCATCATGAAAAAAATCGCTCTTCTGCTGTTATCGGCCGCCGTTTCGACCGCTGCGCTTGCCGCACCGGAAACCTATGTCATCGATGGCTCCCACAGCTTCCCGCGTTTCGAGTACAGCCATTTCGGCTACTCGAACCAGGTCAGCCGTTTCGACAAGACCACCGGCACGATCGTGCTCGACCGCGCCGCCAAGAGCGGTTCGATCGACGTCACCATCGACACCACCAGCGTGAACACCGGCTTCCCCCTGTTTAACGAGCACATCCAGGCCGAAGACTTCCTGGATACCAAAAAATATCCGACCATCGCCTACAAGTCGAGCAAACTGAACTTCGCCGGCGACAAGCTGGCGTCGGTCGACGGCACGCTCACCATCAAGGGTGTCTCGAAGCCTGTTCGCCTCGAAGTCACCTCCTTCCACTGCATGCCGCATCCGATGCTCAAGAAGGATGCCTGCGGCGCCAACGCGGTCGCCAGGATCAAGCGCAGCGAGTTCAATGCCGGCAAATACGCACCGCATGTCGGCGACGACGTCACCCTGACGATCGCCGTCGAAGCCGTCAAGCAGTAAGCCGGCAGCGCCCGATGCGGCGGCGCCTTGATCGGCGCCGGCATCGGCACGCTTTTCCGCCTCCCATCCGCTTTCGCCCTGCCATGCGCTATCCCGCCAGCCCGATCGACACGCACGGATATCATCCGCTGTCCAAGTTCCAGCACTGGCTGATGGCCATGATCTGGATCGCCGCCTGGATCATCGGCTTCATTGCCGTGCATTTCCGCGACGCGCTCAATGCTCACCACGAGCTGACCATCCTGCACAAGGCCCTTGCCAGCACCGTGGTGTTCCTGACCGTGCTGCGCATCGTATGGCGCTGGAAGCATCCCGTCCCGGCCCTTCCTTCCTCCATGGCTTTCGTGGAGCGTCGGCCTGCTGGTGCTCGGGCACGCCGCCGCCGCGCTGAAGCACCATTTCCACGACCGGGACGGTGTGCTGGACAGCATGCTGCCGGGCCGGGACAAAGGCGCCTGGGGTCGGTTACCACCACCTGCGCCACGATGCCGCCCCTGACGCGCGGGTTGGAAGTACCAAAGACCCTTCCGCTGGATGTCGCGAAGCTCGGCCTCGCGGCCATCGAAGCGGGCGAAATGGAAGTGCTGGCTGACGACGTCAGCCGGGAAACCAAGCAGGGCCTGTCGGCGCAGCCCGGGGTTTACCTCAAGCTGCCTTCGTGAGCAGTCTCGGCATGCGCGGGCGGCAGGATCCTCACCAGCAGCTGGTCGATCCGGTAGTGGTCCACATCCAGCACCTCGAACTTGACCCCCTGGTATTCGACGCTGTCGGTCCGCTTGGGAACCTTGCGCAGCATGTACATCATGAAGCCGGCCGCGGTCTCGTAGTTTTCCTCGTCCGGCAGGCTCTCGAGTCCGACGAGGCGCTTGACGTCGCCGACCGGCGTGCTGCCGTCGATCAGCCATGAACCGTCCTCGCGCTGCATGATCTGGTCGTCCTGGTCGAGCGGACTGCCCCAGCTGCCCATCACGGTCAGCATGATGTCGCTCAGGGTGATCACGCCCATCACCAGGGCATATTCGTTGATCACCACCGCGAAGGTTTCCTTGGTGGCGCGGAACTTGTCGAGCAGCTCGGACAGCGTCAGCGTGTCGGGAATGATCAGGATGGTGCGCACGCTCGATTCGTTCAGCTGGAACACCGACTGCTTGTTCAGCAGCCGCACCAGGATGTCGCGTGTATCGACGTAGCCGATCACCCGGTCGATGCTGCCGTCGCACACGGGGAATTTCGAGTACCCGGCCACTTTCTGGCGGATGCTCGCTTCGTTCTCGGTCAGGGTGAAGTAGACGATGCTGTCGCGGTTCGTCATGGCCGAGGCCACCGAGCGCGACTCGAGTTCGAACACATTCTCGATGAAGTGCTGTTCCTGCTTCTGCAGCACGCCGGCCTGGGCGCCCGCTTCGACCGCGGCCGAGATCTCGTCGAAAGTGATGCTGTCTTCGCGCGTGGTATCGATCTTGAAGATGCGGAAGATCAGGTTGGCCACCAGGTTCAGCGCCCATGCCAGCGGCTTGCATATCCGGATGTACAGCTGCACCGGCTTGATCACCGCGACGGCGATGCGCTCGGGTGCGATCATGGCCAGACGCTTGGGCATCAGGTCCGCGAACAGGATGAACAGGCAGGTGACGAACAGGAAGGACAGCGCGAAGCCGATGTTCTCGAGCGCCGGGCCGGCATACACGCGCGCCACCCAGTCGATGAAGAAGGGCCGCAGCGCGCCCTCGCCCAGGATGCCGCCCAGGATGGCGATCGCGTTCAGGCCGATCTGGGAAGCGGCGAAGAACTCCGCCGACTGCGTCTGCAGCGCGATCACCTTCAGGGCGCGCTCGTCGCCGGCCTCGGCCAGGAGCTTGAGCTTGATCTTGCGCGCGCCGGCAAAGGCGATCTCCGTAAGCGACAGGAAGCCGGCGGCCAGCACCAGCAGGATCATCAGGACGATATGTTGAAACAAGCTCACGGGACACCCTGTTCGACGACGGCAACGCGCCGCCATGGGACCCGAGTATACGTTTGACAATTATTTCTGGCAACGAAAGCCGGACGAGGCGTCCTCAGGTGTCCAGGCGCCGGCGGATTGCCTGCAGTGCCGCGCGCTGTTGCGCATCCGCGCGTGGATACCGGAGCGCCAGCGCGTCGAGTGCGTCGAGGACGATTTGCGAGACGATCAGCCGGGCGTTCTTCTTGTCGTCGGCCGGCACCACGTACCAGGGTGAGTCGCGGGTGCTGGTGCGGTTGATGCATTCCTCGTAGGCGCGCATGTAGTCGCCCCAGAATTCACGTTCCCGGACGTCTGCCAGGCTGAACTTCCAGTTCTTTTTCGGATCGTCGATCCGCTTGAGCAGGCGCTTGCGCTGTTCTTCCGGTGAGAGATGGAGGAAGAACTTGATGATGCGGGTGCCGTTTGCATGAAGATGACGCTCCAGGTTGCGGATCGAGCGGTAGCGCTCGGGCCAGACCGTCTCGTCGCAGGTCCGGGGCAATCCTTCGCTGCGCAGGATCTCGGGGTGGACGCGGGCGATCAGCACCTCCTCATAATAAGACCGGTTGAAGATGCCGATCTGGCCGCGTTCCGGAAGGTCGAGCGTGGTGCGCCAGAGAAAATCGTGGCGCAGTTCCCTCGGGGCCGGATGCTGGTAGCTGTGCACCTGGCAACCCTGGGGATTCACGCCCGACATCACGTGCCGGATGGCGCCGTCCTTTCCCGCCGCATCCATCGCCTGGAAGATCAGCAGGACCGCATGGCTGTTCGAGGCAAACAGGACCTGCTGCCGTGCACTGAGCCGGGCAACATGGCGCGCGAGTATATCGCGGTAGTGCTGCCTGGTGCGGTACACCGGGTCGACCTCGGTCGGCAGCGTTTCGAGCCCGATGCTGCGCGCTCCGCTCACGCAAAAACGCTGTACGTCGATCTTCATCTGCGCCCGCCTCAAAAAAGCTGTCGGACTCCGCGCTTGTCCTGCCCCGGCAATGGTGACGGCTTGCGCGATCCATCGCCCGATTGTAGCGCCAGCAGCCCGTGCGCGGCGCCGCCGAGCGCGACAATACCCAGGACTCGGACCAGCACGATGTGCTGCGCCAGGACGGCGTCATTTCTCCCCGGCCGGCGCGCTGCCGAATTCCTGCTTCGCGGCCAGCACGCGCCCCAGCGCCGTTTCGGGGTCGAGCCCGGCCATCAGCTGGTTGATGATCTCGGTCTTGTCTTCCGGCGTGAGCTTCTCGCAGACCGCCCGGTGCGAACAAAAATAGGCATACCAGGCCACGTCCGCCGGCCTTTCCTTGCGCGGCTTGAAGCGTGCCGGCACCTTGGCGCGCATCGCGTCCACGTAGCCGGGAAGCTGGCCGCC
Source organism: Telluria sp. PB2R4 (assembly GCF_059685695.1). Taxonomy (NCBI): domain Bacteria; kingdom Pseudomonadati; phylum Pseudomonadota; class Betaproteobacteria; order Burkholderiales; family Oxalobacteraceae; genus Telluria; species Telluria sp. PB2R4. The sequence continues at coordinate 259,777 of NZ_JCASIC010000001.1, read as the reverse complement.
CGCGGTGCTCCAGTCGAAGCCGCCGACGGCGCGCTGCTCGGCTTCCCAGTCGTCCCCATGGCCGGACCACGGCCGCAAGCTCTGCCTGTCCACCGCGAGGGACGCCAGGTTCGGATAGCCATGCGCGGCGCAAAAGCCTTGCACGAAGCGCAGCTTGGGACCAAGGCCCACCGGTACCGCACGCGCCAGCACCTCGTCCCTCGGATGCAGGGAGCGCGCCAGCGTCAGCAGGTCGCCGTACACGATCGGCATGCCGCGCAGGGACGTCGCCTGGCGTGCGAGGGCCTCGACCAGGCGCGCGCCTACCTCGATGTCGTTGAAGGTGAAAGGGATCATTCCATTGAAATCGGCAGTAAACAACGACGCCGTCGATCAACCAAAGGAACGATCAACGGCTCACGGGCTTCCTTCGACGCGTCCGGGCACGTCACGGCCAGATGCTTGTCTCACAGGAATAGCTGTCATTGTCGCATCTTCTCGGCCTTCTTGACTTTCTTGTCGGCCTTTTTCTCCTTCGGCGTCTTGACCGGCTCTTTTTTCGTGGATCGCTTCGCGTCTTGATTCTTGCTCATGATGGGCTCCAGTGAAGCAACGGCCCCGCAGGGCCTGGGTGAGTAAAAAAGATCAGCGCGCCGGGGACGAGACCTTGTTGCCGGCCTGGGTGCTGCCTCCGCCCTGCATGTTGCCGGGGGCCTTGGAGCCAGGCTGGCCGCCAAACTTTCCATCCGCGCCCTCGGTGCTGCTTTGCAGGTTGCCCTGGAACTGGGCGCCGGCCTTGGCGCCGCGCTCGGCCTCGCGCATGAATGCTTCGCGTGACTGCTTGAGGGTTTCCTCGTGCTGGCGCAAGCTGGTGTTGGTTTCCTCGGCCGTGGCGCGGGTCACGTCGTCAGCGAGCGCGCGTGCGGTACGGGACGTCTCCTGCACATGGTGCTCGGTGACGCGGGTCAGGTCGACCTGGGTCGAGGCGGCGATGTGCGACAGCTGCTGCTGATAGGCACGCAGCTTGTCGGCGGCGGGCTGGGCACACGACGCCGCTGCCGACAGTGCGTCGGTCGGCCGCCCGCTGCTCAGCATACGCTGGGTAGTGCTGGCAGCCTCCTCGAGCAGGGTCTGGCCCAGCTGCATGTTCAGCTGACAGATCTGCTGGAAGGAGCGCGACATGGCTTGCGAAAGTTCGTTCAGGAATGCGGTATTGGCGTCGACATGCGAACGCACGGCGGGACTGACGGATTGGGCGAATGGATACATGAAGTACCTTGTAAAGTAAGTAAAGAATGGAGAAGCGGCACGCCGGACGCAATGCGTTGAACTATCTGGCGAACAGGGCAGCACGGCAGATGCCGTCTGGGAGAGAACGACCGGTGGAGATCGTGTTGACCTTCACACTATGCGCTATTTTTCGCGTACGTGCGGTCGGTGTGAGCATGTATTTTTGTGTAATAGTAGGCGGCAATATTCTGCTCTGAGAACAGCCTCGCTGCGGCCCTCACCACCTAGTCTCAGGCAACGTGGAACAGAATGGCGATATAGTGGCAGGTACTGCCGGCGATGACGAACAGGTGCCAGATCCCATGGCCATGACGCAGCTTGTGGTCGGTGGCATAAAAAGCGATGCCGAACGTATAGAACAGCCCGCCTGCGGCCAGCCAGGCAAAGCCGGCGCGGCCGAACGCATCCACCAGGGGCCCGATACAGGCGAGGGCGAGCCAGCCCATTACCAGATAGATGACGAGCGACAGAATGCGCGTCCCCTTGGCGTACCAGACTTCCTGGAGGACGCCCACAAGCGCCAGCGTCCACACGACGGCGAACATGGTCCAACCGACGGTCCCGCGCAGCGTGACCAAGGTGAACGGAGTATAAGTACCTGCGATCAGGAGATAGATGGCGCAATGGTCCATCTTTCGCAGCACATCCTTGGCCGCACCACGCAGGCTGTGGTAGAGCGTGGAAGTCAGGTACAGGATCAGCAGCATGGCCGCGTAGACGCTGCAACCCACGATCTTCCACGGGTCGCCGCTGCGCGCTGCCACGACGATCAGGAGCACACCGCCGCAGGCTGCGAAGACCGCGCCCACGGCATGCGAGATGCTGTTGAACCGTTCACCGTGATACATGTGCCAATCCCATGCAGTCCAACCGATGCCGGTGCCGACCAGGAAAGGACAAACGGCAGCGTTCGACTGTAGCCTATCCCCCGTCGCTACCGGCCAGCGCCGGGTAGGACACCGGCAGTCGGCCATCGCGGACTCGATCAAGGTTCTGGCCGGCTGCGATCTCCAGTGCCGGGAAACAAATATGGCGCGCCCTTCCAGGATCCCGGGTGCTTGCCCTGTGTCGGGTCCGGCGGAAGTTTCGATGGCCTTAATCACCCTGCGTTCACGAGAAATAGTGTAAGCCTTTATTGCCAGTGCAGAGACACCACTGGAACCGGCAGGCCGACCCGCTTCTTTCAGACCACTTAGAATGATTGGCCAGACCAAATTCGTTCTGCTAACCTACTCATAATAATTACCAGCCCACCAACGACATGGGACGCACAGGGTGTCCGTCGCCCATGAATCAACCGCAGCCTGCATCGATCACCCCACTCCATTCGACATGAAAACCACCATGCTCCGGACGCCGCGCCATGCCGGCGCCACCCTTCTTCTTTCCCTGCTGGCCTGCGCCGGCCATGCCGCGCCGCGCAGCGATGCCTGGGTCGCGGACCTGGGCAACGGCAGCTACCGGAATCCGATCCTCAATGCCGACTACTCGGACCCCGACGCCGTGCGCGTGGGCGACACCTACTACATGACCGCCTCCAGCTTCAACAGCGCGCCCGGCCTGCCGCTGCTGCAGTCGAAGGACATGGTCAACTGGACGCTGGTCGGGCACGCCCTGCCCCGGCTGGTACCGGCCGCGCACTTCGCCACGCCGCGCACCGGCGCGGGCGTGTGGGCGCCCTCGCTGCGCCATCACGACGGCAAGTTCTGGATCTTCTACCCGGATCCGGACCATGGCGTCTACCTCATCACGGCCCGGGATTTCGCAGGCCCTTGGAGCGAACCCCACCTGCTGTTGCCGGGCAAAGGCATCATCGACCCGGCCCCGCTGTGGGACGAGGACGGCAAGGCCTGGCTGGTGCACGCCTGGGCCAAGAGCCGCGCCGGCTTCAACAACGTCCTGACCCTGCGCAGCATGTCCCCGGACGGCAAGCGCCTGCTGGATACCGAGGGCAAGGTCATCATCGACGGTAACAAGCTGCCCGGCTACCGCACCCTCGAAGGTCCCAAGATGTACAAGCATGCGGGCTGGTACTACGTGTTTGCCCCTGCCGGCGGGGTCGAGGAAGGCTGGCAATCGGTGTTCCGCTCGCGCAGCATCGGCGGCCCCTACGAAGACCGCATCGTGATGGAGCAAGGCGACACCACGATCAACGGCCCGCACCAGGGCGCCTGGCTGCGCGCGCAGGATGGCAAGGACTGGTTCGTGCACTTCCAGGACCGCAAGGCCTACGGCCGCGTGACGCACCTGAATCCCATGGCCTGGGTCGATGGCTGGCCGATCATCGGCAAGCCCGGCCCGAAGCCGGGGGTGGGAAACCCGGTGTCCAGCTGGACCAAGCCGGTGGCCGGCCAGCCGGTCGCGGTGCCGCCCACCAGCGATGAATTCGGCGGCAAGACGCTTGGCCTGCAGTGGCAGTGGCATGCCAACCCGCAAACCGGCTGGTATTCGCTCACCGCGCGTCCCGGGCACCTGCGCCTGCCAGTGGTCGCCACGCCGGAATCCAGAGGCTTCCTGCGCGCAGCGCCGAACATCCTCTCGCAGAAGCTGCCCGCTACCACGTTTACGCTCGAGACCCGCCTCGAACTGCACCGGGCGGAAGACGGGGATCGCGCGGGCCTGGTCCTGAACGGCCAGAGCTATGCCGCCCTCGGGCTGCGCAAGCAGGCAGGCGACCTGCAGCTTGTGTACACCACCTGTACACCGTTCAGGCCACGCTGCAGCGAAAGCGACGCCGTGCTGATGGCCAGGGCGCCACACGCGCTTACCCTGCGCATGGTGATGGCCGAAGGCGCACAGGCGCAGTTCCTGTACAGCGTGGACGGCAAGGAATTCAAACCGGCCGGCACGCCTTTCGCCGCCACCAAGGGGCACTGGGTGGGCGCGCAGATGGGGCTGTATAGCGTCAGCGACGCGCCAAGGGCATCCGGCGCCTACCTCGACATCGACTACTTCCGGGTGACCCGCTGAAGCGCGCGCCTGCCTCGATGTCGTTGAAAGAAAGCGAACATATGAATCGACTCTGCAATAATAAATGCTGTCAATCAAGATAATGAGCTGCGCAGGCAGGGACTGGCGCTTTAAGGCAAAAGAAATACGCCTGCACCCCTTCTTACAAATGCTTTCGTTTGAAACGATTACAGTCTTTCGCGTGCGCACGCTTGCCTATAGTCTTATGGGCTCGGCGGCGGCCGACGCCGGCGGCGGCAAACAGCCCGGCCATGGCGTGGCGCGCCGACAGTCATCTTTTTCAAACGGAGTACTCCTTGTCCGAATCAATCTTTCCCCATCCTGAAACGGTCATCAAGGTGATCGGTGTCGGCGGCGCCGGTGGTAACGCCGTCAGCCACATGGCCTCGTCCGGCCTGGCCTCCTTCGACTTCATCTGTGCGAATACCGACGCGCAGGCACTCTCGAACAACAAGACCGAAAAACGCATCCAGCTCGGCGAGGGCGGCCTCGGCGCCGGCAGCGACCCGGTGATCGGGCGCGAAAGCGCGATGCGCGAACGCGCCGTCATTGCCGACGCGCTCAAGGGCGCCGACATGGTCTTCATTACGGCCGGCATGGGCGGCGGCACCGGCACCGGCGCCGCCCCCGTGGTCGCCGAAGTGGCGCGCGAGCTTGGCATCCTGACCGTGGGCGTGGTGTCGAAACCGTTCGAGTTCGAAGGGCCGCGCCGCATGCGCGTGGCCGAGGAAGGCATCGCGACCCTGGCACGCTGCGTCGACTCGCTTGTCATCGTCCTCAACAGCCGTCTCGAGGAAGTGCTGGGCGACGACATCACCCAGAAGAGCGCGTTCGCCGCCGCCGACGAGGTGCTGTGCAAGGCGGTCACCGGCATCGCCGAAATCATCACCGTGCCCGGCATGGTGAACGTCGACTTCGAGGACGTCCGCACGGTGATGCGCCAGACCGGCATGGCGATGATGGGCTCGGCCCAGCACGCCGGCGACGACCGCGCCGTCAAGGCGGCCGAAGAAGCGATCGCCTGCCCGCTGCTCGATGGCTCCAACCTGCGCGCCGCGCGCGGGGTGCTGGTCAATATCTCCGCATCCGAAGAGACCCTGCGGCTGCGCGAAACCAAGCTGGTGATGAACACGATCTGCACCCAGACCAGCGACGACGCCATCATCAAGTTCGGCGCGGTGTTCGACGACAGCCTGGGCGACGCCATGCGGGTCACGGTGGTGGCCACCGGCCTGAACCGACCCAGCGATTTTGCCGTGGGACGGCGCACGCCGGGCACGCGCGCGGCCGCGCTGGTGCAGCCGATCCTGCGCCAGGGCGGGGTTGCGGCGGCAAGCCGTCCGGCGTCGCTCCAGCAGGACGCGCGCGTGGGTCCGGCGCCGCGGCAGACGGCGCCGTAAGGGCTTGCTTCCTGACGCCGCCCCCGGTCATGGACTCGAAAAGCGCTTGACCTTCCCATCGTTGGAAGGCTTATGCTGGAAGCCTGAACAAGTCCAAGGAGGTTGACATGCGATTCCATATCGAAAACATGACCTGCGGCGGCTGCGCACGCGGCGTCACCAGGGCGATCCAGGCGATCGACGCCGCGGCAAAGGTGACCGCCGATCCCCCCAAGCGCAGCGTGGAAGTCGTGTCGTCCGCCACCCGCGCGCAGCTGGAAACAGCACTGGCCGATGCCGGTTTCCCGCCGAGCGCGCAATAAGGCGGCTGTGCATCACGCCTGATCCACGCAACAACAGGGGCGCTTCCCAGGAAACGCCCTTTTTTCATGCGTGCTAGGTCGGCGCCCGATCCCTGCCGCGCAAGCGCCCGGCGCCGCGCTCTGCCGGTGCGACTGGTGCGGCTTCTTCGTCCTGCTCCAGGCGGGCCAGGATCGGGCAGTCGGGCCGCTCGTCGCCGGCGCAGCAGCCGATCAGCCCGCGCAGGGTGTCGGCCATCTCGCGCAGCTTGCCGATGCGTTGTTCCAGGTCGTCGATATGCCCTTGGGCCAGGCGCTTGACGTCGGCGCTCTGGCGCGTCCGGTCACTCCACAGGCCCAGCAACTCGCCAATCTCGGCCATCGAGAAGCCAAGGTCGCGCGCGCGCCGGATGAAGCGCAGGCGATGCACGTCGTTCTGGCCATAGCCACGGTAGCCGGCCTCGCTGCGGGCCGCCGGCGGGATCAGGCCGTTTTCCTCGTAGTAGCGGATCATCTTGGCGGACACGCCAGACGCTTTCGCCGCTTCGCCGATATTCATGCGATTCTCCTCGTTTCAGTTCAGGCGTTCGCCATCGGCGCCCGGAAGCCGCGCAGGCGCAGGGCATTGCCGAGCACGAAGACGCTGGACAGGGCCATGGCGCCGGCCGCGAATACCGGCGACAGCAGGATGCCATGGGATGGATACAGCAAGCCTGCCGCCACAGGGATCAGGGCCGTGTTGTAGGCGAAGGCCCAGAACAGGTTCTGGCGAATGTTCCCGATGGTCGCCTTCGACAGCGCGATCGCGTTCGGCACTCCCTGCAGGCTGCCGGACATCAGTACGACGTCGGCCGCTTCCATCGCCACGTCGGTGCCGGTGCCGATCGCCAGGCCGACGTCGGCCTCGGCCAGCGCCGGCGCATCATTGATGCCGTCGCCCACGTAAGCGACGCGTCCGTGCGCGCTCCGCAAGCGCTGCACCGCCTCGACCTTCCCTGCGGGCAGCACTTCAGCCACCACCTCGTCGATGCCCAGGCGTGCCGCGATCGCCCTGGCGGTACGCTCGTTGTCGCCGGTAATCATGGCCACCTTCAATCCGAGCCCGTGCAGCGCCCCGATCGCGGCCGGCGTGCCGGTCTTGACCGGGTCGGCCACCGCGACGATCGCAGCCAGGCGCCCGCCGATTGCCGCGTACAGCGGCGACTTGCCTTCCCGGGCCAGCCGTTCGGCGGTTGCCGCGAAGCCGTCCACCCCATGTCCCAGCGAACGCATGTAGCGGTCGGCGCCGACCTCGACGACCAGGCCGTCCACGTCGGCGCGCACGCCCATGCCGGTCACCGAATCGAAGGCGGCGGGCGCCGGCACGGCGATCCCCTCGCGCTCGGCGGCCTCGACGATCGCGCGCGCGATCGGGTGCTCCGAGCGCGACTCGACCGCGGCAATATGGGCCAGCACCTGCGCGCGCTCGAAGCCGGGCGCCACTTCGAGATCGGTCAGGGCCGGCCGCCCCTCGGTGAGTGTGCCGGTCTTGTCCAGGGCGACCACGCGCGCATCCTTGAGCAGCTGCAGCGCCTCGCCCTTGCGGAACAGCACGCCCAGTTCGGCGCCGCGGCCGGTGCCGACCATGATCGAGGTCGGCGTCGCCAGCCCCATCGCGCACGGGCAGGCGATGATCAGGACCGCCACCGCGTTCACCAGGGCGAACGTCAGCGCCGGCGACGGACCGAAGGCCAGCCAGGCCAGGAAGGTCAGCAGGGCCGCGGTCATCACCGCCGGCACGAACCACATGGTGACCTTGTCGACCACGGCCTGGATCGGCAGCTTCGAACCCTGCGCCTGCTCGACCAGGCGGATGATCTGGGCCAGCACCGTCTGCCCGCCGACGGCCGTGGCGCGCAGGGTCAGCGCGCCGTTCTGGTTGACGGTGCCGCCCACCGCGGCGCTGCCTGCGGTCTTGCGCACCGGGACCGGCTCGCCGGTGATCATCGATTCGTCGACGTAGCTGTCGCCGCCGGTAACTTCGCCGTCGACCGGGATCCGTTCGCCCGGCCGCACCTCGACGAGGTCCCCGAGGGCGAGCTCGCCGACCGGCACCTCGGCCACGCGGCGGTCGCGCAGCACGCGGGCCACCTTGACCTGCAGGCCGACCAGGCGCTGGATCGCCTGCGAGGTGCGGCCCCTGGCCTGGGCTTCCAGGAAGCGTCCCAGCAGGATCAAGGCGACGATCACGGCCGCCGCTTCGTAGTAGACGTTGATGGTGCCGGCCGGGAGCAGGCCCGGCAGGAAGGTGGCCACCACCGAATAGGCATACGCGGCCAATGTACCGACCGCGACCAGCGAGTTCATGTCCGGCGCCAGCCGCAGCAGCGCCGGGAAGCCCTTGGTGTAGAAGCGCCTGCCGGGCAGCAGCAGGACCAGCGTGGTCAGCACGAACTGCAGCATCCAGCTCGGGCCGCGGCCGATGTTCTCCATCACCCAGTGGTGCATGGCAGGAACCAGGTGCGCGCCCATCTCCAGCACGAACACCGGCAGCGCGAGCGCGCTCGCCAGCAGCAGGTCGCGCTTGAGCGCCAGCCTCTCCTGTTCCTTCCTGTCGTCGGCAGCGTCGTCGCCGCGCACCATGGCGTCGAGCGTCCGGGCGTCGTAGCCGGCCTTGTCGACCGCCGCCAGCAGCGCTTCCGGCGCCGCCACCCCGCGCACCGTGGCGCGCTCGGTGGCCAGGTTGACGCTGGCCTCCAGCACGCCCGGCACGGCCTGCAGGGCGCGTTCGACGCGGCCGACGCAGGACGCGCAGCTCATGCCCTCGATGCCCAGTTCGATGGTCTGGGCGGGCACGTCGTAGCCGGCGTTCTCGATGGCCTTGACCAGGGCGGCGCGGTCGAGCGGCGCATCGCCGCCGGGACGGACTTCGGCCCGTTCCGTGGCGAGGTTGACGGCAACGCTGCCGACCCCGGCGACCTTGCGCAACGCCGCTTCCACGCGGCCGACGCACGAGGCGCAGGTCATGCCTTCGATCGGCAGGCTGACCGGCGTGGCGCTGTTGCCTGGGCTACTCATCTTTACCTCCCTGTACATTATTTTCCACATACAGACAGGCTACACCTTACCATCGTTGGAATGTCAAGCGAGGGTTGGCGGTTTGTCAGCTCGCAAGGTGAGCGCAGGCCCTGGAAGCCCTGTTCAGCGGAGGCAGGCTGACCGTGTGGCCAGCCATGACTTCCATCGCGACGCTGCCGTGTCCGGCCAATTCCGTACCGTTTCCCGGTACCACTATGCAAACGATTCGGTATCGACTTCGGACGCGTTCGCGGCCGGATAACGGCGCGCGTCCGCTCGGATCGAGCGACGGCAGCAAACCGAAGGCGAAGGTATGGGTAAAGACCATGGCGACGGCGAAGAACAGCGCGCCCGCCGCATACGGGACGAAGCTCCGGCCTTGCGTCATCGGGCTCGGTTCAGGAGCCGGTTCCGTGACAAGGAGGGATTGCGCCTGCCGCCAGCAAATCCGGCCCGATGTCGTGTAGTGTCGTCACGCCGGTCAGCACCATGTTGGTGCGGATGTCCTTCTCCATGATCGCCAGCAGGCGTTCGACCCCGGCCTGCCCTTGCGCCGCCAGCGCGTAGACGAAGGCGCGGCCGATCAGGATGCCGTCGGCACCCAGCGCGAGCATGCGGAATATATCGGTGCCGGTACGGACGCCGCCGTCGACGAAGACGGTCATCCGGCCTTTGACGGCGGCGGCGATCGACGGCAGCGCCCGGGCTGTCGACAGGGCGCCATCGAGCTGCCGTCCTCCATGGTTCGACACGACGATCCCATCGGCGCCGAACGCCAGCGCATCGCGCGCATCGTCCACATCGAGAATGCCCTTGATAACCAGGTTTCCTTTCCACTCGTCGCGGATCCACTGGAGATCCTCCCAACTGATCCCCGGATCGAAGTTGGCGCCGATCCAGCCCATGAAGTCCTGGAGTCCGGTGGCGCCGCCGAGGTAGGCCGAAATGTTGCCGAGGTCGTGGGGGCGGCCCAACAGACCCACATCGAGCGCCCAGCGTGGACGCAGCATGGCCTGGAAAACGCGCCGCATGCCGGCATTCGGGCCGCTCATGCCGCTGTGCGCGTCGCGGTAGCGCGCGCCCGGCAATGGCGTGTCGACCGTGAACACCAGGGTCGACGCGCCGAGGTCGCTGGCGCGCTGCATGACGTCGCGCATGAAGCCGCGGTCCTTCAGCACATATAGCTGGAACCACTGCGGTTTCGCGGCCTGGGCCGCGACTTCGGCCAGCGAACACACCGACATCGTCGACTGGATAAAGGGGATGTTGCAGCGGTCCGCTGCACGCACGGCCTGCACTTCGCCGCGCCGCGCATACATGCCGGTCAGTCCGACCGGGGCGAGCGCGATCGGCAAGTCATAACGCTGGCCGAACCACTCGACGCCCAGGTCGAGCGCCTCCGAGCCGCGCAGTACGCGCTGGCGAAGCTTGACGGCTTGCAGGTCATCGACGTTGGCACGCATCGTCTCCTCCGCACCGGCGCCGCCGTCGATGTAATGGAACAGGAAAGGCGGCAGGACGCGCTGCGCCGCAGCGCGGAAATCGGTAGCGGATGAAATGAGCATGGGATCAGTCTGCAAGGCCGGCAGCCTTGCCTGGATAAGTGGTTTGGTGTGCATTGTCTGCGAACGGGCTGGCCGGCAGCGGCGGGTCGGCACTGACCTCGGTGCGCCTGGCCAGGCTTTCCACCTGCTCCTGCGTGACCGGCGCGGCGCCTGCAAGCATGCAGGCGGCCGCACCTGCCGCCACCGCGCGCGCCAGGTGTTCTTCGCCAGTCCGGCCCGGGTGCAGCATCAGGCTGGCCAGCAGCCCGGCCAGGCTGGCGTCGCCGGCGCCGACCGTATCGATGACCTCGATCGCCGGCGGGCGCGCGGTCCACGCGTCGCGTCCCTGGAACAACGAGGCCCCCGCCGCGCCGCGGGTAAACAGGAACAGGGCCTGCGGCTGCATGTCCCGCAGCCGCGCAAAGGCGGCGTCGGCGTCGTCACAGCGGAACAAGCCCCGCAGATCGTCGTCGGCCACCTTGATCAGGTCGGCCAGCGCGGCCATCGCCGTTAGCGTCGGGTCGTAGCGCTCGTTCATCAGCTGGCGGAAATTCGGGTCGTAGCTGATGCGCACGCCGCGTTTCTTCAGCTGCCGCGCCAGCGCCAGCAGGGTGGATGCCAGGGGTTCACGGGCCAGGCTGATGCCGCCGAAGTGGGCCCACTGCACCGCCGCCATCCATCCCGCCGGCAGCAACGCAGGGTCGAAATGCAGGTCGGCGCTGTCGGCCCCTACGAAAAAATAGCTGGGCGGGTCGAGCGCATGGACGATCGCCAGCAACGGCGGCTTTGCCAGCACCTGCATGAAACGCGCGTCCAGCCCGGCCTCGCGGCTGGCCTCTTCCAGCGCCGCGCCGAACAGGTCGGCACTGACCGCGCCGGCAAAGGCGCTCGGCACGCCCATGTGGGCCATGGCGCGCGCGGCGTTCCATACCGCGCCGCCCGGGTGGCTGCGCCAGCTGTCGGCGCCGGTCGTGACCAGGTCGGTCAGCGCCTCGCCAGCGGCAACGAACACGGGCAAGCCGTGCAGCGCGCCGCTCATGGGCGCCACAGCCAGCGCAGGGTCTCGGCCAGGATCGCGCCGCCGTGCCTGAGCGAATGCCCGCCCTCGCCTTCCACGAATCGATGGTCGTAGCCGCGGTAGGCGAACGCCGCGGCCATCTCGCGGTTGGCCAACAGCCAGCTGCCGTACAGGATGTCGAGGTCGTGCGCGCCGCTTTGCAGGAACACGCGCAAGGGTTTGACCGGCTCGCGCCGCACGCGGCTCGCGCAGGCGCGCCCACCGCGGATGTCGACGAAACTGCCGCAGTGCGTGAGCACCTTGCCAAAAGCGTCCGGGCGCTCCCAGGCGGCATTGAAGGCGCAGTGCCCGCCCGAACTGATACCGGCGATCGCGCGCTGCGCGGGGTCGCTCGAGACGCGGTAGCCGGCCAACGCTTCCGGCAGCAGTTCTTCGAGCAGGAAGCGCACATAGGCGTCGCCGATGGCATCGTATTCGACGCTGCGGTTGCCGCTGCCGCCATACAGCGGCAGGCCGGGGCCCTGCTCGCCCGGCTCGGCAAACACGGCGATGGTGGGCGGCATGCCGCCGTCGGCGATCATGGCGTCCAGCACGCGCGCGGCATTCGCTTCCGGACCGAGGTAGCGGCTGCCGTCCTGGAACACCATCAGACTGGCTTCCTCGCTGGCGTCGTACTGGACCGGCACGTAGAGCGTGTAGGCGCGTTCGACGCCGGGGTAGACCTGCGTGGAGCGGTGCCGGCGCGCGAGCAAACGGCCTTCCGGCACGGCGGCGTCGACTGGCGGCGCGGCATACGGTTCGTCGACCGTCAGCGCTGCCGCGAAACGCGGCAGGTCGCATTCGGGCATGCCGGGCATGGCGTCCCGCAGCATCTGGTGCAGCGGCGAGTCAGGCATGGCTGGGTTCTCCGCGGGGCTGCGCGCCGCAGCGCGCCAGCAGGCGTTCGAAGCCGGCCCGGGCCCGCGCCGTGGCGCTGCGCTGCTCGAGCAGGCGGGTGTCGTGCTGGGCGGCGAGCAGCAAGGCGTAGATTTCGAAGACCAGCTGGCCCGGGTCCAGGTCGCCGGCCAGGTGCTCCAGCAGCACCGCCTGGCGCGCACCCTCTTCGAACGCATCGCGCCAGGCGTTGACGCTGTCGGTGAGCGCATGGCGCACCGCGCCCGGCCGGTCGTCGTATTCGGCGGCGCAGCTGATATAGAAGCAGCCCGCGGAATTGGTGGCCTGCCCGGATTCGACCTGCTTCAGGCTCATGTCGAACAGGCGCCGCAGGCGCGGCAGGCCGGGCGCCATGCGCTGCGACGGATGCAAGACCTCGGCTTCGAAGCGCTGGCGGTAGTTCGCCAGGACGGCCAGCTGCAGGGTCTCGCGCGAGCCGACGCGGCTGAACACGCCGCTCTTGCTCATCTTCATGGAATCGGCCAATGTGCCGAGCGTCAGCGCTTCCAGACCGTCGTGGCTGGCCACGCCAAGCGCGTGCTCGATGATCGCTGCGCGGGTCGTTTCCGACTTGCTCCTGGAATCCCGGATTAGATCCACGGCTTGTCTCCTCATTTTTTACAACCTGTCATACAGGTTTGTAGTAGATTGGCAGATATATCGCCGAATCACAAGAAAAACTTCCATACCTATCCAACAGGACCCTGCAACCCATGCAAGCACACGACAGCGTCATCCTTCACCTTGGCCTGGGCGCCTTCCACCGCGCGCACCAGGCCGCCTACCTGCAGGAGCTGATCGATCGTGACCAGGCCGGGTGGACCATCGTCGCGGCGAACATCCGTCCCGATCCGCTCGATCCCGGTGAGGCGATGCGGGCCCAGGGTTGCGCCTATACGCTGGAAACCGTCACACCCGATGGCGCCTATGCCTACCGCACCATCCGCGCCATCTCGGCCGTCCTCGCCCATGAACCGGCATTGGACGCAGTGCTCGCCGCCGGCGCCGATGCCGCCACGCGCATCATCTCGTTCACCGTCACCGAAGCCGGCTACTTCCTGGGGGCGGACGGCCAGCTGGACCTGTCCTCGCAAGACCTGCAGGACAGCCTGGCGCAAGCGCGCAATGGCAAACCGGGTGCCACCATTTACAGCGTGCTGGCCGCGATCCTGCGCGCGCGCCGCGCCGCCGATACGGGCCCGGTGACCCTGCTGTGCTGCGACAACCTGCGTCACAACGGCGACCGGGTGCGCCAGGGCTTGCGCCGGTTCCTCACGCTGGCGGGCGAAGCCGATCTCCTGGCGTGGATGGAACGGCACACCCGCTTTCCGAATTCCATGGTGGACCGCATCACGCCCCGTGCGACGCCGGAACTGCGCGCCCGTGTGCTGGCCGCCACGGGGCGCGACGATCCCGCCGCGGTGATGAGCGAATCCTATATCGAATGGGTGATCGAAGACGACTTCTGCAACGGCCGCCCGGACTGGCAAGGTGTGGGTGCGCGCATGGTGGAATCGGTGGCGCCGTTCGAAGAAGCCAAGATCCGCATCCTGAACGCGAGCCATAGCTGCATCGCCTGGGCCGGGGCCCTGCTGGGCTTTAGAACCATCCATGAAGGCATGCGCGATGCGCGCATCCGCGCCCTGGTACACGATTACGTGACCGGCGCCGTGTTCGATTGCCTGCGTCCGAGTCCGGTGGACCTGGAAGCCTACCGCGATGCCGTGATCGCGCGCTTCGCCGGCGACGCCGTGCGCGACACCGTGGACCGGGTGCTGGCCGACAGCCTGGCCAAGCTGCCGGGCTTTATCGTGCCGACCATCCGCGAACGCATGGCGCGGGGCCTCGGGCTGGAGGCGGTGGCGCCGCTGCCGGCGCTGTACCTGGCTTTCCTGTGCCGCTGGCGGGCGGGCCTGGTGCAGGCCGACTACCGCGACGCAGCGCTCGACGAGGGATTCGTGCAGCGTGTGTGCGGCGCCGGCGACCTGGTGGCGGCTTTCTGTGCGGAGCCGGCAGTGTGGGGCGAGCTGGCCGGTTCACCCGTGCTGGTGCAGGCCGTGCGCGCGGCCCAGGACAGGGTGGCGCTCAAACCAGCGCCGATGCCCGGTTCAGCACCGTCCTGAGGGCGAAGCCGGACTTGATGTGGGCCACGCCCGGGATGCGGGTGAGCGTGCGCGTCAGGAACTGGTGATAGGTCTCCAGGTCCGGCACCACCACGCGCAGGCTGTAGTCGGCGTCGCCCGTCATCAGGAAGCAGCTCATCACCTCGGGCGCGGCGACGATGGCTTCTTCGAAGCGGGCCAGCGTTTCCTCCGACTGCGAGGTCAAGGTCACCGCGACCAGCACGCTCATGCGGCCCGCCAGCCGGGCCTCATCCAGCTTGGCCACATAGCCCTGGATATACCCTGCTTCCTCCAGCCGGCGCACCCGGCGCAGGGTGGGCGTGAGCGACAGGCCGACCAGGTCGGCCAGTTCGCTCCACGCGATGCGGCCGTCCTGCGCGAGCTGGCGCAGGATTTTACGGTCGATCCTGTCGATGTCGATTTCCTTGGTCATATCCGCCTACTGTTTCTATCCGGGTGTAGCAATAAGCTCTAAAGAAGAGCACAAGTCTAACCGTTTTCAGTCCCAATCGCTCCGCCCTTGCTTCTAAAATTTCTCTCATTCGACAACAAGCATTACGGGGACAGACGATGGAACTTTCACGCAAGGCGCCGCGCGCCAGCATCTACCAGCAGGCGCAGGGCCAGGTATTCCTCACGGGGATACAGGCGCTGGTACTGCTGCCCATGCTGCAGCGCCGCCTCGACCGCGCCAACGGTCTCTCGACGGCCGGCCTGGTATCGGGCTACCGCGGCTCGCCGCTGGGCGCCTACGACCAGCAGTTGTGGAAGGCGCAGGACGATCTCGCCGCCCACGACATCGTGTTCCAGCCGGGCCTGAACGAGGACCTTGCCGCCACCGCGCTGTGGGGCGCGCAGATGCATACCGCCTTCGGGCCGGGGCGCGTGGACGGCGTGTTCGGCATCTGGTACGGCAAGGGCCCGGGCGTGGACCGTACCGGCGACGTGTTCCGCACCGCGAACATGCTCGGCACCTCGCCGCTGGGCGGCGTGCTGGCCGTATCGGGCGACGACCACGCGGCGCAGTCCTCGATGTATCCGCACCAGACCGACGGCATCTATCATGCGGCCTCGATGCCGGTCCTGCAGCCGGCCAGCGTGCGCGAAGTCATCGAGCTGGGCCTGGCGGGCATTGCCCTGTCGCGCTATTGCGGGCTGTGGGTGGGACTGAAGACCATCGCCGAAGTGGTGGAAACCGCCGCCACCTTCGACCTGCCGGATGCGCCCGTGTTCGTGGCGCCGGCGGGTCCGGCGCCTGACCATGGCTACAACTGGGATCCGAAGCTGGCCTGGCCCGGCCAGCGCGCCGAACTGGAGCGCCGCCTGATCGACGAACGGCTGCCGGCCGCGCGGGCGTGGGCGCGCGCCAACCGCATCGACCGCACGGTCGTGGAGGCGGCGCAGCGGCGCTTCGGCATCGTCACGGTGGGCAAGGCGCACCAGGACCTGATGCAGGCGTTCGCAGACCTGGGCTTGTCCACGGACGAGGTGGCCGCGATGGGTATCTCGGTCTATAAAGTGGCCATGAGCTGGCCGCTCGAAACCGACGGCGCCTGCGCCTTTGCCGGCGGCCACGAGGAAGTGCTGGTGGTGGAAGAAAAACGCAGCAATGTCGAGGCGCAGCTGAAGGACGCGCTGTATGGCCTGGAAGGCGCGGCGCGGCCGCGCGTCAGCGGTAAGGGTGCCAAGGACGGCCCCGTGCTGCCCGAGGTTTCCGAATTCACGCCGCTGATCGTGGCGCGCGCCCTGGCCGCGCGCTTCGGCGACGCGCTGCCGCTGCTGCGCGAGCGCCTGGCCGCGATCGACCGGCCGCGCGCGGCCAGGCCGGGGGCGGTGATCCCGATCCGCGCCCCCTACTTCTGCTCCGGCTGTCCGCACAACACCTCGACCCGCACGCCGGAAGGTTCGCGCAGCGGCGGCGGCATCGGCTGCCATGTGATGGCGCTGGCGCAGCCCGAGCTCAAGACCACCACCTTCTCGCAGATGGGCGGCGAAGGCGCGCAGTGGCTCGGCGCGGCGCCCTTCTCCACCACCGGGCACCTGTTCCAGAACCTGGGTGACGGCACCTACCAGCACTCCGGCCTGCTGGCCATCCGCGCCGCCGTGGCCGCCAAGGCCAATATCACCTACAAGATCCTGTACAACGACGCCGTGGCGATGACCGGCGGCCAGGCGGCCGAGGGCGCCATCGATCCGGCGCGCATCACGCGCCAGCTGCATGCGGAAGGGGTGGTTCGCATCGCCCTGGTGTCGGAGAATCCCGCCCGTTGGCGCGATGCCACGGACCTGGCGCCGGGGGTCACGGTGCACGAGCGCAGCACGCTCGACGCGGTCCAGCGCGAACTGCGGACCGTCGCGGGCGTGAGCGCCATCGTCTATGAGCAGACCTGCGCGTCCGAAAAGCGCCGCCGCCGCAAGCGCGGGCAGTTGCCGGATCCGGACAAGCGCATCTTCATCAACGAACGCGTCTGCGAGGGCTGCGGCGACTGCTCGGTACAGTCGAACTGCATCGCGATCGAACCGCTGGAAACCGATTACGGGCGCAAGCGCAAGATCAACCAGAGCGCCTGCAACAAGGATGTCTCCTGCGCCAAGGGCTTCTGCCCGAGCTTCATCGAGATCGAAGGCGCGCGCCTGCGTAAACCAGACGATGCGCGCCTGCGCACGCTGGAGGCGCGCCTGGTTCCAACCCTGCCGCTCCCACGGCTGCCGGCACTTGCCGACAGCTTCAACGTGGTCGTCACCGGCATCGGCGGCAGCGGCGTGCTGACCATGGGCGCCTTGCTGGGCGCTGCCGCCCACCTCGAGGGCAAGGCTGCCACCGTGCTCGATTTCACCGGCCTGGCGCAGAAGAACGGCGCCGTGGTCAGCCAGGTGCGTATCGCCGCCACGGCGCAGCAGATCGGCGCGGTGCGGGTCGGGCCGGGCGCGGCCGATTTGCTGCTCGGCGCGGACATCGTTGTCGCCGCCGCAAGCGACAACCTGGCGCGGCTCTCGCCCACGCGCACCGCCAGCATCGTCAACACCGACCAGACCCCGACTTCCGCCGTGGTGCGCCAGCGCGACGCCACCCAGCCGACCAGCCTGATGCTCGACCGGGTGCGCCAGCACTGCATGCCGAACGCTTTCCATGGCGTGTCCGCAAGCAGCCTGGCCCAGTCGCTGTTCGGCGACACCGTGACCGCGCACACCCTGATGCTGGGCTATGCCTGGCAGCGCGGGCTGGTGCCGCTGTCGCAGGCGGCGATCGAGCAGGCGATCGAACTCAATGGCGCTGCGGTGGCGCTGAACAAGCGGGCCTTTGCCTGGGGACGGATCGCCGCGGCCGACCCGGCCGCACTGCTTGAGGCAAGCACACCCGGCGCCCCGGCGGCCCCGCAGAGCCTGGACGAACTGCTTGCCGCACGCGCGGCCGAGCTGGCGGCCTACCAGGACGATGCCTATGCGGCGCGCTACCGCACGCTGGTGGAGCTGGCCCGCGGCGCCGAGGCACGCATTGCGCCTGCCAGCGAGGCTTTCGCCCGCAGCGTGGCGGAGAACGCCTACCGCCTGATGGCCTACAAGGACGAGTACGAAGTGGCGCGCCTGTACGGCAGCGCCGAATTCAAGGCTTCGCTGGCAGCGCAGTTCTCGGACACGCGCAGGATCTCGCTGTGGCTGGCGCCGCCGCTGCTCTCGCGCATCGACCCGGCCACGGGCCGCCCGAAAAAGCGCAAGTTCGGTCCCTGGATCCTGCCGGCCTTTACGCTGCTGGCGCGCCTGAAGTTCCTGCGTGGCGGCCGCTTCGATCCCTTCGGCCACACCGACGAGCGCCGCGCGGAACGGCGCCTCGCCGAAGACTACCTGGCAGTCATCGCCAGCACCTGCGCCACGCTCGATCGCGATGGACTGGCGCAGGCGCTGCTGCTGGCGCAGTTGCCGCAGGAGGTTCGCGGTTTCGGGCCAGTCAAGGAAGCAGCGATGCAGGCCTACTGGAACAAACAGGCGGAGTTGCTGGCAGCGCCCCAGGCCAGCCTGCGCACGGGCACCTGAGGCACCTGAGGCACCCGAGGCGGCGGCCGGGTCCTACGGCAGGACCCGGCGCGCGAAGCCGTTGAGCAGTTCGGCGTAATCGGCACTGCGGCGCAGGCTCACGCCGTGCTCGCAATCAGGCAGGCGCGCAACGCTGCCCTGCTGGGCGGCGGCGACATAGCGCGCCTCGCCGCGTACGTGGTCGGTATCGTCGTCGCCGTTGATGAACAGGGTCGGCTGGGTGATCGCGGCGAGCTTGCTGCGAAAGTCCACGCCGCGCAGGGCCGCGACGGCCTGCGGAAACACCTTCAGGCTGATCCCGGCCGCCACTGCGGCGTCGGCATCCAGGTCGTTCATGCCGAATTCGCGCAAGGTGGCGGGAATCTTGCCCTCGACCAGCTTGCGTTCGCCGAACAGGGCCAGCATGACGTGGAAGCTCAGGGACTTGACCAGGTAGGGAAACACCGGCGCGCCGCGGAACTCGTGGCTGGCCCCACCCAGCACCAGGCCCTTGAGCCGGTCCTGGGGCAGCGCCGCGGCCGCCGCCTGGGACGTGTAGCTGCCGAGCGAGTCGCCCGCCACGATGAAAGGCGCGTCGCCCAGTTCGCGCGCCGCCGCGACCACCGTATCGATTCCGCCCTGCAGCGTATAGGCCTCGTGCTGGCGCGCGCCGTGGCCTGGCAAGTCGGGCGTGAGCACGCGCAGGCGCGGGTCGATCAGGCGGCGCACCGGATCCCAGGAGCGTCCGTTCATGGTAGCCCCGTGGACGAGGATGACGGCGGGTTGGTCGGTATGCATGGTGTCTCCCCATTTGTTTTATATGAAAAACATATCATACAGGTCGGGTGATACCGAGGCTAAATCACCCCTCGCACCCTGTATCTTCGCCGCCACGTGTTAAACATGTTTGATAGGTTTAACAGCTCGGCGTATTCTCGGACCATACTGACGAACAGATCCTCATTAAGGACGCAGAATGACTTCGAGACACCCTTTTACCCCGTTCGGCCCCGTGGAGTCTGTCATCGCGCCGCTGCGCGAACGCTACGGCGACCGGGTCAGCGTCGTGCAAGCCGTACGCGAACAGCATGCGCGCGGCGAAGGCCTGGCCACCAGCATGGCCCCGGACGTCGTCGTCTGGCCGCTCGACAAGCAGGAAGTCTGTGCGATCCTGGCCCTGTGCAACCAGAACCGCGTGCCGGTCATTGCCTTCGGCGCCGGCAGCTCGCTGGAAGGGCACGTCAGCGCGCCGTTCGGCGGCGTGTGCATCGACATGTCGCGCATGGACGCGGTCATCGCCATCAATGCCGAAGACACCGATTGCGTGGTCCAGCCGGGCATCACCCGCGAGGCCCTCAACGCCCACCTGAAGGGCACCGGCCTGTTCTTCCCGGTCGACCCCGGCGCCAACGCCACCATCGGCGGCATGGTCTCGACCCGCGCCTCCGGCACCACCACCCTGCGCTACGGCTCGATGGCGCACAACGTCCAGTGCCTGGAAGTGGCGCTGGCCGACGGCCGCCTGGTGCGGATCGGCAGCCGCGCCCGCAAATCCTCGGCCGGCTACGACCTGGTGCACCTGCTCACCGGCTCCGAAGGCACGCTGGGCATCATCACCGAAATCACCCTGCGCCTGCATCCGCTGCCGGCCGAAGTGGCCGCGGCCAGCTGCGCCTTTCCCAGCCTCGAAGCGGCGGTCGATGCGGTCACCGAATTGTCGATGTCGGGCGTGCCGTTTGCGCGCATCGAATTCCTCGACGAGCACCAGGTACGCGCCTGCAACCAGCACTCGCACCTGGGCCTGGCCGAGCTGCCGACCCTGTTCCTGGAATTCCACGGCACCCCGCTGGCGGTCAAGGAGCAGGCCGAACTGGCGCAGGAAGTCTGCGCCGGTTATGGCTGCACCAATTTCGAATGGGCGACGCGCCCCGAAGACCGCTCGCGCCTGTGGCATGCGCGCCACCTGGCCTATTTCGCCGCCCTGGCCCTGCGCCCGGGCTGCGTGAGCGTGGTGGCCGACATCTGCGTGCCGATGTCGGCGCTGGCCCAGAGCGTGGCCGAAGCGCGCGCCATGATCGATGCCGAGGGCCTGGTCGCCCCGATCCTCGGCCACGTCGGCGACGGCAACTTCCACGTGCTGTTCATGCCGATGCCGGACAACCCGGAAGAACATGCGGCCGTCGACCGCGTGTACGCGGCGATGGTGGACCGCGCCCTTTCGGTCGGCGGCACCTGCACCGGCGAGCACGGGATCGGCATGGGCAAGAAATCCAAGCTGCTGCTCGAATATGGCGGCGAGGTCGTCGGCCTGATGCAGTCGATCAAGCAGGCGTGGGACCCGAACGGGATCCTCAACCCTGGAAAAATCTTTCGTAGGGTGGGCAGGTCCCCTGCCCACGCGTTCAAATTGCGCTTGCATGTCGCAAGATCGTATCCATGTGCAAGTGTCGGTTGAACGCTACAAACCCGGTAACACCGCAGTACCAGGTAACACCATAACTATATAGATCCATAAAATTGGAGACACTCATGCACCACGCACCGCGCTTTGCCCGTACCGCCACCGCCGCCGCCGTCTCGCTCCTGTGCGCGCTGGCCGCCCTACCCGCTTCGGCCCAGCAGCAGCCACAGAGCGACGACGGCATCGACAAGGTCATCGTCACCGCGCAAAAGCGCGCGCAGGCGGCGATCGACGTGCCGGCCTCGGTCACCTCGGTCAAGACCGAGCAGCTGGCCAAGGACGGCAAGGTCCGCCTGGAAGACTACGTGGCCCAGGTGCCGGGCATGTCGCTGTCCTCGTACCGCCAGGGCTTCACGCAAGTGACGCTGCGCGGCATCAGTACGGGCGTGAACCAGCCGGCGTCCACCACCGCCTTCTACATCGACGAAGCGCCGATCGGCTCGGTGAACGCCTACGCCGCCGGCAGCGCGGTCACCCCGGACATCGACCCGGCCGAACTGCAGCGCGTCGAGATCCTGAAGGGCCCGCAAGGCACCCTGTACGGCGCCGGCGCCATGGGCGGCCTGGTGCGCTACGTGACATCCCCGCCCGACTTCAGGAGCATGCGCGGCAGCGTCACCCTGGGCGCCAATTCCGTGAAAGGCGGCGGCAATGGCAAGAATGCCCGCGCCGCGCTGAACATCCCGTTCGGCGAGCAGGACATGGCGCTGCGCGTGTCGGCGTTCAGCCGCACCGATGCCGGCTACATTGACCAGACCAGCGGCCGCAAGGACGTCAACGAAGCCAAGGTCGAAGGCGGCCGCATCGCCTTCAACTGGCTGGTCAACAACGACTGGAAGCTGAGCGCCTTCGCGCTGACGCAGAAGGTGAAATCCACCGGCAACACCATCGTCGACCTTGACCCCATGTCCCTGCGCCCGCTGCACGGCGAGCTGACCCAGAAGCGCTTCACCGACGAGCTGTCCTCCGCCAGCCTGGAAGTCGGCAACATCACCCTCAACGGCCAGCTCGGCGACTTCGAGCTGGTGTCCTCGACCACGGTGCAGAACGTCGATGCCGCGCAGGGAGCGGACGGCAGCTTCGGCTACGGCGTCGCGCTGGGCGCGGCCTTCGGGATTCCGAACCTGGGCATCGCCTCGACCCAGTACACCAACACCCACCGGGTGTCGCAGGAACTGCGCCTGCGCTCGACCGCCTTCGACGACCGTCTCGAATACGAAGGCGGCCTGTATTACACCAACGAAGACAGCGGCAACCGCATTCCCGGCTTCCGCCCGTTCTCGACCACGACTGGCGCCGATATCCCGCTGCCGAGCATCGTCAAGGCCTCGATCGACAGCAAGTACAAGGAGTACTCGGTGTTCGCCAACGCCACCTACGCCATCACGCCGCAGTTCGACGTGCTGGCCGGTATCCGCCACGGCCGCGACAAACAGGTCTATGCCCAGAACTACAGCGGCCTGCTGGTGGGCCCGACCCCGGTGATCTTCGATTCCGGTTCCGAGGAAAGCAAGACCACCTACCTGGCCACCGCCCGCTACAAGCCGTCCGCGACCACCGCGATGTATGCGCGCGTGGCGACCGGCTTCCGTCCGGGCGGCCCGAACGCCGTGCCTCCGACCTCAGCCACGCTCGCGCCCCTGACCTTCGCGCCGGACACCCTGACCAGCTATGAAATCGGCTACAAGTCGGTGATCGACGAAGGCCGCCTGTCGATCGAGGCGGCCCTGTTCTCGACCGATTGGGACGGCATCCAGATCCAGACCAGCGCCGCCGGCTTCAACTTCCTGGTCAATGGCGGCTCGGCGCGCAGCCGCGGCGCCGAACTGGCCCTGTCCTATTTCCCGGTCAAGGGCCTGTCGCTGCGCGGCTCGCTCGGCTACACCCAAGCGGAGCTGACCGAGAACGCACCGGCCGCCGGCGGCCTGGATGGCGACCGCCTGCCGTTCGTGCCGAAAACGACCGCCTCGATCGGCGCCAACTACCAGTTCCCGGTCACCGCAGGCTGGACCGGCTACGCCGGCGGCACCGTCAACTACACCGGCGAGCGCCGCTCCGACTTCAGCCAGCGCGCCGCCAAGGACGTGCCGTCCTACACCACCGTGAACCTGAGCGCCGGCATCGAGAACGGCAACTGGCGCCTGGCCTTCTACGGCAAGAACCTGACCGACGACGACGGCATCACCTACCTCAAGTCGCAGAGCCTCGCCCCAACCGGCAGCCCGTTCGGCGGCGCCTACATCGCGCCGCGCACCTTCGGCGCGGACCTGAGCTACCGCTTCTGATCGGAACCGCCATGCACGACGACGCCATCCTGCACTACCACACCGGCCCGGACCTGGTCCTGGCCGGCGGCGCGGTCCTCCCCGCGCCCACCACCGCCTACCGCAGCATGGGCCGGCTCAACGCCGACGGGACCAATGCGGTACTGGTCCTGCACGGCTACACCACCGGCCCCACGATGCTGGACCGCGACGCCAACGTGGCCGAAGGCTCGTGGAGCGAACTGGTGGGCCCGGGCAAGCCGATCGACACCGAGCGCTACTTCGTGGTGTGCCCGAACATGCTGGGTTCCTGCTACGGCTCGACCGGGCCGGCCAGCATCGATCCGGCCACCGGGCGCCCCTACGGCACCGACTTCCCCGCAATTACCGCGGAAGACATCATCCGTGTGCAGAAGGCGCTGCTCGATGCGCTCGGCGTGCGCAAGCTGGCGGCCGTGGTCGGGCCGTCCTTCGGCGCCTACCAGTCCTTCCAGTGGGCGGTGAGCTACCCCGACATGGTCGAGCGGGTGGCCGCGGCCGTCGGCGCGCCATGGCACCCGGGCGCGCCCGGCACCGCGGACGCGATCCTCGCGTCGCTGTCAGCTACGCCCGGCTGGGAAGCGTGGGTCGCGGGCGACCGTGACGCCATGTTCGACACCCTCGTGGCGATGCGCACCGATACCCTGAACAAGTATGGCGTCGAAGTCGAACTGCAGCAGCGCATTCCCGATCCGACCGCGCGCGCCCAGGAAGTCGACCGCCTGGCGCGCGAATGGGCGGAGGCGTTCGACCCGATGTCGCTGGTGGTGCTGATGCGCGCCGCCGAGACCTTCGACGTGCGCGCGCAGCTCGGCGCCATCCGCGCGCCGGTGATGTACGTGATCTCGCGCACCGACCCGATGTTCTCGCCCGCATTGGCGCGCAAGGTGGCGGCATTGCCGCATACCGGCAGCTGGTCCTACGTGGAACTGGACAGCGAAAAGGGGCACTTCGCCTCCGGCGCCGACGCCGCGCTGTGGGCCGACGACCTGCGCCGCTTCATGGACACGGACCCCGCAGCCTGGGCGCCGTCCGGATTCAACGCACTGAAAACCGAGGTGGCCGCATGAAGTCCACGATGAATACGGCGATGACCGATACGATGGACGCCCCCGTCCTGCCGGCCGGCGACGTGCCGGCCGCGCCCCGCCAGTTCAGCGACGCCTACCGCACCTATGTGCTGGTGGCGCTCGCCGTGGTGGGCTTCATGTGCTCGGTCGACAAGGTCGTGATCTCCATGTTCATGGAGCCGATCAAGAAGGAATTCCTGCTCAGCGACACCCAGCTCGGCCTGATGACGGGCCTGGCCTTCGCGCTGCTGGGCGGCCTGGTGTCGATCCCGCTGGCGCGCATGGCCGACCGCGGCAACCGCAAGTGGATCATCTTCCTCAGCTTCGTGGTCTGGACCTTCATGACCGGCATCTCCGGCATGGCCACCAGTTTCATGTTCCTGCTGGCCGCGCGCATCGGCGTGGGCGTGGGCGAAGCCGGCTGCGTGCCTGCGTCGCACTCGATGCTGGGAGACTACTACCCGCGCGAGCTGCGCGGGCGCGCCTACGGCGCCCACTTCTCGGGCGTTTACCTCGGCATGCTGGGCGGGATGCTGGGCGGCGGCATCCTGGTGCAGACCGTCGGCTGGCGCATGGGCTTCATCATCCTGGGCGTGGCCGGCATGGTCATGGCCTTGATCTTCCACTTCACCGTGCGCGAGCCGCTGCGCGTGGACCAGCCGCCGCCCTCCGCCCTGGAAGCTGGTGGCAAACCGAGCGTCTGGACCCAGCTGGGCGACCTGCGCTGCTTCTTCATGCTGGTGTTCGCCTTTGCATTCGTCGGCCTGGCCGGCGCGGTGGCGTCCTGGCTGCCGAGCTACTTCGAGCGTGCCTTCGCCATGAGCCCGATGGCGATCGGCCTGGGGCTCGGCCTGGCGATCGGCCTGTCCAGCGGTATCGGCGCCCTGGTCGGCGGCCAGCTCACGGTGAAATACGCGAAAGGCTCGCGTACCTGGGGAGCGCGCTACTCGGCCTTCATCAGCTGGGGCGTGCTGCTGCCCCTGATCGGCAGCTTCTATGTGCCGAACCCGATCGCCGCCATGGGCCTGCTCTGCCTGGCCTTCCTGTCGGCCGGGACCCTCGCCGGACCCGTGTTCGGCACCGTGCAGGATCTGGTCTCGCCCCAGGCCCGTGCGACGGCGGTGGCGATCATCGGCGTGGTCGGTGTCGTCATCGGCCAGGGGCTCGGACCGGTGCTGGTCGGCGTGCTGAGCGACGCGTTCGCCTCGAACGGCGATGTCAGCGGCCTGCGCCTGTCGATGACCCTGGTCGCGCTGATCAACATCTTCACCGGGCTGTTCTTCTGGACCCTGTCGCGCCGCATCGGCAAGGTCTACCCGGCCTTACCCGCTGCCGTTTGACAGCGCTTGCCATAATAGTTAGGCTGCAACGATGAACCAGCTCGCCCCGCTCCACTCGCTCGAACGCCCCACCCTGTCGGCCCAGGTGGCTCGCCACCTGCTGGCGCTCGTCAACCGCGAGCAGCTGCGGCCCGGCGACATGGTGCCAAGCGAAGTGCAGATCGGGCTGGAGCTGAAGGTCAGCCGCGGCAGCGTGCGCGAAGCCTACCGCACGCTGGCCGCCCTCGGGATCCTGGAAATCGAGGGCGGGCGCAAGCCGCGACTGAAGGCCATCGACCCGCACGTGCTGGCCCAGGTGTTCGACTATGCACTCACCACCGCCCAGGTGAGCGTGGCGCACGTCATCGAAACCCGGCGCGCGATCGAGCTGCAGACAGCCCAGCTGGCGGCGCGCTACGCCACGCCCGAGCAGCGCCAGCAGCTGCGCGAGCTGGTGGCGCAGATGCGCTCGGCGGGCTCCGACCATGCCCGCCGGGTCGCCTGCGACACCGCGATCCACACCGTGATCGCGGAAGCCAGCGGCAATCCGCTCAACAGCATCCTGCTGGCCGCGCTGCGCACGCCGGTCGAGGCGTCGTCCAGCATCCACTTCGACGACCGCCGCAGCGAGAGCGAACTGACGCGCGTGATCGACGCGCACGAAGCCGTGGTCGACCGCATCTGCTCCGGCGACGCCATGGGGGCTGTTTCGGCCATGACCTACCACTTCGACATCTCGATCGTCCATGTGGCGCGGCGCGAAAGCGGCGAGGCACGGGACGTCCCGGCAACCGCCGTCAACAGTTAATCAAGGGCTAGTCGCGTTGTCGAGCGATCGCTGAGGTCAGGTAGACTGTGGCGCCGTGGGAGGGCATTCCCCCATGCTCAGCTCCCGTCTCCGAAGCCGGTTTTTCCTATTGAGAGCCGGGCTAGGTTCAATGGAGTTTAGCAACGTGCATCTGCTTTATAACGATAGTAACGGGCCAGACAGCGCTAGGCGATACCCCAAGATGCCTTTGAGCCCGTTTCCCTGTATCTTCCTGTCTTCGCCCTCGAATAAAACGCCCCTGAAATGAGAGCGTATTTTTTCAAAATCGTTTGGCTTTCCGAATACTGAACGGCGCGATTAACTCCCACTCGATCATCAATAGATGAGCTAACGCTTTGATTCTACTCTTGCTTTTGGCATGGATGTCCATCAATACCATGAACGATACCATGACAAGTGAAGAGCTACCGCTTGGCCATAACGTCAACTGTCCAGCGTGCCAAATCGCTAGGAGCACCTGCCGACAGGCTTCCGGCGACCTCGTTGTACGGATCCGACGGTGTCCGCCATCTCTCCTATGAAGAATGTCGATTTTATCGATTACCCACACTCCTACCCACACGACAAGTTGGCGCTACGTTGAGTATTAGTACAGCCTTGAGCAAAGGTATCATCACCACCCAGTAACGCGCAATGCCTTGTTTTTTGGGTGGAGGTAGTGCGGCTACGACGGCTTTGACGAGGTTTATTTTCGTCGAAAACCGGATCGTAGTCGGGGGGATCACGCCCATGCATCTCAGTGCGTTGAGCTTGATAAACTCGGATATGGTTACCTCCCTGCCGGACTGGGAAAAGGCCACGCCTGTAAATCTAAAAAGCATCAGGAATCGGTGCATCCGGGTCCTGCGGTGTCCACCAGCTCTTCTGCGAAAAATTGCGATTTTCAAATCTGTACGCACTCCGCGCTCCTACCTCATGGGACACGATCCGGACGGTCTTGAACGTGCCGGCAGTACGATAGCGGATTAGATGTTTTCGCTAGGGCCGTTTGCACCATTAGCTCGATCCCACCGTCTCGGTTTTCAGACAATCCCCACTTACCATACGCTAAGTAAGGTAGCGTTATCCCGTCAGTGCATTTTTAGTCGAATCTGTAAAATCCATTGCAGCAGTCTTTGATGCCTACTTAACATTGGTGGCGTGAGATCCAACTAGTCGTCCAGTACAGCTGCCATAGCACGACTGTACTGAAATTGTAGTCGACACACTCGGGCTAGAATCACGATTTTCGTACTGATAACAAAATTCACCCACTGTTATCCTTGCCTTTACCAGGCTTGGAAGCTACCGAAACACTCCATCAAGTTCGGCAGCTAAAAAGCCCCCCGATTTGCAATTGGACAGCATAAAGACATTCACGCAAAGACGCTCGATCCGCGTCGGGATACAAATCAAGCTGCCGTAGACGGCGGCGAAAATTGTCCAGTTGAGCTACCTAATTAACAAATGAAGAACAAGACAGTGCTGCTTGCCGGCTTCGAGCCGTTCAATCACGCGGCCATTAACCCGGCCTGGGAGGCGGTACGCCTGTTCGGGCGCAGCACGGATGAGGGCTACCAAACGAAGGTGCTCAAGCTGCCCTGTGTGTTTGGGGAAGCTATCGAGACTCTCACACGCGCGGTGGACCAACATAATCCGGATCTCGTCATTGTGGTCGGACAAGCTAGTGGGCGTCCCGGCATTTCGGTAGAGCGCGTTGCGATCAACGTGGACGATGCGTCTATCCGCGATAACGCTGGTCGGCAGCCCGTCGATATTCCGGTCGTGGCCGGCGGTCCGGCAGCATATTTTTCTACCTTGCCCATTAAGGCTATCGTGCGCGCGTTGCGCGGGCGCGGACTCGTGGCAGGTGTCTCACAGACAGCCGGTACCTTTGTCTGCAATCACGTGTTCTACGGCCTAATGAATCACGTGGCGGAACGCGGCTTGAAGGCAGGTTTCATCCATGTGCCGCTGTTCCCAGAACAAGCCGCTGCGCATCCAGACAAGCCGGTGTCGATGAGACTGGAAGATATCGTTGCAAGTATTGAAATAGCGGTAACGGTTGCGCTGGCACAGGAACATGATGTCGTCGAAAGCGGCGGTGCCACTCACTAATCGATGCTTGATGCCAGCGGTGAAAGATAATGATCTTACCAACCAAAGCCTTGATAATGTTCAACATGAACTACCAATGCGCTCGTTCCGGACGTTTTCACGTTCCTACATAATGTGATGGCAAGACACAGCATCGATGCCTGAATCGCCCCCCCGGATTTTGTAGAAGCTCCATTGTTTTGGAGAACGGAGCGATGAAGAAGCAACCCGAGTATTCCCCTAAGTCATCAAGCATGCCGTGCCAGCTTGACGAAGTGCTGAGCGTCAACATTGAGCGAGTTTGGCAAGCAAACCTGCAGGATTAAGGTGCCGACAAAGTATGGCGCCAACTTCGACGTGAGGGAACTGAGGTGGGCCGCTGCACTATGGAGTGCTTGATGCCTACGGCCCGCCTGCGTGACGTCATGCGCGGCAAGGTCGTGCGGATGACCGTTCCTGATGCGTTAGCGGTTCCTGAACGGTGTTCTTGATCTAATTCGTCAAGCGAGGGCACCTCCCAGGTTGTGGCGTTGTTTGTGAGCGCCTATAAGAGCTTAGTTGCCGAGGGCCTGATCCAGGAGCGGTTTGGCGACACTTGCGTCGATCGGGACGTGATCGATGGCAACGTCGGCACAGACCTTCCGTTGTATATTATGGGACGCTCACGCAAACCGGGGTTTGGCCTTTCGAGAATAACATCTTGTCGTGTGACTAAGACGAGGTGTTTGACGTCATCGAGTTTCTGTTCGACCATGCCTCAGCTGGCACTAAGGGGTATCACCACCAGTTAATGATTGTGCTCGCATTACAGCCAGTTCAAACAAGCCACAGGCCAAGCGACGTTCAGGAAAGCAATGAATGAGATCGTTTGCGAATACGGTAGCGGATTGGAACTTTCGCCTCACGGAGAGATCATAGCGCTCGCTGAGAAAGGCTTGGAGCGCTTTTCGGCGCGTCACTCCCCTCGGCGGATCCGAAGATTATTGTAGCGCGCGTAGATACCGCCATTTCGAAGTTTCGCCGCCACTCGTCGACAGGAAAAACTCGGCGTGATGCGTTCGCGACTTGGGATGCGTGCTTGAGTACATTCGGGGTGAGACTAAGAAGGTGCTAAACAAAGACGACGAAAGCGATCTTTTCAACATCGCCCAAAACATCGGGACGCCACCACAAGCCTGGTCAGAACATCGACTAAAACTAAGAGCGTCTAACAAAACCAAATTTTCGCTATAGAAACATTGACATTACATTGGGATTTCCCAAAACCATGCCGGCCAAAAGCAGCCATCAACGCATGCGAGGCGGTCCAGACAACCTGACAGCGTGCATGCTAGACTGAAGGCAGATCATCTTTAAGCATATTCCAGTGGGCATTATTGACACTTCACGCGTCGGCGTCGAGATCAAAAGCTACGATACGCAAGAGACATCCGACCAGCATAGCTTCGTGCAGCTGGTGTTACCGGTGTCGGGCGAAATTCACGTTGCTGTCGAAGCATCCCAGAAATTATTGACTCCGTTACACGCCGCCATCGTACCGGCAGAAGCTTGGCATTCGCAGCACGGCGTCGGTGACAATCGCTCTCTTATTCTGGATGTCGATCTATCGGTTTTCATCGGCGGTGCATGGGACCGCCTGATCGATACGCCCTTCACTGAAATTGGGGCAGCAGCGCGTAAGCTGGTCGAGTTCATGCAAATCAGCGTCGAGGTGGGAACAGTCAGTCCAGCGCAGCTTCAAGGCTGGCTCCCACTACTATTCGATACCATGGTGCTGGGAGCTCCCCAGGCAACATCCCGGTTGGCTGTCCTGCTCGCTCAGATTGAAGCGAATCCAGCGCTGCCCTGGACTACAGACTCCATGGCACGATATGCGTGTATGAGCATCAGCCGTCTCCATGCGCTGTTTCAGGAGGAATTGAACACCACTCCGCGTGTCTGGCTACTCCAAAAACGTCTTGGCCTCGCCTGTGAACTTCTTGCACGTACAAATCGGACCATTGTCGAGATTGCACTCAGCACGGGGTTTGCAGACCAAAGTGCACTGACGCGCGCTATGCGTCAGAACCTCGCCACTACTCCAGCAGCTTACCGTCAGCGTCAGCAGGAGACTAGGCATAAACTTCAGTAGGATACGCAAAGAAATAACAACGGCGCACGTTCATCATCTCTGCTTTCAGGAGATCAATGTGGTCGCTAATAAAACGCTTGGTATCGCTGCTGGCATCATGGCTAGTGCACTGTGGGGATTGGTATTTCTAGCTCCGGAACTTACTCCAGGATTTACGGCGCTCCAGCTGTCTGCGGGCCGTTATCTGGCCTACGGTGTTGTTGCGTTACTACTTGTAGCTCCGTTATGGCGTAGCTTGGCTGCACGTGTTTCATGGAGAGAGTGGAAAGCCTTGATATGGCTGAGCCTTACGGGAAACATCATCTATTACGTGTTTCTAGCAGAAGCGGTGCAAGAAGGAGGGATTGCCATGACTTCCATCGTCATCGGTCTGCTCCCAGTAGTAGTCACAGTCGTCGGCAGCCTTGACAAACACGCTGTACCTTTGCGAAAGCTGATACCGTCTCTCGGCCTAAGCGTCGCTGGGCTTCTGTGCATAAGCTGGCAATCGTTGTCGACGCCAAATAATGGCTCTCTCGTGGGTTTACTCTGCGCGATAGGCGCGCTTGTATCTTGGACAATTTATGCGGTCGGCAATAGCTACTGGCTGGCAGAGCTGCACACCATTTCGTCACATGAATGGAGTCTTCTGACCGGTCTCGTCACCGGCCTACAAGCGATCCTGCTCGCGATACCCGCATTTTTCTTTGGTGCTTCTGTCGAGAGCAGCTCAGCTTGGACGTACTTTGGAGCGGTAGTAATAAGTGTTGCGATCTTTTGCTCGGTCATCGGTAACGGCTTCTGGAACTATGCCAGCCGTGCGTTGCCGCTAACGTTGACAGGGCAGATGATCGTATTCGAAACCGTATTCGCCGCGCTATATGGCTTTCTGTGGGAGCAGCGCTGGCCAACTATGACCGAGGGTGCGGCAATGGCTTTTCTCGTGGCAGGGGTCGTTTCGTGCGCAGCCGTACACCGACCTAAGCAACTTGAAGCGTCTCACTAGACTCCGCTTTGATTTCGTAGCGTTCGTACGTAACAGCCTGCGTTAGCATAACAGGTCCGTTCTTAGCAGGACTGATGCCATAGTAAAAGCACTAGTGCCTGACGAGCTGTGGCCTCTTTTCGCAGCTCAGATTCCTGTACACGCGCCCTGTACGAAAGGGCCGACCACGCGTTAATGACCGAGCGGTCATGACGGGGATTTTGTTCGTTTTCAAGACTGTGATACCTTGGGAATATCTGCCGCGTGAGCTTGGGTGCGGTAGCGGCATGATCTGATGGCGTCGGCTGCATGAGTGGATGCAAGCCAGCGTATGGCAGAGCCTCCATGAGGCGTTACTTCGGCGGCTCCGCGAAAAGACCAGATCATGTGGGACCGTGCAAGCATCGATGCTGCCAGCGTCCCGTCGCTATTCGGCGGCAAGCATACCGGTCGAATCCAACTGATCGCGGCAAGCTCGGCTGCAAACATCACGTGTTGGTCGACCAGGGTGGATTGCCTTTGGTCGCCCGTATCCCGGGGGCGCACGTGCACGATTCGCGGCTCTCCATCATAACGACAGGGGCTTGCAATACGTATCCAAAGTACAGCGAGCGTCTAGCAGAAGCCGGCATCGAGCCGTCTATGGGCCGCAATGGCGACAGCTGTGACAACGCCCTGGCCGAGACAATAGGCTTTAAAAGGCTGAATAGATCCACCGCCGCGCTCCCTGGAAAACGCGTGAGGCCGTCGAACTGTCCACGCTGGAATGGGTGTCCTGGTTCAACTTTCATCGACCACTGGAGCAGCTCGGATATATACCGCCAGCTGAAGCTGAGCAAACTATTATAGGCAACTGAGCAGTCAAGCCATCCCGGCTTGACCCACACTAACCGGCCTCCACGAAAGCCGGGACGGTTCAGTCAGACTTCCGTGTGCAGAGATTCGCCCGCCATGGCCAGCCCACCTTTAACTTGGTACGCGGCGTCATAGCCAAGCCTGCGTAGGCAACGTGCCGCACGATCACTGCGGTTGCCGCTGCGGCAAATGAAGACGATCGGCGTCTGCTCTCGGCATGCCAGCCAAGTCGGTAAGGCATTGACGAGCTGCGGAAGCGGCAGGTTGACGGCGTGCGCCATCAGGCCTTCACGTCGGGAGGCAAGGTGTTCGCAGGCCTCGCGCACGTCGACCAGTATCGTGTCGGGATGCGCGCTGATCAGGGCATGCAATCGATCGGCGTCGAGATGCATCTCCGGAGCTTCATTTCCTTTTAGCTCACGTCCCACGGGCGCCAGGACGTCAATCTGACCGTCACTACTGCACAACAGGATGTGGGCGGGGAGCACTGCATCTAGATCCTTTGCACGAAGACTGCCGGTGAACGCTAGCCTGAATACCTGATCCTTGCCCTCTACGAGATAACAGATCGCCTCAGAACCGGCGAAAATCCTGGTCACCCGCCATTGCCCTAGGAAAAACGTGTCGCTATCGAGTGCCCAACTCGAGGCGTCTTTGGTCGACAGTTCCGCTACCAGCGAATGCTGGTGCCTCTTCATGATTGTCTCGATGTAGGTGCGGGACTCGGCGCTGGGATCGATCGCAAGCGCCAGCCCACTTGCGGCATCCATCAGTAACCAAGAATGCACGCCGCCGACGCTCACCAGCTTGACGCCATCGAGACGCTCCGTGGATACGTCAGTTAGCATGCCACTTTCCCGCAGTACGTCTCCGCAACGGATAATGTGCTTGCAAGCGTCCGTGATCTTGGCGAGTCCGGTCGCTGGCCCGAATGACAAACGCACCGCGCTCTCGCAACGCCAAGCGGGCAGTCCCATCGCCTCCAGGACATACGACGACGCTCCTTTCGCTGCGGAACAGGCGCTGCCTGCGGAGACGTGTATACCAGCTGCATCCAAGACGTCCAGCAGCTGGCCGCTGCTTATACCCGGTACCGAGAAATTCAGGGTGGTTGGCAGCGAATTATTGACCGGAGTGTTGTAGACGATGCCGGGGAAACTATACGACAAGGCCGCCATTATAGTGTTACGCAGTTCCGCAAGCTCGCCGATGGTGCGGAATACCGTCCCATTTTCCAGCTCGGCCAGGACAGCGCCGAGCGCAGCGATGCCGGGCATGTTCTCGGTACCGGAACGCAGTCCGTTTTCCTGCCCCCCGCCCATCATCAGTGGTGTAAAAGGTGCACCCATGCGCACGTACAACATGCCTACACCTTTGGGGGCGTAGAGTTTGTGTCCGGAGAACGGCGCGTAGTCGATCCGAGTCCGTGCCAGGTCGACCGGCAGCTTGCCCAACGCCTGGACGCAGTCCACCAGCCATAAGGCAGGGCAGTGTTCGAGTACCGCACCGATACCATCGATATCGGAAATCACACCGGTCTCGTTATTCGCGGCCATAGTGCACACCAGAGCTGCATCCGGTGCCATGCGTGCAAGTGCATCGAGATCATGTACGCCTCGCTCATTGACTGGAATACTGCGTAGTTCAAGACCTAGGCCAAGCACACGGTTCCAATGCGCAAGGCTTTCCGGTACGGCCTTATGTTCGGTAGCACCATAAAGCAGCAAGCTTCCTGCAGGCATACCACTTTCGCGTTTTTCCCTGACTGACACTAGCGCTGAAAGCACGGCAGTCTGTATTCCCTCAGTCGCGCCGCTGTTGAACATTAGCCGCCCATCGCCAACACCGAGCAAGCGCTTAGCGCGATTGCGCACGTCATCAAGCACCGCTCGCGCGCGCAGCCCTACTGAATGCGCGCTACTTGGATTGCCGAAGCCGTCGATCAGCGTACGCATGACGGCGTCCACTGCAGCCGGAAGGACAGTCGTCGTCGCGTTGCTATCGAAATAAAGGTCAGTATTCATCAAAACAGGTTCCAGGTAGCCTTATGAAAAAGTGAGGTGAGGTGCGCCGAATCGCTCAGGCAGCTACCAGCTCCGGATAAGTCACGTAAGTCTCGAGGTAGCGCTGGGCGTCGAGAGCGGCCATGCATCCGGAGGCCGCACTGGTGATCGCTTGGCGGTAGATGGAGTCCTGCACGTCGCCAGCGGCAAAAACACCGGGCTTTGAGGTCATGGTAGCCATACCTTCACTTCCTGAACGGGTCTTCAGATAGCCTGCGGCCATCTCCAGCTGGCCCGCGAATAACGAGGTCTGCGGCTTGTGCCCGATCGCCACGAACACTCCATGCACGTGCAGGGGCGTCAGCGTACCGGAACGCGAGCGCAATATTACGCCCGTGACACCGGCCTCATCGCCCTGCACTTCATGCAGCTCGCTGTCGAGCACCAAGCGCACCTTGCCCTCCTTGACCTTGGCGTACAGGCGGTCGACCAGGATCGGTTCCGCCCTAAAGCTCTCACGCCGGTGAACCAAGGTCACTACTCTGGCGATCTGGCTCAGGTAGAGCGCTTCTTCGACCGCCGTATTGCCTCCGCCGATTACTGCAACATCC
The DNA here is from genome assembly GCF_059685695.1 of Telluria sp. PB2R4. Classification (NCBI taxonomy): domain Bacteria; kingdom Pseudomonadati; phylum Pseudomonadota; class Betaproteobacteria; order Burkholderiales; family Oxalobacteraceae; genus Telluria; species Telluria sp. PB2R4. The sequence goes on along the minus strand of NZ_JCASIC010000001.1, from coordinate 224,552 downwards.
CGGCCACGATAGAAAAATCCGTCGCACGTGGCGCATGCCGATACGCCGCGTCCGAGAAAGGCCTGTTCGGACGGCAGACCGAGATATTGGGCTGAGGCGCCCGTCGCGATCACCAGCGAGTCGCAGGTGTAGACCCCGGACTCGCCAATCAGGCGGTAAGGAGTCTCATCTAGTTTTGCGGTATGAATGAAATCGTGCACAATTTCGGTGCCAAAGCGCTGTGCATGCTGCTGCATACGCTGCATGAGCTCTGGACCTTGCACTCCGAGCGGGTCGCCAGGCCAGTTCTCCACGTCGGTAGTGGTCATCAGCTGGCCGCCGGTATCCATTCCGGTCACCAGCACGGGATGCAGGTTCGCGCGTGCCGCATAAACCGCAGCACTGTAGCCGGCCGGGCCGGAGCCGAGAATCAGGAGTCGGGCGTGTTTCGTCGTGGTTCCCATATCTCGCCTTTCTTATACAGATTGCAAGGCAGCGCGCTTGCAAAGGTAGTGAGTCAGGAGAGGTACCGGCCGTCCCGTGGCCCCCTTTTCCTTACCCGTACGCCAAGCGGTTCCGGCAATGTCCAGGTGGGCCCAGAGCTGACCACGGGTAAAGCGCTCGAGGAACGCTGCCGCCGTAATGGCGCCTCCGCCAGGGGTACCGATGTTCGCAAGGTCGGCGAAGTTCGACTTGAGTTGCTCGCCATATGCTTCGTCGAGTGGCATGCGCCAAGCATGGTCACCGGTATCGCGGCCTGCTTCCAGTAGGTCGGTCGCCAGTTCGTCGTGCGCAGCGTCCATTCGGGTGAACAGACCACTGTTGTGTTGTCCCAAGGCCACGGCGCAGGCCCCGGTTAAAGTAGCGATATCGATCACTACCTGCGGCTGGAAGCGCGCTGCATAGCTCAACGCATCGCACAGTACCAAGCGGCCTTCAGCGTCAGTGTTTAGCACCTCAATGCTCAAGCCACTCATCGATGTAACGATGTCGCCCGGTTTGACTGCGCTCCCAGATGGCATGTTCTCGCACGCTGCGATGATACCGATGACATTTAAAGGCAGCTTCAGTTCGCCGATCGCGCGGAACACGCCGAGCACAGCCGCTGCGCCGCACATGTCGTATTTCATTTCGTCCATCGCTGCGCCGGGCTTGATCGAGATGCCGCCCGAGTCGAAGGTCAGTCCCTTGCCGACTAGCACGATGGGAGCGTCACCCGTTTTCCCACGGCGATGCTGCAATACGGTCATCGCCGGCGGCTGGGCACTGCCAGCAGCTACCGCGAGATAGCTGTTCATTTTTAGCTCGGCCAGCTCCACCGGTCCAAGTACCTCCAGCTCGAATCCGTAGTCGCTGGCGAGTTCCCCGGCATGTGCGGCCAGAAAGGAAGGCGTGCAGATGTTGGGAGGCAGATCCGCTAATTCGCGCGCATACAGACTACCCTTGGCCGTCGCAAGCGCTTGAGTGAGGGTCTGCGCGGTAGCATCGCTCGCCACCATCGGTAATACCAGCTCGTTCACCCCCGCCGGCCGCTCTTCTTTCTCGCTCTTCAAGTGGTCGGGACGGTAATCGAGCTCGCAGACGGCTTGCGCGAGGTAGCGCAACACCCAGTAGATATCACGACCTTCGACCTGCTCCAGAGGCATCGCTAACACTGCGTCGCGCGCGCCGATTCGGGACAGGCAGACGAGCGCTTCACGCACCGCCTGCTTGAACGATTTCTCTTTCAAAGCGCTTTTGCCCAGACCGACTAGAAGAACGCGTTGCGCCGCCGTGCCTTGAGGCTGGCGCAGCATGAGCGTAGTGCCCGGCCTGCCGCTGATGTCGCCCGATTCGATAGCCAGGCGCACAGCGCCTTTCTTGTCCAAAGCCTTCGCTTGTGGCGTCATTAAGCCGCCTTCATAAATTCCGACTACGATACAACCAGCCTCAGCGTGCTCCAGACCTCGTTCTCCATACTGGCCATAGGCGGGGTTTATTGTAAGATTCAATCAAGCCTCCATAGGTGAAGCTTGCATGCTAGTGCGTACCGGCCTGCAGATGGCCATACGCAGGATCACAATTCCCTCGACCTGTGTGGGTTGGATGAGCAGTACGGTTTAGCAAGGGCGGCGCAAGTAATCGGTATCGCAGCGGCATCCGACGCGACGACGATTTGCCGTGCTTTTGAAGTGGATGTTTGTGGACTGCTCTTTGTCGAGCGCAGCCACTCCTGTTCCGGGGACTTGGGCATTAAAGTGTGGCGTACTTCAGGACGACAGACCCGAGGCGTACTGCTGACGGTGCTGCGCCTAGCATGGCTTGCCTGGTGCTTGAGAAGAACCCATACTTATGAGTTATTTCTGAGATTGTGAGATTTCGCCAAGATGCTGGTCTTAATGCCCTACCCGGCATTCAGTGAAAATGTCAAGCCCAGCAATGCCCTGCCCTGGTTCGCGGCTCGCGATCGTTCACATAAAACAGAGGCCGGACTTTCTGGGCGCATTGCTTTCCAGGCCAGCAGTCCGTTACCGGTCTTTCCTCCGAGCTTCCAGCAGACGGGCCATGGCTGGCAACGCTGGGCTGTCTAAGGTGCGACTAATATTAAAACGCATTTTGGAACGGTATTCATCCCTACGCGAAAACAATTCACCAGGCGCCATTAAGTGGCCCTCCTTGTGCAGTGCATCGGCAAGGGCCATGGCGTTCACCTGCCCCGGCAACTTCGCCCAGGCATACATACCTACGCTTGGCCGCTGCTCGAAGGTACATCCCATCGCACTCAGCTTTTCGAAGACGGGCTGTCGGCATTCGTCGAGCCGGCTTCTCAGTTGTGCGCAATGATGTCGGTAGCCGCCCTGCGACAGCAGCTGGTAGACCACGCGCTCGTTGACCGACGTTCCTGCGATATCTCCAACTGTCCGGTAAATTTGCAGCCACTCCAGAACTTTCGCATTGGCACATACGTAACCGACGCGCAGGCCGGGCGCGATTGTCTTAGAAAAACTGCCGATGTAGATCACACGATTGAGCTGGTCGAGGCTTGCCATGCGCATGGCGGCCGCTGCATCGGCTGGCGGAAGCAAATCAGAGTAGCTGTCGTCCTCCACGATCGTAAGGTCGAATTCTTCGGCGAGGCGCAGGATTTGGAACGCCTTGTGCGGAGAGATATGGCTCGACGTGGGATTGTGCACAACAGAGCTGCAGAAGAAAAACCGCGGCCGGAATCGAATACAGTGCTCGCGGAGCGTTTCCAGGTTTGGGCCATCGGCCTCGCGCGGTACGGCGAGCAACTCTAGTCCAGAAGCCATCAAGCGGTCGCGCACGAGGAAGGGACCAGGATCCTCCACCAACACGTGCTCGTTGATCGTGCGCAGCAAGGCCTGTACGACCAGCTGCGTGGCATGGGTCGCACCTGCTGTGACCATGATACGCGACACCGGCGCTTCGATCTGGACGTCACGCAGCTTGGCTTCCAGTTGCTGCCGCAACGGCAGATATCCCAGCACGTCGTTATACCCAGTCAGGTTGCGCACACTAGCACGCGCAACTGCACGCATAGCCTTGCCTAAGCCCTCCTCGTCCAGCCAATCTGGCGGTAATGAACCTAGTCCAGTAGTGCTTTCCAGGCCGTTCGTCGGCTGCAGCAAGCGAAAGCGCCACCATTCGGGCAATGGCTGTGTCGTTACACTCTCAGCCGCACCTCGTGCAGGATTCCCCTTGAGCTTGACGAAAAAGCCCGATCCCGGTCGAGACTCCAGGTGACCATGCGCAACCAGTTTGTCGTATGCGCGCGCGACAGTGTCGCGGCTGACTTCGCACGCATCGGAGAGCTGCCGGACTGAATGAAGGCGCTGGCCCGCGGCGAGCTTTCCCGCGCGGATTTGCGCAACGACCATATCGAAGATTCGGTCTACCAGAGACAAGCGATCATGTTGGCTGGTTACTTGGTCGAGTGCCAGTTTGTTGAGTGTGATGACAGGATGATGGCTTGTACGTCCCCGGGGCATATGGCGCTCCTATACTGCAAGTGATTTTAATTCTGTACTGACAAATCGAGTGGTACAGATCGGAGGATATCCACCATGACTGTATCGATATGACGCTAGTATGACAGAAATTAATTATCTATATTACTTACCACCCACCACAAAATTATAAGGCGCTTACCATGTTCCAGAACGAATCAAGTTTCGCCCCTCGCTTGTCACTTATTCCCGCTGCGTTAGCGGGCGTATTCGCACTGAGCGGGGCAGTGTCATCTGCATTCGCTCAGGAGGCAGCGTCTATAGCTACCACCGTACAGGTAAATCAGTACAATTTGAAAAGCGGCCCGCTGCTTCAGACGCTCGATGCCATCCAGAACATCAGCGGCCAGAAAATTATTTTCGACCGTAGTGCGTTAGCGCAGGCTCGGGCAGACGCTGTAAATGGCAGCATGACTGCTCGCGCCGCAGTAGCAAAGGCACTTTCCGGAACTGGCTACGTCATGAACGATGACCCTGCTGGCAACCTGACGGTCACGGCCTTGCAAGTAGTAATTACCGCCAAACGCGACGAAGCAGAAACCAGCTTCAAGGCTAGCCGATCCGATACCGCCACCCGCAGTGGCACAAACCTGCACCTGGTCCCTGGCTCTGTCACGCTCATCACCAGTAAGGTGCTGGAAACCCAGCAGGTCACTGATGTGACGACCGCCCTACGCAACGTCAGTGGCGTTACTTTCAACCAGAGCCCCCAGAACACCAGTACCTTCGGCATCCGCGGCTTCGGCGCATCCTCGACCTCGAACGGCGTCACCGATTCGCACGCGACCACCCGAGGTATTTATTCCGTCGAGCGAATCGAAGTACTGAAGGGACCGCAGGCGATCTTGTCAGGCGGCAACTCGGTTGGAGGCGGGGTCAATATCGTGATCAAAAAGCCACAGGCCGACCTGATCCGTGACCTGACGTTGCAATACGGCAGCCGCCAGGATAAGACTGCGGCCTTGGATCTGTCGGGACCGCTCAGCGAAGACAAGCGCCTGACTTACCGTACTATTGCCAGCATCTCGGATGCAAAACGCAGCGAGGCTGGCTTTAACGGCCGTGAACACAAGGCATTTTTGCAAGCCCTTCGCTGGAAGGACAGCCGTACCGATTTCACTGCTAGTGCCGAATACACAAAAGGACACAGCCCAGTAATGGACTATACCTTTGCATTGCGCGACGGGACTATCCTGCCTCGTCCCGACCGCCTGCTGGGCCATCCGGACGACGGCTTCGACGTCCGTAACCATCGGCTCTACTATCAGCTGGAACAAAAACTCAGCGAAAACGCTTTGCTTATCAGCCGCGTGCAGCATACCAGGGAAAATTTCGACCTTCACGTGCCGTCGTTTGCAGGTTTCAGCTACGCGACGGGCGCGGCGCTAAACGCGCCTCGGCCAAATATGAGCGTTTTTGCGGCGCGAACCTTACGAAGCGACACAACGACCAGCGGCGATCACTACTTGCGACTTGCCCTGCGCACCGGGCCGCTGCGGCACAAGCTCTCTGTCGGCTACAACCACATCGACTTCGATTACTCGCAGGAAGAAACCATTGGTCCTACGTTGAGTGTCCCGGTCTATTCATCAACGCCGTTTAACTTCCAGGATTTGCGCACGATTACCCCGACCCTTGCTGCCCGGTCATCTAACGGACAGAAGCAAAAAGCGGTTTATGCTCAAGATCTGATCTCTTACGAAAAGTGGAACCTGCTTCTTAATTTGCGACGCAATCGTTATACGATCGGAGATTCAGCCTTCACTACCTACCCGTCTAATACCGTGCGCACCACCGCTGGAAAGACACTTTATTCGACTACTCCCGGCGCCGGTATTGTGTATCAACTCACTGACAAGACTGCCTTGTATGCGAGCTACGCACAGGGTTTCGTCCCGCAGACTTCGCTTCAGTGCGGTGGCGGTATTGTGCCTCCCAGCGAGACGCGGAATCGCGAAGTCGGTGCGAAGTTCGACTTACTCGACAGCCGTTTCTCGTTAACGACAAGTTTGTTCTCGATGCAACAGGCGAATCGCTTGGTGTTCTTCCAGCCTGGCAACTGCTTTAACGTGCGCGATGCTCAACGCACACGAGGCGCTGAGATCGATGCTCAGGGTCGCCTTGCCCCTGGTTTGGACGCTGTGTTCAATTACACGTATTCCAAAATTGAGGACGTCGCCAGCACCACGACTGTGTACACGGGCCAACCCAAGCACAAGATAAGCTTGTGGACGTTGTACGACTTTCAATCTGCCGCGCTTAAAGGATTTGGCGTAGGTCTGGGTGTCAACGCCAGCAGCTGGTCATTGGGGTCTTCAGATGCGCGCTATCAATTCCGCATCCCTGGCCAGGCCCAGGTTGACGCGAGCCTGCGTTACAGCAGTGGCCCTTGGGCCACGACCTTCGGGGTCAAGAATCTGTTCGACCGGACCTTGTACTCGACTGCAGTCAGCAATAGCTTTGTACCGCTGCAACCCGGGCGTGAATTCATGCTGACAGTAAAACGCAGTTTCAAGTAAGAACCAATTTTTAGAAGAAAGAATGTATGCGTGAACACTTGCAGGATCCGTCCAGGCCCCGGCTTCGCACCCTCGTTTTCAGTTTCTGGCGCGAATCCCGGAGCTGGCAGGCCTATCTGATGTTGGCAACCGTTCTGCTCATCATGTTTGGTGCGGTCAAGGTTCACGTATGGGCCAACAAGCTGTCCGGTGACGTGACTGACGCACTGATCAGCATGAGTTGGGAACGGATCTGGCCTGTCATGGCATGGACGGTGGCGGCTGGGCTATTCATCGGCGCAACGACGGTGATTAGTTCGGCGCTGCAAAACCTTATCGACCTACGGTGGCGGACTTGGCTGACCGACAAGTTACAACGTGAGTGGCTCAGCGCGCATGCGTTCTACGCGATCGAACGGGAAGGCGTGCTGAATAACGCCGACCAGCGAATCGCCGAGGACGTCAAAATGTTTACAGACCAGACGCTCACACTCTCGCTTAATTTCCTGCATGTGATCGTCAACATCGTCACCTACTCGGTTTTGCTATGGGGACTGTCGGGCGTCCTGCGATTCAGTCTCGGTGGCACTGATTTCGCCATCCCAGGTTATATGGTGTTCGTGGCTTTTTTCTATAACTTCACTCTGTTGGCGCTGGTGCACTGGGTCGGTAAACGCATGATCGGCTTGAACATGGAACGGCAGGGAGTGGAGGCAGATTATCGTTTTGCCGCCATGCAAGTACGCGAAAATGCCGAGCAAATTGCCTTCTATGGCGGCGCGCAAACCGAGCATTCTAGGCTGACCCGGCTGTTTGCAAGGATCCGATTCAATACAGTTTCCCTTGTCGGCCGGCAGGCTAAGATCATGATGACGCAATCGGCTTATGGCCACCTCCTCACAGGACTGCCCATTCTCGCAGCACTACCGCGTTACTTGGCAGGCGAAATCACAATGGGTGGAATAACGCGGGTTACTGGGGCATACGGTATGCTGAGTAGCTCGCTGAACTTCTTCTCCCAAGCCTACCAAAGCTACGCCAACTGGCTGGCTTATGCTAATCGCGTACGCGACCTGCAGTGGGCGATTCACAAGGCGAAGCGGTCCAAGAGTGGATTTAACCTGGAGTATAAGCCGACGGCTGTCCTGACGACCGGGGTGCTGACGGTACGCGATCCGCTCGAACGCCTTTTGACAAAAATTGGACCGCTGCGCTTTGCGCCCGGCGAACGTTGGATGGTTCGCGGCCCATCTGGTGCGGGTAAGAGTACTCTCTTGCGTGTACTTGCGGGGTTGTGGCCTTACGGCGCAGGTAACGTAAGCTTCCCTGAGAATGCCAAACTAATGTTCGTCCCTCAGCGCAGTTATTTACCTAGTGGTCCGTTCAAGCAGGCGATGTGCTACCCGCATCCCCAAGATACATTTGACGATGCACATTGCAAACAAGTACTGATTTATTGCGGTCTTGACCATCGTATTTCCGACCTATATGCCGTCGACAATTGGCAGCAGCAGCTGTCCGGCGGCGAACAGCAGCGGGTAGCCTTCGCAAGAGTGCTGCTGCATGGCCCGGACTTTGTGTTCCTGGACGAGGCAACTAGCGCGCTCGATCCGGATCTAGAAGCTCGCCTGTATACCGCGCTGACCGAAGCACTTCCAAAAGCGACCATTATCAGTGTTGCTCATCGTGCCGAGCTGGCACGCTTCCATGATCGGGTCCTCGAAATTCAGGCGGACACCGAAAACTGTACTGAAAAGCTTCCTCAGCCCGCCTGACGGAAACACAGCGATCCGTACCGAATTGCTCCCGCCAAGGCTGATATTCTGCCTTGGCTGGAATCACGCAACCTAATTTTTCAAGAGAAGGCATATGAGCATGAACATCATCAACGCGACCGACACCTCCTTTGAGGCCGATGTCCTGAATGCACCTGGCGTCGTGCTTGTCGACTTTTGGGCCGAATGGTGTGGACCATGCCGTGCGTTGGCCCCGATCCTCAGCGGACTGGCGGACGAGTATCCCGAAATCCGCGTCGTAAAAGTTAATTCGGATGAAAACCGTGCGGTTTCCGAACAGTGCAATGTTCGCGGCCTGCCTAGCCTTCTTCTGTTTGTAAATGGCGTCGAACGCGAACGGGTTTTGGGCCTGACCTCGAAGACTCGTCTCGCCGCGCTGGTCGACCAGCACTTGGAGGCGTAATGATGACGAGCGCGTTTAATGGCAGTACAGAAACCCAAACTGCACTGATCGGCCGTCTCGCCGGCCATGCAGTCGCGAAGCGTCTTGTTCCAGGTGCCTTCCGCTGGTCTGGCGAACAAGGAAGTTTAGTGGGCTGCCTCCTCGAAAATCCCGATCCCACCGGATGGGAAGCCGAACTTGGCTTGCCCCAATGGCTTGCCCTCGTGGCCGATAAGCTCGCCGAAGGTAGCGGTTCTCCGGAGAACGCGGCTACGTTCGGCGCTCGTCTGTTGCAAGTGGTCCGTCCAGGAGCTGACCTGCAGCCGGTTGGAAGCCGCTTTATTTTGCGACTGCTTGAAGACCTTAAGTCCCGTCTGAATGCACCGGCCGAAGCGGCTGCGCAAGCTGTTGCCGCAGTAGAGCAGTTGCACCTGAAGGTAGCTGCCGCCGAGGAATTGCCAGCTCAGCAATGGCGAATTGCACGGCGCGCTGCTACCGGTGCGACGGACGAGGCAACCGACGAGCAGGTGATCGCCCTATTGCGATGTGCCGAAACGGCCGCCTGGAATCCGACTACGTCTCCGGTCGTGGTGTACGACACGCTGCGCACATGGGTGCAGGCACGCGCGCTGATTTCAGCAATCGATGCAGGCTGGCGGTCCGATTACGAGCCAATATTGCACGCGCATTTGAAAGAGATGTTCGACACTTACCTCAAGGACAATCCAGAACTGCAGAAATCTGTGACTGTCTTCGACCTGCTGGAGAAACACTATCCCGATGACGCACTCAAGATTCGCACGAAGACCCAGGTGGATCGTAATACCAATAAAGAGGCAAACCGTTTCGCGACTGACCTGCTGCTGGAGCTGCTGAAGGCCGCCTGAGTCACCCCTCAAACGGCGGCTGCCCAGCCGTCGCGTCGTTTTCCGAGATAGATCATGAGCCAATTCGAACTGCTGCGCACCCATTCCATCCCCTCACTCCAAGCCACTTTGGAGGAATATCGCGATCCCTCGACGGGCGCACGCCACATTCACCTGGCAAACGATGCGGCCGATCTGGCCTTCCTAGTGGCCTTTCCCACTGTCCCGGATAGCAGCGACGGCCGAGCCCACATTCTCGAACACCTCGCGCTGTCGGGCTCAGAGCGTTATCCGGTTCGCGACCCCTTCTTCTCCATGATGCGTCGCTCTACGGCCACTTTCATGAACGCGTTGACGTATGCTGACCGCACGGTCTACCCTTTCGCCAGCACCGATACGCGCGACTATTTCAACCTTCTAGACGTCTACCTCGACGCCACCTTTTTCCCCAAGCTCGATTACCTTAACTTTCTGCAGGAAGGCTGGCGTCATGTGCTCAAAGACGGCAAACTGAGCTATCAGGGGGTGGTATTCAACGAGATGAAGGGGGCCTTTGCCGATCCAGGCAGGGCCTTGTACCAGGGCTTGCTTGCGAATCTGCTCCGGGGAACCACCTATGAAGTCGTATCCGGCGGCGATCCGCTTCATATTCCGGATCTCACCCATGCCGCGCTCAAGGAATTCCATAGCAAGCATTACCATCCGTCCCAAGCCGTATTTATGACGGCCGGACCGCTTCCTGCCCGGGAAATCCAAAGACGCATTGGCGAACGGGTTATGGACCGGCTTACCGGAAGCGCGCCCCAGAAGATGCCGCAACTGGCGAGGCTCGAAGCCCCGCGCCAGACGTCCATCAAAGTGCCGGCGCAGGCCGGTCGAGACGATGGATTCGGCATCCAGTTCACCTGGGTCCTCGGCGAGTCCGCGAATAGCGCGACATTCCAGCAAGCCCGCTTGCTGGAAGCTGGACTGCTCGGCGATGCCTCCGCGCCATTACGTAAAGCAATGGAGTCGGCTGGCTACGGACGTCCATCGCGTATGAACGGCGTCGACAACAGTCCACGCCAGCTTGCCTTCCACCTTGGGATGGAAGGCCTAAAGCAGCACCAGGTAACTGATGCTCAGATCCGCCTGTGGAGTGCGCTTGAGCAAGCCGCAAAGAACGGTGTACCGGGGGTTGTATTACGGGCAGCGCTACGCAATATACGCTACCAGCAGCGCAATACGGCATCAGGCAATATGCCGAATGTCCTGATGCGTATGCTGAACGCGGTACCGGTAGCGATGCGCGGTGGCGACGTTCTGGACGCGTTCGACGGCGAGCGCGCGCTGGTCAATCTGGAGCAGCAGATCGCCGCGCCTGGCTATTTCAATAATTTAGTGCGCGAGCTACTTGAGTCCCCTGCACGCTTGACGGCTACCATTGTTCCAGATCCCGAGTACTTTGCGAATCGCGATACGGCGGAAGCCCAGCGTCTGGCCCGTGACCTGGCGGGATTGAGCGAGACCGACCGCACACGCATCGAAGCGGATAGCGCCGCGCTGCTGGCACTGCAAGGACAGCCGACTGATTCCTCCGTCCTACCACGCATTACTCCACGCGATGTGTCGCCCCACCCACAGCCCCTACCGCCGCTTGACCCGATGTCCAGCCACCATATCGTATCGATCGCTTCCAACGGGATATCCTATGCACGCGTGCAATACGATGTCACGGCATTGGCAGAGCAGGATTGGCCATGGCTGCAGCTGTACGTAGACCTGCGCAGTAACCTGGGCGTTGGCCAGCTCAGCTATGGTGACGCCGATGCGTGGCGGCAGCAGGCTACTCCCTCCTTTGGCCTGCAACTGTCCCCGGCACTGAACGATGGGATGCTCAGGTTGGCCCTTAGCTTCCAGGCGAGTGGGTTGCGCGAAGAGCAGCAAGGTATCGCCGACGTAATCCAGACATATATCGGCGATCCGCGATTTGACGAATTTCCGCGGATCGCCTTCCTGTGCACACAAATGGCGCAGCAACGAATCAAGAATTTGGCTCAGATGGGCGACCACTACGCGAACGTAGCTGCAGGCGCCCCAGGTTCTCGTCTCCGCTATTTCGAGAATGCGACGGCGGGCGTCGGCTACCTACCCTTTGTTACGGGCCTCCAGGCCCGCGTCGCCAGCGACGAAGGCGTCGCCTGGGTCGCCAGCGAACTGGCACGTATCCACGATCTCGTGCTCGCTTGCCCGGCCACTACGCTATGTGCCGGCAGCGGCGACGATGCCGTAGCGCTGGCCGAGCTCATCACCGTGCCAGCCAGAGATGCCGCGAGCGTCGTTGGCGGAGCACCGACAGCCGCAGGCGATATTCCATCGAACTGCGCCCTGCACGCACCGAGCCAAGTGAATCACTGCCACATTGCGTGGGCTGTACCAGACGAGCGCCATCCGGACGCCGCCGCGCTAGCGGTGGCGGCCGAACTACTGACCCACCAGTTCTTGCATACCGCGATTCGCGAGAAAGGCGGCGCCTACGGAGGTACGGCCACTTATTCCCCCGCTGCTGCCGTCTTTGGGATGAGATCCTTCCGCGATCCGCGATTGGCAGACACCTATGCCGACTTCGCAGCGTCCGTTGAGGGCCTAGTGACTGCGAGCTTCCACGACGAGCAAATTGAACAGGCCATTATCTCCGTAGTAAAGGGTCTCGACCGCCCAGCCTCACCGTTCGACACCGTGCTGTTGTCCCTGAATCTGCAACGTCGCGGCATCAGCGCGGCCGACCGCGCCCGCTTCCGCACCCGTGTACTGAACTGTACGGCAGGCGACGTCAAGGCTGTCGCAAACCGTTGGCTGCTCAGGCAAAGGCCAAACCGGGCTGCCTTCGTCGGCGATAGTGGCAAAGATCTTGCAGGACTCGCAGCGATCGACTTAGTTGCCCTCGCTGTCTCGGACAAGCCGTCCGCATAAACCAGGATGGTCCTTACCGCTTTGCTCGGAATGGCAGTCGGACTCATCCTCGCGCTTACAGGTGCCGGCGGAGGCGTGCTGGCAGTACCCCTGCTCGTATTCGGCGCTGGCATTACTATGATCGAAGCTGGCCCGATCGCGCTAATCGCGGTAGGGATGGGTGCCGCCACCAGCGCCGCGCTTGGTTTGCGGGATGGAGTCGTGCGCTACCGGGCCGCGCTTTTGATCGCTGGCAGTGGCATCTTGCTCGCGCCTGTCGGTCTGTGGGCCGCGCAGCATGTCGGCCACCGCTGGCTAACATTTCTGTTCGCGCTAATCCTGCTGCACGTGGCGCGCAACAGCTGGCAGCGCAGCTCGGGACGTCCATCAACGGGCACGCACCAGCCAGTTTGCAGGCGCGATGCAGTCACCGGCCGCCTGCGTTGGACCTCTCGTTGCGCGCGTGTCCTGTGCGCTTCCGGCACTATTGCCGGCCTGCTCTCAGGCCTGCTAGGCGTGGGCGGCGGCTTCGTGGTCGTCCCTGCCCTGCTCCGCTTTACCGATCTTCCTATGCCCTCTGTCGTGGCGACGTCGCTGACGGTGGTAGCGCTTGTGTCGTTAAGCGGTGTTATGGCCGGTGTTGTTAACGGAGCTCTGGCTTGGCAACTGGCGCTGCCTTTTTGCATCGGCACGCTGGCAGGCATGCTCTCCGGACGCGCGCTTGCCAGTCGGCTCTCTGACGCGAGCGTACACAAAGCCTTCGCTGCGCTCGCAGCGCTCACCGCAGTTACTATGCTCGCAGGCGCGCTACTGCACACCTGACTATTGAGGAACTCATGTACCCGATCCAGCTGTTCGATACCGAATCGTCAACCTTTACTTATATCCTGGTTGCCCCGGACGGTCTTGATGCCGTCATCATCGACCCCGTCGCCCGGCATGTCGAGCGCGATGTGGCACTGCTTGGACGTCTTGGTTTGCAGCTGGCCTATGTTCTCGAAACCCACACCCACGCCGATCACGTGACCTCTGCAGGCGCGCTGCGCATGCTAACCGGGGCAAAGGCCGCCACGCCAAGTGGCTGCGGTATCCACGAGGCCGAGGTCCAACTCGAAGACGGCGCAGTCGTGCTATTCGGCGCCGGCGAAAGAATACACGCCTTGCATACGCCCGGTCACACCGCCGGCAGTATGAGTTTTCTATGGCGTGGAAATGTCTTCACAGGCGACACATTGTTGATCGACGGCTGTGGCCGCACCGATTTCCAGAGTGGCGACGCGGCAACTCTTTACCAGAGCATTACGTGCAAGCTTTTTCAGTTGCCAGACGAGACGAAGGTCTGGCCGGGTCACGATTACCAAGGCCACACCGTGTCCAGCATCGGATGGGAAAAGCGCCATAACAAGCGTCTGGTCGGACGGGACTGCACGAGCTTTGTCAAACTGATGAACACGCTCGATTTGCCTAAGCCAAAACTCATCGACGTCGCAGTGCCCGCTAACCAAAGACTCGGCCTATCCTAGGGCCAGTAATAGGTTGCACCAGAAACATGGACCCTCGGCCTCATTGAGCGCCCCACCATCTTGAGAAGTACCTCGACTACTGCGATCAAGGCGGTACAACAACATCTATTAATGGAATCGATGTGAACAACTGGACCGTACGCCTGCGCCAATCCAACCGACAACGGCAAACCAACAGTAAAGAGCTGCAGCCCCTCCCCAAAGATATTCGCGACGGCTTTTCCCTCCAACTCCACCTTCACATTGAGGCGTTGTCGGCTGGCGTAGGATCGTTTTTCTCGCTGCAGTTACTCATGCGTGTTGCACTCGCGGCTGGAATATTGCAGCAGCTCGGTTATGGGCAAGGACAGGATTTGCCAATTGAGGAATTGGAAGCTGCTGCCGCACAGGCGCTCACTAGCGGCGCGGCGGGCCAGTATCGCGTCGACGCCAAAGCCTGCCAACAATTCGCATGTGTCGTCACTCTTTACGACTGGCAACTCCAACATACGCCGGTAAAAGCGCTAGCCTATGCGGAGGACAAGCTCAACCAGTATAGCAAGGCAGCATGACATTCGATCGAGTCTCAGCCAGCGCTCGCGACTAGTTGCCAGCTCGCGGAATAACGCTATCGGAGGATGCTAGTTGTGGAATCGTAGATGGCGACCGACTTTATAGGATATTAATGCCTCCACGCCCACTCGCCCGACAATATTTCGCTGCTTACCTGAAACAGCGCCAGCTAGGCTTCCTCTGCACCAGAGAGAAGCTCGCTACGCTCACTGCTGCTTAGCTTACGGTGATCTACTAAGAGATTGTTAAGCCGATCAAGCTGCTGCGCTATAGCCCAGCGCATAAATACTGGCGGATCAGGTCGATATTGCCTTGATCGGTACATTCGAGTTTAGCGCCCTGTTTCTGGACAGCTTTAAGGAGTGCCGCGGCAGATGGGGATGGAAAAGTGGCACGGTCGGCAGCTTTAAGGGACTCAAACGTCGTGCTGCAGAATGGTCTTATTGGTCTCATCGCACTTATCCACTGATCAATACTTCAGTACCGCAAGTATGGACAAATTGCAACTAAACGTCCATAAAAAGTTAGATTAAGGCCTGGACGCAAGCTGCCGATACCAAACCTTTGATTTTAAAAGACCAAGGCAGCGTCCCTAGGCGCGAACCCAACCGGTACCGAAGAATAACGAGCAACCATTGGCCTATCGGCAAAGGTTGGTAAAGAGAGGCATGTCATCTCAGTGCGGCCGGAACCGAGCAGTCCGGCCAGGCCAGGCAGCTCGCCCTGCGGATTTCGAGGTCGGCCGCGTTCAGGACGCCCTTGCGTGCCAGTGTTGTCGTGCGCAGGAAGGTCTCGTCGGATTCACGGCCAGCTGCGCTCGCGCCTTGCGCCTGCTCCTGCGCTTCCACCGGCGCGCAGATCATCTTGTTGACCTCAAGAGCTGTGCCGATGATTAGCTTGGGGCTAGGTGGCAGAAAATCATAGAGCCGTTGATCATTCACTCAAGATAATCAACGGCTCCGGTTTTTTATTTCAAAATCAGTTACTTAGAACTCTCAGGTCACTCCCACTCAATCGTCGCCGGCGGCTTCCCCGAAATATCATACACAACCCGGTTCAGCCCACGCACCTCGTTGATGATCCGATTCGACACCTTCCCCAGCAGCGAGTGCGGCAAATGCGCCCACTGCGCCGTCATGAAGTCCAGCGTCTGCACCGCACGCAGCGCCACCACGTACTCATAAGTACGCCCGTCCCCCATCACCCCCACCGACTTCACCGGCAGGAACACGGCAAACGCCTGGCTGGTCGCCTCATACCAGTTCACCGGCGCCTTGCCCGGATCGATCCCGGCCACGGCCGGCAGCTCGAACGGCGTATTGCGCAGCTCTTCGATGAAGATCGCATCGGCTTCGCGCAGCAGGTCGGCGTATTCCTTCTTGACCTCGCCGAGGATGCGCACGCCCAGGCCCGGACCCGGGAACGGGTGACGGTACACCATGTCATGCGGCAGACCCAGCGCCACGCCGAGCTTGCGCACCTCGTCCTTGAACAGCTCGCGCAGCGGCTCCAGCAATTTCAGGTTCAGGGTCTCCGGCAGGCCGCCCACGTTGTGGTGGCTCTTGATGGTCTGGCCCTTCTTACCCTTGCCGGCCGATTCGATCACGTCCGGGTAGATGGTGCCCTGCGCCAGCCAGCGCGCATTGGTCAGCTTGCCCGCCTCGACCTGGAACACCTCGACGAACTCGCGGCCGATGATCTTGCGCTTCTGCTCGGGGTCGGTCACGCCGGCCAAGTGGCCCATGAACTGGTCTTCGGCATCGATGCGGATCACCTTCACGCCGAGGTTTTTCGAGAACATGTCCATCACCATCTTGCCCTCGTCCTTGCGCAGCAGGCCGTGGTCGACGAACACGCAGGTCAGCTGGTCGCCGATGGCGCGGTGGATCAGGGCTGCGGCCACGCTCGAGTCGACGCCGCCGGACAGGCCGAGGATGACTTCGTCGGTGCCGACCTGCTCGCGGATCTTCTGGACCGCTTCGCCGATGTAGTCGGGCATGTTCCAGTCCGACTTGCAGCCGCAGATCTCGTGGACGAAGCGGCCGATGATGGCTTCGCCTTGCGTGGTGTGGGTGACTTCCGGGTGGAACTGCAGCGCGTAGAAGCGGCGCTCCTCGTCGGCCATGGCGGCGATCGGGCAGCTGTCGGTCGAGCCCATCAGCTTGAAGCCGGGCGGCATGTCCAGCACCTTGTCGCCGTGGCTCATCCAGACGCGCAGCATGCCGTGGCCTTCATCGGTGACGAAGTCGTTGATGCCGTTGAACAGGGCCGTATGACCGCGGGCGCGCACTTCGGCGTAGCCGAATTCGCGCACCTTGCCGTTTTCGACCTTGCCGCCCAACTGGGCCGCCATGGTCTGCATGCCGTAGCAGATGCCCAGCACCGGCACGCCGGCCTCAAAGGCGGCCTGCGGCGCGCGCGGCGAGTCGCCTTCGAGCGTGGAGTTGTGGCTGCCCGACAGGATGATGCCGCTGGCACCGTAGTTGCGGACGAACTCGTCGCTGACGTCATACGGGAAGACTTCGGAAAACACGCCGGCATCGCGCACGCGGCGGGCGATCAGCTGGGTAACCTGGGAACCGAAATCGAGGATGAGGATTTTTGAATGCATGGACAGAAACAGTATTCGTGGTCGGGGTCGCGTAGGGTGGGCAGGTTCCCTGCCCACCCTACGAATACAAAAAACGGCGCACAGGCGCCGTTTGACTAATCATTCGGAGCGGTAGTTCGGCGCTTCCTTGGTGATCTGCACATCGTGCACGTGCGATTCGCGCATGCCGGCCGAGGTGATCTCGACGAACTCGGCTTTCTCGCGCAGTTCTTCGATGGTAGCGCAGCCGCAGTAGCCCATCGATTGGCGCACGCCGCCGACCAGCTGGAAGATGATCGCCAGCACGCTGCCCTTGTAGGCGACGCGGCCTTCGATGCCTTCCGGGACGAACTTGTCGGCCTTGCTCGACGCTTCCTGGAAGTAGCGGTCGGCCGAGCCTTCGGCCATCGCGCCCAGGCTGCCCATGCCGCGGTAGGATTTGTAACTGCGGCCCTGGTACAGGATGACTTCGCCCGGCGCTTCTTCGGTGCCGGCGAACATGCTGCCCATCATAACGGTGTGCGCGCCTGCGGCGAGTGCCTTGGAGATGTCGCCCGAGAAGCGGATGCCGCCGTCGGCGATGCAGGGCACGCCGGTGCCTTCCAGTGCCTTGGCCACGTTCGAGATCGCGGTGATCTGCGGCACGCCGACGCCGGCCACGATGCGGGTGGTGCAGATCGAGCCCGGGCCGATGCCGACCTTGACCGCATCGGCGCCGTACTCGACCAGCGCTTTCGCTGCCGCTGCCGTGGCAATGTTGCCGCCAATGACGTCCACGTGCGGGAAGCGGTCCTTGATCCACTTGACGCGGTCTAGGATGCCCTGCGAGTGGCCGTGCGCCGTGTCGACCACCAGCACGTCGACGCCGGCGGCGACCAGCAGTTCGATGCGCTCTTCGTCACGTTCGCCCACGCCCACGGCCGCGCCCACCAGCAGCTTGCCCTGCGAATCCTTCGAGGCCAGCGGGTGCTCGTGCGATTTCTGGATATCCTTGACGGTGATCAGGCCGCGCAGCTCGAAGGCGTCATTGACCACCAGCACGCGCTCGAGGCGGTGCTTGTTCATCAGGCGCTTGGCTTCTTCGGTGTCGGCGTCTTCGTTGACGTAGACCAGCTTCTCGCGCGGGGTCATCTTGGCGCGGGCTTCGGCGTCCAGGTCTTCTTCGAAACGCAGGTCGCGGTTGGTGATGATGCCGACCACCTGCTTGCCCTCGACCACCGGGAAGCCGCTGATGCCGTGCTGTTGCGACAGCGCCAGCACTTCGCGGATCTTCATGGTGGGAGGAACGGTGATCGGGTCGCGCAGCACCCCGGATTCATAACGCTTCACGCGCGCTACTTCACGGGCCTGGTCGGCCGGCCTCAGGTTCTTGTGGATGATGCCGATGCCGCCCTCTTGCGCCATCGCGATTGCAAGGCGTGCCTCGGTCACGGTATCCATCGCGGCCGACAGCAGCGGGATGTTCAGCGTGATGTTCCGGGTCAGCTTGGTGCGAAGGGAAGTGTTGGCCGGAAGAACATTGGAGTAGGCCGGGACGAGCAGCACATCATCGAACGTGAGTGCTTTTTGGAGTAGACGCATAGCATTTTCCTATAGGCGCAAAAGCGAATTATACAGAACCTGGAAAAAACTGTCGCAGCCATGCCTAAATATCGCCGGCGAAGAACGGTTTCGCTCGTCTGCAATTGACAGCGCGCGCCAAGCATGAGGAAATCTGTTCGTTACCCAAGGAAAACTTTTATGCTGTCCTCGACCTCTCTCCTCCGCCCGTTTGCCGCCTGCCTCCTGCTGCTGGGCTGCGGCCTGGCCCATGCCCAGTATTCGTGGATCGACGCGAATGGCGTACGCCATTTCTCCGACCTCCCACCGCCGCCGTCCACGCCGCCGCACAAGATCCTGAAGGCGCCGGGTCGGGCCTTGGCGGCCACCCCAGCGGCCACCCCGGCGGCCCCGGCGGAGCCGACCCCGGCCGCGCCCGTCAAGGGAGCGAAAAACCTTGCCGAACGTGAAGAGGATTTCCGCGCACGCGCCAAACTGCGCGATGAGCAGAACAAGAAAGATGCGCTGGAGGCACAGCGCCGCCGCGACCTGGCCGAACACTGCCGGGATGCGCGCGAGATGCGTGCGCAGGTCGAGTCCGGGACCCGCATCGCGAAGTTCGACGCCAAGGGAGAGCGCAGCTTCATCAGTGACGACGAGCGCGCCGCCCAGCTGGCCAGGGTCAACAAGGCGCTGGCGCAGTGCCGCCAGTCTAGTTAAGGCCGCAGGCGAATGACCGTCGCGCCGCCCGGCTTGGGAGTTGTCTCCGCGCCCGCCCGCGGCGCACACTCCACCCGGTTACGGCCGCCGGCCTTGGCCGCGTACAGGGCCGCATCCGCACGGCCCATCAGGCCGGCGAAATCCTCCCCTTTGTCGAGCATCGCCAGGCCGATACTGACGGTATAGGCGGCGCCCGGCTTACCCTCGATGGGACGGTCGAGCGCCGCGCGCAGGCGTTCCGCGACTGCCCTGGCCGTCTCGAAGCTGGCGTCCGGCAGCAGCACGCCGAATTCTTCGCCGCCGAGGCGCGCGCAATAGTCGATCTTGCGGATCACCTCGCGCGTGCGCGTCACCAGGTCGCGCAGCACTGCGTCGCCGACGGCGTGGCCGTAGGTGTCGTTGATGCGCTTGAAGTGGTCGGCGTCGACCAGCAGCAGTCCCAGTCCGCTGCCGTGCCGCCGCGCCCGCGCGAGTTCGCGTTCGCTCACTTCCAGGAAAGCGCGGCGCGTGGGGGCGCCGGTCAGGTGGTCGTGGTCGGCGGCGTACGCAGCCGCATCCAGCACGCGCGCGTTGGCCATCATCACCGCGCCCAGGCTCAGGGCCGGCATCGCCAGGGTGCCGACTGCAAAGAAGACCAGGTTGGCGATGCCCGGATCGAGCAAAGCGGCCGGCGCGTAGGCGTCATAGGCATAGAAGGCGCCGCGGCCGAAATGCCCCAGCCCCAGCAGCAGGGCCGCGGTCCGGGTGAAGGCGTTGGCATAGCGCAGGCGACCGTCGGCGCGCCGCGGCAGGCTGGCATGGATGCCGAAACAGATGGCCGCGTGATAGGCTGACATCGCGACCACCCGCAGCGCCAGCGAATCATGAACAAGGTGGAACACCACCACGCCTGCGAAGGCGGCAAGGCTGCCCGCTGCGAGGAGGCGCCACGGCACCGGCAGGCCCATGTAGAGCCGGAAACCAGCCAGCATCAGGCTGGCGCTCAGGAGCAGGAGCGCGTTCGCAAGCTCGATGCTGACGGGGTCCGGCAGCACGCCGCGCGCCGCGAACAGCAGCAGGGCGACAACCGCTACCGCGTTCGCCAGTCCCCATTCGCGGATGCCGGCCACCTTGCTGTCGACCAGCGAGGTCAGCACCAGCAGCATGACCGCCGACAGTGCGCAGGTGACCAGCAAGAGGCTTACGGTAATCAGCATGGCTCAGGCAGGCGCATGAAAACGATGGCGTCAGGCCGGCGGCGCAGGGTCGCGAGGCTGCGCGCCGACATCTCTCTTGGCCGCACGGCGGCGGCGTGAATCCTTGGGATCGGCCACCAGGGGCCGGTAGATCTCGATGCGGTCGCGGTCGCGCAGCACCGTGTCGAGCGTCTTCTTCTTGGCGTAGATACCGACTGGCTGGGTGCTCAGGTTAATGTCCGGATACGCCTCCAGCACGCCGCTGATCTCGATGGCCTGGCCGATCGTGGCGCCCGGCGCGACCGTGATCGAGCGCAGGAACTCGTCGTGCGCGGTGGCGTAGCACACCGTGACCTCAACCATACACCGCCTCGGCGCGCTTGCTGAAGGAATCGACCATGGTGTTGGCGATCATGCCGAATACCGGCCCGATGATCTGTTCCAGGATGATGCTGGAGAACTCGTAATGCAATTCGAAGTCGATCTTGCAGGCGTCGGCGCGCAGGGCCTTGAAGTTCCAGGTTCCCTCGAGCACCTTGAACGGACCGTCGACCAGGTGCATCTTCATCTGGGTCGGGCGGTTGTTGTGGTTCGAGGTGGTGAAGCTTTGCTTCACGCCGTGGAAGTTGATTTGAAGGCTGGCCACCAGTTTGTCGTCGCTGCGTTCGATGATCTTCACGCCGCCGCACCAGGGCAGGAATTTGGGATAGTCCTCGACTTTGGCGACGAGGTCGAACATCTGCTCGGTGCTATACCCGAGAAAAACTGATTTGTGCACTACTGCCATTGGTCAACCGTTTGTTATGATGTTGGACGAGTTGCATTTTGCGCCATGCAGTAGGTACTGCCGGCGTCACAGCAGTAGTTTAACCGAGACGCGGATTTTCGCTATTTCATGAGTATTGTTGACAATAAAAAAGCTTTCTTCGACTACTTCATCGAGGACCGGTATGAAGCCGGCATCGTGCTGGAGGGCTGGGAGGTCAAGGCCATCCGCGAAGGCAAGGTCCAGATCAAGGAAGCGTACGTCGTCGTGCGCGGCGACGAGCTGTTCCTGTTCGGCGCCCACATCAGCGCGCTGAACACGGCGTCGAGCTTCAGCCATCCCGAGGCGGTACGCACGCGCAAGCTGCTGTTGCACCGCAACGAGCTGGACAAGCTGGTGGGCAAGGTCGAGCGTTCCGGCTACACGCTGGTGCCGCTCAACCTGCACTTCAAGGGCGGCCGCGTGAAGTGCGAGATCGGCCTGGCCAAGGGCAAGAAGCAGCACGACAAGCGTTCTACCGAGAAGGATCGCGACGCCAAGCGTGAAGTGGCGTCCGCGATGAAGCAGAACCGCCGCTGATTCAGGCGGCGGGCCTGGCGAAGCGCTGGCTGAGGCGCCACATCAGGAAGCTCAGCAGGCAGCCGACCGCTGCGCCGCCGGCCAGCTTCAACGCGCTCCCGAACAGCAGCGGCGCCACCAGGCCCGACACCAGCGCGAACGACATCATCTGGATGAAGCCGACCATCGAGGCCGCCAGCCCGCGGTTGGCCGGGAACAGGCCCATCGCCGCCAGCTGGATGCCCGGCATGGCCACCGCCAGGCCGAAGGTGAACACGGCCAGCGGCAGCACCGCCCACGGCACGCTGGCCGGGAACAGGGCGTTGTAGCCGACATTGAGCACCGACGCCACCGCCATGGTGGTGTAGCCGATGCGCAGCAGCCGCCCCGGCGGCGCCTTGTGGGCGCGCTTGCCGCCCCAGGCCGATCCCAGCACCATGCCGCCGATCAGCGGGATGAACATCCAGGCGAAGGCGGTCTCCGGCAGGCCCAGGATATCCATCACGAAGTTGGCGGCCGAACCGATGTACAGCGCCAGGCCGCCGAAGGCCAGGCCGAGCGCCAGCGACAGCATCACGAATTGCGGGTTGCGCAGCACCATCAGGTAATTGCCGGCAATCGTCGCCGGATGGAAGGCCTGGCGCTTTTCCACCGGCAGGCTTTCCGGCAGCATGCGTATCACCGTCAGGATCATTGCCAGGCCGAACAGGGCCAGGAAGACGAAGTTCGAGCGCCAGCCGAAGCTGACGTGCAGCCAGCCGCCCAGCACCGGCGCGATCGCCGGCGCCAGGCCGAACACCATCATGATGTGCGACATCATCTTCTGCGCCTGGGCGCCCTCGAAGCGGTCCTGCACGATGGCCTGGCCGATCACCGAGCCGGCGCCGGCCGACACGCCCTGCAGCGCGCGGAACACCAGCAGCCAGCCGAAGCTCGGGGCCAGCGCGGCGCCGACCGAGGACAGCGTGTACAGCACCAGCGCGCCCACGATCACCGGGCGCCGCCCGAAGGAATCCGACAGGGTGCCGTAGAACAGCATCATGAAGGCGAAGGTGAACAGGAACACGCTCAGCGTCTGCTGCACCGCCACCGGGCCGACGCCGAACTCGACGCCGATCGCCGGCATCGACGGCAAATAGGTGTCGATGGCGAGAGCCCCGATCATGCCGAGGCAGGCCAGGATGGTGGTGAGGAGTCGATGCATGGCAGTGCCTTGTGAATGCTAAGAACCGGCACTGCGGCAGGCAGGCGTCCGGAGGGGACGCAATTGTACTGGGTTTTACGGAACAGGATGCTTCAGCGCAAGGACATCCCGAAGCGCTCGGTGCGCGGCATCCAGTTGCCCTGGTAGTCGGCCGAGACCAGGATGCGCTCGGCGCGCCCGATCAGCAAGTGGCGCGGCACGAAGCCGATGTAGCGCGAATCGGCGCTGTTGTCGCGGTTGTCGCCCAACATCATGTAGGCATCCCGGGGCACCGTCACCGGCCCGAAGTCGCGTGCTACCTGCCGCTGCGGCAGGACCTGGATGCGGTGGCCGCGTCCGTCCACGGTCTCGCTCAGGCGCAGTGCGTCCATGCGCCCTTCCGCGGTGGTCTCCTGCACCATTTCCTCGACCGTGTAGTGCGACTCGACGCCGTTGATCACCAGGCGCTCGTTGCGGATCTCGACCCGGTCGCCCGGCAGCGCCAGCACCCGCTTGATCAGGCGGGTACCGTCCGCCGGCGAGGTGAAGGTAACGACATCGCCGCGCAGCGGCTCGCCGGTGCGCGCGATGACCACATCGGTCAGCGGCACTTTGACGTTGTAGGCCAGGCGATTGACGAAGACCACGTCGCCCTCCAGCAGGTTGGGCCGCATGGAACCGGACGGGATCGGATTCCAGTCGGCCACCGCGGTGCGGAACACGCCGAACAGAAACATGAACATCAGGAAACCCTTGTTGGCCCGCACGAACGCTTTCATGGCGTAGTTCCTCTCTTGTTATGATAATGATGAGAACCTTATACCCGGCTCGCCTTTAACGATGCTTAATCGGCAAACCCGGTGTCCGGCATGCCGCGTGTAATGCCGTTGTCATATCGACCAACTAAACTGTTTGCGCCGACACTACGACGCAGACCATGGATATGAAACAGAAGGCCCTGGAAACCGAGGCCAGGAACATTCCCGAAGGCGGCGCCTTTTTGAACCGCGAGCTGTCGCTGCTCGAGTTCAACCGCCGGGTGCTGGCCCAGGCCGAAGATCCTGCCGTTCCGCTGCTCGAACGGCTGCGCTTCATCACCATCGTGTCGGGCAACCTCGACGAATTCTTCGAAGTACGTGTGGCCAGCCTGCTGGCCCAGCACCAGATGGAGGCCGGCCACAACGGTATTCCGCACGCGCTGGCCGCCACCCTGGAGCGCGCCAGCGCCGAGTGCCGGCGCCTGATCGATCGCCAGTACAAGCTGTTCAACGACGAGATCCTGCCGCGCCTGTCGGAGAACGGCATCCACATGCTGCGCCGGGGCGAGCGCAATGCCGCGCAGCGCGCCTGGGTGAAGGCTTTCTTCGACAAGGAAGTCCGCCCCCTGCTCACCCCGATCGGCCTCGACCCGGCCCACCCCTTCCCCCGGGTGGTCAACAAGAGCCTGAACTTCATCGTCGAACTGGCGGGCAAGGACGCCTTCGGGCGCGGCAGCGGCATCGCCATCATGAAGGCGCCGCGCGTGCTGCCGCGCCTGATCCGCCTGCCCGACGACCTGTCGGATAAGAAGGGCGCGTCGTACTGCCTGCTGTCCTCGGTGATCCAGGCCCACATGGCCGACCTGTTTACCGGGCGCGACGTGGTGTCGTACTCGCAGTTCCGGGTCACCCGCAACAGCGACCTGTGGGTCGACGAAGACGAAGTCAAGAACCTGCGCCAGGCCCTGCAGAGCGAACTCCATAGCCGCAACTACGGCTTCGCGGTGCGCCTCGAAGTGGCGCATTCCTGCCCGCCCCACCTGGCGAATTTTTTGCTGGACCAGTTCCAGATCGACCGTTCGCGCCTGTTCGCGGTGGACGGTCCGGTCAACCTGGGCCGCATGCTCGAGGTCGTCAACACCAACGACAAGTCGGAGCTGAAATTCAAGCCCTTCACGCCGGGCTACCCGGCCAAGCTCACCGGCCCCGACATCTTCGCGGCCCTGCGCAAGCAGGACGTGCTGCTGCACCACCCCTTCGAATCGTTCCAGCCGGTGATCGACTTCGTCCAGTCGGCCGCGGCCGACCCCTGCGTGGTGGCGATCAAGCAGACCATCTACCGCGCCGGCATGAACTCGGACCTGATGGAAGCGCTCATCGCCGCCGCCCTGCGTGGCAAGGAAGTCACCGTCATCGTCGAACTGATGGCGCGCTTCGACGAGGAAGCCAACATCAACTGGGCCGAGCGCCTCGAGCAGGCCGGCGCCCAGGTGGTCTACGGCGTGGTCGGCCTGAAGACCCATGCCAAGCTGGCGCTGGTGCTGCGCCGCGAAGAGAACGGCCTGCGGCGCTATGCCCACCTCGGCACCGGCAACTACAACTCGACCACCGCCAAGTTCTATACCGACTTCGGCCTGCTCACCAGCGACGACGAGATCACGGCCGACGTCAACGAGGTGTTCATCCACCTCACCAGCCTGACGCGCCCGAAGCAGCTCACCAGCCTGTGGCTGGCGCCGTTCTCGCTGCAGAAGGAGATCGTGCGCGCCATCCGCGACGAAGCGGCGCTCGCGCGCCACGGCAAACCGGCGCGCATCATCGCCAAGATGAATTCGCTCACCGACGACTCGGTAATCAAGGCGCTGTACGAAGCTTCGGAGGCCGGCGTGCGCATCGACCTGATCGTGCGAGGCGCCTGCTCGCTGCGTCCCGGCGTGCCCGGCCTGAGCGAGAACATCCGCGTGCGCTCGATCGTCGGCCGCTTCCTGGAACACACGCGCATCTTCTACTTCCGCAACGACCTGAAACACGACGTGTATCTGTCGAGCGCGGACTGGATGAACCGCAACCTGTTCCGGCGCGTCGAAGTGGCTTTCCCGATCCGCTCGCCCGCGCTCAAGCGCCGGGTGCTGCGCGAGGGCCTGCATCCCTACCTGAAGGACAACGTCAATGCCTGGGAACTCGGCAGCGACGGGCACTACCGCCGCAAGAAGACCCGCGGCAGCCAGAAGTCGATCAGCGCCCAGCAGGACCTGATGGAAACGCTCGGCGCCAGCCTGCACACCAACAAGGAGAACGAGGATGGACCTGATCCTGTGGCGCCACGCCGAGGCTGAGCCGCACGTCGCCGAAGGCGAAGCTGGCGACCACTACGAGCTCGACCTGCGGCGCACGCTGACGCCGAAGGGCAAGCGCCACGCGGCGCGCGTCGGCGCCTGGCTGCACCGCCAGCTCCCGGACGACGTGCGGGTGCTGAGCAGCCCGGCGAAGCGCTGCGTGCAAACGGTGCAGGCGCTGGGACGCAACTTCAAGCTGGTCGACAGCCTGGCCCCGGATTCGACGGCGGAAGCGATCATCGAGGCCGCGGGCTGGCCGGCGCACCGCCAGCCGGCGCTGATCGTCGGCCACCAGCCGCTGCTCGGGCAGGTGGCGTCGCTGCTGCTGGCCGGTAGCAAGCAGGACTGGCGGATCCGGAAGGCGGGGGTGTTCTGGATCAGCCTCAAGGGCAGCAATGGGCTGCCTTACGTGAAACTGGTGGTGGGGCCGGATTTTATCGGGCAGCTGCGCTAGATCTGCAGCGACTCAATCGTAGGGTGGGCAGGTCTCCTGCCCACGCGTTCAAATCCAGGTGAACAGCGTCACCGACAATTCATCGTCGGTTTGAACGCGTGGGCGGCATCCGCGCCGCAAGCGATCATGTTACGTGGTGGAGCCGCCCACCCTACGCGCCACGAACGCCATTCCCACTTCATTCCACGCCTCCACTTCCTTCTGCAGCCACGGCGCCAATGTCGGGTGCCTGGCCAGCAGCCCGGCCGGCAGCTCGAGTTCGATGCGCTGCCGCATGCGCACGCGCAGCCCCGCCAGGTCATCGTCGGCGCGGGCGTGCATGAAGACCGCCGCCATGCGCAGCGCCAGCACTGCCTTGGCCACATCGGGCTCCTGCAGCGCCTCGCGGATCTTGCGCAGGTTGCCCTTCTGGCCCAGCACCAGGTTGCTCATCAGGCGCTGCTCGCGGGTGGTGAAGCCCGGCAGGTCGGCATGTTCGACGATGTAGGCGCCGTGCTTGTGAAAGCCCGTCATCGAGATCTGCAGCCCGACTTCGTGCAGCATCGCGCTCCAGCACAGGTAGTGCTGGGCATCGGCCGGGTCGAGCTGGTCGTACAGCGCCGAGGCGATGTGCGCGGTGCGCAGCGCACGCTGGCTGTCGACGCCGAAGCGGCGCATGCAGGCGCGGATCGCGGCGTCGCGGCGGTCGCGCCGGTTGGCCCGCAGCTCGAGGTCGGACAGCACGCCCAGGCGCAGGCCGGCGTTGATCGCGGTGAGCCGATCGATGCCGAGTTCCTGCATCACGGCGATCAGGACCGTCAGGCCGCCGGCCATCACCGGCACTCGCTCCTTCCTGATGCCGGGCAGAGTAAAGGCGTCGACGTGGCCCAGTTCGAGCAGGATGTCGCGCAACGCATGCAGGCTGGCCTGCGACATGCTGCCGTCGCCGATGCCATTCCTGCCGATCACCTCGTTGATGGCGCGCATGGTGCCGGAGGAGCCGTAGGCGGCATCCCAGCCCTGCGCCTTGTACAGGCCGGCCGCATCCTCGAAGCGGGCGCGCGCCTCGGTGACGGCGGCCTCGAAGGCCTGCGCGGTGACGCGGCCGTCCGCGAAGAAGGCGGCGGTCTGCGGATGGGTGCCGATGCCGAAGGATTCGACCAGGTTGATCTCGGGCCCGATGGCGGCGATGACTTCGGTGGAGCCGCCGCCGATGTCCACCACCAGCCGGCGTTCGCTTGGGTTGTCGATGGCGCGCGCCACGCCCATGTAGATCAGGCGCCCTTCTTCCTCGCCCGAGATCACCTCGACGGGATAGCCGATGGCCGCTTCCAGCCGCGGCAGCAGCTGCTCGGCATTGCGCGCCACGCGCAGGGTGTTGGTGGCGACCACGCGCACGGCGTCGAGCGTGTATTCGTCGAGGATGGCGCGGAAGTCCTGCAGGGTCTTGACGGCGCTGCGCATCGCCGCCTCGGTCAGCATCTGGTCCGCGTCCAGGCCGGCAGCCAGGCGGATCGGGTCGCGTGCGGTGCGCACGATGTGCATGCGGCTGCCCGCCGGTTCGCCGATGTGAAGCCGGAAGCTGTTGGACCCCAGGTCCACTGCTGCAAACATAGGCGCTCTCTCGCTGGTTCGCGGCGGCTCCGCCAACCGGGCCGCCGTGTTGGCGAAGTATACAGCGTCAGCGCAGCGTCAGCGCAGCGTCGGCGCGTTTCAGTGCCGCGAAGGCGTGCGGCGCAGGGCGTACCAGGCGCCCACCGCGACCGGGGCGCCCAGGGTGACGCTCGAGACCAGGTCCCAGACCCCGTCGCCGAACAGGGCGGCGAGCAGGCCGATCACCGTGAGAACGGCCAGCAGCACCGGCATGGCCCAGATCTGGGTGCGGGTGCGCATCATGGCGCCTCAGGGGAGCGTGCCAGGGCCGGCACATCCTGAAGCGCAGGCTTGTCGCTACTGACGGACCGGGCCTTGCGGCTGCGCTTGAGCCACAGGTAGAGCCCACTGCCCAGGATGAAAATGGTGGCGATGTCGAGCAAGGCCCACAGCAGCTTCATGCCCTGGCCGCCGTAGTCGCCGAAGTGCAGCGGCTGCGACAGCAGCAGCGCGGTCAGGTACCAGGGCAGCTCGCGGCGGTCGGTGATCTCGCCAGTGGCGGCGTCGATCAGCACCGGCTTGTACAGGCGCGAACTGAAGGCTTCGTCGCCGCGCATGAACACGCCGTAATGGTGCGGGCTGGCGAAGGGCGTGCCCGGGAAGGCCACGAAGGCCACCTTCATGCCCGGCTCCGCTTTTTCCGCGCTCAGGATGGCGTCGTGGATCGAGGCCAGCTTGGCGACCTTCGGCTGGCCCGCGTAGGGCTCGAGCATCTCGGCGATCTCGGTGTTCTGCCAGTGCTTGAGCAGCAGGTCGGCCCAGGTGTTGACCATGCCGGTGGCGCCGACCACGAACACCCAGACCAGGGTGACGATGCCGAGCAGGTTGTGCAGGTCGAGCCAGCGGATGACGCGGCTGCGTTCGCGGCGCACCTCGCCGAAATCGAGCTTGCGCATGAAGGGGGCGTACAGCACCACTCCGCTGACGACCGCGACGATCAGGAGCAGGCCCATGAAACCGAGGAACAGCTTGCCCGCCAGGCCGGCGAACAGGTCGACGTGCAGGCGGAACATGGTGGACATGAAGGCGCCGCCCTCGAAGGCCGGCTCGGTGATGACTTTCGTCGTGCGGGCGTCGACCGCGATCGGTTTGTAATGTTCGTCGGTCGGATGGTCGCCCAGCGTGACGTTCCAGATCGCCGGTTCGTCGTCTTCCTGCGACATGTACATCGCAATCTTGTTGGGATACAGCTCCCGGGCCGAGGCCAGCACGGCGTCGATGTTGCCGCGCGGCGCATTTGCCGACATCCCGGGCGGCAGGGCCGGGGCTTCGACGTCGGTGCCGAGCAGGTGGCCGATCTCGTGGTGGTAGATCAGCGGCAGGCCGGTAAGGCACAGCAGCAGCATGAAGACGGTGCAGACCAGGCTGCTCCATTTGTGGATCCAGCTCCAGAGGCGCAGCTTGCTTGATGACATGAGAGAGACGCCGAATCGTAAAGTTCCGCAAATAATAATCGTTCTCATTTACAGGCGCAAGCCAAAACGGTTAGAATGACAATCATTCTCAATAAGAAACGACCCTCCGCTGATGAAACTGCTTCGCCTGACCCCGATCGCCCTCGCCGCTGCCGTCTTTGCCGCACAAGCACAGGACACCACCACCGAACCCGTCGCCACCGTCGTCGTCAGCGCCTCGGCCGACGCCTCCGCCCAGGGCCTGCCGTCCGCCTACGCCGGCGGCCAGGTCGCCCGCGGCGGCCGCCTTGGCCTGCTGGGTAACGTCGACATCATGGATGCGCCGTTCAGCACCACCAACTACACCCTCGGCGTGATCCAGGACCAGCAGGCGCGCAGCGTCGCCGACGTGGTCCAGAACGACCCGGCGGTGCGCACCGCACGCGGCTTCGGCAATTACCAGGAGCTGTACATGATCCGCGGCTTCCCGGTGTATTCGGACGACATGGCCTACAACGGCCTGTACGGCCTGCTGCCGCGCCAGTTCGTGGCCTCGGAACTGCTGGAGCGCGTCGAAGTGCTGCGCGGCGCGAACAGTTTCGTCAACGGCGCGCCGCCAAGCGGCGGCGGCATCGGCGGTTCGATCAACCTGCTGCCCAAGCGCGCCACCAATGCGCCGCTCACCCAGGTGACGGCCGGCGTGGAGACCGGCGGGCAGGCGTATGCGGCGACGGACATCTCGCGCCGCTTCGGCGAAGGCGAGCGCTTCGGCGTGCGCGTGAATGCGGTGCGCCGCGACGGCGACACGGCGGTGGACCGCGAAAGCCGCGAACTGAGCGTCTACTCGGTGGGCGTGGACTACCGCGGCCGCGGCTTCCGGCTGTCGGCCGACCTTGGTCACCAGGACCACCAGCTGCGCGGTGCCCGCCCGAGCGTCACCGTGAGCGACGCGCTGCCGATCCCCGCCGCACCGAACAGCGACATCAATTACGCCCAGCCCTGGACCTATTCTGGCGAGCGCGACACCTTCGGCACGCTGCGCGCCGAGGCCGACCTGCCGGGCGGCGCCACCGCCTGGGCGGCGCTGGGCATGCGCAAGGGCGATGAATCCAACATCATCTCCTCGCCCACCGTGACTGGCGCGAATGGCAATACCACGATGACGCGCTTCGACAACGTGCGCGAAGACGACGTGCGCACCGGCGAAATCGGCGTACGCACCGAGCTCACGACCGGCGCCGTGTCCCACAAGCTGAGCGCCACGGCCTCGACCTTCCATGCGGAGTCGAACAACGCCTACGCCTTCAGCGATTTCGCCGGCTTCCCGTCGAACCTGTATCGCCCGGTCGATGTCGCGGCGCCGTCCAGCAGCTTCTTCACCGGCGGGAACATGAACGATCCGCTGCTGACCCAGAAAACGATCGTGTCGAGCGTCGCGGTGGCCGACACCCTCGGCTTCCTGGACGAGCGCGTGCTGCTCACGGTGGGTGCGCGCTACCAGAAGATCAAGGATTACGGCTATGACTACAACACGGGCGCGCCGAACGCCGCCTACGAAAAGGGCGAACTGACCCCGGTGGCGGGCATCGTGTACAAGCCCCGCCACGATGTCTCGCTGTACGCCAACTACTCGGAAGCCCTGCAGAAGGGTCCGGTCGCCTCGGGCGTCAACATCGTCAACCAGGGCGAGGTGTTCGCGCCCTTCGTCTCGCGCCAGAAGGAAGCCGGGGTCAAGTACGACGGCGGCAAGCTGGGCATGAGCGCAGCCGTGTTCACCACCTCGCGTCCGAGCGGCGCCGTGGTCGACAACCGCTTCGGCATCTACGGCGCGCAGCGCAACCGCGGGCTGGAGCTGAACGTGTTCGGCGTGCCGGCGCAGGGCCTGCGCCTGCTGGGCGGCCTGACCCTGCTCGACGCCGAACAGGAAAGCAGCGGCAAGGACGTGATCGGCGTGCCGAAGACCCAGCTGAACATGGGGGCCGACTGGAACGTGCCGGGCGTGCAGGGCCTGGCGCTGAATGCGCGCGTGTTATACACCGCCAAGCAGTACGCCAACGATGCGAACACCCAGCAGCTGCCGTCCTGGACGCGCCTGGACATCGGCGCCAACTACCTGCTGCGCTTCATGGACCGCGACGTGACGCTGCGCGCCCGTATCGACAACGTCACCGACAAGAACTACTGGGCGTCGGCGGGCGGCTATCCGGGCTATGGCTACCTGGTGCAGGGTGCGCCGCGCAGCCTGGTGGTGTCGGCGACCGTCGACTTCTAGTTCAACGCGGCTGGACGTCTTTTTTCAGGGCGGCCAGCGCCATCTTCTCCACCAGGCCGGGCGCGAACAGCTTGATGAAGCGCCCGAGCTTGCCCTTCGCCGTCATGACGACTTCGCGCCGGCGCGCGTCCATCCCATCGATGATCAGGCGCGCGCACTCCTCGACGCGCATGGCGCCCGCTTCATCCAGTCCGCTCACGCCAGCCTCTTCACCCTGCGCATTGAAGCCGCGGTGACGGATGCGGGTGGCGACCACGCCCGGATAGGCGGTCGTCACGCTCACCCCGTAGCCCTTCACCTCGGCCCGCAAGGCCTCGAAGAAGCCGGTCATCGCGAACTTGGTGGCGCTGTAGGCGGTCCGTCCCGGCACGCCGACCAGGCCGGCCAGCGAGGACACCGCGACGATCTTCCCCTGTGAGGCCTTCAGCGCAGGCAGCGCGGCCTGCGTGCACCAGACCGCGCCCCACAGGTTCACCCGCATCAGCTCTTCGTACCAGGACAGGTCCTCGACTTCCTCGAACAGCGCGTGCGCCGAGCGGCCCGCGTTGTTTACCAGGACATCGATGCGGCCGAAGTGTTCGAGCGCGCCGATCACCAGGCGGCGGCACTGGATCTGCACGCCGACGTCGGTCGGCACGACCAGGACCTGGGCGCCGCGGGCCGTGCATTCGCCCGCCACCGCCTCCAGCTGCGCCGCGTTGCGGGCGGCCAGCACCAGCCCAATCCCGGCGCCCTCCTTCGCCGCCAGCTGGCGCGCCATCTCGGCGCCGATGCCATCCGAGGCGCCGGTGATCACCACGACCCTCATTTCTGCGACTTCACGATCTGCAGCGCACTGGCGATCACGCTGCTCATGTCGCCCATGTTGGCCGGCACGATCAGCGAATTATTGGTCTTGGCCAGGTTGCCGAAGGCGTCGACGTAGTGCTCGGCCACGCGCAGGTTGACCGCATCCATGCCGCCCGGCTCGCGGATCGCGGCGCCCACCTGGCGCAGCGCGGCGGCGCTGGCATCGGCAAGGGCGACGATGGCGCTGGCTTCGCCCTGGGCGCGGTTGATCGCGGCCTGGCGTTCGCCTTCGGAGCGCAGGGTGGCGGCTTCGCGTTCGCCGCTGGCGATGTTGATCTGCTCCTGGCGCCGGCCTTCCGAGGCGGCGATGAGGGCGCGCTTTTCGCGCTCGGCGGTGATCTGGCGCTGCATCGCGTGCAGGATCTCGGCCGGCGGGGTCAGGTCCTTGATCTCGTAGCGCAGCACCTTGACGCCCCAGTTGGCGGCCGACTCGTCGATCGCGTTGACGATGGTGGTGTTGATGTGATCGCGCTCTTCGAAGGTCTTGTCCAGCTCCATCTTGCCGATCACCGAGCGCAGCGTGGTCTGGGCCAGCTGGGTGATCGCCTGGATGTAGTTCGACGAGCCATAGGAGGCGCGCATCGCATCGGTGACCTGGAAGTACAGGATGCCGTCGACCTGCAGCTGGGTGTTGTCGCGGGTGATGCAGACCTGCGGCGGCACGTCGAGCGGGATTTCCTTGAGGCTGTGCTTGTAGGCGATGCGGTCGATGAAGGGCACCACGATGTTCAGGCCCGGGGCCAGCGTGGCGTGGTACTTGCCCAGGCGCTCGACCACCAGCGCGTGCTGCTGCGGCACCACGTTGATGGTCTTGAAGATGAATACCAGCGCAATGATGAAGATGACCAGCGCTACTATTTCGAAGGAGAATTCCATGAGCATCCCTTATAGATGAGTAATAATTATTAGGTAGTCTTATGAATTGACCACGACGAGGCGGTTGCCGAGCACTTCGACGATGCGGTAGTCGCCCGCCTCGGGCAGCGCGCCCGGGCCGAGTTCGACGTCCCACAGCGCGCCGCGGTACATCACGCGGGCGCGGCCGTCCTGCCATGCGGCCACGGCCACACGCTGGCCGATGTCGAGGTTGACGTTGCGGTCGCGTGTGGCCTCGCTGCGGGCCGGCTTGCCGAAGCGGCTGCGGTGCAGGATTGCGGTGGCTGCCAGGCCGACCGCGGCGGCAACCATGGTTTGCACCGGGCCGCTCGCACCGCTCCATGCGGCCAGCGCACCGGCGCTGACGCCGATGGCGATCATCAGGAGGTAAAAGGTGCCGGTGAACAGCTCGGCGATCACGAGGACCCCGGCGGCCACCAGCCAGAACATCCAGTCAGTCATCCGTTTGTCTCCTTGGTTCTGGTTTCGAAAAGTAAAAAACCCCCGCGGCCTGCAAGAGGCGACGAGGGTTCGATGGGGTCGGTGCGCTTGATGATTGTGTACTTTCCGGCAAGGATTTATCCATGCCAGTGTAGCAGGTCTATACAGGAAAGTAAGGCCTCCGGTTCACGATTATCGCTCGCGCATAGGCACTGCCTTACTTCCCTGCCAGCTTCTGCCAGGTATCGATCACCGAGTCCGGATTGAGCGACATCGATTCGATCCCCTGCTCCACCAGCCACTGCGCGAAGTCCGGATGGTCCGACGGTCCCTGCCCGCAGATGCCGATGTACTTGCCCTGCGCACGGCAAGCCTTGATCGCCAGCGACAGCATCGCCTTGACCGCCGGGTCGCGTTCGTCGAAGTCCTTGGCCAGCAGCTCCATGCCGGAGTCGCGGTCCAGGCCCAGGGTCAGCTGGGTCAGGTCGTTCGAACCGATCGAGAAGCCGTCGAAGAATTCCAGGAACTGCTCGGCCAGGATGGCGTTGGACGGTACTTCGCACATCATGATGACGCGCAGTCCATTCTCGCCGCGTTTGAGGCCATTCTTCGCCAGCAGGTCGATGACCTTCTCGGCCTGGCCCAGGGTGCGCACAAACGGAATCATCAGCTCGACGTTGGTCAGGCCCATGTCGTTACGGACGCGTTTCATGGCCAGGCATTCCATCTCGAAGGCTTCGGCGAAGTCTTCGGCCAGGTAGCGGGCGGCGCCGCGGAAGCCCAGCATCGGGTTTTCCTCGTCCGGCTCGTAGCGCGACCCGCCGATCAGCTTCTTGTACTCGTTCGACTTGAAGTCCGACAGGCGCACGATGACGGGCTTGGGCCAGAACGCAGCGGCGATGGTCGCCACGCCTTCGGCCAGCTTGTCGACGTAGAAGGCGCGCGGCGAGGCGTGGCCGCGTGCCACCGACTCGACCGCCTTCTTGAGGTCCGCATCGATGTTCGGGTACTCGAGGATCGCCTTCGGGTGGACGCCGATGTTGTTGTTGATGATGAACTCGAGGCGCGCCAGGCCGACGCCGTTGTTCGGCACCGACTGGAAGTCGAAGGCCAGCTGCGGGTTGCCGACATTGAGCATGATCTTGGTCGGGATCGGCGGCAGTTCGCCGCGCGAGACTTCGGTGATCTCGGTTTCCAGCAGGCCGTCGTAGATCTTGCCTTCGTCGCCCTCGGCGCACGAGACGGTGACAAAGGTGCCGTCTTTCAGCACCTCGGTAGCGTCGCCGCAGCCGACCACCGCCGGCACGCCCAGCTCGCGGGCGATGATCGCCGCGTGGCAGGTGCGTCCGCCCCGGTTGGTGACGATCGCCGAGGCGCGCTTCATCACCGGTTCCCAGTTCGGGTCGGTCATGTCGGCCACCAGCACGTCGCCCGGCTGCACGCGTTCCATCTCGCTCGGGTCGTGGATCACGCGCACCGGACCGGCGCCGATCTTCTGGCCGATGGCGCGGCCGTGGGTCAGCACGGTGCCCGAGCCCTTCAGGCTGAAGCGCTGCTGGGTCTCTAGGGCCGACTGCTGCGACTTCACGGTTTCCGGACGCGCCTGCAGGATGTACAGCTTGCCGTCGCGGCCATCCTTGCCCCACTCGATGTCCATCGGACGGCCGTAGTGGTTCTCGATGATGACGGCGTACTTGGCCAGCTCGACCACTTCGGAATCGTTCAGCGAATACCGGTTGCGCATCTCGATCGGCACGTCGACGGTCTTGACCGAACGGCCGGCCTTGGCTTCGTTGGTGAACTCCATCTTGATGAGCTTGGAGCCGATGTTGCGGCGGATGACCGGCAGCTTGCCCTGCGCGAGCATCGGCTTGTGCACGTAGAACTCGTCCGGGTTGACGGCGCCCTGCACCACGGTCTCGCCCAGGCCGTAGCTCGAGGTGACGAACACCACGTCCTTGAAGCCCGATTCGGTATCGATGGTGAACATGACGCCGGAGGCGCCTGTGTCGGAGCGCACCATGCGCTGCACACCGGCCGACAGCGCCACTTCGGCGTGGGTAAAGCCTTTATGGACGCGGTAGGAGATGGCGCGGTCGTTGTAGAGCGAGGCGAACACGTGCTTCATGGCTTCGAGCACGTTGTCGATGCCGACCACGTTCAGGAAGGATTCCTGCTGGCCCGCGAACGAGGCGTCCGGCAGGTCTTCGGCGGTGGCCGAGGAACGCACGGCGAACGAGACTTCGGTCTCGGAACCGGCGACCAGGCGCTCGTAGAATTCGCGGATTTCCTGTTCCAGGCGCGGCTGGAACGGGGTATCGACGATCCACTGGCGGATCTCGGCGCCGGCGCTTGCCAGCGAACGGACGTCGTCGATGTCGAGGCCTTCGAGGCGCGTGGCGATGCGCTGGCCGAGGGATGGGCCGCCCTCGCTATGATCGAGGAAATCGCGGAAGGCATCGGCCGTGGTGGCAAAGCCGCCCGGCACGCGCACGCCGGCATTCGCCAGCTGCGAGATCATCTCGCCCAGCGACGCGTTCTTGCCGCCGACCGACTCGACGTCGGTCATGCGGAGGTTCTCGAACGATGCTACGTAGGTACGATTTACCGCACGTGACGCTTGATCAGGCTCCTTCAATGCTGCAACAGACAGGTTGGTCATGGTGGTACACCCTTACTTGATGATAGAAACCTTTGGGGAAGCTTCATGCAGCGCTGGGCGACGGGGTGTTCTTGTTATTCTGGCCGTCGTGCAGCACAATGCAGACCCGTTGCCGAGCATTTTACCCCGTGACCGTGAGAGCATGCTGCAACTTTAGCAGCAAGACTTAGCATTCAGACACCATGACCCAAGATACCAGCGCCTCCACTCCCCCCTCCTCGCGCACCGTCTTCTTTGTGTCGGACGGCACCGGCATCACGGCGGAGACCTTCGGTCACGCGGTGCTGAGCCAATTCGAGATGCGCTTCCGGCAGATCCGCCTGCCTTTCATCGACTCGGTCGAGAAGGCGCACGAGGCAGCACGCCGCATCAACGACAGCTTCGCGCGCGACGGCCAGCGGCCGATCGTGTTCTCGACCCTGGTGACGCATGACCTGTCCAGCGTGATCCGGGCGGCCAAGGGCATGCACATGGACCTGTTCCAGACCTTCGTCTCGCCGCTCGAGCAGGAACTGGGCGTGAAGTCGACGCACACGATCGGGCGCATCCACAATGCGGTGGACACCGAGGAGTACAAGAACCGGATCGAAGCGATCAACTTTTCGCTCGCGCATGACGACGGCCAGTCGCACAAGAACCTGGCCGAGGCCGATGTGATCCTGGTGGGCGTGTCGCGCTCCGGCAAGACGCCAACCAGCCTGTACCTGGCGATGCAGTATGGACTGAAGGCGGCCAACTATCCCCTGATCCCCGACGACTTCGAGCGCGGCAAGCTGCCGTCCTCGCTGCCGCCGTTCAAATCGAAGCTGTTCGGCTTGACGATCACGCCGGAGCGCCTGTCGCAGATCCGGAACGAACGCCGCGCCGGCAGCAAATACGCCTCGATCGAGAACTGCCGTTACGAGGTGAACGAGGCCGAAGCGATGATGAAGCGCGAAGGCGTGCGCTGGTTGTCGTCGACCACGAAATCGATCGAAGAAATCGCCACCACCATCCTGCAAGAAATCAAACCGGACCGCCGCGAGTACTGATGCCCGGAGCTTGGCAAGCGCATGTCCTGTCAGCTCCATGCAACAGCAATCGCGCCGTATCGTCAATTCCGGTAATAATTTAGTTTCCCGCCGGATACATTCGGCCAAAGCATGTAGAATTCTCACACTTTATTTGTTTGCGGGAGTTTGCATGAAGGGCATCGTTTTCAATCTGCTCGAAGAGGCGGTCAGCCGTGATTTCGGCGAGGCGACCTGGGATCGCCTGCTGGATGACGCCGGTCTCGACGGCGCCTATACCTCCCTCGGCAGCTACGATGACGGGCAGGTGGTCCGACTGGTCGAGGTGGCCTCCAGCGCCCTGCAGATTCCGCCGCAGGACGTGCTGCGCTGGTTCGGGCGGCGCGCGATGCCGCTGCTGGTGGAGCGCTACCCGCAGTTCTTCGGCACCCACGCAAGCACCCGCAGCTTCCTGCTCACCCTGAACAGCCTGATCCACCCTGAAGTGCGCAAGCTGTATCCGGGCGCCACCCCGCCGGTATTCGACTTCGACACCAGCGACAGCGCCACCCTGGTCATCGGCTACAACTCGGCACGCCGCCTGTGCGCACTGGCCGAGGGGTTCATGCAAGGCGCGGCCGACCACTACGGCGAGCAGGCGCAGATCAGCCAACCGGCGTGCATGCACCACGGCGCCGACAAGTGCGTGTTCCACGTGCGGTTCAGCGCGTGATTCCGGCACCCGCGGCAGCCTCGCTCGATGCCGAGATCGCGCGTTTGCAGCGCCGCCTCAAGCGCGAAACGGCCGCGCGCCAGGAAGCGGAAGCCATCGCCGAACGCGGCCTGCGCGACCTGTTCCAGCGCCAGCAGGAGATCGCCCTGCTGGAACGCATCGCCGCAGCGGCCAACGAAGCTGCCGGGGTCGAGGACGCGATGCGCCATGCGCTGGAAGCGGTCTGCCGCTTCGCCGGCTGGCCGCTCGGGCACCTGCTGCTCGCGCCGGAAAACGGCCCCGGCGAACTCGACTCCACCGCCATCTGGCACGACGACAGTGCCGGTGCATTCGACAGCCTGCGTACCCTGACCGAGGAAATCGTGTTTTCGCCGGATGTCGGCCTGCCGGGCCGGGTATTGCAGACCGGCGCACCGGCCTGGGCCAACGCCGGCGCCCCCGACGCCGCCTGCTATCCGCGCATGCCGCTCTTGACCCAACTGGGATTGTCGTCGCTGTTCGCCTTCCCGGTAATGATCGGCAGCGAGGTAGTGGCAGTGCTCGAATTCTTCAGCCGCGAGCTGCAGACGCCGGACGACTCCATGCTGCGCCTGATGGCGCAGATCGGCACCCAGCTCGGACGCGTGATCGAACGCCGCCGGGCGCAGGAGCGCCTGGTGCACGACGCGCTCCACGATCCGCTGACCTCGCTCGGCAACCGCAGGCTGTTCCTCGACCGGCTCGAACACTTCCTGCTGCGCTCGCAGCGCCATCCGAGCTTCCAGTTCGCCGTGCTGTTCGTCGACCTCGACCGCTTCAAGGCGATCAACGATGGCCTGGGACACCAGGCGGGCGACCAGGTGATCGTCGCGACCGCGCAGCGCCTCACCGCCTGCCTGCGCCAGACCGACCTGGTGGCGCGCGACAGCGGCGTCGAACGCGACGTCGTGGTGTCGCGCCTTGGCGGCGACGAATTCACCATCCTGCTCGACAACGTGCACGATGCCGCGACCCCGATCCGGGTCGCCGAGCGCCTGCTGCAGACGCTGGCCAATCCCTTGAGCATCGGCGAGCAGCAGGTCTACGTCACGGCCAGCATCGGCATCGCCATGAGTTCGACCGGCTACAGCGATGTCCAGGTGATGCTGCGCGACGCCGACATCGCGATGTACCACGCCAAGCAGAACGGGCGTGCGCGCTGGATGATGTTCGACCAGACCATGCAGGAAGGCGCCCTGCGCCGCCTAACGCTGGAAGCGGAGCTGCGCCTGGCGCTGCCGGGCGGGCAGCTGTTCGTGCAGTACCAGCCGATCGTCTCGCCGCAGGATGGGCTGATCCGCGGCTTCGAAGCGCTGCTGCGCTGGCGCCATCCGGTCCTTGGCCTGATCTCGCCCGTGGAGTTCATTCCGGTGGCCGAGGAAATCGGGCTGATCGGCGAGATCGGCGGCTGGGTCTTGCGCGAAGCCTGCAGCCAGCTGCGGGCCTGGCAATGCGGCAGGAGCGAGCCCTTGAGCATGAGCGTCAACGTATCGGCCGTCCAGCTGAACGATGGCGACCTGGTCGACGTGGTCGCGCGCGTGCTGGACGAGACCGGCGTTGCCGGCGGTTCCCTGAAGCTGGAGCTGACCGAAAGCGCGGTGATGGCCGATCCCGATCACGCGCTGGCGATCTTCATGCAGCTGAAACAGCTCGGCGTGCGCCTCAGCCTGGATGACTTCGGGACCGGTTACTCGTCGCTGAGCCACCTGCGCCGGCTGCCGATCGACACCCTGAAGATCGACCGCTCTTTTGTCAGCGCGATGGACCTGCATGGGGACAAGCGCCAGATTGCCGAAGTGGTCGTGATGCTCGCGCGCACGCTCGGCCTGGACGTGGTGGCGGAAGGCGTCGAAACCAGCGCCGAGGTCAGCATCCTGCGCGACATGGGCAGCGACTTCGTCCAAGGCTATTTCTACTATCGCCCGCTCGACCGCGACGCCGTCACCGAAGTCCTCGCGGCCCAGGCCAGCCTGGGGTCGGCGGCCGAGGCCACCGTGGGGTCAGAGTCGAATTGCTGAGCAATTTCTGCAAAATGCCAGTTAATCGCACCCGACCCTCGTCTTTTCCATCGCGCGTATCGATCAAACAATGAGGGTCAGAGTCGAATTATCGGGAAACTTTCATATCTTCCCCATTAATTCGACCCTGACCCTGAATATTTTGTCGAACAAACGGGGCGAGTTTTGCGCTTGGGTGCATTAACTTTGCTAGATCAATTGAACGAATAAAACTTCGTCGAAATACGCTCCGTTTTTCGACAAAAACAAATGGGGTCAGAGTCGAATTACTGGGCAATTATCAAAAATTGTCAAACAATTCGACTCTGACCCCAATTTGGATTTAGGGTAAGAGCTGTCCGGTAATGAGGGTCGGAGTCGAATGGCGGGCAATTCTGGGGAATTGCTTGGCAATTCGACTCTGACCCCATTTTTTACGGCGTCGAATTTTTAGAAGAAGTGGCGCCAGTCTTCGAGCCAGCCGGGGAAGGCGGCGGCTTCCATGGGGTTGG
The DNA here is from genome assembly GCF_059685695.1 of Telluria sp. PB2R4. Taxonomy (NCBI): domain Bacteria; kingdom Pseudomonadati; phylum Pseudomonadota; class Betaproteobacteria; order Burkholderiales; family Oxalobacteraceae; genus Telluria; species Telluria sp. PB2R4. Next base: position 183,564 of record NZ_JCASIC010000001.1, on the reverse strand, counting down.
CGATGTGGTAGCCCTGGGCGTAGGTGCAGCCGAGGTTTTGCAGGAAGTCCCAGTCCTGGCGCGTCTCCACCCCCACTGCGACCGACATGCGGTCCAGGCTGTGGGCCAGGCCGAGGCAGGAGCGCAAGACCGTGCCCAGCGGGCGGCGCTTGGAGGCGCCGTCGACGAAGCTGCGGTCGATCTTCAGTTCGGTGAAGGGAATGCGCGCCAGCAGCTGCAGGTTCGAGCGGCCGGTGCCGTAGTCGTCGATCGCCAGCCCGAAACCCATCATCCGCAGGCGCACCAGGCGCTCGATGAATTCGGGGTCGGTGTTCAGCACCGAGGACTCCGGCATCTCGAAGGTCAGGTACTCGGGCAGGATGCGGTGGCGGCCGATGCAGGCCGTGATCTGGCGCACGAAGGACGGGTTGGCCAGCGTCTCGGGCGCCAGGTTGATGCTGATCGGGACCGGGATGCCCTGGTCCTGGAACCAGCGGCAGCGCTCGGCGGACAGCTCGATCATGCTCCAGTCGAGGAAATCGATCCGGCTGTTCTGCTCCAGTGCATCGATGAAGGCGCCCGGACCCAGCACGCCGTGCTCGGGATGACGCCAGCGCGCAAAGGCTTCCAGGCCTTTCACCTGGCCGGTCGCCAGCTCGATCTTGGGCTGGAAGTAGGGTTCGAACTGGCGCTTCTGCAGGCCGATGCCGATTTCCTGGAAGCTGAAACGCGGGCCCGCCGGCGCGTCGCTCCGGTGCGCCAGCGGCGTGTAATTGTCGAGCAGCGGCTTGAGCTTGGCCGACGTGACCGGCTTGCCAATCGATCCCAGCAGCTCGACGCCGTAGGCCTGGGCCAGCGTCTCGACCGAAAACAGCAGGCTGGCAGGCTGCGCGCCCGTGACGATCAGGCGCACGCCCTCGGCAGACGAACCGGGCGAACCCAGCGCGCCCAGGCTGCGGATCAGCTCGAGCCCATCCATCCCCGGCAAGGCCAGGTCGACGATCGCGACGTCGACCTTCGGCGAGAAGCCGGCTTCCAGCCGCTGCAGCGCCAGGTGGCCGTCCGGTACGTCGGTCACGCGGCGCGCGCCCAATTGGCCGAGCAGTTCGACCAGCGTCCGGCGCTGGGCGGCGTCGGCTTCCGCCACCAGGAAATGCAAATGCGCGATGTCCATCTCTACTCCATTCATTCAGCCCTCAGATTACCCTGAAGGCCGCGCCCCCGTCTATGCCTGAGTTTGTCGCAGCTGCTCGAAGAAGCACACCGCGGCGCAGGCGGCCACGTTCAGCGATTCGACCTTGCCCGCGTGCGGGACGGCGACGCGGTGGGTCGCGAGATCCAGCAGCTCCTGCGACACGCCCTGCCCTTCATGGCCCAGTACCCAGGCCACCGGCCGGCGCAGGTCCATCGCGTACAGTTGCTGCGCCGCGTAGCCGCTGGTGGCCAGCACCGGCACCCGGGCGTCGCGCACCAGCGGCGCCAGTTCGATGTTTTCGAAAATGTCGAGCACGAAGTGCGCGCCCATTGCCGCGCGCAGCACTTTCGGCGACCAGCAGAACGCGGTACCCGGGCTGCAGTAGACCTGCCGGATGCCGCTGGCCGCGGCGCTGCGCAGGATCGAGCCGACATTGCCCGGATCCTGCACGCCGTCGAGCAGCACGCTCGATTCGACCAGGCCGGGCGCCCTGGAGGGCTTGGGCGATTCAACCACGAACGCGATGTTCACGCCGTTCTCGACCTGGCTGATGGCGCCGAACAGCGGGTCCGGCAGCGCGGTCACCGGCCCATGCAAGCTCTCGCAACGTGCGACGATGGCGGCCACTTCGGGATTGGCCAGCGCCGCATCCGACACCACGCAGTGCGCGGGCGCGCCGCGCAGCTCGAGCCAGCTCTGGCACAGGTGCACGCCGTCGAGCAGGCTCAGGCCCGCCTTGCGGCGCGCCTGCGAACTGGTGGCGAGCCCCTTGAGCTCCTTGTAGAACGCGTTGTCGCGCGAACTGACGTGTTTCATCGATCGCTCTTCATAAGCCGAACCTCATGCGCATGCAAACAGGTCCGGCTGCAGCAGTTCGCGCACCGGCGCGAACGAGCGGCGGTGCACCGGCGAGGGGCCGTGCAGGCGAAGGCGCTCCAGGTGCAGCGCGGTCGAGTAGCCCTTGTGCTGGTCGAAGCAGTACTGCGGATACTGGGCGTGTAGCTGCACCAGCAGTGCGTCGCGCGCGGTCTTGGCCAGGATCGAGGCGGCAGAGATGGCGTGGCACTTGTCGTCGCCTTCGATCACGGCATGGGCCCGGATCGCCATCGGCGGGCAGCGGTTGCCGTCGATCAGGGCGATGGTCGGCAGCATCGAGAGCGCTTCGACCGCCCGGCGCATCGCCAGCATGGTCGCATGCAGGATGTTCAGCGTGTCGATCTCTTCGCAGGAGCATTCGGCGATCGCCCACGCCAGCGCGTGTTCCTTGATTCTCGGCGCCAGTTCGTCGCGGCGCGCCTCGGTCAGCTTCTTGGAATCGCGCAGGCCGTCGATCGGCCGGCGCGGGTCGAGAATGACGGCGGCGGCGAACACCGGCCCCGCCAGCGGGCCGCGGCCGGCCTCGTCGACGCCGCAGACGATGTCGGCGTCGGTGAACGGCCGCAGCCGGGGCGGCAGGCCGGGATAGAAGTTAATCTTCTTTCTACTCATTTTTTGCGCTCACTTCTTACGCTCACTTCTTACGACCTATCACACGCAGCACCGCATCCGCGCTCGCTTCCGCGCTGTTGCGCAGCAGGCTGTGGTGCATGTCCAGGAAGCGCCGCGCCAGCGCCTCGTTTCCCGCCGGGTCGTCCAGCTGGCGCTGCACCGCATCGGCCAGCGCCAAGGGCGTGGCGGCATGTTGAAGATACTCCGGAACGACGAATTCGCGCGCCAGGATGTTCGGCAGGCCGATCCAGGGCTGGTAGCCCATGTGGCGCATGATCTGCCACGACGCGCCCATCACCTTGTAGGCGATCACCATCGGCTTTTTGAACAGCGCCACTTCCAGCGTCGCGGTGCCGGAGGCGACCAGCACCGCATCGGCTGCTGCGATCGCTGCGTGCGATGCGCCGTCGACCAGGCGCACCGGCACCTCGCCCAGGCCGGCCCGGTTCACGATCTCGGTGTAATAGGCGCGCTGGCGCTCGCCCGCCATCGGCGCGATGAACACCAGGTTCGGGTCGCGTTGCGCGAGGAGCTTCGCGGCCGCCACGAACGGCTCGGCCAGGTATTTGAGCTCGCCCATGCGGCTGCCCGGCATGATCGTCACCACGCGCGCATCCGGCGCGATGCCCAGTTCCGCGCGCGCGGCCGCTACGTCGGGGACGAGCGGAATCAGCTCGGCCAGCGGATGCCCGATATAGGTCACCGGCACGCCGGCGGCGCGGTAGATCGCTTCCTCGAAGGGAAAGATCACCAGCATGTGCGACACGGCGCGCTTGATCTTCTTGATGCGCCCGCCGCGCCAGGCCCAGATCTGCGGGCTGACGAAGTGGACGGTCGGGATACCCTCGGCGCGCAGCTGCTCTTCCAGCCCGAGGTTGAAGCCGGGGTAATCGGCGCCGATGAAGGCGGCCGGGCGCTCGCTCAGCAAGCGGTCGCGCAGGCGGTTCTGGATGCCCTTGATCTCGCGGTAGCGCGGGATGATCTCGAACAGGCCGCGCACGGTCAGCGTCTCGATCGGGACGTCGCTGCTCAAGCCCTGCTCCAGCATGCGCGGTCCTCCGATGCCGTGGAAGCGCACGTTCGGCAGCTGCGGGCGCAGTCCGGCCATGAGGCGCGCGGCGAGCATGTCGCCGGACACCTCGCCGGCGACCATCGCTAGCGAGATCTCCGAAGGCGTCATCTCAGCGAACGATGCCACGGGTGGCGCTGCCGAGGAATTCGCGCATCGCACGAATGTCCTCCGCGGCGGCGGCCTGCTGCGTTTCCAGCTCGAGCAACGCGCCTTTGGATTCTTCGAGCGTCAGGTTGGAGCGGTAGACCAGCTTGTGGGCGCTGCGGATCCCGTCGATCTGCTCGCGCGTGAAGCCGCGGCGCTTGAGGCCTTCGATGTTCACGCCGCGCTGGCCGGCCGGGTTGCCCGACACCAGCACGAAGGGCGGCACATCCTGGGTCAGGCTGGTGTACATGCCGATGAAGGCATGCGCGCCGATCTTGCAGAACTGGTGCACGCCGGCGTAGCCCGACAGGATCGCATGGTCGCCCACGTGCACGTGGCCGGCCAGCTGCGCATTGTTCGAGAAGATCGTGTGGCTGCCGACCTGGCAGTCGTGCGCCAGGTGGACGTAGGCCGAGATCCAGTTGTCGTCGCCCAGGCGGGTCACGCCTTCGTCCTGGGCGGTGCCCAGGTTCATGGTGACGAATTCGCGGATGGTGTTGCCGTCGCCGATCTCCAGGCGGGTCGGTTCGCCCTTCCACTTCTTGTCTTGCGGCGCGGCGCCGATCGAGCAGAACTGGAAAAATTTATTGTCCTTGCCGACCGTCGTATGGCCTTCGATGACCACGTGCGGGCCCACCACCGTGCCCGCGCCGATGCGCACGTCCGGGCCGATGATCGAATACGGGCCGACCTCGACCGAGCTGTCCAGCTCGGCCTTGGGGTCGACGATCGCGCTTGGATGAATCTTGCTCATTTTACTGCCCCGCAGGCGTTGCACCAGGTGTTGCAGCCGAATCGTTCGCACGGATCGTGCACATCAGCTCACCCTCGACCGCGACCTTGCCGTCGACGCTGGCCACGGCCTTGTACTTCCAGATGCCGCGCGACACGCGCAGGATCTCGATGTCCATCTTGAGCTGGTCGCCCGGCTCGACCGGACGCTTGAAGCGCGCGTTGTCGATGCCGACGAAGTACACCACCGAATTCTCGTCCGGCTTCACGTTCATGGTCATGAAGGACAGGATCGCGGCGGTCTGCGCCATCGCTTCGATCATCAGGACGCCCGGCATCACCGGCTTGTGCGGGAAGTGGCCATTGAAGAATTCTTCGTTGACGGTGACGTTCTTGATGGCGGTGATGCGCTTGCCCAGTTCGACGTCGAGCACGCGGTCGACCAGCAGCAGCGGATAGCGGTGCGGCAGGTATTCCTTGATGCCGTTGATGTCGAGGGTCTTGATCTCTGGAGTGGTCATTTTTGTTCTGTGAGAGTTTTGATTGCTTTTTCGAGGGTGCGGATCTTCTCCCGCATCGAGCCCAGGTTGCGCACGATGGCCGCGCTGCGTTCCCACTCGGCATTCTTGGCCAGCGGGTAGAAGCCGGTGTACTGGCCCGGCTCGAGCACCGAGCGCGACACCATGCTGCCCGAGGAGATATGGACGTTGTCGGCGATTTCCAGGTGGCCCAGCACCATGGCGGCGCCGCCGAAGGTGCAACCCTTGCCGATCTTCGCGCTGCCGGCCACGCCGACGCAGCCGGCCATGGCCGTGTGCGCGCCGATGTGGCAGTTGTGGCCAATCTGGATCTGGTTGTCGAGCTTGACCCCGTCTTCGATGACGGTGTCGGCCAGCGCGCCGCGGTCGATCGTGGTGTTGGCGCCGATGTCGACGTCGTCACCGATCAGCACGCGTCCGGTCTGCGGAATCTTGATGTACTTGCCGCCCTCGACCGCGAAGCCGAAGCCGTCGCCGCCGATCACCGCCCCCGAATGGATCACGCCGCGTGCGCCGATGACGCAGCGCGCGTGGAAGGTGGCATTCGCGAACAGGTGGGTGCCTTCGCCGATGCGCGCTTCAAGGCCGATGAAGCAGCCGGCGTCGATTACCGCATGGGCGCCGATCACCGCGCCGGCCTCGATCGTCACGTGCGGTCCGACGTGGGCGGTCGGATCGACGATCGCGCCAGGCGACACCACGGCGCTGGGGTCGATGCCCGGCGCCTTCGGCGTCTCGGCGAGCGAGACGAAGTATTGCGCCGCGCGGGCGAAATAGGCGTAGGGATTGGTGGTGACGATGCGCGCGCCTTCGTAGGTCGCGGCAACGCTCGGGTCGTCCAGCGGCGACAGGATCAGCGCGGCCGCCTGGCTCTGCGCCGCCAGGGCGCGCAGCTTGCTGTTGCTGAGGAAGCTGATGTGCGAGGGGCCCGCGCTGTCGAGCGGCGCGATGGCCGCGACGGCAATGTCCGGGTCGCCCACCAGTTGTCCGCCGAAGCGATCGACCAGGTCCTGCAGTCGAATGCCCGTGTTGGGATGTCGGGTGTCAGTCAAAATGTGATGCGTCTTTTTACTGTTGCAAGGGCCTTGCCTGCCGACTTACTTGTCGAGCAGCTTCAGGATCTTGTCGGTGATGTCGATGCGCGGGCTGGACCATGCGGCCTCGGCCAGGACGGCGTCGAGCCGCTCCTGCTCGGCGACCTGCTCGATGATCTTGTAGGCACGCGTTGCGATGGCGGCGCGCTCTTCGTTCTTGCGCTGCATGAGGTCTTCCTGGAACTCGCGCTGCATGCGCTGCACGTCTTTTTCCATGTTCAGCAGCTCACGCGCACGGCGGGTGCGCTCGACGTCGTTCAAGCCGGCCGCCTCGCCGTCGAATTTTTCCGACGCTTGCTTGAGCTTGACGACGGTTTCCTCGACCACCTTCTGGCGCTTCGAGAATTCGGCCTGGATGCGCGCGTCGGCCGTCTTGGCCATCTTCGATTCGCTCATCAGGCGCTCGGTGGCGACGAAGCCGATCCGGCCCGAACTCTGGGCCTGGGCCTGGGTCAGCGGCGCTGCGCACAGCACGGCCAGCAGCAGCGCCTTGGGCAAATACTGGGGCAACCTGGCTATCAGCGTATTCAACATCGTTCTCCGTAATTCGTCCCGGTCAGAAACCGGTACCCATCTGGAACTGGAAGCGTTCCAGTCTGTCTCCCGGCAAGGAGTTCAGGGGCTTAGCATAACTCAACTTCAGCGGACCGACCGGGGAAATCCACGACAGGCCGATACCGGCGGAGTAGCGCATCTGGTCCAGGCGGATCTTGGACTGTTCCTGGAACACCTGGCCGCCGTCCACGAAGGTGAACCAGCGCAGGCTGCGGTCGGTGCCGCCGCCCGGGAACGGGAACTGCAATTCGACGTTGCCGATCACGCGCTTGGAACCGCCGATCGCATCGTAGTAGTTCGGGTCGACCACGCCCAGCGACGAGCTTTCGTAGCCGCGCACCGAACCGATGCCGCCGGCGTAGAAGTTCTTGAACACCGGGTAGTTGGCGCCGCCGATGCCCTTGCCGTAGTCGAACTCGCCGCGCAAGGCCAGTGTCATCCAGCGCGTGAGCGGACGCCACCACTGGTGTTCGTACACCAGGCGGTAGTACTTCGAGTCGCCCAGCGCATCGACCTCGAGGTTGGCGCGCTGGTAGCGGCCGCGGGTCGGGGTCACCGCGCTGTCGCGGGTATCGCGGCCCCACGCCGCGGTCAGCGGAATGGCGTTGGTGCGGGCGTCGCCGATGCCGTCCGCCGGGCCGCCGTTCTGCGCCACGAAGGTGCGGTACAGCTGCGGCGAGGTGGCGTCGGTCTCGATCCGGGTGCTTTCGATGCCGGCGCCGAAGAACACGGTGTCCGATTCCGAGAACGGCACGCCGAAGGTCATGGTGCCGCCGGTCTGGCGCACCTTGTACAGGCCGAGGTTGACCGCCGGCGGATTCATGGTGCGAAGGTACAGCTGGAACGAGCGCGAGATGCCGTCGTCCGTGAAGTACGGATTGGTCTGCGAGAACGCGATCGTGCGGTTGTACTTGCTGGTATTGAGCTCCAGGCCGATGGTATTGCCGCTGCCGGCGAAATTGGCCTGCGAGATCGACGCGGTGAAGGTGAACTTCTCCGATTGCGAGAACGCGCCGCCGATCATGAAGTTACCGGTCGGCTTTTCTTCGACCACCATGTTGACGTCCACCTGGTCGGTGGTGCCGGGCGACTCCGGGGTCTCGACCTTCACGTCCTTGAAGTAGCCGAGGCGGTCGACGCGGTCGCGCGAGAGCTTGACGCGGTTGGCGTCGTACCACGAGCTCTCGAACTGCCGGAATTCGCGGCGAATCACTTCGTCGCGGGTCACGGTATTGCCCGAGATGTTCATGTGGCGCACGTAGGCGCGCTTGCCCGGGTCGATGAAGAAGGTGAACCTGGCTTCGCGCTTCTCGCGGTTGATCTCGGGGTTGGCGGTGACGTTGGCGAAGGCATAGCCGAAGGAGCCGAGGCGGTCCGAGATCAGCTTGTTGGTCGCTTCCATCAGCTCGCCGGAGTAGGTCTTGCCCGGTTGGAGCAGGATCAGCTTGCTCAACTCTTCCTCGCGGCCGAACATCTCGCCCTCTAACTTCACGCCCGAGACGGTGTACTTCTCGCCTTCGGTGATGTTGATGGTCAGGTAGATGTCGCGCTTGTCCGGGGTGATCGAGACCTGGGTCGATTCGACGTTGGCTTCGAGATAGCCGTTGTTCAGGTACAGGGACTTGATCGACTCGAGGTCGCCGGTCAGCTTCTGCTTGGAGTACTGGTCGGCCTTCGAGTACCAGGTGAGCCAGCCCGACTTGGACAGCTGCAGCACTTCGCGCAGCTCCTTGTCCGAGAAGGCCTTGTTGCCGACGAAGGAGATCTGGCGGATCTTGGCGACGTCGCCTTCGTCCACGTTGAACATGATCGTCACGCGGTTGCGCTCGATCGGGGTGACGGTGGTGGTGATCTTCACGCCGTACAGGCCGTGCGACAGGTACTGGCGCTTGAGTTCCTGCTCGGCGCGGTCGACCGCGGCCTTGTCGAAGATCTTGGTCTCGCCGACGCCGATTTCACCCAGCGCCTTGACCAGCATGTCTTTTTCGAATTCCTTGGTGCCGGTGAAGTCCACCGTGGAGATTGCCGGACGTTCTTCGACCAGCACCACCAGCACCCCGTTTTCCTCTTCCAGGCGGATGTCCTTGAAGAAGCCGGTAGCGAACAGCGCCTTGATGGCGGTGGTCGCCTTGGCGTCGTCGAAGGTCTCGCCCACGCGCACCGGCAGGTAGCTGAACACGGTGCCCGCTTCCGTACGCTGGATGCCTTCGACCCGGATGTCCTTGACCACGAACGGGCTGGCGGCAAGCGCATTGCCGGCGCAGATGGCCAGCACGGCTGCGCCAATCATGCTGCGACGGATGAACGGCAGGGCAAAACGATCTCGTTGTAAATTCATTGGCTGTATTTCTGGGTCATTGGACAACATACATACATATTCTTTTCCCGGCGCGCGGTTCCTGATTGGGCAACCGCTAGAGCAACCGCACCAGGTCATTGAAGACGGCGAGCGCCATCAGCATGAACAGCAGGCCGACTCCGAAGCGCTGTGCGAACTCTCCGACACGCGCAGGCACGGGGCGCCCGGTCAAAACTTCCAGCGAATAATACAGTAAATGGCCACCATCCAGAACCGGAATCGGTAACAAATTCATTACGCCTAAGCTAATACTAATAAATGCGATGAACTGCAAATAGGTGGCCAGTCCGATGCGCGCGGTCTGCCCCGCGTAATCGGCAATGGTGATCGGGCCGGTGACGTTCTTCCACGAGGCTTCGCCGGTGATCATCCGGCCGATCATCTTGAGCGTCATGGTGCTGGTCTCCCAGGTGCGCTCGGCCCCGCGGGCGATCGCCTCCAGCGGGCCGGAGCGCACCGTGACCATCTCGACCGGCTGCGACAGCAGCACCTTGGCCACGCCGCGGCCGCTGGCGGCATCTTTCTCCGGCGTCACCGTCAGGGCCACCACCCGCCCTCCCCGCTCGATCTCGAGCGGAACCGCGCGGCCGCCTGCGGCGCGCATGGTTTCGGTGAAGGCCATGCCGTCCTCGACCGGCTTGCCGTCGGCGCGCAGCACCAGGTCGCCGGCCAGCAGGCCGGCGCGCTCGCCTGCCCCGCCCGGCAGCACCTTCTCGATGCGGGCGCGGGCGCGCCACAGGTCCAGGCCCAGGTCCTTTGCGACATCGCCTTCGACGTCGAGCCGGGCGATGCGCTCGAGCGGGATGGTGGCATGGTAGCTGCCGCCACCTTGTGCGCGCAGCTCGAGACGCGCCTCGGTTTTGTCGACGGTGGCGTGCACGATCTGCCAGCGCAGCTCGGCCCAGGACTGGACCGGATTGCCGTTCACCGCCACCACCGTGTCGCCGCCGCGCACACCGGCCAGCTGCGCCGCCGTGCCTTGCGGCGCGGTACGCAGGCGCGCCGAGGGTTCCTCGACGCCGTGCATGAACAGCGCCGCCATCAGCGCGATGGCCACCAGGAAGTTGGCGAGCGGGCCGGCCGCCACGATGGCGATGCGGCGCCAGACGTTCTGGCGGGTGAACTCACGGTGCAGCTCGGATTCGTCCTTGGGCGCGGTTTCGGGGTCGCGGCTGTCGAGCATCTTGACGTAACCGCCCAGCGGCAGCAGGGAGATCGCCCACTCGGTCTGGTCGCGCCCGAAGCGGCGCGACCAGACCACGCGGCCCATGCCGATCGAGAAGCGCAGCACCTTCACGCCGCAGGCGCGTGCGACCAGGTAGTGCCCGAGTTCGTGCAGGACGATCAGGGGTCCGAGGGCCAGCGCGAAGGCCAGGATGGTGTAGAGCAGGCTCATGGCTCAGGCTCGCATGCGGGCGATCGCGGCCTGCGCGGCCGCGCGGGCGCGCGCATCCTGTTCCAGCACCGCCTCGATCGAAGGCGCCGGGCCGTGCGGCACGCTGTCCATGACCCCGGCGATCACGCGGTCGATGTCGCGGAAACCGATCTCGCGCTCGAGGAAGGCCTGCACCGCCACTTCGTTGGCGGCATTGAGCAGGCTTGGGGCGGTGCCGCCGGCGCGGAGAGCATCAAACGCGAGCTTGAGGCAGGGGAAGCGATTGAAATCAGGTTGGTGGAACTGGAGCGCGGCCATCGCGGTCAGGTCGAGCTGGGGCACGCCCGAGGCGATCCGCTCCGGGAAGGCCAGCGCGTGCGCGATCGGGGTGCGCATGTCGGGGTTGCCCAGCTGCGCCAGCACCGAGCCGTCGGTGTACGAGACCATCGAGTGGATCACGCTCTGCGGGTGGATCACGACTTCGATCAGGTCGGCCGGCGCACCGAACAGCCAGTGGGCCTCGATCACTTCGAGGCCCTTGTTCATCATGGTGGCGGAATCTACCGAGATCTTGCGGCCCATGACCCAGTTCGGGTGCTTGCAGGCTTCGTCCGGCGTGACCTCGCCGAGGGTCTCGACCGCGCGCTGCAGGAAGGGGCCGCCGGAGGCGGTCAGCAGGATCTTGGCGACGCCCGCCGCGCCCGGGTCGCGCGCATAGGTAGCGGGAAGCGACTGGAAGATCGCATTGTGCTCGCTGTCGATCGGCAGCAGGGTGGCCTTGTGTTCGCGCACCGCGTCCATGAACAGCTGGCCGGACATCACCAGGGCTTCCTTGTTGGCCAGCAGGACCTTCTTGCCGGCGCGCGCCGCTGCCAGGGTCGGGGCCAGGCCGGCGGCGCCGACGATGGCGGCCATGACGGTGTCGGTCTCGGGACTGGCCGCGATGTCACACAGGGCATCCTCGCCATGCTCGACCTGGGTATCCAGGCCCATTTCGCCCAGCAACTGCGCCAGGCGCCCCGCCGCCTCCGGGGTGCCGACCACCGCGCGCGCCGGCCTAAAGCGGCGGCAGGCCTCGGCCAGTTCTTCGACCCGGCCGTGGGCGCTCAGGGCGTAGACACGGTAGCGGTCGGGATGGCGGGCGAGAACGTCAAGGGTCGAGGCGCCGATCGAGCCGGTGGCGCCCAGGATGGTAATGCGTTGCATGGTGTGATTCCTGGTTGTGCTGCTTCAGAGCCAGGCGCCGATCAGGGCTGCCAGTGGCAGGACCGGGACGAGTGCGTCCACGCGGTCCAGCACCCCGCCGTGGCCAGGCAACAGCTTGCTGCTGTCCTTCATGCCGGCGCGGCGCTTGAGCTGGGATTCGAACAGGTCGCCGACCACGCTGGCCGCGACGATGAGGATGAGCACCGCGAGCAGCACGGCCCAGCCGAGGCTGGCCTGTACGCGCGCGGCGAAGGTGCCCGCCATGGCGTCGCCGCCCACCACGATGCTCAGAGGCACCAGCAGAAGCACGGCAATGCAGCCGCCGATCGCGCCTTCCCACGACTTGCCCGGCGAGATCGAAGGCGCCAGCTTGCGCTTGCCGAAGGCCTTGCCCGAGACGTAGGCGAAGATGTCGGCGGCCCAGACGATGGCCAGCACCGACAGCAGGTACAGCGGCGACAGGCGGTACATCTCGACGATGGCGGCGAAGCAGCCTACCACCGAGATCGCATAGATCAGGCTGAGGAAGGTGTTGGACGTGCTGTTCAGCGGCGGCAGGCCGAGCTTGAGCGAGGGCGCAAAGCGCAGGACCCACACCAGCACGCTGATCGCGAACCAGAACACCGGGTTCGGGTTCGGCGAGACGAAAAAGGCGTAGACAAAGGCGGCGGTCCAGAAGGCCGCGATGATCGGGGCCTTGCCGGTCTCCGGATTGAACAGGCGGAAGCACTCCCAGATCGCCGCCCCGAAGAAGACGGAAGCGACCACCGCGAACGCCGTGTAGTTATTGAAATACAGGACTGGCAGCAAGACTGCCAGCAGTGCGAGCGCGGTGAGGATCCGGGTTTTCAGCATTGTCGGTGGTGTACGTCGGGTTCAGGCCCTGGACGGGGTGTCGGACTTCTGCGCGACCTGGTCGCCGGTCTGGCCGAAGCGGCGTTCGCGCTGCTGGAACGAATCGATCGCCTCGTCCAGCGAGGCCTTCGAGAAATCGGGCCAGAAGGTCTTGGTGAAGTACAGCTCGGAATACGCCAGCTGCCACAGCAGGAAGTTGGAGATGCGCTCTTCGCCGCCGGTACGGATGAACAGGTCGGGCTCGGGCGCATACGCCATCGCCAGGTGCGGCGCCAGCATCTCTTCGGTGAATTCGGACACGCCGGGATTCGCCGCCACCATCTTGCCCGTTGCCTGCATGATATCCCAGCGGCCGCCATAGTTGGCGCACACGCTGACCGTCAGGCGGGTGTTGTTGGCGGTGCGGCGCTCGGCGGCGCTGATCATTTCCTGCAGCTTGGCATCGAAGCGGCTGAGGTCGCCCACGACTTTCAGGCGGATGTTATTGGCGTGCATCTTCGCCACTTCGCGCTCGAGCGCGGTGACGAACAGGCGCATCAGCAGCGAGACTTCCTCGGCCGGACGGCGCCAGTTTTCGGACGAAAAGGCGAACAGCGTCAGGTATTCGACGCCGCGCTCGACGCAGTATTCGACGACGCCGCGCACCGCCTCCACGCCCTTGACGTGGCCGGCCACGCGCGGCAGCAGACGTTTGGTGGCCCAGCGCCCATTGCCATCCATGATGATGGCGATATGGCGCGGCACCTTCGGCGCTTCGGGAATGGCAGTGGTCGAACTTTTGAACATCTTGGTTTCCAGCAGGGCCGGCGGCGCATTTGGCTCGTTCAGTAAATGCGGCGTCGACCGGTCTTAAAGGGACTCGGACCGGCCGCAGCACGCATGCCGGGGCCGGTCCGCCTGGGCGGGGCACGGACGCCCCTGGCCCGGTATTACACCGTCATGATGTCTTTTTCTTTTTCAGCCAGCAGCTTGTCGATGTCGGCCACGAACTTGTCGGTCAGCTTCTGGATCTCGTCGGACGAGCGGCGCTCGTCATCTTCCGACGCGGTCTTGTCCTTGACCATCTTCTTGACCGCTTCGTTGGCGTCGCGGCGGATGTTGCGCACGGCGATCTTGGCGTCCTCGCCTTCCGACTTGGTGAGCTTGACCATTTCCTTGCGGCGCTCTTCGGTCAGCGGCGGGGTCGGCACGCGGATGGTGTCACCCTGGGACGACGGGTTCAGGCCCAGGTCGGAGTCGCGAATCGCTTTTTCGATGGTGCCCGCCAGTTTCTTCTCGAACGGCGCCACGCCGATGGTGCGGGCGTCGATCAGGGTCAGGTTGGCGACCTGCGACAGCGGCACGGGCGAACCGTAGTACTCGACCATCACGGAATCGAGGATGCCGGCGTGGGCGCGGCCGGTACGGACCTTGGCCAGGTTGGCCCGCAAGGTCTCGATGGACTTGTTCATGCGCTCCTGCGCGTTCTTCTTGACGTCAGCTAAGGACATGCTGCACTCCTGTTCTTGTTGATGTTGATGCGAGATTCCCGAGACGGGAATCTCGAGATTCCTGAACGTGATTCAAACGTCGTTCAAACGTGTACCAGTGTACCCTCGTCTTCGCCCATGATCACGGCTTTCATGGCGCCGGGCTTGGTGATGGAGAACACCTTGATCGGCAGCTTCTGGTCGCGGCACAGCGCGAACGCGGTGGCGTCCATCACCTGCAGGTTCCTGGAGATCGCCTCGTCGAAGGAAATCGAGTTGTAGCGCGTGGCGCTCGGGTCTTTATTCGGGTCGGCGGAGTAGACGCCATCGACCTTGGTGGCCTTCAGGACGATCTCGGCCGAGATTTCGGCGCCGCGCAGCGCGGCCGCGGTGTCGGTGGTGAAGAAAGGGTTGCCGGTGCCGGCGGCAAACACGACGACCTTGCCTTCTTCGAGGTACTGGAGGGCCTTCGGGCGGACGTAGGGCTCGACCACCTGCTCGATGCTGATGGCCGACATCACGCGCGCGGTGATGCCGACATGGCGCATCGAGTCGGCCAGGGCCAGCGCATTCATGACGGTGGCGAGCATGCCCATGTAGTCCGCGGTGGCGCGGTCCATGCCCTGGGCGCCCGGTGCCACGCCGCGGAAGATGTTGCCGCCGCCGATCACGATCGCCACCTGCACGCCCATCTTCGCCACTTCCGCCACGTCGGCGACCATGCGGTCGATGGTTGCGCGGTTGATGCCGAACTGGTCGTCACCCATCAGCGCTTCGCCAGACAGTTTGAGAAGGACTCGTTGGTAGGCTGGTTTTGTCATGATGAAGCGGCTCCTATGTTGTGTTTCGAATTCGGGTCCGGCCGCGGGTCAGCACGGCCTCATCTGCAACGACAGATGGCTGGCGGGTGGTGTGCGCGGCACCACCCTGCAAAAACGGGCCTTTCGGCCCGCTTTCTTGATTACTGCTTGTTGGCAGCCATCTGGGCTGCGACTTCTGCTGCGAAGTCGTCCACCTTCTTCTCGATGCCTTCGCCGACGACGTACATCGTGAATGCCTTCACGCTGGCGTTCGAGGCCTTCAGCATCTGTTCGATCGACTGCTTGTCGTTCTTCACGAATGCCTGGTTCAGCAGCGAGACTTCCTTCAGGTACTTCTGCACCGAACCGTCGATACGCTTGGCGACGATCTCGGCCGACTGCGGCTGCTTGCCTTCGGCGGCGGCCTTGTCGGCGTCTTCCTGGGCTTTCAGCTGGGCAACCGAACGCTCTTTCTCGATCATTTCAGCAGGCACCGACTCCGACGACAGGGCGACCGGCTTCATGGCGGCGATGTGCATCGCCACGTCCTTGCCGACCTGGTCTTCGCCGTCGAACTCGACCATCACGCCGATGCGGGTGCCGTGCAGGTACGACGCCAGCTTGGCGGTGGTTTCGAAGCGCTGGAAGCGGCGGACCGACATATTCTCGCCGATTTTGCCGATCAGTGCCGTACGCACGTCGTCGAAGGTCTTGCCGTCGTGCGGGAGCGCTGCCAGGGCGGCGACGTCGGCCGGGTTGTTCTCGGCGACCAGCTTGGCTGCCAGATTGACCATGGCCAGGAATTCTTCGTTCTTGGCGACGAAGTCGGTTTCGCTGTTGACTTCGACCAGCGCGCCGACGTTGCCGGAGATGTAAGCAGCGACCACGCCTTCGGCGGTCACGCGGGCAGCGGCCTTCGATGCCTTGCCGCCCAGCTTGACGCGCAGGATCTCTTCGGCACGGCCCATGTCGCCTTCGGCTTCGGTCAGTGCCTTCTTGCATTCCATCATTGGCGCGTCGGTCTTCGCGCGCAGTTCACCAACCATCGCTGCGGTAATAGCTGCCATGTTGAATTCTCCCAATTGTTTGATGTAGATAGCGCGGGTGTCATGGACACCCGGGCGATAATTTATTGCTAAGCGTCGTGCTTAAAAAAAGGGGGGCTCGTGCCACGGCTCGGCGCCCCCTTTGATGCTCAGGCAGGCTCGGCCTGCCCTACATTATGCCTGCTCGGAAACTTCGACGAATTCGTCGCCGCCGGCAGCCTTGACCATTTCAACGACTTCGTTGGTGGCGTTGGCGCGGCCTTCCAGGATTGCATCGGCGACGCCGCGTGCGTACAGGGTGATTGCCTTCGACGAGTCGTCGTTGCCAGGGATCACGTGGGTGACGCCTTCTGGCGAGTGGTTGGTATCGACCACGCCGATGACCGGGATGCCCAGCTTGCCGGCTTCGGTGATCGCGCCCTTGTGGTAGCCGACGTCGACGACGAAGATCGCGTCAGGCACGCCGCCCAGGTCCTTGATGCCGCCGATCGACTTCTGCAGCTTGACCAGTTCGCGCGAGAACATCAGCGCTTCTTTCTTCGACAGCTTCTCGACTTCACCCGATTCGATCAGGGCTTCCATGTCCTTCAGGCGCTTGATCGAAGTCTTGATGGTCTTGAAGTTGGTCAGCATGCCGCCCAGCCAGCGCTGGTCGACGTACGGCACACCTGCGCGCGCTGCTTCGGCGGCGATGATGTCGCGCGCCTGGCGCTTGGTGCCGACCATCAGGATGGTGCCGCGGTTGGCCGAGATCTGCTTGATGGTCTTCATCGCATCCTGGTACATCGCCATGGTCTTTTCCAGGTTGATGATGTGGATCTTGTTGCGATGACCGAAGATGAACGGCGCCATTTTCGGGTTCCAGAAACGGGTCTGGTGGCCGAAGTGGATACCGGCTTCCAGCATTTCACGCATAGTAACGGACATGTAATTCTCCAGGGTTGGGTCTTGAACGTGGCCAGTCACCTAGCAGGCACCCTTTGGCGGCCACGTTCGCGATTTCAATTAAAAAGTAATTTCTACAACATTGCTCGATGCGAATACGAGCAACCCGAGATTCTAGCCGGATTTCACATTGTTTTCAAGGGGTCCGCCATCCCTTATAATGATGCAATTACCACCCGACCCCGGGTCAACCATTATTTGCAGGATCAACATTCCATGGCCTCCATCCCCAAGACCCCGGAAGAAATCGAAGGCATGCGCGTCGCCTGCCGGCTCGGCTCGGAAGTGCTCGACTACATCACCCCCTTCGTGAAACCCGGCGTCACCACCGGCGAGCTCGACCGCCTGGCCAAGGACTACATGATCAACGTGCAGGGCACGGTGCCGGCCACGCTCAACTACGCGCCGCCGGGCTACCCGCCCTTCCCCGGCTCGATCTGCGCCTCGGTCAACGACGTGATCTGCCACGGCATCCCGGGCGACCGCGTGCTCAAGAGCGGCGACGCACTGAACATCGACATCACCCCGATCACCAAGGAAGGCTTCCACGGCGACAACAGCCGCATGTTCCTGGTCGGCGAGCCGAGCATCCTGGCCAAACGCCTGTCCGAGATCACCTTCGAGTGCATGTGGCTGGGCATCGCCAGGGTCAAGCCCGGCAACCGCCTGGGCGACATCGGCCATGCCATCCAGCAGCACGCCGAGAAGCACGGCTACAGCGTGGTGCGCGAATTCTGCGGCCACGGCGTGGGCCGCGTGTTCCACGAAGAGCCGCAGGTGCTGCACTACGGCCGCCCGGGCACCGGCGAAGAGCTGGTGCCCGGCATGATCTTCACCATCGAGCCGATGATCAACGCCGGCCGCCGCGAGATCCGCGAAATGCCGGACGGCTGGACCATCAAGACCAAGGACCGCAGCCTGTCGGCGCAGTGGGAACACACGGTGCTGGTCACCGAGACCGGCGTCGAGGTGCTCACCATGTCGGCCGGCAGCCCGCAGCCGCCCGCCATGGTGCTGCCGCTGCTGAACCAGGGCGCCGCGGTTCCGGCCTGACCGAAGGGACAAGGACATGGGCCAGCCCGCGCTCCTCGACAGCTCGCGCACGGAGCTGCGCCAACGCTTGAAAGCCGAACTGAAGGCCGAGCGCCAGGCCCTGATCGACGCCTTCCACCAGGACGGCAAGCCCGAAAAGCTGCTGCGCGGCCTGCGCACCTGCGTCGACGGCATCCTGACCGACGCCTGGCGCACGGCAGGACTGCCCGCCAACACGGCGCTGGTGGGCGTCGGCGGCTATGGCCGCGGCGAACTCTTCCCCTATTCCGACGTCGATCTCCTGATCCTGCTCGGCCAGCCGGCCGACGCCCTCACCCAGGCGAAACTGGAAACCCTGGTGCAGCTGTTCTGGGACCTGGGCCTGGAAATCGGCCACAGCATCCGCACCGTCGACGAATGCCTGGTCGAGTCGCGCGCCGACATCACCGTGCAGACCAGCCTGCTGGAAGCGCGCCTGGTGACCGGCGACGCACCCCTGTTCGAGGAAATGCGCCGGCGCCACCGCGACGCACTCGACCCGCAGGCCTTCTTCCAGGCCAAGACCGCCGAGATGCGGCTGCGCCATGCCAAGTACGAATACACTGCCTTCGCGCTCGAGCCGAACGTCAAGGAAAGCCCGGGCGCGCTGCGCGACCTGCAGGTGATCATGTGGGTGGCCAAGGCCGCCGGCCTGGCCGAATCGTGGAGCCAGATGGCGCGCGCCAAGCTGATCACGCGCACCGAGGCGCGCCAGCTGATGGAAAAGGAATACGCCTTCAAGGACATCCGCGTGCGCCTGCACCTGCAGACCAATCGGCGCGAAGACCGCCTGGTGTTCGACGTGCAGACCGCGATCGCCCGCACCTTTGGCCTGGACAACGCCGACGGGCGCCGCGCCAGCGAATTCCTGATGCAGCGTTATTACTGGGCGGCCAAGGTGGTGACCCAGCTGAACACCATCATGCTGCAGAACATCGAGGCCCAGCTGTTCCCGCGCCCCTGCGCCTCGGTACCGATCGGCGGCGACTTCCACGCGCACTTCAACGAAGTGAACGGCTTCATCGACATCGCCCGCGACGATACCTTCGAGCGCTTCCCCCCGTCCGTGCTCGGGGTGTTCGTCACGATGACCGAGCGCCCAGACATCAAGGGCATGACGGCGCGCACCATCCGCGCCCTGTGGCATGCGCGGAACGTCATCGACGAAGCGTTCCGTGCCGACCCGGCCAACCAGGCCCTGTTCCTGCGCATCCTGCAGGCGCCGAGCGGCCTGGTGCACGCGCTGCGGCGCATGAACGACATGGGCGTGCTGGGCCGCTACCTGCCGGCCTTCCGCAGCATCACCGGCCAGATGCAGCACGACCTGTTCCACGTCTATACGGTCGACCAGCACATCATGATGGTGGTGCGCAACCTGCGCCGCTTCACGATGCCGGAACACGCGCACGAATACCCCTTCTGCAGCGGGCTGATCGCCGATTTCCGCGACCGCTGGCTGCTGTATGTGGCCGCCCTGTTCCACGACATCGCCAAGGGCCGTGGCGGCGACCATTCCGAACTCGGCATGCAGGACGCGGAAGACTTCTGCCGCGGCCACGGCATTTCCGAGGAAGATACCGAACTGGTGGTGTTCCTGGTCCAGCAGCACCTGACCATGTCGACGGTGGCGCAGAAGCAGGATTTGTCGGACCCGGACGTCATTGCCGCGTTCGCCGCGGTGGTGAAGGACGAGCGCCACCTGACCGCGCTCTACCTGCTGACCGTGGCCGATATCCGCGGCACCAGTCCCAAGGTGTGGAACGCCTGGAAGGCCAAGCTGCTCGAAGACCTGTACAAGGTGACCCTGCGGGTGCTGGGCGGCGAGGTGCACAGCGCCGACCGCGAACTGCGCGCCCGCCAGAAGGAAGCGCAGGCCACGCTGCGCCTGTATGGTTTGCAGGCCGACGCCCACGAGGCGCTGTGGAAGCAGCTCGACGTGGTCTACTTCCTGCGCCACGACGCCTCCGACATCGCCTGGCAGACGCGCGCCCTGCACGACAAGGTCGACAGCGACAGGCCGGTGGTCAAGGCACACCTGGCGCCGATCGGCGCCGGCCTGCAGGTGGCCGTGTACCTCAAGGACCAGCCCGACCTGTTCGCGCGCATCTGCAGCTATTTCGACCGCAAGAACCTGAGCATCCTCGACGCCAAGATCCACACCACGCGCCACGGCTACGCGCTCGACTCCTTCCTCGTCACCGAGGACAACTTCGCCGGCAGCTACCGCGACATCATCAGCCTGATCGAGCACGAACTGTGCGCCCTGCTGGTGACGCAGGAAGCCCTGCCGCCGCCCACGCGCGGGCGCCTGTCGCGCCTGTCGCGAACGTTCCCGGTCACGCCGACCGTCGACCTCAGACCGGACGAGCGCGGCCAGTTCCACGTACTGTCGGTGGCCGCCAACGACCGTCCCGGCCTGCTGTACGCGATCGCCAGCGTGCTGACGCGCTACCGCATCAACCTGCATACCGCCAAGATCATGACCCTTGGCGAGCGCGTCGAGGACGTGTTCCTGATCGACGGCGCCGCGCTGAACAATCCGCGCAGCCAGGTGCAGCTCGAGACCGATTTACTTGACGCCCTCAAGATTTAACCTTTTTTATTTGCATTCCCGATGACCGAACCTGTCCGCCTCTCCAAACGTATGTCCGAACTCGGCCTGTCCTCGCGCCGCGAAGCCGATGACTGGATCGCCAAGGGCTGGGTGCGCGTCGACGGCCAGGTCGTCTCCGAACTGGGCAGCAAGGTGCTGCCGCACCAGAAGATCACGGTCGAGCGCCAGGCCGCCGCCGAGCAGTCCAAGCGGGTCACCGTCCTGATCAACAAGCCGGTCGGCTTCGTCAGCGGCCAGGCCGAGGATGGTTACACGCCTGCGGTCGCCCTGATCAAGCCGGAGAACCGCTGGCCGGACGATCCGTCGCCGGAGCAGTTCCATCCGACCCAGTTGCGCAGCCTGGTGCCGGCCGGCCGCCTCGACATCGATTCGGTCGGCCTGCTGGTGCTGACCCAGGACGGCCGCATCGCCAAGCAGCTCATCGGCGAGAACACCGCAATCGAAAAGGAATACCTCGTGCGGGTGCAGTACAGCAAGCCGGGCACGCTGCCGGATACCGAGCTCCGCAAGCTCAACCACGGCCTGTGGATGGATGGCAAACCGCTGCTGCCGGCCAAGGTGCGCTGGCAGAACGAGGACCAGCTCAGCTTTACCCTGAAGGAAGGCCGCAAGCGCCAGATCCGGCGCATGTGCGACATGGTGGGCCTGAAAGTGCTCGGCCTGAAGCGCGTGCGCATTGGCAAGGTGAAACTTGGCGACTTGCCGCCGGGCCAATGGCGCTACTTGCGTCCGGATGAGCAGTTTTAAGCTCGCCCCTGTCGGGAATATTTACAGTCGGCTGTAACTTTGACTCAACAGTATGAACTACTTTCAGTAAGATCAAACACTTACAAACGACGGCATACTACTTGCATGTACCCCGACACACTTCTAAAACAGGGGGATATATGTCATACAGCAAACTGGTTCGTGGTGCTCTGGTTGCGGCAGCATTTACCGTTAGCAACGCAATGGCAGCTGTCATCACCGTGGATCCGGGCAGTGGTCCTTACGCCGGCAACTCGAATATCGCTACAGAGATCGGGATGATCAACACCGCGTTTGGTGTCAACCTGACCAATTATGCGTGGGCAAAAGTCGAGGGCGACTCGGTAGCGGACACCTTCATCACCGACGGAGACACCGCCCCGGACGGTTCGGCGGCCTACACGATTGATTGGCAAGCCATCCTCGCCAATCCCGACGAGGGCGGCACTGCCGGTACTGGCACATTTAGCGGGTCTCCCAGCTATTTCCTCCTGAAGTTCGGCGCTGGCCAGGGCGGCGGCAACACCACCCCCGATACCTATGTTTTCATGAACATCGCCGACCTTGCCTTGCTGACATTCAGCAGCACGGACATTGACAACCTGCCCCTGAGCCGCCTGAGCCACATCACGATCATTGATGTACCGGGCGGCTCCGGCACCCCGGGCGGTGGCGAGGTACCGGAACCGGCCACGCTTGCCTTGCTCGGCGCCGGTGTTGCCGGGTTCATGCTGCGTCGCCGCCGCCGCTGATCGCGCCCGGCACAGGCAAAAAAATGGCGCCGTCACCGGCGCCATTTGCTTTCACCACTACGATCAGCGGACCGTCACGCTGACGCTGCTGCTGCTGGTGTTGCCTGACGCATCGCGCGCACTCGCGGACACAGTATGCAGGCCCTTGGTCGCCTTCTTGGTATTCCAGTTATACGACAGCGCACCACCCTTGCCGGTCGCCACAGCCTTGCCGTCGATCAGCAGGGTGGTCGTGATGCCGGCGGCGCCCGCGTTGTCCGAGGCGCTCAGGCTCACAGCGACCGGACCGCTGACGCTGCCCCCGTTGACCGGATTATTGATGGCCACCACCGGCGCGGTGGTGTCCTTCGCCACCGACGTCGTGCCGTTGGCCACGTTCACCGACACTGCCGCCGAGCTGCCGCCATTGCCGGCGGCGTCGTAGGCGACGGCCACCAGGCTGTTCATGCCGTTGGCGACGCCGGCCGAATTCCAGCTGAAGCTGTACGGCGCCGCGCTGTCGGTCGCGACGACGGTGCCGTTGACCTTCAGCTCCACCCGGGCCACGCCCACGTTGTCGCTGGCGTTGACGCTGACCGGCACCAGGCCGGACACTGTGCTGCTGCCCAGTGGCGCGGCAATCGCGACGCCTGGGGCGATGCCGTCGACCGGCGCGACATAGGCGCGTGCCGCACTGACGGCGGCCGCGGCGTCAACGCGGCCGTAGCCGAACACCGGATCGCGCCCGGCGGCGCCAAGATCGGCCGCAGTGGAAAACAGCAAGGCTTCGACCTGTTCCGCGCTCAGGTCGGGGCGGGCGGCCATCATCAGCCCAGCCACGCCGGCGCCTACCGGGCTCGCGAACGAGGTGCCGTTCCAGGCCGAGTAACCGAGCGCGTTATTGGTGGTCCAAATGCCGGTACCAGGTGCCGACAGCGACACGAAACTGCCCCAGCTCGAGAAGCTCGACTTGTTGTCGTTGCCGTCGGTCGACGAGACGATGACGAAGGCGTTGTCGGGCGCGACGTTTTCGTCCATGTTGTTATTGCCGGCCGAGACAAATACCAGGCCGCCCTTGCTCTTCATGTAGCGCGAGGCACTCTTTACCGCCGAGCTTCCCGCGATGCCGACGAAACTGATATTGGCGACGCGCGCACCGTTGTCGGCCGCAAACGTGATGCCGCTGGCGATGGCGCTGAAGTAGGCGCTGCAGCCGGTGCTGTCCTTGACGACAATGCGGATCGGCATGATCCGAGCCGCGCCGGCCACGCCGGCAACACCCATTGCATTGTTGGTGCTGGCCGCCGCCGTGCCGGCAACGGCGGTACCGTGGCCGCACAAGTCGGTGACATCGGTGTTGTTGTCCTGGGCATTGAAACCTGCCGTCATGCGGTCCTTCAGGTCCGGATGCGCCACGTTCACGCCAGTATCGAGCACGGCGATCGTGACGCCTGCGCCCTGGGTGCTATCCCATGCGGCCGGTGCGCCGATCTTGTTGATGTGCCAGGCACTGCCGAGGTAGGGATCATTCACGGCCAAGGCAACCGGGACCTTGCGATCGAGTTCGGCGAACTTGAATTCGGGACGGCGCGACAGCTTGGCAACCATGTCCTCTTCCGACTGCCCTGGGGGCAGGTCGATCACATGCAGGCGGCTGTGGCCAAGCTTGCGGCCTTTTCCGTTATGCGACTTGATGATTTTGTCGAACTCGGCGTCTGCGAGGCCGGCACGTGCCTCGACCAGGATGCGGCCACGGGCGAACTCACCCGGTGGCGCGGCAAGTGCTGTCGAAGCACAGGCCAGCGAAGCGATGCCGCAGGCGAGAGCGACTGCGGTCTTGCGGAAGTTGACTGGGTGGAGGTTCATGGCTGCGTATCCTGTTATTAAATAGATGACAGGATCGCGAGCAAGCGAACGGCAGGCACACGGGTGCCGGCGCGAATCGGTTCTGGCAGTCCTGCCGTCATTGGGCGCGAGCGCCCGTTAGACCGTTGACTTTGCGTCCTCCGCTTTCGCGGAGTTTGCCGTTTTCAGATAATGAACCGAGTATAGCCAGCGTCTTTCCAGGTGACAACTGGTTTTAAACAAAGTTGCTGCATTTGTGTGCAATTCCCCCACGTCGGGGGGAGCAGACGTCGCGCCATGCCAGCGCAAAGCCTGTTGTTAACAGCATGTTCACAGCTGTTCCAGTATCGACAACTTCATTTCCAATCTTGTACTTTCAGTTAATTTCTGCGCTGCGCTATTACTGGCCGACGCAGATAATCCTGGTATCGTATTCCTGGGCATTGCCCTTCTTCTGCCCCGCCCAGCGGATGACTTCCTCGGCGTCCGCGATCGTCATGACAGTCGCTTTTTCCTTGTTCCTGATAAAGGAAACGCCTTCGAACTTGCCGTCCTTGCCACGCATGACCTTGGCAAATACAGGCGGCTTCTTGCCCTCGTCGGTACGCTTGTTTTGCTGGACGAGGTAACGCTGGTCGATGTTTTCCATACTGGTGCTCGAGGTATCGGGGATCAAGGCCCGTATTGTACGGCCTGGCGGGCGTCGACCGGTACTGGAATCGACCGAGGCGTTTCTATCCGGCGGGCGGTGCGGAATTCCGGGCTTTCAGTTCATCAAACGACACAACATCACCATCGTCCGTGGTCCACCGGAGGTTCTCGACCGGCACGCCAACGCGCTGGCTCGCATAAATGATCGTACCGATCGCTTTGTAATGATCGCTCGACTTCGATTCAATGACGAGAATGAAGTCTGGATCGGCTTGCAGAGCCGACGCCAGCGCAGCGCCAACTTCACCGATGCCATGCAAGCGGCGACCGTCAAGCAAGATGGTGTCTTCGTCGATGACAGCCGCAGTAATCCGATTTTTCATGATCAGTGTGACCTGCCGTCGTAATGGTGCACCGGAACGCTGTCCAGGTCGAGGTTCTCGACGCAGCGCAGGTTGACGGCCGCCATGGCATTTCCCTTCGGATCGACCCCTTCCCCAAACGGATGGATGCCGCAGGTCGGGCAAAAGCGGTGCTTGATGACGTGCCTGTTGAAGGTATAGGTGCTGGCGGCCTCCTCGGGCGTCGTCAAGCGCAGCTTGTCGCGCGGGATGAACCACAGCAGCGAGCCCTTGCGCCTGCAGATCGAGCAGTTGCAGGCCAGCGCGCTGTCGATCTCCCCTTCCGCTTCAAATGCTACCCGGCCACAGTGGCAGCTTCCCTGATAGATCATCCCGGTCTCCTGTCGTTGTTGTCGAACCCGGATACCCTACCATATCCGTCATGGTCGGCTGCCGCTTTTGGCAGGCCCAGGGACGCGCCGTGCACCGAGCGGATGCGCGACAATGGGAACGCCAGACGTGGAGGAGCTAAAGGAGATGGACACGGTCTACACCATCGGCCACTCGAGCCGGCCGATCGAAGAATTCGTCAACCTGCTGCGCGAGCACGGCATCGAGCGCGTGCTCGACATCCGGACCGTCCCCAGGTCGCGCCACAACCCGCAGTTCGGGCAGGACCAGTTGCCGGCGTCGCTGGCACAGGCGGGCATCGGCTACGAATACATCCGCGAACTCGGGGGGCTGCGCAAGGCGCGCAAGGATACGCCGAACGGCGCCTGGCGCAATGCCTCGTTCCGCGGCTATGCGGACCACATGGAATCGAGCGAGTTCAACGAGCACGTCGACATCGTCGCCCGCATGGCGCAATCGACCCGCTGCGCGCTGATGTGCGCGGAAGCGGTGCCGTGGCGCTGCCACCGCTCGCTGGTGGCCGATGCGCTGGCGGTGCGCGGGGTTCCGGCGGAGCACATCATCAACAAGGGGAAAACCCGGCCGCATACGCTCACGCCCTTCGCGCATGTCGAGGGCCGTCACATCACCTACCCACCCGAACCGGCCGCCGGGCCGGCAGACAGCGCGTAGTGGCGTGGATCAGTCGCGCCGGCGGTCCGCCAGGAACTGCTGCGCGCGCGGGTGCTGCGGCCTGGTGAAGAAGTCTTCCGGCGCGCTGCGCTCCAGAATGCGGCCTTCGCTCATGAAGAGGATCCGGTCCGCGACTTCGCGCGCGAAGCCCATCTCGTGGGTCACGCACACCATCGTCATGCCCTGCTTCGCCAGCGAACGCATCACACCCAGCACCTCGCCCACCATTTCCGGATCGAGCGCACTGGTCGGCTCGTCGAACAGCATGATCGGCGGGCGCATCGCCAGGGCGCGGGCGATCGCCACGCGCTGCTGCTGGCCGCCCGAGAGCGCGTTCGGGTAGGCATCGGCCTTGTGGGCCAGCCCCACCTGCTCCAGCAATCCCATGGCGGTTTCGCGCGCTTCCTTCAAGCTCGCGCGTTTCAGGCTGACGGGCGCCAGCGTGCAGTTCTCCAGCGCCGTCAGGTGCGGAAACAGGTTGAAGTGCTGGAACACGAAGCCGATGCCCGCGCGCAGGGCGTTGACGTCGCTGCCCCTGGCGTGGATGTCGCGGCCGTCGATGCTGATGCTGCCGCCGTCGATTTCCTCGAGCCGGTTGAGGGTGCGGATCAGGGTCGACTTGCCGGAACCCGAAGGGCCGCACACGACCACCACTTCGTTCTTTTCCACGCGTTCGCTCACATCGACGAGCGCATGGTACTTGTCGGATGCGTTGCCGTACCACTTGTTGACTTTATCGAGAACGATCATCGTTCGCTTCCGTTGTTGTTCATTGCAATGCCTGCACCGAACGGCGCTGCATGCGCCGCTCGAGCAAAAAGGCCAGGCGCGACAGGCCGAAACAGAGGACGAAATAGCTCAGCGCCAGGATCAGGTAGACCTCGACCGCCTGCGTGAACACCAGGGTGTTCACCTGGGTCGCGATGAACGAGACCTCGGACAGGCCGATGATGTAGCCGAGCGAGGTCGCCTTGATGGTCGAGACCAGCTGGCTGACGATCGACGGCAGGCCGCGGCGCAGCGTCTGCGGCAGCACCACCAGGCGCAGCGCCTGCGGGTAGGACAATCCCAGCGAGCGGGCGCTTTCCAGCTGCCCTCTTGGGAGCGCGCGGATGCCGCTTGCGACGATCTCGGCCAGGTAGATGCCGTCGAACAGCACCAGCACCATCAGCATGGTGGTGGCCTGCCCGGTCTTCACGCCCGTCAGCGCCGGCAGGAAGAAGTAGACCCAGAACACCACCAGCAGCAGCGGCACCGCGCGCACCAGTTGCACCACGCTTGCTACCGGCCAGCGGATGGCACGCCGGCTGCTCACCCGCGCCACGCCCAGCAGCAGACCGAGCGGCATCGCCAGCAGCAGCGCCCCGAGCGAGAGCAGCACGGTCAGCGCCAGGCCGCCAAGCGGTCCCTCCGGATACTGGCCGACCAGGAAGTACAGCCAGTAGGTGTCGATCAGTTCGATCATCGCGTCAAGCATGTTCAAAGCACCTCATGCCGGACGGACCGGGTAGCGCCGCTGGAAGCCATACGCGGCCAGCGAAATCAGCAGCGACACGCTCACGTAGGCCAGGGTCGCGAAGCTAAACGCTTCGACGCTGCGAAAACTGGCCGTCTCCACGCGCGCGGCCTGGTACATCAGTTCCGCGGCGCCGATGACGGTGGCCACGCTGGTGTCCTTCCACAGGTTGACGGTCTGCGAAAGCAGCGGCGGGGTCGCCGCGCGGAAAGCTTGCGGCAGCAGCACCAGGCGCACGCTGGCAAATCGCCCGAGGCCGAGCGAGCGCGCGGCTTCCAGCTGGCTTGCCGGCACTGCGCGGATGCCACTGCGGATGTCTTCCGCCATGTGCACGCCGCTGTACAGGGCTAGCGCGATCACGGCGCACACGGCTTCCGGATTGTGCGCGTACAGGAATTCGCGCGCAGATTCCGGCAGCAGCTCGGGAAAGGCGAAGTACCAGAACAGCAGGTGCGCCAGCAGCGGCACGTTGCGGATGCCTTCGACAATGGCGGCGCCGAGCGCGCGCAGCGGCGCCACGTGCGAACTGCGCATCAGGGCTACCAGGGCGCCGAACGGCAGCGCGAACACGAAGCTGGCCGCCGTCAGCTGGAGCGACAGGATGAATCCCTGCACCAGCCAGTCGTGGTACTGGCCGGATTGCAGGATGCTCGGATCGAAAAACTGCAAAGCTTAAATCTTGTCGCTGCTGATCTTGAACTGGCGTTTCGCGATATTGGCGCGGGTGCCCGGGCCGTACCATTCGTTGAACAGCTTCTCGGCCTCGCCGCTGGCCTCCAGGCCGCGCAGGGTCTCGTCGACCACGGCCTTCAGGTTCTTCTCGCCCTTGCGCAGGCCGAGCGCGATCGACTCGATGCCGATGCTGGTCGGCAGGATGGTGAAGCCCTTGGCGGCCGGGCCCAGCTTGCCGTAGTCTGCCAGCAGCGAGGATTCATCGTTGACGTAGGCGATGCCCTTGCCCTGGCGCAGGGCCTGGAAGGCTTGCTGGGTGTTCTCGAAGGTGACCACCTCCGCACTCGGCACCGCCTTGCGAATATTGCTTTCCTGGGTGCCGCCGCGCACCGTCACCACCTTCTTGCCGGCCAGCTGGGGCAGCGCAGTGACGCCGCTAGCTGCGCGCACCATCACCTTCGAGCCGGTGACGAAATGGGTCAGCGCGAAATCGACCTGCGATTCGCGCTCCTTGTTGTGGGTGAGCGTGGCGGCCAGCACGTCGACGCGCCCCTGCTGCAGCTCGGGGATGCGGCTCGAGACCGACATCTGCTTGAACACCGGCTTGACGCCGATCTTCCTGGCCACTGCGCCGGCGATGTCGATCTCATAACCCACCAGCTGGCGGGTCTTCGGATCGATGAAGCTGTTCGGTTCGTCGGTGCCGAGCACGCCGAACACGATCTCGCCCTTCTTCTTGATATCCGCCAGTTGGTCGGCATGGGCCGTGGCGGCAAGCAGATTGGCGGACAGGGCGAGCGTGCCCAGCAAAACGTGACGGCGGGTGAACATGGGTGGCTCCTGACTGCAAAAATTCGATCACAACAGTATACGGCATGATCTTGCATGGCCGAACGATCAATTAGCCATAAGAAAATGCGCGCTGGACTATAAGCGCCGAGAAATCTTCAGTTGCCGAAACATCAATCCGCGCGTGGTAGAGTAGCAAACACCTCACGAAGCCACATGGAGAGTCGATGCTGGTCGTCACCTATAACGTCAATGGAATCGGCGCCCGCCTGCCGGCCCTGCTCGAGTATCTCGAAGAACGCCAGCCCGACGTGGTCTGCCTGCAGGAGCTGAAGGCGCCGCAGGAAAAGTTCCCGGAAGCGGCGATCCGCGAGGCCGGCTACCACGCGATCTGGCATGGCCAGAAGAGCTGGAACGGCGTCGCCATCCTCACCCGCGACGGCCCGGCCCAGGAACTGCAGCGCGGCCTGCCGGGCGACCCGATGGATGAACAGAGCCGCTACATCGAGGCGGCCTACCAGGGTATCCTGGTCTGCGGCCTCTATCTGCCGAACGGGAATCCGGCGCCGGGTCCCAAGTTCGACTACAAGCTGGCCTGGCTCGAACGCCTGATCCAGCGCGGCGCCGAGCTGCTCGAGGCCAAGGTGCCGGTCGTGATGTGCGGCGACTTCAACGTGATCCCGACCGAGCTCGATGTCTACAAGCCGGAGCGCTGGGTAACCGACGCCCTGTTCCGTCCCGAATCGCGCGCGGCCTTTGATCGGCTGATGTCGCAAGGCTGGACGGATGCCCTGCGCAGCATGTATCCGGACCAGGTGATCTATACCTTCTGGGATTACTTCCGCAACGCCTTCGGGCGCGATGCCGGCATCCGCATCGACCACCTGCTGCTCAGCCCTGCCCTGGCGCCGGCGCTGCGGGCCGCCGGCGTCGACAGGTTCCAGCGCGCCAAGGAAAAGCCGAGCGATCACGCGCCGACCTGGGTCGAGCTGGACATAGAGGCGATCGTCCAGCCAAAGGGCAAGCGCTGATCCCATGCTCACACCTGAACAATTCCTTGGCTTCCTCGCCGCCGCCGTCCTGATCACCCTGTCGCCCGGCCCCGACAACATGATGGTGCTGAGCGTCGGCATCGCCAAAGGCCGCGCCCGCGGCATCGCCTTCGGCATCGGCTGCGCATTGGGCTGCCTGATCCATACCCTGCTGGCGGTGATCGGCGTGAGCGCGCTGATCGCAGCCTCGCCGACGGCCTTCACGGCGCTCAAGATCGCCGGCGGGCTGTACCTGATCTGGATGGGTATCGGCGCCTTGCGCAGCCGTGGCGGCGCGCAGGCGACGGGCGCGCCGGGCGAGATGCGCCCGGATGAGTCGGCGCGGCGGCTGTTCTTCAAGGGGCTGCTGGCCAATGCGATCAACCCGAAGGTGGTGCTGTTCTTCCTGTCCTTCCTGCCGCAATTCGTGGTGGCATCGCGCGGGGATGCGAACTGGCAGATCGCGTGGCTCGGGCTGAGCTTCACGCTGCAGGCGGTCGTGCTGTTTGGCTTGCTGGGCTACTTTTCGGGGGCGATCGGGCTGTGGCTCAATCGCACCCCGCGCGCGGGCATGTGGCTGGATCGGGTCGCCGGCGCGGTCTTCGTCGGGCTGGGCCTGCGCCTGATCGTCGCGCGCTGACCCGCCCTGGCGCTTACAGCGTAATCGCCACCTTGCTCGAGGGCTGCTTGCGGGCCGCCAGCAGCACTTCCAGCAGGTGATGCTTGCTGTTCCAGCTGAACTGCACCGCTCGCCCGTCGACCGTCACCGCACGCGGCTTCTTCTCCACGTTGTGCACCTTCAGCGCAAAGCCACGCTCCGCGGGCGCCTGCGCCTTGCCGGTCTCGGTCTGCAGCGCGATCTCGAGCTTGCCGCCGGCATGGCTGCCGGCGAAGCGCACGATCTCGTACTTGCCCCTGGCGTAGGCGTCGGCAGTCTCGCCGTCGTCGTCGTACATGCTGCCCTCACTGCTGGCGACGCTCGCATCGTGGTAGTAGTGCAGGTCGATCTGGCGCGTCGAATAGTCGCGCGTGCTCTGCACCACCTTCGCCATCGGAATAAAGGCGCCGGCGCGCACGTACACCGGAATGTTCGCCTCGACCGGCTTTACCACTTCAAGGATGCCGCCCAGGTGCTTTTCGCCGGTGTGGAAGTCGAACCAGACGCTGCCCTTGACCGGGAAGTGGACTTCCTTGCGCGTCGCGCCCGGCTCCACCACCGGCGCCACCAGGAAGTCGCGGCCCCACAGGTAGGTCGAGGACAGCGCGGTGGACGCGTCTTCCTCGAACAGCACCGGACGCATCAGCGGCATGCCGGTCCGGCTGTTCTCGAACGCCAGCGTGTAGTTATACGGCAGCATGGCGTAGCGCAGCCATACGGCTTCGCGCGCCAGCACCTTGGTGCGCTCGGAGCGGAATACCGGCTCGGGCGCCACGTCGTCCTGGGCATGCGGGCGGAACACCGGCTGGAACACGCCATACTGCAGCCAGCGCACGTACAGTTCGTCGTCCAGCACCGGCCCGGCGAAACCGCCCAGGTCCGAGTGCATGTAGGCCAGGCCCTGCATGCCCATCTGGAGCGAGATCTCCATCTGCGACTGCAGGCCGCCCCAGCCGCGGCTGACGTCGCCCGACCACGGGATCATGCCGAAGCGCTGCGAGCCCGAATAACCGGCGCGCATCAGGATGAAGGGGCGCTCGTCCGGGAAGTCCTTCTTGTAGCCGTTGGCGATCAGGCCCGCCCAGTCGTGGCCGTAGACGTTGTGGACCTGGTCGGCGGTGAGCCTGCCCCCTTCGCCGTGGCGCACCCAGGACGGATGCACTTCCGGCTCGCCCAGGTCGCCCCACCAGCCGTCCACGCCGCCGCGCTTGAGCTCCTTGTAGACATTCCAGAACCAGTCGCGGCCCTGCTCGGTGTACAGGTCGACCAGGCCGGTATTCCCGAAATAGAAGTCGTAGGTGGCCGGCTTGCCGGCGGCGTCCGTTGCCAGCACCTTCCGGTCCACCGCTTCCTGCCAGCGCTTCGATGTCGTCAGGATGAAAGGCTCGGTGATGACGATGGTCTTGATGCCCTTCTTCTTGAAGTCGGCCATCATCTTCTCGGCGTTCGGGAAGCTGTCGCGGTCCCAGGCCAGGTTGCCCATCGTGCCCTTGACCTCCTTGCCGAACCAGTACAGGTCGAGCACCACGGCATCCAGCGGAATCTTTTCTTCCGCGAAGCGCTCGACCACGGCGCGGGTCTGGGCTTCGGTCTTGTAGCCGAAGCGGCTGGCGAAGTTGCCGAAGGCCCAGCGCGGCGGCAGCGGCTGGCGTCCGGTCAGCCCGGTATAGTTGGCCATCACCTCGGCCCAGCTGTCGCCGGCGATCACCTGGTAGGTCTTGCGTCCGCCGATCACTTCGTAGCGCAGCGTGCCGTCCTTGCGGCTGTCGAAGTCGAGGAAGCCGGTCTGCGGATTGTCGAAGTGGATCGCATACTTTTTCGAGGACAGCGCGACCGGGATCGTGAAGTTCAGCAGTTGCGAGCTCGCGCCATAGCCGTAGTCGGCCTTGTTATACAGCTGGAAGCGGTTGCCGCGGCGGTTCATGCCGGCCGCGCGCGCGCCGGCGCCGTACAGGGCCTCGCCGTCGTCCAGCGCGAATTCGATGCTCTCCAGCTTGTCGCCCCTGGCGTAGCCGCCCTTTTCCGCCACCAGCGGCTTGCCCTTGTACAGGTAGCTGATGCGCAGCGGCTTCTTGTCGATCACGACCGTGATGCCCGGGGTCGCGAACTCGATCCGGTTGCCCTCGGCCTTGAGAGTCGCCGGAATGCCGGCCGGCGGCAGCACCACGGCGTGCGAAGCCGGGTCGTGCTGCTGGCCATTCGGGATGAAAGTCGTCTCGACTACATGCGCCGAGTACGGCTTGATCAGGTAGCGGCCGTCGTTGGTGGCCAGCTCCAGCGTGTTCGCGTTGAGGGTGTGGCCTTGCATCTGGCGACCAGTGTCCTGCGCGTAGGCGAACGGACTGGCCAGGAGGCACAGGAGAAGCCGGGCGATCGTGGTTTTCGTCATGGGGTCTCGGTTGATTGTCTTGAAGAGCAACCGAGAGCATGACAGAAATTCGCGGCGTGAAAAAGTGGCAATGTAATTAAATTACATGATGGGCCCGCAAGTGCTCAGCGCAGGTAGGACATCACGTTGTTCGCCACCCGCGCCGCCTCGGCGTCGGTGAGCGGCAGGCTGCGGAAGGCGGCCCACGCATCGCGCGTGCGCTGATCGGCGCCGATCTCGGGGTCGGAGCCGTACAGCACCCGCTCCATGCCGACCTGGCGCAGGCGCCGCACCAGCCGGCGCGCATCAAGCGCCGACAGGCCCGGTCGTGCGAACGCGCTCACGTCGACCCAGACATGGCGCATGCGCGGGTCGTGGCGCGCGGCGGCATCGGCCAGCACCGCCAGCGCGGCCAGCTGCGGCGCGGCTTCGCCTGCGCCTCGAATTTGGCCCGTGTAGGCTATCTGGACCGGAACGTCCGGCGCATGCGGCAGCAGCTGCTCGATCAGCAGGCGCGCTTCGCGGGTGCCGGTTTCAGGCAACTGCAGCACGATCGCCATGCCGCGCGCATTGGCCGAGCGGAAGACCCGGCGCAGGCGCTCGACCTGCTCCGCGCCGTCCAGCTGGACACCGCCGGCGGCAGGCTGCAGCTTGATGCCGCGCCCGAAGCCCGGGCTGGCGGCGCAGCGCGCCAGTTCGGCCAGCGCGTAGTCCCTGAGCGGATCGACGCTGCACAGCGCCACCAGGCGCTCGGGGAATTCCGCGGCCTGGCGCGCGGCCCAGTCGTTCTCGGCCCGCACCCGTGCATATTCCTCGGCGGTCGAGTGCGCCGGCTGTCCGTAGACGTAGGCCACCGACAGCACGGCGGCGCGCTCGATGCCCGCCGCATCGAGTTGCGGGATCAGGTCCTGCGCGGAGACCGGGCGCATGGCGGCGGTGACGGACATGAAGGCCGCGGCGGCAGGGCTGTACACATACCGGTGGTCGGCCAGCGGCACTGGCACCGGCACCACGGGCGTATTGCGCGCCGACGCGGCGGATGCGAGGGCCATGGCACACAGCAGAACGGAATAACGCCTCATACATAGTCCTCGCGCAAAGTATGCCGGCCCTCGCGCCAGGCAAAACGCCATGTTATCGCATTGGCAGCAAGGCCTGTCAAGATTGCATGTTCCATGCGCCTGGCGTAGGATCGCGCGATTCGTGCCGCACCTGTCGAGCGGCCATCCATACAAGGAACGAGATGAAGAACGACATTCCGCCACAAGCGGGCCAGCCAGTGAGCCAAACCCGCTCATTCCTCACCGTGGCGCTGATCGAACTGTGGGAGCGCTTCGGCTACTACGGCATGCAGGCGCTGATCGTGTATTTCATGGTGCAGCGCCTCGGTTTCGAGGACAGCCGCGCCAACCTGGTGTGGGGCGCCGCGGCCGCCCTGATCTACGTGGCGCCGGCCATCGGCGGCTGGATCGGCGACCAGGTGCTGGGCACGCGCCGCTGCATGATCCTCGGTGCGCTCATCCTCACCCTCGGCTACGCGCTGATGGCGGTGCCGACCACCAATACCTGGATGACCTTCTCGGCGCTGGGCGTGATCGTCGTGGGTAACGGCCTGTTCAAGCCCAACACCGCCAACCTGGTGCGCAAGATCTACGAGGGCGACGACTCCAAGATGGACAGCGCCTTCACGATGTACTACATGGCCGTGAACGTCGGCTCGACCTTCTCGATGCTGGCCACGCCCTGGATCAAGGACCATGTCAATGCGGTCTACGGCGGCAACCTGGGCTGGCACGTGGCCTTCGCCGTGTGCAGCGTCGGCTTGAGCATCGGCCTGCTCACCGTCGGCGTGCTGCGCAAGACTGTCCAGCATATCGGCTCGCCGCCGGACGCCGAGCCGCTGCGCATGAAGCGCCTGCTGGCGGTGCTGGCGGGCGGCCTGGTGGCGGTTGCCGCCTCGGCCGTCATCCTCGAATACCGCGACCTGGCGCGCGCTTTCGTTTACCTGGCCGGCTTCGTGGTGCTCGGCATCTTCTTCCACCTGATCCGCTCCAGCGCACCGAGCGAACGCGCCGGCCTGATCGCCGCACTG
The DNA here is from genome assembly GCF_059685695.1 of Telluria sp. PB2R4. Classification (NCBI taxonomy): domain Bacteria; kingdom Pseudomonadati; phylum Pseudomonadota; class Betaproteobacteria; order Burkholderiales; family Oxalobacteraceae; genus Telluria; species Telluria sp. PB2R4. The sequence continues at coordinate 148,502 of NZ_JCASIC010000001.1, read as the reverse complement.
GTGCTGACCTTGCAGACCGTGTTTTTCTTCATCTTCTACCAGCAGATGTCGACCTCGCTGTCGCTGTTCGCGCTGCGCAACGTCGACCTCGACTTCACCGTCTTCGGCGCCCACTTGTGGACCTGGTCGCCCGCCCAGTTCCAGGCACTGAACGCGATCTGGATCATGGTCCTGAGCCCGGTGCTGGCCTGGATCTACACCCGCGCCGGCAGCAGCGGCAAGGACCTGTCGATCGCCGCCAAGTTCGCGCTCGGCTTCGCGGTGGTGGCGGCCGGCTTCTTCACCTACGGCGTGGCCGGCCAGTTCGCCACCGGCGGGCTGACCTCGTCCTGGATCATGATCGCCGGCTATGGCCTGTATTCGCTGGGCGAGCTGCTGGTGAGCGGCCTGGGCCTGGCCATGATCGCCCGCTACGTGCCGGCGCGCATGGGCGGCTTCATGATGGGCGCCTATTACGTCGGCGTCGGGATTTCACAGTACCTGGGCGGCGTGGTGGCGAACTTTGCCGCGGTGCCGGAGGGCATGACGGATCCGTTGCAGACGCTGCCGGTGTATACCAGCCTGTTCAACAAGCTGGGGGTGGCGGCGATTGCCTGCACCCTAATTGCGCTGGCGGCGCTGCCGCTGATGCGGCGATTGACCGCAACCCATCACGCGCATCAGTAGTTCGTAGCGTGGGCGGGTCCCCCGCCCACGCGTTCAAGCAGCGCATGAACTGTCGAACCGCGTCAATGCACAGGAGCGTTGAACGCGTGGGCGGCAAAGCCGCCCACCCTACGGTAAGATGCTCGGACAAGATTTTCAGGATTCCGGCATGTCTCTTATCCCACCCACCGAAACCCACACCGCGCGCGCCCTGCAAGTCGCTCAGCGCGTGCACGCCATCGAACCCTTCCGCGTCATGGAAATGGTCAAGGCTGCCAACGAAATGAAGCGCAGCGGCACCGACGTCATCAGCATGAGCGTCGGCGAACCCGATTTCACCGCGCCCGACATCGTGGCCCACGCCGCGATGGAGGCCATCAAGGGCGGCGTGACCCAGTACACCGACTCGCTCGGCCTGCGCGAGCTGCGCGAGGCGATCAGCGGCCACTACGCCGCCATGCACGGCCTCGACATCGACCCGCGCCGCATCGTGGTCACCGCCGGCGCGTCGGCCGGCCTGCTGCTGGCCTGCGCCGCGCTGGTGGCCGACGGCGACGAAGTCCTGATGCCCGACCCGTGCTACCCGTGCAACCGCCACTTCGTCTCCGCTTTCGGGGGCAAGCCGGTGCTGGTGCCGGCGGCCAGCGAAGATCGCTACCAGCTGAGCAGCACGCATGTAGACGAACACTGGAACGCGCGCACCCGCGGCGTGCTGGTGGCCTCGCCCTCGAACCCGACCGGCACCTCGATGACGCCAGAGCAGCTGCGCGGCATGCTCGGGGCGGTGCGGGCACGCGGCGGCTTCGCCATCATCGACGAGATCTACCAGGGACTGTCCTACGATCACAAGCCGGTCAGCGCCCTGGGACTCGACCCGGACGTCATCACCGTGAACAGCTTCTCGAAGTATTTCAGCATGACCGGCTGGCGCCTCGGCTGGCTGGTGGTGCCGGAGCCGCTCGTGCCGACCTTCGAAAAGCTGGCGCAGAACCTGTTCATCTGCGCGCCCACCGTGGCCCAGCAGGCGGCGCTGGCCTGCTTTACGCCGGAGGCACTGGGCATTTATGAAGAACGCCGCCGCGAGTTCCAGCGCCGCCGCGACTTCCTGGTGCCGGCCTTGCGCCAGCTCGGCTTCGAGGTGCCGGTGATGCCCGACGGCGCCTTCTACGTGTATGCCGGTATTCAAGGCCTGCCGCACGCGCATGCCGGCGACAGCACCGCCTTTGCCTGGTCGGTGCTGCGCGAAGCGCAGGTGGCGATCGTGCCGGGGGATGATTTCGGGTTCGCGGCGCCGCGCAGGCACGTGCGCTTCTCGTACGCGACGCGCCTGGAGCGGATCGAGGAAGCGGTGGCGCGCCTGGCGCGCATCATTGGCGCCTGAGCGCCTCAGGCGCCGTGCAGGACTTCGCGCGCCTCGGCGACCAGGTCCAGCAAGGTGTCCGGTGCGGCAGGCTTGACCAGGTAGCGGTCGAAGCCCGCGCCGAACGCGCGCTCGCGGTCTTCGCCCTGGCCATAGCCCGACAAGGCGATGGCGAAGGAGCGCGCGACCGGCGCACCGTCCGACTCGCCGCGCCGCAGCCGCTCCATGATCTCCAGGCCGTCGATGCCGGGCAGGCCGATATCGCAAATCACGATGTCGTAGTGGCCTGCCTGCGCCGCCTCGAGTCCGGCGCGGCCGTCGTAGGCCACGCTCACCTCGTGGCCAGCCAGTTCGAGCAGCGTGCGCAGGGTGTCGCAGGCATCGACGTTGTCTTCGATGACCAGGATACGGCAGGCGCCTTCCGCCGTGCTGCGCACGGCCGGGCTCTCGGCCACCGGGGCACCGCCGCTGGAAACCGGCAGCCGCACCGTAAATGTGCTGCCCTGGCCTTCGCCCGGACTCAGCGCCGTTACGGTGCCGCCATGCATGCCGACCAGGTTGCGCACCACGTTCAGGCCGATGCCCAGGCCGCCTTCGGACCGGGCCAGCGAGCGCGGTCCCTGGATGAACAGGTCGAAGATCTGGGGCAGCATGTCGGGGGCGATGCCGGAGCCGTTGTCGCTCACTTCGACCACCACCTCGGCATCAAGCCGCCAGGCCCGCAAACGGATGTGGCCGCCATCGCCGGTATATTTGGAGGCGTTGCCGAGCAGGTTGGCGAATACCTGGGTCAGGCGCACCGGATCGCCCTCGATGCCGAGCGGCTCGCTTGGCAGTTCGACGCTCAGGTGCTGGTCGCGCTCGCGAATGCGCGGCGCCACCGTCTCGACTGCCTGGTCGAGCGCAGCGCCAAGCGCCATCGGGCGCACCGCCAGCGTGATCTTGCCGCTGCTGATGCGGGCGGCGTCGAGCAGATCGTCGAGCAGGCGCGCCATGTGGTCGACCTGGCGCCGCACCACCCCGGCCACCTGACCCAGCTTGCCGCCGCTCCCTCCCGGGGCGGCGAGTCCGTGCAGCAGGCTGGCCGACATGCTCAGCGGCGCGAGCGGGTTGCGCAACTCGTGCGCCAGCATGGCGAGGAATTCGGTCTGGCGGCGGTTGTTGGCCTCGGCCAGGTCGCGCAGCGATTGCGCGCTGATGGTAGCCATCACGAGGTTCTCGTTGGCTTCGCGCAGCTGCGCGACCTGTTCTTCGAGAAGCTCGCGCTCGCGCGCCAGGATCCGGGCTTGCGACAGCTCGGCCTCGAGTACGGCGACCCGATGCTGCAGGTCCTGCTCGCGCAGCATCTGGCCAAGGGAATTGGTGTCCTCGCCCATCAGGGAACGTTGTTGAGAGCCAGCATTTGATTCATTAAACGTCCCCATGTTCGTCTCACTCGTCCGGCCTCATACTGCCGGCCCGGCCATACAACACCCCGTTCACCTGCGCCGGAACGGTATCGATCTCGATGCCCGCGTCCGTGATCCGGTACTCGCGCAGGTCGTGGCTGTGCGAGGTGCCGCGCACCTTGACCACCGAGATGAAGCGCTTCACGTGTCCGTCTTCTTCGGCGTAGCGCATGGCCACGATCGCATCGGTCAGATAGGCCATGTCGGCGCGTGCGTAGTTCATGTCGACCGAGCGGTCGTCCAGGCCCACCGTGACCAGCGTGGAGACGCCGCGCTTGGCCAGGCTGCTCAGGATGCGGAATACGCCTTCGCGCAGGTCGCGCCGGCATTCGGGGGCCAGGTACAGGCTGAACTCCGACAGCGAATCGATCACGACGCGGCGCGCGCCGCTGCGTTCGATGGCCATCAACAGGTCGTCCTCGAACTCTTCGGCCGTCATGTCGATCTGGCGGCTTTCGACCACGCTGACCTGCCCGGCCTGGATCATGGCTGCCAGCTCGGCGTTGCGCAGGCGCGCCGTGCCTTTTTCGAAGCACATGATGACGCCCTTCTCGCCGCGCTCGACACCGGCGCGCAGGAATTTCGAGCCCAGGATGCTCTTGCCGCAGCCGGTCGGCCCGATCGCCAGCATCGAGTGTCCCTGCGGCAGGCCGCCATGCAGCATCTGGTCCAGGCCCGGCGTGCCGGTCGCGATGCGGCGTGGGTCCTGGTCGACCGGGACACCGGGCTCGCGATCGGCTGCCAGCGGCGGCAGCAGGCGCGGGTAGATGCGCACGCCGTCGCCGGTGATGCGGAAGGTGTGCGAGCCCGACATGTGTGCCTGGCCGCGCATCTTGACGATCCGGATCTTGCGCACCACGGCGTTGTGGTCATGCACCTGGCTCATGGCGATCATGCCGTCGGCGACCGTGGTGATCGGATTGGCCTCGGCTTCGTTGTGCTGGTATTCGCCGATCAGGAAGGTGGTCGCCATCCAGCTGGTCATGCGGGTGCCGAGTTCCTGCACGAAAAACTGCAGGTCGCTCATGCCCTCGATGCCGCCTTTGCCGGTCTGGATCACCGAGCGGAAGGAATCCACGAATACCAGGCTCGGCGCAAAGTCCTCGACTTCCTGCGTGATGCGCTCCAGCACGCCGCTGAAGTCGCCGGCACGCAGGTCGGCAGCCAGGTTGACGTAGCGGATCGAGGTGTTGACCTTGTCGGGGTCGAAGAAGGAATACTGCTGCTGGTAGCGCAGCATCTTCAGCGGCGGCTCGCCCAGCACCGTGAAGAACAGCGCGCGGCGTTCCGGATTGGCCAGCGCGAACATGATCTGGTGCGCGAGCGTGGTCTTGCCGCAACCCGGCGCCCCGGTGATCAGGTTGAATGAAAACTCGTTCAGCCCACCGCCCAAGAGAACATCGAGCCCCGGCACGCCAGTGGCCAATTTTCCCAAGCTTACTTTGTCGGTCATTTATTTCTGCTCCTGTGCATTCTTCTGCTGGCCTTGCGCCGGGTCCACGGTGGCCGTGGCCGACTCCAGCAGGCGCTGGGTCAGCCTTTTCCCGATGAGTGTGGCAAGTAATTGGGTGAAGGTCCGCAACAGGGCGTCGTTGGCGGCGGCGGCGCGGTCCGCGTCCACGCGGGCCATGCGTTCCTCCAGCGAGGTAAAGAGCTGCTCCGGCGCGCGGCAAGGCTGCGGGGGCGCGAGCCACGCATGCTCGGGGCCGATCACGTGGATGGCACGACCGAACAAGGCGCAAAAGCCACTTTCCCCGATCAACGGGCAGAGATGCTGTGCGATGCGCCGCCACGGCTGCAGCAAACCACTGCTCCCGTCGGATGGATCCGGCGCATCCGTACTATTCGTCATGTCTTCGTCGTTCAACAATGAATGCCGCTGAAAGTTGTATAAGGCTATTGGACTGGCGCTGACGCGCCCCGGAGGAGCGTGGACCCTTCCCCCGGTGCAACGCGCATTATAGCTTGCTGTTTCAGCAAACCGGTAAGTTCGCCTTTGCGGATCCAGAAACATTTTCGTTAGTGTCAAGTTGATCCATCCCCGCTAAGATGCTACCGCCGAGCAATGCTGCTCACTATTAACGGGTGGACCATGAACAATCAACTGGGTGCGGTGTTGTCGACCGCCTGTATCGCGTTCGCGTGCACGATGGCGCCGGCGCAGGCCGCCACGAGCGCGGATGCGCGCTTCAAGACAATCTACACGAAAGAGTGGAAGTGGCGCGTCACGGAACGGCTCGCCCGCGCCGAGAATGTCCAGGGTGTCAGTCCGGCGCTGGCGCGGGTCGATGCACCTGCGCAAGAAGCGCGCCGCCTGTATTGGGAAAGTATCCTGAAGGAACTCGACGCCATCCGCCCGGCCGACCTGTCGCCCGGCCAGCGCGTGGATTTCGCCGTCTACCGCGCCCAGATCGCCGCCCTGCTCGACGCCCAGCGCTTCCGCGAATACGAACAACCGGTGAATGCCGACAGCGCGTTCTGGACCAATGTCACTTTCAGCGCGCGCCGGCCCTTCAATACGCTCGACGACTACCGCAACTACCTGAAGCAACTGGCCGCCCTGCCCGCGTATTTTGCGCAGGAAACGGACAATATGCGCGCCGGCCTGGCGCGCGGCTTCACGCCGCCCCAGGTCACCCTGCAGGGGCGCGATGTGGCGCTGGTGCCGGTCGCCGAGGCCAGGACGCCGGAGGAGACCGTGTTCTTCACCCCGTTCAAGAACTTCCCGGCTGCCGTGCCGGCCGCCGAACGCGCGGCCCTGACCGCCCAGGCGGCGGTGCTCATCCGCGAACAGGTGCAGCCCGCCTACGCCAGGGTGCTGGCATTCTTCCGCAGCGACTACCTGCCGAAGGCGCGCACCACGCTCGCCGCCGAAAGCATGCCGGGCGGTAAAGCCTACTACCAGTCGAAGATCCTCGAGTTCACCACCACCAACCTGAGCGCCGGGGAGATCCACGCCATCGGCCTGGCCGAGATGGCCAAGATCCGGGCCGAGATGCACGAGACCATGAAGAAGGTCGATTTCAAGGGCGACCTGCCAGCCTTCCTGGCCTTCCTGCGCACCGACCCGCAGTTCTATGCCAAGACGCCCAAGGAACTCTTGATGCACGCGGCCTGGACGGCGAAAAAATTCGACGCCAAGGCCGACCAGTATTTCGGTTACCTGCCGCGCCGCCGCTTCGCGATCCTGCCGGTGCCGGACGACCAGGCGCCCTTCTACACCGCGGGCCGCGGCGGATCGGGCTCCTATTGGGTCAACACCTACAATCTGCCGGCACGCGCGCTCTACAGCCTGCCGGCGCTGACACTGCACGAATCGGCACCGGGCCACGCCTTCCAGATGCCCGTGGCCCAGGAGCAGAAAGGCGTGCCTCCCTTCCGCCGCGCCTACATTTCCGCTTTCGGCGAAGGCTGGGCCCTGTATTCGGAACGCCTGGGCGTGGAGATGGGCATCTACGAGACGCCCTACGAACACTTCGGCATGCTGAGCTACCAGGCCTGGCGCGCCTCGCGCCTGGTGGTCGACACCGGCATTCACGCCAAGGGCTGGACCCGCGAGCAGGCGCAAGCCTACCTGTTGGAGAATACGGCGCTCGCCAGACACGAGGTCGAGACCGAGGTGGACCGCTACATCTCCTGGCCGGGACAGGCGCTGTCTTATTACCTGGGCCAGATGGCGATCCAGGAAGCGCGGGCGCGGGCGGAAAAGGCGCTGGGGCCGAAGTTCGATATCCGGAACTTCCACGATACCGTGCTGCAGCTCGGCTCGGTGCCGCTGCCGGTGCTGCAGCAGCGGATCGATGCCTTCATTGCGGATGGGGGAAAGTCGCCGTACCCGAAGGAGTCGTGAATGACGTAGGGTGGGCGGCTACGCCGCCCACGCGGTGATAGTTTGCAGCAAGATCATCCGGCGTGAGACCGGAGCCTTCGTTTGTCACCGCGTGGGCGGGAAACCCGCCCACGCTACAGCAGCCTGAACTTGAGCTGGAACGAGATCCCGCCGTACAGGCGGTCCTTGTAGGTCGGGATGATGCCGATGTTGAGCCCGACGCGCTGGTACTCATAGGTCAGCGTCGGGATCGCCGCCGGGAACCAGCCGCCGTCGCGCATGTTCGGATAGCCGTCGAAGGCCGCGATCGCCAGGCCCACGCGCATCGGCCCGACGGCATACGGTTGCCAGATCACGCCCGCATAGTTCGACCATTGCCGGTCGCTGTTATAGAAGCGCCCGAGTGTCGCGGACGTGGCGCCGTTGAAGCGGTACTCCGCTCCCAGCCCCTTGTTGGCCCCGTTCAGGTCCTTGTCGCTGTCGAAGTGGGCCGTGGCAAAGCCGGTGTCGAGCCAGAATTCGCTCTTCGGCGCCGCATCGATCTTCGTGAACAGGGGCTGGTCCACCTGGGCCTGGGCCAGCGGCGCCGCCAGCGCCAGCAGTAAAAAGAAGCGTGTGCGCATCAGTCGTCAGCCCTGGGATCGAGATCGGGGAACATCACGTCGGTGAAACCGAAGCGCGAAAAGTCGCGGATGCGCATCGGGTACAGGATGCCGTGCAGGTGGTCGACCTCGTGCTGCACCACGCGCGCATGGAAGCCCTCGGCGTCGCGGCGAATCGGCTTGCCGAACTGGTCGACGCCCTCGTAGTGCAGCCGCGTGTAGCGCGGCACGCTGCCGCGCAGGCCCGGCACCGACAGGCAGCCCTCGACGCCGTCTTCCATCTCTTCCGACAATGGCGTGAGCACGGGATTGATGAGCACCGTTTCCGGCACCGGCGGCGCGTCGGGATAGCGCTGGTTCTTCGCAAAACCATAGATCACCAACTGCAGGTTGACGCCGATCTGCGGCGCCGCCAGGCCCGCGCCGTTGGCCGCGTGCATGGTCTCGAACATGTCGGCGATCAGCGCATGCAGCTCGGGCGTATCGAACTCGCGCACGGGCTCGGCCACGCGCAGCAGGCGCGGGTCGCCCATGCGCAGAATCGGACGCACAATCGGACGCACGCTCACACCTTGCCCTGCTCGCACAGCCCGGCGAGATAGGTGCGGAAACCGGCGGCGGTCTCCGGATGCTTCAGGCCGATCGCGGCGGTCGCTTCCAGGTAGCCGATCTTGGAGCCGCAATCGTAGCGCTGGCCGTCGTAGCGGTAGGCCAGCACGCGCTCGGCCTGCATCAGGGCGGCGATGCCGTCGGTCAGCTGGATCTCGCCGCCGGCGCCGGTGCCGAGGTTTTCCAGATAGCCGAAGATCGAACCCGACAGCACGTAACGGCCGACCACGGCGAGCGTGGACGGGGCCACTTCCGGCGCCGGCTTTTCGACGATGCCCGACACCAGTTCGAGGCCCGGACGGTAGCCGGAGGCGCTGACGATGCCATACTGGCGGGTGTTCTCGCGCGGTACGTCCTGCACCGCCAGGATGCTCGAGCGCTCATAGGCATACAGGTCGGTCATCTGGGCCAGCACCGGCCGCTTGCCGGCGTCGGTATCCATGAAGTCGTCCGCCAGCAGCACCGCGAAGGGTTCGTTGCCGATGACCGGGCGCGCGCACAGGACCGCATGGCCCAGGCCCAGCGGGGCCGACTGGCGGATATAGATGCAGGTGACGTTCTTCGGAATGACGCCGCGCACCGTTTCGAGCAACGCCTGCTTGCCGGCCGATTCCAGTTCGGATTCGAGCTCATATGCTTTGTCGAAGTGGTCTTCGATGGCGCGCTTGTTGCGGCCCGTGATGAAGACCAGCTCCGTAATGCCGGCCGCCACCGCCTCTTCCACGGCGTACTGGATCAGCGGCTTGTCCACGATCGGCAGCATCTCCTTGGGCTGGGCCTTGGTGGCGGGAAGGAAGCGGCTGCCCAGTCCGGCGACAGGAAAGACTGCTTTACGAATCAGCGTCATTTTTTCTTTTACTCCCTCAGGTGTTGAGCAGCGCCAGCAGGCCTGCTTCGTCAAGGATGGTAACGCCAAGTTCTTCCGCCTTGGCGAGCTTGCTGCCCGCCTCCGCGCCGGCCACCAGGTAAGAGGTCTTTTTCGAGACCGAACCGGACACCTTGCCCCCGGCCTCCTCGATCAGCGCGCCCGCGGCGTCGCGGCTCATGGTCGGCAGGGTCCCGGTCAGCACGAAGGTCTTGCCCGCCAGGCGCCCCTCCGGCGCGTCGGCTTCGACCGGCAGCTGGGCCAGCAGCCCGGCGCGCAGTGCCGCCAGTGCGGCCAGCCGTTCCCGGCTGCCGGGCAGCGCCATCCATTCTTCCAGCGCGGCGGTAACGCCGGCCGGCAGGCCGAACACACCGAACACGTTCAGGTGCGCCAGCGACGCCAGCGTCTGCCCAGCCCCCAGCAGCTGGCGCGCACGTGGCTCGGTCAGTTTCGGGATGCCGAGCGCTGCCAGCAGCTTCACTTCGTCGAGCTTTTCGCGCAGCTGGGCCTTCGGTGGATGCTCGCCCTGGGGCGTCACTCCGGCAGCCAGCAGCGCGTCGATCGCGCGCTGGTTGCGTTCTTCGGCGAAGAATTCGGCGATGGCCTCGGCCACGGTGCCGCCGATGTCGGGCAATACGCGCAGCAGTGCTTCCGGCGCCTGGCGTACCAGCTCGAAACGTCCGAGCCAGTCGGCCAGGGTTTTTGCGGTCGATTCGCCCACATGGCGGATGCCGAGCGCGAACAGCAGGCGTTCCAGCGGCGGGGTCTTGCTGGCGGCGATCGCTTCGAGCAGATTATCGGCCCACTTGGTGGCGACCTTGCCCTGCTTTACGGTTTCTGGGGTGGTGCCCTCGCGCTCGTCGGCCAGCCGTTTCATCTTGAGCAGGTCGTCCAGAGTCAGCTTGTAGAGATCCGCGATGCCGTGGACCAGGCTGCATTCGACCAGGCTGTCGATGTAGCGGTCGCCCAGGCCTTCGATGTCCATCATGCGGCGGCCGGCGAAGTGGCGGATCGCTTCCTTGCGCTGGGCGGCGCAGGTCAGGCCGCCGGTACAGCGCGCAATCGCTTCGCCTTCCTCGCGCACCACATGCGAGCCGCACACCGGGCAGGTGTCGGGCAGCTTGTAGCGCATCGGCTCGGGCATTGGCCGGCGCTCCAGCACCACCGACAGCACCTCGGGAATCACGTCGCCGGCGCGCCGCACGATGACGGTGTCGCCCACGCGCACGTCCTTGCGCAGCACTTCGTCCTCGTTGTGCAAGGTAGCGTTGGTGACGGTCACGCCGCCGACCGACACCGGATGCAAGCGGGCTACCGGCGTGATGGCGCCGGTGCGCCCTACCTGGACGTCGATCGCGGACACGGTGGTCAGCGCTTCCTCGGCCGGGAATTTGTGCGCCAGTGCGAAGCGCGGCGCGCGCGACACGAAGCCAAGCTGGGCCTGGTCGGCCACGCTGTCGACCTTGTACACGACGCCGTCGATCTCATAGGGCAGGCTACTGCGCTTTTCACCAATGCCACGGTAGTAGCCGAGCAGGCCGTCGAGGCCGCTGACCACGGCACGCTCTTTCGATACCGGCAAGCCGAGTCGGTCGAACCAGTCGAGCACACCGGAATGGGTTTCCGGCAGCTCGGCGCCCTCGAGGCGGCCGATACCGTAGGCGAAGAAGCGCAGCTTGCGCTGGGCGGTAATGCGCGCATCGAGCTGGCGCAGGCTGCCCGCGGCGGCGTTGCGCGGGTTGGCGAATTCCTTCTGCCCGGCGTCGCGCTGGCGCGCATTCAGGCGCGCGAAGTCCTCCTTGAACATCAGCACCTCGCCGCGCACTTCCAGCACGCTCGGTATTTCGCCCAGTTCTTCGCTGCCGTGTAGGCGCAGCGGAATTACCTTCACGGTCCGGATGTTGGCGGTGACGTCCTCGCCGGTATAGCCGTCGCCGCGCGTGGCCGCCTGCACGAACACGCCGTTCTCGTAGCGCAGGCTGATCGCCAGGCCGTCGAACTTCAGCTCGGCAGAATACGCGACCTGCTTTTCTTCGAGCCCGTCGCGCACGCGACGGTCGAAGTTCTCGACGTCGTCGTCCGCAAAGCCGTTGTTCAGCGAGAGCATCGGCACCGAGTGCGTCACCTGCTTGAACTCGGGGATCGGCGCGGCGCCGACGCGCGACGTCGGCGAATCGTTCTTCACCGCCTGCGGGTGCGCGCTTTCCAGCGCCTGCAGCTCGCCGAACAGGCGGTCGTACTCGGCGTCCGGGATGGTCGGCGCGTCCAGCACGTGATAGTTATAGATATGGCGGTTCAGTTCCTCGACCAGCCAGGCCATCCGGTCCTGGACTTCCTGTGGGACCGTCATGCCTGCCTCAGACGAACAGGCGCAGGGCGCGGGTCGAACCGGCCGGGATGTCGGACGCTTCCATCTCCTGGTAGAACTCGGCCACCTGGCCCTTGATCTCTTCCAGCGCGGGGTCGGCAAGCGGCTGCTCGAAGTCGTCGACGATGGTCGCGTCCAGGCGCTGGGTCAGCTCCTTGGCACACTTGACCATGGCGCCGAAGCCATCGCGGCTCGGGGCGACGCAGGGGACGTCCAGCAGCAGGGTCAGGCGGTTGGTGGTGTCGGCGCCCAGGGTGACGTTGGTCGACAGCGTAAACAGCACGCCGCCCTGCTCATCCGGCATTGAGAAGCGGCCATCCGGACGCACGTCGAAGCCCTGGGCTTCGAGCGCCTTGATGAGGGGCGAGATCGCCCACGGCGCGCCATTGGCGGCCAGGTTCACGCCCAGCTGGGCGTCGTGGCCGGCGACGAAACGGTGCAGCGTGCGCGCTTCGCTCATCACCTCGATCATGTCCGGCACTTCCGGCTCGGCGCCGATCTCGTCGGCCACCGCGCGCAGGCGCGTCACCAGCTCGGAGTACTCGATCTCGTTCAGGGCCGTGGTGCGGGTGGCCATCTGCACGCCCGCCTGCAGCTTGGTGTACACACCGCCGTGCACGATCGGCTCCCAGTCGCCACTGACGGCGAAGCCGACGTAGTGGATCGGCTTGTTGCCGACGCGGCGCAGCTTCGAGAGCGCAGGCAGGATCTTGTCGCCGCGCAGCGCGCCTTCGAAGTTCAGCGGGATGATGCAGTCGATCAGCGGGTCGACCAGGCTTTCGGCCAGTTCGCTGGGAGGCGTTTGGGGTGTCGTGCCCGGCAGCGGCGCGGCAGGTTCCAGCGAGGCGATCGTGGTGGGCGTGCGCGGGGCAGCCGGCGCGGCAGCGGCAGCAGCAGGCGTCGACGCATCGGCCAGGGGCGCGGCGGCGTCCAGCCGGGACTGGCCCGGCACGACGTCGAGCGGCGCGATGGATGACTCGGCGCCGAGGTCCAGCACCGGCTCCTGGCGCTCGATCGGGCCGCGTTCGACCGGGTCGCGATCGACCGGGTCGCGTTCGAGCGGCGTCTCGCCGCTGTGCATCAGGACATCGTCATGATCCGATGCGAAGGCGCGCTCGACGCTCTTGCGGGCCTTGTACTCCTGCCACTTGTTGTAGGAGATGACGCCGACGACAAACACGCCGCCCGCTGCGATCAGGGTCATTTGTAAATCAGTCATGCTGCTTGTGCCTCAGTAGCGAAATTCGCGGCGGACTCCATGTCCACCGCGACGATGCGCGATACGCCCTGCTCCTGCATCGTCACACCGATCAGTTGGTTGGCCATCTCCATCGCGATCTTGTTGTGCGAGATGAAGAGGAATTGGGTATGGTCCGACATGCGCTTGACCATGCGGCAGAAGCGCTCGGTATTGGCGTCGTCCAGCGGCGCGTCGACCTCGTCCAGCAGGCAGAACGGCGCCGGGTTCAGGCGGAACATCGAGAACACCAGCGCGGTGGCGGTCAGCGCCTTCTCACCGCCCGACAGCAGGTGGATGGTGGCGTTCTTCTTGCCCGGCGGCTGGGCCATCACCTGCACGCCGGAATCGAGGATCTCGTCGCCGGTCATTACCAGCTTGGCCTGTCCGCCGCCGAACAGGATCGGGAACAGCTCAGAGAAGTGGGTATTCACGCGGTCGAAGGTGTCCTGCAGCAGATCGCGGGTTTCGCGGTCGATGCGGCCGATCGCGTCTTCCAGCGTATTGATGGCTTCCTGCAGGTCGTTGTTCTGCGAGTCGAGGTATTGCTTGCGCTCGGTCGCCTGCGCCAGCTCGTCCACCGCCGCCAGGTTCACGGCGCCCAGCCCGCTGATGGCATTGCCCAGGCGCGTGACCTCGCCCTGCAGGTACTGCGCCTTCATGTCCGGCGTGAGTTTCTCCGCCAGCTCCGATTCGACCGCGCCGGTGGTGGCCAGCGCCTCGGCGAACTGCTCCTGGTTCAGGCGCGCCGCCTGTTCCTTCAGCTGCAGCTCGGTGATGCGGTCGCGCTGCGGCTGCAGGCTGCGCTCGTTCCCCATGCGCAGTTCTTCGAACTGGCGCAGCTGCTGGGTGATCTGGTCGAGCTCATGGCGCGCGTCGGAAAGGGCGCGCTCCTGGGTGCTGCGGCGGTCCAGCAGTTCCTGCAGGCCTTCGTGGGCGGTGCCCGCTTCCAGCGCTTCCAGTTCGAGCTTGCCCGCGCCCAGGCTGGCCGCGACCTGGTCGGCCTGGCTGGCGGCGGTGGCGATGTTGCGGCGCAGTTCCTCGATCCTGCTGCGCTGCTGGCGTTCGGCGAACTGCGCCTCTTGCGCGCCACGTTCCAGGTCGCGCAGCTTCTGGCGCGCCTCGGCGAGCAGCTGCTCCTTTTCCAGGAAGGCGGTCTGGCCGTCCTCGTGGCTGCCCTGCAACTCGGCCAGCTCCATGTCGAGCTGCTCGAATTCCTGTTCCGCCTCGGCTGCGGCTTGCCTCTGCTCGGCTTCCTGGGCCGCGATTTCAAGCAGGTCGGCGGCGATCTGGCCGCTGCGCTGGTTGAAGCGCGCCTCGACCTCGCTTTGCTTGAGCACCTCGATCTGCAGTGCGTGCGCCTCGCGCTGCAGCGAGGCGGAACGCTGGCGCGCATCCTGCAGCCGCCGGGTCAGTTCGCTGGCCGCGGCGTCGGCGCGGGTGGCGCGCCCGCGGGCTTCATCCAGCAGCAGCGCCTGCGCGCGCAGCTGCTTGCCGATGTTGTCGATGTCGTGCTGGCGCGCCAGCATGCCGTCCTGCTCGGCGTCCGGCGCATGGAAGCGCACGCTCGAGGACGTGACCAGGTGGCCCTGGCGCGTCACGAAGCTGCCGCCCGGCGGCAGGCGGCCGCGATTGACAAATGCCTCGGCGGCGTCCTGGGCCACGTAGACGTGGTGCAGCCAGTCGTTCAGCACGCCCCGCAGGCCCGGTTCATTCAGGCGCAGCAGGCTCGCGAAAGGCTTCATGCCGGGGATCTCGGCCGCCACGGGTGCGCCGGGCGCCGGCGAATACAGGGCCAGGCGCGCCGGGGGCGCATCGCTGAAAAAGGCCTTGGCCCAGTCGAGGTTCGACATTTCCAGCGCGCCGGAACGCTCGCGCAATACGGCCTCCAAGGCGGTTTCCCAACCTTCCTCGATGTCGAGCTTCTGCCACAGGCGCGGCAGGCCGGATAACTCGTGCTTGTCGAGCCAGGGCTGGACCTTGCCCTGGGTCTGCACCCGCTCCTGCACCTGGCGCAACGCAGCCAGGCGCGCCTCGAGCTGGGCGTTCGCCGCGGATTCCTGCTGGACCTGCGCGTGCGCGTCCTTGCGTTCCTGTTCCACCGCATCCTGGCGCGCCGTGGCCTCCTCTAACAGCATGGTCTGCTCTTCCAGCGCCAGCTGCTTTTCTTCCGCCTGCATGCGCAGGTTGTCGAGGGTGGCGCTGTCGGGCAGGTTCAGGCCGTTGCGTTCCTGCTGCAGTCGCTCGCGGCGTGCGGCCAGGCTGGTGAGGATGTTGGCGGCATTGCGCTGGTGGGCGCTGGCCAGTTCGATGCGCTGCTGCACCGCCATGATGCGGGTGCGCGATTCGTTCGAGCGCTCCTGGGCCTGGCGCCAGGCGGCTTCCAGTTCCGGCACGCGCTCGCCGTGGGCCTCGACCGCGATCTGGGCCCCTTCGGCGCGCGCGCCGAGTTCTTCCAGCGTGATCTCCGCCTCGCCCAGTTGCTCTTCGTATTCCTGGCGCTGCGCGACCCATTGGTCGCGCTGCGCGCCCAGGGTGCCGAGCTGGTTCTGCAGGCGGGTGCGCGACTCGACCACGAACTTGATCTGCGCCTCCAGGCTGCCTATCTCGGAATTGGTCTGGTACAGGGCGCCCTGCGCCGTGTGCAGGCGGTCGCCGATGCTGAAGTGCGCCTGGCGCATGTTTTCCAGTTCCAGCTCGACGTTGCGCAGCTTCGCCGTCTGGGCCTCGAGCGCGTTCTGCGCTTCTTCGACCTCGCGGAAGAAGCGGACCTGCTCGGCTTTCGCCTCATTCTTGCGCAACAGCCAGAGCAGCTTCTGCTTTTCTTCCTGCTCAAGCTGCAGCTGGTGGAAGCGCGTGGCGACCGCCGCCTGGCCTTCCAGCTTTTCGAGGTTGGCATTCAGCTCACGCAGGATGTCCTCGACCCGCAGCAGATTCTCGCGCGTGTCGGACAGCCGGTTCTCGGTCTCGCGGCGGCGCTCCTTGTACTTCGAGACCCCGGCGGCTTCTTCGAGGAACACGCGCAGCTCTTCCGGGCGCGACTCGATGATGCGCGAGATCATGCCCTGGCCGATGATGGCGTAGGCGCGCGGACCGAGGCCGGTGCCGAGGAAGATGTCCTGGATGTCGCGGCGGCGTACCGGCTGGCCGTTGATGTAATAGGTGGACGTGCCGTCGCGCGTGAGGGTGCGCTTGACCGCGATCTCGGCGTACTGCCCCCACTGCCCCGCCGCCTTGCCGCCGCTGTTGTCGAACACCAGTTCTACCGAGGCGCGCCCGGCCGGCTTGCGGTAGGTCGAGCCGTTGAAGATCACGTCCTGCATCGACTCGCCGCGCAGCTCCGAGGCCTTGGATTCGCCCAGCACCCAGCGTACGGCGTCGATGATGTTCGACTTGCCGCAGCCGTTCGGGCCGACCACGCCGACAAGCTGGCCGGGCACCTGGAAATTGGTGGGATCGACGAAAGACTTAAATCCCGACAATTTGATGGAGGAAAGGCGCACGTTGCTTCGGTCAGGGCTGGAGAGTCGTCAAAGGCCCAATCATACCATTTGTTGATTGCATTTCGGCCAAGAATGACTCTTGCGAACTCGACAATTCAATACCGGGCGCACCCCAAAGACGCTAGCCGGCCCGTACCCCGAGCGAAGGATCGTTCATGGCGGACTCGCCCGCGGCCTGGGTCAGCACCCGGCCGACTACGCCCTCGGCGGCGAGCACCCGGATGCTGCCGGTGCGGAAGGCATCGAGCAGGCGCTCGGCCGGCAGCGAGAAGGCTTCCTGGCGGCCGGCGCCGGAGAAGATGAAGAGCGTGCGCAGCGGACTGACCCAGGCCAGCCGCAGCTTGCGCACGCCGGAGGCGCCGCTGAACTCGACCCGCATGCCGCGCTCCATGGCGGCCAGGGCCGCGGCGGCCGGCTCCAGCGCCGCCTCTTCTTCGGCGACGGCGGCCTGCTCCTGGGCGATGCGACGAAGCGCGTCCTGCTGGGCGGCTTCCACCGCCAGCTCCAGCTGGCGCTCCGGCGACAATTCGATCGGAGCACGGACGATGGTGGCATGGCAGTCGGCCAGGGCGGCGAAGAACTGCAGGCGCTCGGCATCCTGCCAGCCGACGGCGTCGAGCCATTTGTTGAGGGTGGTGAGCAGCCCGGGCAGGCGCTTGATCAGCGCCTTGCGCTCCTCCTGCGTGGCCTTGGGCTTGACGCTCCAGATCAGGTCGTCCATGGCGCGGGTGGCGTTGTCCACCGCGCCCGGCTTGCTGTCCTCGATGGTGTAGGCCAGCGTGAGCACCGGTGTCCAGCGCCCTTCCAGGAAGGTAGCGACCAGCGCCACCACCTGTTCGCCGGCCAGGCGCAGCTCGACCGCTTTCCTGGCCGAGCGGCTGGCCGCCGCCGCTTTTTCCTGGCGCGTGGCCTGCGCGATTGGGCCGGCAATGGCCTCGGCCTGCAGCTGTTCGCGCTCGGCGATGCTGGCTTCCAGCTCGGCCACCGCAGCGGCAAATGCTTCCGGGCGGGCTTCGTGGCGCACCTTGTCGACGCCGCGCCGCATCGCGTGGTAGACCGGGTCGTCGGCATCGCCTGGACCAGCGCCGCGCTCCCAACCGGCGCTCGACAGCAGGTCGAGCATGCGCCGCGCCGGATGCGCCTCTTCGAAGAAGAAACTGCGGTCCTTGAGCGCGGCCTTGAGCACCGGCACCTGCAGGAAGGCGATCAGCTCGCGGGTCTCCTGCGAAATGGCGTCGTCCAGCAGCACGGTCTCGAAAACGCGCGACAGCAGGTCGAGCGTGGTCTCGTCGCCACGCGACAGGCTGCCGCGCGGCAGGCTTTGTTTCAGGCGCGGCAGGTAGAACACCTCGTGCGGGGCGGCGGCGCCGCCGCCGGGGCCGCCCGGGACGGGCCCGGCGCTGGCCAGGCCATCGAGCATTGCGATCAGGGTCGCGGGGATCGGCGCCGCCGTCCCCGCGGCCGGGGCGGGAACAGCGTCGCGCTGCCCGGCGACTTCCCTGCGCGCTGTGCTGGCAGGCATGGGCTGGCCGCCGGATGCCGGCGCGGCTTTGGCTGCGGTGTAGCCTGGCGCCGCGCTGGGTCGCCAGCCGCTGCCCTGCGGCAGGTCGGGAATCACGGGTATATCCAGCCCGGCCTCCGCCGCCCCTTCGGCCGCGCCGAACAGCCGGCGCAGCTGCTGCGTCACGGCCGCGTCGCGGCGCGCCCGCGCGGCTTTGGCGGCGGCGCTGTCGTCGGTCTTGGCGAAGCGCTGGTCGCCAGCGCGCGCGCGCGCCGGCTTGAGCCTGTCGTTGAGGGCATCGAAAATCGGGCCGAGGTCGAACACCACGCCGGCGCGCAGCAGCGGCACGACCAGCCCATGCGCCGCCTGGTCCGGCTCGAATTCGCACCAGGCCTCGCGCAGGGCGCGCAGGAAGACATCGGGCCGGAAGGGATTGTGGTTGGCGCGCACCAGTTCGCGCCCCAGCAGCACGCCGAGGCGCACGCCCAGGCTGGCCAAGCGTTCCGAATGCTGGATGTCGAAGGGCCGGCTGATCGCCGCGAAGGCCAGCTGGCTGTCCATCTCTTCCAGCGGCACCAGGCTCAAGGTGAGCGGGGTATGCGCGACCGGCTTCGCTGCAGGCGCAAGCAAGGCCATTTCCTTGCGCAGCGCGAGCTCGATGGCGGTCGAGGCCAGGTGGACGAAAGCGTAGGCATTGTCCCGGAGCAGATTGCCGGAGCGGATGCGGCGGCCTGCCTCTTGCGGATCGCTGCCGGCGCTCGTCATATCCAGCAGCACGGCCGTCATGCGGGTGACCGTCTCCTTCAAGGCGTCGGCAGCGTGGTCGGCCGCGATACTGACGAGCTCGTCCAGGGTCGCCTGCTGCGTGCTGGCGGCCTTGCGGGCGGCGGGTGTCTGGGCAAGGTTCACGGCGGTGACGATTCGACGAGGAGATTCGAGCATTGTGCCACATTATTTCCATATGGCAATGAGAAAGATGCATATCCGTTGTGATGCCGGCGGCATGCCGTTAACGAAAGGCCCCTGCCGGCAATCATTCCTTGAGAACGTCGGTGAGTGTCCTACACTGGTTCACGCCCGCATCCGATACCGGTTCATCAGTACCGAACGCATGATGGCTCGACCGGTAACGCTGCGGCAAGCCTCCACAGCGCGGCAAGCAAGACATTCCTCCACACTGAAAGGAAATGAACATGGCCTCGAATCAAGGTAAATCGAAGCAAGGCGGCAGCTCGCAACAGCACGCCGAAGCCGGCCGCCAGGGCGGCAGCAAGCAGTCGGGTTCGGGTTCGGGCTCCAGCTCGGGTGGCAATGCCGGCAGCGGCGGCACCCGCGGCGGCACCCCGGAGCAGCATGCCGCAGCCGGCCGCCAGAGCCACAAGAACGACAAGAAACGCTGATCGCGTGGCAGGCGCTGCCTGCCGCAGCCAGCATTGTCGAGAGGCCCACTGCATATATGCGATGGGCCTTTTTATTTCAGATGTTGCGCAGCATGCCGCCCTTGGGCGGCCGAAAATCGCGAACGTCGTTGACCAGTCCCGCGGCCTTGGCGTCGCGCGAGTTCAGGTGCAGGTCGGAATACTGGTGAATCGCCCACTGCTCCGGCGTCAGCTCGACGCACTTGCGCAGGATCGATTCGGTCCGCGCGTCGTCGGCCCTCAAGCCTTCGACGATGATGTTCAGCGCATCCGGCCGCGAACCGGGCGAGGCCGTCGCATGCGACTTGTGGATCATGAAGCGCGCCGTTTCGCTGCAATAGCGCTCGGTGCCGGACAGGTAGAGGATCACCGCGATCGAGGCCACCGCCCCGCCGTTGTACATGACGAACTTGATCGGCGCATTGGCCATGAAGTTGTGCAGGCAAAGGCCGTCGCTCACATAGCCGCCGTTCGACTGCACCAGCACATGGGCCGTCTCAATGCCGTCCTCGTTCATCATCGACACCGCTTCGAACATGCGGTGCACCATGTCACTGTTGACGTCGCCTGACAGCGTAAACCACGCTTCCTTGGTTTCCTTGGCATGTTCCTGTGCTTTGTCTTCGCTCATCGTTTTTCCCCACTGCAAAGTATGTAAGATAAGTGTAGCAAAACATGCCTGCAGGCCCGGTGGGCGCGTGCCCCAATAGTGCGCGGCAATTCTTTTTGGCAAGCGCCAATCCGCAGTGCGAAAGCCTCCAGTCGGTTGACACCGAACCAATGCTGGCATATCCTCCGCAGTCTTGACCGGGAGAGCGCAGGAACACCTGCCGCCGAAGGGGCACTACCCACAAACTCTCAGGCAAAAAGGACTGGTCAGGGAGCGGCAGCGCACGGCGCGGCCCGCTCACACTCTGGAGAGCGGCCCCACGCGACATGGGGCCCACCGAAGGGGCAGGCGGCGCATGCCGCTATCTCTCAGGTACCAAGGACAGAGGGGATACAGGCACCCGCGAGCGCAGGTTCGCAAGTGCACGCACCCCTATTTCCACTGCCCGAGGATTCCATGACGCTCAAAGCGACCCCGCTCAATTCCGCACACCGCTCCCTCGGAGCCAAGATGGTCGACTTCGGCGGCTGGGACATGCCGGTCAACTACGGTTCCCAGATCGAGGAACACAATGCCGTGCGTACCGACGCCGGCATGTTCGATGTGTCGCACATGTGCGTCGTCGACCTCAAGGGCGCCAACGTGCGCGCTTTCCTACGCGGCCTGCTGGCCAATAACGTCGACAAACTGCAGGTCCCGGGCAAGGCCCTGTACTCCTGCATGCTCAATCCCGAAGGTGGCGTGATCGACGACCTGATCGTCTATTACTTCAGCGAAGACTGGTTCCGCCTGGTCGTCAACGCCGGCACCGCCGAAAAGGACGTGGCCTGGATGAGCCAGCAGAACGACGCTACCAATTCCGGCGTCACGATCACCCAGCGCCGTGATGGCAACGATCCGATCGCGCTGATCGCCGTCCAGGGCCCGAACGCCCGCGCCAAGGTATGGCAGGTGCTCCCGGGCACCCAGGCCGCTTCGGAGCCGCTCAAGCCTTTCAACGTCGTGATCGTACCCGACACCCCCTTCGGTGAAGTCATGGTCGCCCGCACCGGCTACACCGGCGAAGACGGTTTCGAAATCGGCGTCCCGGCCAGCCAGGTCGAAGCCCTGTGGAACGCCTTTGCCGCCGCCGGCATCAAGCCGGCCGGCCTGGGCGCGCGCGACACCCTGCGCCTGGAAGCCGGCATGAACCTGTACGGCCAGGACATGGACGACAGCGTCAACCCGCTCGACGCCGGCCTGGCCTGGACCATCGACCTGGTCTCGGAGCGCGACTTCATCGGCAAGGCCGCCCTGAAGGCCAAGGGCCAGAACGCCAACTTCGTCGGCCTGATCCTGCGCGAAAAAGGCGGCATCCTGCGCGCCCACCAGAAGGTCGTCGCCGCATCGGGCAACTCCGGGGAGATCACCAGCGGCACCTTCAGCCCGAGCATGCAGCAGGCGATCGCCCTGGCGCGCGTGCCGCTGGACGTCGCCGTCGGCGATACCGTCCACGTCGAAATCCGCGACAAGAAGCTGGCCGCCTCGGTGGTAAAGCTGCCGTTCGTGCGTAACGGCAAGGTTCTGGCAGTCTAAGAACCGCAGTCCAAGAACAAAACCAATTTATACTACCGCCTCACCCTCTACCGGAGCCTTTTATATGAACATCCCAACCGACCTGAAATACACCGAGTCCCACGAGTGGGTGCGCCGCGAGGCCGACGGCAGCCTGACCGTCGGCATCACCGAGTACGCGCAGGACGCCCTGGGCGACATCGTGTTCGTCGAGCTGCCGCAGGTCGGCAAGGCATTCACCGCCGGCGACGACGCCGCTGTGGTCGAGTCGGTCAAGGCCGCCAGCGACATCTACGCCCCGGTGTCGGGCACCGTCACCGCGGTGAACCAGCCGGTCGCCGACGCGCCGGACTCGATCAACCAGGACGCCTACGGCGCCTGGCTGTTCAAGCTGGCCCCGGCCGATGCCGGCGCCTACGACAAGCTGATGGATGCCGACGCCTACGGCAAGACCACCGGCGAGTAAGTTTTTCGTAGGGTGGGCGGCTTCGCCGCCGACCCTACAACTGCAGTACTTCTCTTCTAGCTCCTTCTCTTGGCCATTACCATGACCCGCTCCAGCCTCACCCAACTCGAAGCACGCGATTCCTTCATCCCGCGCCACATCGGTCCATCCGACTCGGAACAGGCAGCCATGCTGTCGACCCTGGGCTACGCCACCCGCGAAGCCCTGATCGACGCGGTCGTGCCCGCGAACATCCGCCGCAAGGACACGATGGACCTGGGCCAGTTCGTCGAACCGCGCAGCGAAGAGCAGGCGCTTGCAACCCTGCGTGCGCTGGCGTCGAAGAACAAGGTCATGAAATCGATGATCGGCCAGGGCTACTACGGCACCCACACCCCGAAGGTCATCCTGCGCAACATCTTCGAGAACCCGGCCTGGTACACCGCCTACACCCCGTACCAGCCGGAGATCTCGCAGGGCCGCCTGGAAGCGATCCTGAACTTCCAGCAGATGATCACCGACCTCACCGGCATGGGCATCGCCAACTCGTCGATGCTGGACGAAGGCACCGCCGCCGCCGAAGCCATGACGCTGCTGCAGCGCGTCGGCAAATCGTCCTCGAAAGTGTTCTACGTGGCCGACGACGTGCTGCCGCAGACCCTGGAAGTGGTGCGCACCCGCGCCGAGCCGATCGGCGTCGAAGTGCGCGTGATCGCAGCGAGCGAGATCGAGAAACTGGAAGAGAGCTGCTTCGGCGTGCTGCTGCAGTACCCGGGCGTGAACGGCGAAGTGCGCGACTACCGCGCCGCTTGCGAGCACCTGCACGCCGCCGGCGCCATGGTCGTCGTCGCTGCCGACCTCCTGGCCCTGACCATGCTGGCCGCGCCGGGCGACTGGGGCGCCGACGTGGTCGTCGGCAACAGCCAGCGCTTCGGCGTGCCGCTCGGTTTCGGCGGCCCGCACGCCGGCTACCTGGCCACCCGCGACGAATACAAGCGCAGCATGGCCGGCCGCCTGGTCGGCGTCACCGTCGACGCCCAGGGCAACCAGGCCTACCGCCTGGCGCTACAAACCCGCGAACAGCATATCCGCCGCGAAAAAGCGACCTCGAACATCTGTACCGCCCAGGTGCTGCTGGCCGTGATGGCCGGCATGTACGCGGTCTACCACGGCCCCGACGGCCTGAAGCGCATTGCCCAGCGCGTGCACCGCCAGACCGCGATCCTGGCGCGCGGCCTGCAGCAGCTCGGCCTCGAGGTGCTGAATACCACCTATTTCGACACCCTGACGGTCAAGGGCGACGCCGCCGCGCTGCACGCAGCCGCCGACGCCGCCGGCATCAACCTGCGCCGCATCGACGACGGCCACGTCGGCGTGTCGCTGGACGAAACCACCACCCGCGACGACCTGGCGGCGCTGTTCTCGGTCTTCGCAGGTGGTGAAGAAGCGGGCAAGGCCGTCGATATCGACGGCCTGGACGAAGACGTGGCCGACGCCTACCCGGCGGAACTGGCCCGTACCAGCGCCTACCTGACCCACCCGACCTTCCACCGCTACCACGCCGAGCACGAGATGCTGCGTTACCTGCGCTCGCTGGCCGACAAGGACCTGGCGCTGGACCGCACCATGATCCCGCTGGGTTCGTGCACCATGAAGCTGAACGCGACCTCGGAGATGATCCCGGTCACCTGGCCGGAATTCTCGAGCATCCACCCGTTCGCACCGGAAAGCCAGACCGTCGGCTACCGCGAGATGATCGACCAGCTGGAAGCCATGCTGTGCGCCGCCACCGGTTACGCCGCGATCTCGCTGCAGCCGAACGCGGGCTCGCAGGGTGAATATGCCGGCCTGCTGGTCATCCAGAAATACCACGAGTCGCGGGGCGAAGGCCACCGCAACATCTGCCTGATCCCGTCGTCGGCGCACGGCACCAACCCGGCATCGGCCAGCATGGTCGGCATGAAGGTGGTGGTCACCGCCTGCGACGAGAACGGCAACGTCGATCTCGGCGACCTGAAGGCCAAGGCCGAGCAGTACAGCAAGGACCTGGCCTGCGTCATGGTTACCTATCCGTCGACCCACGGCGTGTTCGAAGAGGGCATCAAGGAACTGTGCGAGATCGTGCACGCGCACGGCGGCCAGGTCTACGTGGACGGCGCCAACATGAACGCAATGGTCGGCGTGGCCGCACCGGGCGCCTTCGGCGGCGACGTCAGCCACCTGAACCTGCACAAGACCTTCTGCATCCCGCACGGCGGCGGCGGTCCGGGCGTCGGCCCGATCGGCGTGGGCGCCCACCTGGCGCCATTCCTGCCGAACCAGCTGTCGACCGGCTATGTGCGCAACGAACAAGGCATCGGCGCGGTCAGCGCCGCGGCCTACGGCTCGGCCTCGATCCTGCCGATCTCGTGGATGTACATCGCGATGATGGGCGCCGAGGGCCTGACCGCGGCGACAGAAGTGGCGATCCTGAACGCCAACTACATCGCACGCCGCCTGGCGCCGCACTACCCGGTGCTGTACACCGGCCATGACGGCCTGGTCGCGCACGAGTGCATCATCGACCTGCGCCCGCTGCAGGACAAGACCGGCATCTCGAACGAAGACGTGGCCAAGCGCCTGATGGACTTCGGCTTCCACGCCCCGACCATGAGCTTCCCGGTGCCGGGCACCCTGATGATCGAGCCGACCGAATCGGAATCGAAAGCCGAGCTGGATCGCTTCATCGAAGCCATGATCACCATCCACGCCGAGATCGTGAAGGTCGAGCGCGGCGAGTACGACAAGATGGACAACCCGCTCAAGGGCGCCCCGCACACTGCCGACGTGGTGACCGCCGACGACTGGCAGCATACTTACTCGCGTGAAGTGGCGGCCTTCCCGGTTGCCTCGCTGCGCAAGAAGAAGTACTGGCCGCCGGTCGGCCGCGCGGACAACGTCTACGGCGACCGTAACCTGTTCTGTGGTTGCGCGCCGATCAGCGATTACGAATGATCGCGTGACGCGTTGAAATGGCTACTTGCGGCTCGATGCGAGCCGCAAGTGCGAGCGCTCGTGACGGCGGCGTTCCCTGGGCAGGTCCCGGGAAACGCCGCTTTCCATTTGGGGCGGCGCGCTGCGCTTGTCCTGCAGCTCGGGCTGCGGCGCCGGCGCCGCTTGATCGTTCGGTTCGCCCAGGCGGAATGCGGCCACCGTGCGCGACAGCGCCAGCGCCTGCATCTGCAGGCTGCGCGCCGCCGCCGCGGCTTCCTCGACCAGCACGCAGTTGTGCTGGGTCACCTCGTCCATCCGCACGATCGCCTGGTTGACTTCGGCCAGGCTGCCGGCCTGGCCGGCGCTGGCGCTGCCGATGCGGCCGACCACGTCTTCCATCTCGCGTGTCGCGCCGGCGGCGTCGCCGATGCTGGCGCCCGCCTCCAACGCCCATGCCGCGCAGCCTTCGATTTCGTCGACCGAGCGCGCCGCCAGTTCGCGCATTTCGCGCGCCGCGCCGGCCGCGCGCTGGGCCAGCGCCCTCACCTCTCCCGCAGCATCGGCAAAGTACGCAACGTGCGCGTCATCCTCGGCATCGGCCTGCGCCCCCCTGCGCGCCGATGCCAGGGCGGCATTCAGCGCCAGCGTGCCGGCTTCGCTGGCGAGAGCGTCGATCGCGCCCGCGACTTCGGCCGCGCGGGCGGCGCCCTCCCTCACCCTGGCCATGGTCGCCGCCATGCGTTCCACGGTCTGGCCGCCCTCGCGCACCCGCTGCGAAGCCGACTGCGCCAGCCGGTTGGCGGCCAGCGCATTGGTCGCCGTGACGGTGACGGTTTCGGCCAGCTGCTGCATGCTGGCGGCCGTGTCTTCCAGCGAGCGGCTGCGGAACACGGCGCGCCCCTGCATGCTCAGGTTGCCGAGCGAGATGTCGCGCGAGGCGCTGCCGATCGTGCGCGCCGATTCCAGCACCGTGCGCAGGGTGCCGTTCAGGTTGCGAATGCCGGCGTCGAGCGCGCGCGAGGTTTCGCCGATCTCGTCGTCCCCGTACACTCGCTCGCCCACCGTCAGGTCGCCGCTGGCCAGTCCCAGCGCGGCGGCGCCGATGCCGCGGATCTCCGCCAGCAGCACGCGCCGCACCGCCATCGTGATCGCCAGCGAGACCCCCACCGCCAGCAGCACCACCAGGGGCATCAGGCCGGCCGTGATGCGGAAGTCGGCGGCGGCCCCGTTGGAGGCCTGTTCGGACATGTCGCGCTCGAGCCTGGACAGCATGCCCATGCGCTGCACCAGCACCGCGAACGCCGCCTCGGGCTTGATCATGGCGTTGGCGCCGATGGTCTGGTCGGCGTGCGCCAGCTCGACCACTTCGCGCGCCGCCAACACATACAGTCGGTGCGCCTGGGCCGCCTGCTCGGCATGGCGCCGCTCCAGGCTGTCCGCCGGCGTGCGCACGGCGAGTTCGCCGAAGGCCCGTTCGATCGCGCCGTGCTGGCGGTGGATATCGCCAATGAGCTGGTCGATGCGCGGGCGCGAGAAGCTGCTTCCTAACCAGGTGAGCAATTTGTAGGTGTCGGCGTGCACGCGCTGCGCCTGGCCCACCAGCTCGGTGGCGCTGCGCATCTGGACCGCGCGCGGCCCGACGATGGCCTGCAGCGACAGGTGCTGGCGCACCATCGCATAGTAGGCGCCACTCGAGAGCAGCACCAGCAGCAGCAGGACGACGCCGGGTGCCAGCAGCAGCTTGGGACCAATCCTCAGTCGCGACAGCATGATGCCTCCCAATGATTGACGCGCGTATTTCCTAAACGCATTCAAAGAATCTACGCGCATCAATATCGGGGCGGCTTGCGGTCAATCAGATCGCTCCCCATCTTCGTGGTCGAACCAACAGTGATATGCATGACGAAACAATCACTTACCAATTTGATATAGTTGCTTCGGTAGGGAGCGGTATCCTTCCGTTCGACCCGATCAACCACGTCTCGAAGAGGATCGCATGAACGCCAAGGGCTTCGTTTTTGCCGCCGTACTCCTTGCCATCGGCAGCGCGCAGGCGCAACCCGCCGACCTGCCGCCGCCGCGTCTCGCAGCCGAGCCGGCCGGACGCTTCGGGCCGCTGGCCGCAGGGTTCAAGCGCTACTCGCCGCTTTACGGAGGCAACGAAGCCGCCAATCCCAACGACCGCCTGTTCAAGGCCCAGGGCTTCCGTACCGATCCCCGGCTGGTGCTCGGCTATGCGTTCAACGAGTACCTGGCGGTGGAGACCGGCTATTCGCATCTGCGCGACCGGGGCTTCCACAAGGCCAACCTCTACGATCCCAGGGAGGCCGCCATCGACGCCGCCGTGGGAGCGGGCGTGCTCGGCGCCAAGAGCTATACCACCTATCTTGCCGCCAAGATCACCGTGCCGGTCAACGACCGCTTGACCGCCTACGGCAAGCTCGGCGTTGCCCAGAGCGTGGTGACGAAAGATGGATTCGTGACGCCGGAGATGGCGCAAGCCCATGCCGACGGCAAGTCCACCGGCTTCGGGAGCCAGACCGGCACCGGCGCGTATGGCGCGCTCGGCGCGAAGTACAAGCTGAACGACAAGGCCACGCTCAAGGGCGAAGTCATCATGAACGGCAGCGCCGACAAGTTCCGCAGCAATTCCAACGCCACCGGCGTGAGGGGGAGTGTCGGGTTCGGATTTTGATGGAACTCAGGGCGCGCCGGCAGGCTGCCGGCGCGCCCGTGGACCTCAGGCCAGCTTGGCCGCGTGCTCGCGGGTCGCGTGGAAGGTGAGCTTGGGCCAGCGTTCCTGGGTCAGGCGCAGGTTGACGCCCGAGGTGGCAAGGAAGGCCAGGTTGCCGGCCGCGTCATAGGCGACCTGGTGGCCGAGCTGGTTCTCGAAGTCGCCCAGCGACTTCTTGTCGTCGCTCGACACCCAGCGCGCGCTGCTGATGCTGCTGCTCTCGAACACCGCATCCACGCCGTATTCGTTCAGCAGGCGGCTCGCCACGACCTCGAACTGCAGCACGCCGACCGCGCCCAGGATCAAGTCCGAACCCAGCACCGGCTTGAACACCTGCACCGCGCCTTCTTCGCCCAGCTGCTGCAGGCCCTTGTGGAGCTGTTTCACTTTCAGCGGATTGCGGATGCGCACCGTGCGGAACAGGTCCGGCGCGAAGTACGGGATGCCGGTAAAGGTCAGCAGCTCGCCTTCCGAAAAGCTGTCGCCGATCTGCATGTTGCCGTGGTTCGGCAGGCCGATGATGTCGCCGGCGTAGGCTTCTTCGACCTGTTCGCGGCTCGAGGCCATGAAGGTCACGACTGACGACAATTTCACTTCGCGGCCCAGCCGCAGATGCTTGACCTTCATGCCCTTCTCGAAGCGGCCCGAGCACACGCGCAGGAAGGCGATGCGGTCGCGGTGGGCCGGGTCCATATTGGCCTGGATCTTGAAGACGAAGCCCGAGAACTTCGGCTCTTCCGGCTTGACGTCGCGCACGGTGGCGTCGCGTTCGCGTGGCGCCGGCGCCCAGTCGACCAGCGCGGACAAAATCTCGCGCACGCCGAAGTTGTTGATCGCCGAGCCGAAGAATACCGGGGTCTGCACGCCCGACAGGAAGCGCTCGATGTCGAACACGTGCGAGGCGCCGTGCACCAGCTCCACTTCCATCTTGAGCTGCTCGATCTCGAGCGGGAACATCTCGGCCAGCTTCGGGTTGTCGATGCCCTTGACGATCTCGAAGGCGCCGTCGGCCTTTTCCTCGCCGGCCTTGAACAGCATGATCTCGTCCTTCAGCAGGTGGTACACGCCGCGGAAGTTCTTGCCCATGCCGATGGGCCAGGTCACCGGCGCGCACTCGATCTTCAGCACCGACTCGACTTCGTCCAGCAGCTCCAGCGGATCGCGGGTTTCGCGGTCCATCTTGTTCATGAAGGTGACGATCGGGGTGTCGCGCATGCGGCAGACGTCGAGCAGCTTGATGGTCTGCTCTTCCACGCCCTTGGCCGCGTCGATCACCATCAGCGCCGAGTCGACCGCGGTCAGCACGCGGTAGGTGTCTTCCGAGAAGTCCTGGTGGCCCGGGGTGTCGAGCAGGTTGATGACGTGGTCGCGGAACTCGAACTGCATCACCGACGACGCGACCGAGATGCCGCGCTGCTTTTCGATGTCCATCCAGTCCGAGGTCGCGTGGCGGCCGCTCTTGCGGCCCTTGACGGTGCCGGCCAGCTGGATCGCGCCCGAGAACAGCAGCAGCTTTTCGGTCAAGGTCGTTTTACCGGCGTCCGGGTGGGAAATGATGCCGAAGGTGCGGCGGCGCGCCACTTCGCGGGCGATCAGGGCGGCCGGCTTGCCTGCTTCTGGTGAAATTTCCGGGGCGTCGTCGGCGCCGGGTGCTGCGGTATCGGTGGACATGGTCTCGGCCAATCAGGATTCTGCAAAACCCGCGATTTTACCGGGTACGCAGCGCCTTGTGTGGACGGCGCGCATCGCTCCGCGGTGGAAGTCAGTTTTCTGTCAGCAATTTGACAGCTTGAGTGTTTATACTGGGCAACATTTACAGTTCCGTGAGGAAACAATGATTGCCCCAAGCTCCCAGCGCCAGCGCGGTTTCACCCTGATCGAGCTCATGGTGGCCGTGGCCATCATCGGCATCCTCGCGGCCATTGCCCTGCCCTCGTACAGCCAGTATGTCGTGCGCAGCAACCGTGCCGCGGCCCAGTCCTACCTGATGGAGCTGAGCCAGGCCCAGGCCCAGTTCATGGCCGATACCCGCAGCTACGCCGCCAGCGTCACCGACCTGAGCCTGCCGCCCCCAGGCGCGGTGAGCGCCAAGTACCAGGTCGCCATCACCGTGCTGCCGGGCCCGCCGCAGACCTACACCATCACCGCCACCCCGATCACGGGCTCGACCCAGGCCCAGGATGGCGCCCTGAGCATCGACCAGGCCGGCACCCGCACGCCGGATGGCAAATGGTAAAGCCACCGGCGGGCGTGCAGGGGCAGCGCGGCTTCACGCTGCCCGAACTGATGACGGTGCTCGTCATCATGGCCGTGCTGGGCGCGATCGCGGCGCCCGCCTACGGCAACTGGGTCGCCGCCATGCGCGCGCGCGCTGCCTCCACCGACCTGCATACCGCCTTGAGCGTGGCGCGCAGCGAAGCGATCAAGCGCAACGCCGAAGTCACACTGGCGCCCGCCGCCGGCGGCTGGCTGGCCGGCTGGAGCATCGCCGCACCGGGCAACGCCAGCCGGCTGCTGCACAGCCACCCGGCGGTGGCAGTGGCCAGCATCGACGGCCCCGAGGTCGTCACTTACCTGGCCAATGGCCGCATCAAGGGAAGCACGTTGCCGGCGTTCGAGATCGCCGCCAAGGCGGACGGCGAGCTGCGCTGCGTCGCGGTCGACCTGTCCGGACGCCCGAACCAGACCCAGGCTGCCTGCTGATCGCCATGAATCCAATGCTCTCATTTCCGTCCCGCGCCCGTGCCCGCGGCGTCAGCCTGGTCGAAGTCCTGATCACGATGGTCGTGCTGGCCATCGGCCTGCTCGGCCTGGCGGCCTTCCAGGCCAAGGCCCATGTCGGCACCATCGAGTCCTACCAGCGCGCCCAGGCCGCGGTGCTGCTGCAGGACATGCAGTCGCGCCTGACCGGCAACAGCGCCATGGCCGGCGATTACGTCACGACGACGCCGCTCGGCACCGGCAGCACCGTGGGCGCGGACTGCGCGGCCGCCGCCGCCGGCCATGCGCGCGACCTGTGCGAGTGGAGCGCGGCCCTGACCGGCGCGGCCGAACGGCGCGGCACCACCAACGCCGGCGCCATGCAGGACGCGCGCGGCTGCATCGAACAGGTGCGCGCCATGAACGACGCTCCCGGCGTGTGCACGCCCGCCGTCTATCTGATTACCGTGGCCTGGCAAGGCATGCATCCGACCAAGGCCCCGGCCCAGGCTTGCGGCCGCGACCAGTACGGTGCGGACACCCACCGCCGCACGGTGTCGGCGCGCGTGGCCATCGGCCTGCCGGGCTGCTCTTGAACCCGGCACTGGAGACCGCCATGCGCCCCATTCCTTCCCTGCGCCCCATCCCTTCCCTTTACCGCGCCCGCGGCTTCTCGCTGGCCGAGCTGATGATCGCATCGGGCATCGGCCTGGCCATCCTCGCCGCCCTGTCCACGATGTTCGTGAAGAATACCCGCGCCCAGCAGGAAATCGAGCAATCCCACCGCCAGGTCGAGAACGGCCGCTTCGCGATCGACGTGCTGGGCGTGGACCTGCGCAATGCCGGCTACTACGCCGAGTTCGACCCCACCGTACTGGCCAGCCCGGCCGCCCTGCCGGCCGTGTGCGCCGGCAGCCTCGACGAAGTGAAATCCGGCCTGGTGCTGGCGGTGCAGGGGTTGGACGACGGCGCCACCCTGCCCGCCTGCCTGAGCGACGTGCGCCAGGGCACCGACGTGCTGGTGGTGCGCCGTACCGCCACCTGCGTCGCCGGGGTGGGCAGCTGCGCGCCCTTGTCCAGCGGCGGGCCCTTCTTCCAGGCTTCGCTGTGCAACAACGCCACCGAACTCGATTCGCCCAACATGACCGACTTCTATGCGCTCAGCCTGTCGACCGCCAACCTGAACCGGCACCAGCGCGACTGCAGCCCGACGGCCGGCAGCGGCACCCTGGCAGAGGTGCGCCGTTACCTGACCCATGTCTATTACGTCGCCAATAACAACCGCGCCGGCGACGGCATTCCGACCCTCAAGCGCCTCGAGCTGGGCAGCACCGGCACGGCGCCGACCTGGAGCACCGTCGTGCCGCTGGCCGAGGGTATCGAGAACCTGCAGGTAGAGTACGGCCTGGACCTGGCCGCGGACGGCGTTGCCGATGTCATCGCGGCCAACCCGGCTACGGCCGACGCCTGCACCGCCGCGGCCTGCGCGGTCGCCAACTGGCGCAGCGCGGTCGCGGTGCGCCTGCATGTCCTGGCGCGCAATACCAAGGCCTCGCCGGGCTACGTCGACCGCAAGAGCTACACGTTAGGGCGCGACGCCGACGGCGAACCACACACCATCGCCGCCGCCAACGACGCCTACAAGCGCCACGTGTTCCAGACCCAGGTGGCGCTGCCCAACCCGGCCGGAAGGAGATTGCCATGAGCGCTGCCATGACCATGCGCATCCGCCGCCAGCGCGGCGTCACCCTGATCACCGCCCTGGTCATGCTGGTGCTGCTGACCCTGATCGCCCTGACCACCTTCAATGTCGGCAAGTCGAACCTGCAAATCGTCAGCAACATGCAGCAGCGCGACGAGGCGGCGGCGGCGGCCCGCGAAGTCATCGAGGAGACGATCAGCAATACCCGCTTCACCTCCACGCCCGACCAGGTGCTGACCAATCCCTGCGGCGGCGCCGCCAACCAGCGCTGCGTCGATACCAACGGCGACGGCACCGACGACGTGCGCGTGAAGATCGCGCCGGCGCCGGAATGCGTGAAGGCGCCGGTCATCAAGAACACCGCGCTCGACCTGGCCAAGGTCGAAGACCAGGTGTGCAGCATGGGCAGTTCGCAGAGCTTCGGCGTGGCCGGCGCGGTCGACGGCAACTCGGCCTGCGCCGACAGCATCTGGGAAATCCATGCCGAAGCCACCGACATCGAAACCGAAGCCAGGGTCGAAGTCACCCAGGGCGTGGGCGTGCGCGTTGCGCGCGACGACGTCACCAATCATTGTCCGACCACCTGACCGGAGGATTCTCACCATGTTCCGCTTCCCGACCCTCCGCGCTGCTCCTCACCCTGCTTTCCACCGCACCGCAGCCCTGCGCCTGGCCTGCGGCCTGGCGGGCGCCCTCGCCCTGCTGTCGCTGCCGGCCGGCGCCGACGACATCGACATCTTCACCGGCGCCTCGGCCGGCGCCAACATCAATCCGCGCATCCTGATCGTCCTCGACAACACCTCGAACTGGGCGCGCCAGAACCAGAAGTGGCCGGGCGGCGCGTCGCAGGGCCAGTCGGAAGCGAACGCGATCAAGCGCGTGCTGGCCGAACTCGATGGCTCGGTGAGCCTGGGCCTGATGGAATTCGTCACCGGCGGCAATGCCAACGACGACGGCGGCTTCATCCGCTATGCGATCCGCCCGATGAACGCCGATAACAAGACAGCCTTCAGTACCCAGCTGACGACGATCTACAACAACATCAACAGCCCGGACGAGAAGCGCAACTCGAATACCCCGTACGGCAACCTGATGTACGACGTGTACAACTACTTCGCGGGCGAAAGCGCCTACTCTCCGTCGGCGGTCATCGCGAGCAAGGCCGACAGCGGCGGCTACACCACCACCTACTCGCGCTTCAAGTCGCCCCTGACCGCCGACAACCTGTGCGGCAAGACCTTCGTCATCTTCATCGGCAATCCGAACTCCAGCGGCCCGTCCTCGGACAGCTCGGCCAACAGCGCACGCCTGGCCGCCCTCAATGGCGCACCCGTGACCCAGCTCGGCCTGCCGAACTTCAGCACCCAGACCGTCGTCACCCCGACCACGATCGGCACCACCAGCGCCTGCTACGGCAATGCCACCGCCGCGGCGGCGGGCCTGGCGGCCTTCAGCGGCACCTGCGCCGGCTACACCGACGGCTGCAAGATCGGTAACGCCGTCCCCAGTCCCGTCGGCGTCTGCACCGCGCCCAACAGTCAGTACAGCGTGGTCGCGACCGACACCATCATCACCAACCTGCCCACCGGCAGCTTCAGCAGCGACACCGGCCCGCGCAATGCCGACGAATGGGCGCGCCTGCTGTACGGCCGCGGCGTGGCCATGCCGAACAGCACGATTCGCCCGAACGTCACCACCTACACGATCGACGTCTACAACGCCCAGCAGAACGCCGAGCACACCTCGCTGATGCTGAGCATGGCGCGCGCCGGTGGCGGCAAGTACTTCGCCGCCAGGAACGAAGAAGCCATCGTCGACGCACTCAAGGAGATCCTGGTCGAGATCCAGGCGGTCAACACCACCTTCGCCTCCACCAGCCTGCCGGTCAACGCGACCAACCGCTCGCAGAACGAGAACCAGGTGTTCATCGGCATGTTCCGCCCCGACCCCGACGCCAAGCCGCGCTGGTTCGGCAACCTCAAGCGCTACCAGCTGATCGACAACAAGGGCAGCATCGATCTCGGCGACGCCGCCGGCAAGGTGGCGGTGAACCCGGTCACCGGCTTCGTCACGCCCTGCGCAACCAGCTACTGGAGCAGCGACAGCGGCACCTACTGGAGCGGGCTGGGCCTGTCGCCCGACCCGGCCGGCACCTGCAGCACCAGCGCCTTCAACAGGTATTCGGACGCACCCGACGGTCCGTTCGTGGAAAAAGGCGCGGCGGCGCAGATCCTGCGCCAGGGGAATGCGCCGTCCGGCACCACCACCTCGCGCGCCGTCAACCGCAGCGTGCTGACCCATGTGCCCGGCACCGGCCTCACCGCCCTGACCTCCGCCAACAGCGGCATGGACACCAACCTGGTCAAGTTCATCCGCGGCGAGGACACCAACAATGAAGCCGGCGGCGGCGCGGCCAGCACCACGCGGCCCTCGATCCACGGCGACGTGATCCACTCGCGCCCGCTGCCGGTCAACTACGGCGCCGACAAGGGCGGCGTGACTGTGTTCTACGGCGCCAACGACGGCACCCTGCGCGCCCTCAACGCGGCCACCGGCGTGGAGCGCTGGGCGTTCGTGGCGCCCGAATTCTTCCCGCGCCTGTCGCGCCTGAAGAGCAATTCGCCGCTGGTCGCCTATCCCAACATGCCGGAACTGGACCTCGCCCCGACCCGCAAGGACTACTTCTTCGACGGCTCGACCGGCGTCTACCAGGATGCCACCAGCTCGAACGTCTGGATCTACCCGACCATGCGCCGGGGCGGGCGCATGATCTATGCGCTCGATGTCAGCGACGTCGGCAACCCGCGCTTCAAGTGGAAGGTGGGCTGCCCCAACCTGACCAACGACACCGGCTGCACGGCCGGGATGACCGGCATCGGCCAGACCTGGTCGACGCCGAGCGTGGCCTTCATCAAGGGCTACGACGAAGGCCGCAAACCGGTGCTGGTGGTGGGCGGCGGCTACGACAGCTGCGAGGACGGCGACAGCAAGACGCCAAGCTGCGCCAACGCCAAGGGCGGCGTGATCTACATCCTCGACGCCGATACCGGCGCGGTGGTGCGCAGCTTCCCGACCACGCGCCCGGTGGCGGCCGATATCGCGATGGTGGACATGGACAACGACGCCATGCCCGACTACGCCTACGCGGCCGACACCGGCGGCGCCCTGTACCGGGTGGACTTCATGGATGCCAACCGCGTTTCGCGGCTGCATACCGCCTGGACCGGCCGCAAGGTGGCCGCCACCAGCGGCGGCGGGCGCAAGTTCCTGTTCGCGCCCGCCCTGCTGGCGGCGCGCGACAACCGGGCGGCCGCCCAGGACCACGTCTACGTGGCGATCGGCAGCGGCGACCGCGAGCATCCGCTGGCCAGCCAGTATCCGTTCGCCGAGGTCACCAACCGCTTCTATGTCTACAAGGACAGCCTGACGGCCGCGGCGGATGCCGACACCGTCGACCTGGACGCGCTGGAAAACTACAGCACCTCGGCCCGCAATACCTGCTCGAACGCCCCGGTGCTGCCCACCAGCAGCCTGCGCGGCTGGTTCATGGACCTGAACGAGAACGGCCAGGGCGAGCAGATCGTGACCTCGGCGCTGATCGCGGGCGGCATGGTCACCTTCAGCACCAACCGTCCGATCCCGCCGGCCGCCGGCACCTGCTCCACCACGCTCGGCGAAGCGCGCGGTTACTGGGTCAACCTGCTCAATGCCTCCGGCGCGATCGGCGTGAACGGCACCTGCGGCGGCCAGCGCTCCTCGCCCTTCGTGGGCGGCGGCCTGCCCCCGTCGCCGGTGCTGGCCAACGGCGTGCCGATCGACGGCAAGGCCACCACGGTGGTCATCGGCGCGGTGCAGAAGGGTTCGGACGGCGCAGTCGGCGCCAGCGTGCCGATCTCACCGCAGCGCATCCGTCCGGCGATCAGTTCCAAGCGCAAGCGCTCCTACAGCTATACCTCCGGCGCCGACTGAGCCAGCGCCGGTCGAACGGGCGGAAAGCGGACTGCAACCCGGAGTCCACTTCCGCCCGCGCTGTTCCCCAATCCATCCCCGAGTTCTACCTGCGCCCCATGCGCGGCGGCGATCTCGCGCATGATCGCCAGGCCCAGGCCCGAGCCCTGGCTGTGCTGGTCCAGGCGCACGAAACGCTGGAATACCCGGGCCCGCTTTTCCGGCGGGATGCCCGGCCCCGAGTCCTCGACCACGAACTGCACGCCCTCCAGCGTGGGACGGCAATGCACCGTGACCGCACCGTGCGCGGGCGTGTAGCGCAGGGCGTTGTCGACCAGGTTGTCGACCAGGTCGCGCAGCATGTGGTGCTCGCCCGCGATCCGGGCCGGTTCGAGGTTGAAGCCGAGGTCGATGTCCTTGCGCAGCGCCCGTTCGACGAAGGACTGGACCGACTCGGCGACGACGCTTGAAAGGTCGAGCGGCGCAAGCTGCACCCGCCCGAAGTGGTCCGGGCCGGCGCGTTCGAGCGCGAGCAGCTGGTTCGCTTGCCGGATCAT
The DNA here is from genome assembly GCF_059685695.1 of Telluria sp. PB2R4. NCBI lineage: Bacteria > Pseudomonadati > Pseudomonadota > Betaproteobacteria > Burkholderiales > Oxalobacteraceae > Telluria > Telluria sp. PB2R4. Next base: position 111,894 of record NZ_JCASIC010000001.1, on the reverse strand, counting down.
GCGTTCATTGGCCTGCAACAGCAGCTCGACGGTGCGGACGGTGTCGGGATCGTCGCGATGGTGGGCGGCCAGCCATTCGAGCTGCAGGCGCAGTCCGGCCAGCGGGGTGCGCAGCTGGTGGGCGACATTGGCGCGGAACTCGTCCTGGGCCCTGGCTCCGGCGGCGATGCGTTCCAGCAGCGCGTTGAAAGCGTTCACCACGGGCGCCAGCTCGCGCGGCATCGCGTCGTCCTCGAGCGGCGCCAGGTCGTGGCTGCCGCGCGCGTCGAGGCGGGCACGCAGGCGCGCCAGCGGAGCCAGGCCGTTACCGACCGAGAACCACACCAGGCCGACCAAGGCCAGGCTGAACAACACCTCGAGCAGCACCAGGGCGCGCACGATGGCCGAGCGGACCCCGTGGCGCTGGCTCAGCGTGCGCGCCACCCCGACCTCGAGCGGACCATCGCTGCCCGCCACCACCAGGCTGGCGACCCGTACCGGCTGCCCGTGCATGCGGTCGTCGCGCACCAGGGCCTCGCCGCTGCGTGGCGGGAAGGCGGGGTCGCCGGCCAGAACCCGGCCGCGCGCGTCGCGCACCACGAACCAGCTGGCGTCCGGCGCGCCCGCCCCCAGCACCCGCGCCGCGCCGGGCAGGTCGAACGCCGCCGGTGTGCCGGCAGCGGGACGCAGGCGCGTGGCCAGGCCGGTGGCGGCATCCAGCAAGCCCTGGTCGAAGGCCAGCTGGGCCGGGGTCCAGGCCAGCAGGTAGGTCAGGCTGGCGGCCAGCAGGTTGAACACGAGGATGGGCGCGACCAGCCATTTCAGCAGGCGCAGGCGGATGCTCGACATGGTGCGGTTCAGGCGGCTTGCATCGCTTGCCTGCCCATCACTGCTCGGCCTCGAGCAGATAGCCGAAGCCGCGAATGGTGCGGATCGCCACCCCGGCGCCGTCGAGTTTCAGGCGCAGGCGCGAGACGTAGACCTCGACCGCGTTGAGGGTCAGGTCGTCACCCCAGGGCGCGATGGCGTCGATGATCTGCTGTTTCGACACCACCCTGCCGGCGTTGTGCAGCAGGTATTCGAGCACGCCCCACTCGCGCGCCGCCAGGTCGAGCACCCGCTCGCCGACGCGGGCGCGGCGGGTGGCGCTGTCGAGGCTGAGCTGGCCGAGGCAGAGCTGGCCGGGATCGGGCTGACCGGGCGGCGCCACGCGCCGCGCCAGCGCCCGGATGCGGGCCACCAGTTCGGCCGTCGCGAAGGGCTTGACCAGGTAGTCGTCGGCGCCGGTTTCCAGGCCGCGCACCCGGTCCTCGATTGCATCGCGGGCGGTCAGCAACAGAACCGGGGTAGTGGCGCCACGGGCGCGCAGGCGGCGCACGACTTCGAAGCCGTCGATGCCGGGCAGGCCGATGTCGAGAACAATTACTTGAAATTGCGTGCCGGACTGGCCGGCCTGCAGCCGGGCATCGGCCGCGAGCCCGTCGCCCACCAGTTCGACCTGCATGTCCTGGGCCTGCAGGGTGCGCAGCAGCCCGTCGGCCAGCACGGCGTCGTCTTCGACCAGCAGCAGGGACAGGGGCATCGTCGGGCCAGGCAAAAGGAAAGCCACATTATGCGCGAAGCAGCCGCAAAATCGTTTCCCTGGCAAAAGAAAAACAGATGACAGAACGGCAATCTGCCTAGTAGGACTGGGCTGACAAAATGGCCTGCGCGAAGACTACACAGGGGCGACTGCCAGTCTTATGTTCGCCAACGGACTATAGCTTTATTGTTCACACATCGCGATGAGGAAACAAAAACAGACAATCGCACCCGACGCATGTTAGAGATAAGAGGACAGAAAATGAACAACACTCAACTTGGTGGTACGCAGAAAGTGCAACACAAGATCCCAGCCACGAGTGAGACTGTGAAAGCCGCGTCCCGCCCCGTTGTCAGCTACAGCGGCACCCAGCAGAACGAACTGCTCGGCGCCCTGCCCCGCCAAGACCTGGAAGCCCTGTTCGAGCAACTGGAACTGGTTCCCCTGCCATTCGGCAAAGAGTTGTTCGAGTATGGCAGTAAATTGGAATACGTGTATTTCCCGACCACGGCAATCGTGTCGCTGCTGTATGTGATGGAAGATGGCGCCACCACCGAGATCGCGGTGGTCGGCCACGAAGGCGCGGTCGGCGTGTCGCTGTTCATGGGCGAGCGCGCCACCTGCAGCGCCGTCGTCCAGAGCGCAGGCTACGGCTACCGCCTGAAGACCCAGTTCCTGCGTGACGCCTTCAACAAGGGCGGCGCACTGCCGCAACTCTTGATGCGCTACACCAACGCGCTGTTCGCCCAGATGGCCCAGAACGCCGTCGGCGGCCGCCACAGCTCGATCGAACAGAAACTGTGCCGCTGGCTGCTCGACCGCCTGGACCGTTCTGCCAGCAACGAGCTGAAGGTGACCCAGGAACTGATTTCGATCATGCTGGGTGTGCGCCGCGAAAGCATCACCGCTGCCGCCGGCAAGCTGCAGGACGAAGGCCTGATCCAGTACCGCCGCGGCAACATCACCGTCCTCGACCGTGCAGGCCTGGAAGAATACGCCGGCGAATGCTACAAGGTCGCCAAGTCGGAGTACGACCGCCTGCTGATGGACGTGGCCCGTTAAGAGCTGACCGAACTGGCCGGACTGGCCGGCGCCCCATCGGGCGCCTTGCCGGACCCGGTTGACGAAGCAATCTCCAGCGCCGTCCCCTTCGCCAGGGACGGCGTTGTCGTATCCGGGCACTCGAGGATCGTCGGCGCGGCGGGCGTTCCTTCCGTGCCCGGCGCAGCCAGCGGGATCCAGGCGCGCACGCAGGTGCCGACGCCATTCACGCCGCGCGCCACGTTCAGGGTCCCGCCCAGCAGCAATGCGCGTTCACGCATGCCCAGCAGGCCGTGCGATTTGGACTTGGCCATTGCATCGGCCGGAATGCCGATGCCGTCGTCGGTGATTTCCAGATCCCAGCCATCCGGTTCGCGCGTCAGGTTGACGATCACGGTGCGCGCCTGGGCGTACTTGGCGATGTTGTTCAGGGCTTCCTGGGTAATGCGGAACAGCGCGATCGCCTGCATCGGGCCGGCACGGTCGGACTCGGTATCGACCAGGGCGTCGCAGTCGAGCGCGGTGACGCGCGCGTAGTCGGCGCAATAACTCTGCAGCGCCGCCGACAGGCCCATATTGTCGAGCAGGCTCGGGCGCAGGTTCTCGATGATGCGGCGCTTGAGCTGCACGGTGTCGACCAGGGTCTTGCGGGCCCGGCCCAGCATCGACACCAGTTCCGGATGCGAGCCCTTGAGCTGTTCGCTGACGCTCGTGATGTCCATGCCGATCGCGGTCAGATTGGCGCCCATCTCGTCGTGCAGCTCGCGCGCCAGCCGCGACTTTTCTTCTTCCTGCACCCGGATCAGGTGGCGCGACAGCACCGACAACTGCTCGGTGCGCTCGGCCACGACGGCTTCCAGGTTGTCGTTGGTCCGTTGCAGCGCGTGCTCGGCTTCCAGGCGCAGGCCGAAACTGCGCCGCACCAGGTTATGGAACAGCAGGATCACGAGAATCGCCAGGGCATTGATGCCGACCCCGGACAGCACCGTGCGGCGCGACTGCTCGTAAAAGGCTGCGGTGCGGCTGGCCAGCAGTTCGTTCTGCTCGCGCGCCATGATCACGACCTGCAGGCGGATTTCGTCCATCTGGCCGCGCTCGTCGGCCGCGGCGGAAATGGCGACGATGTCGACCAATCCACCCTGGCGGTAGACCTCGAGCGACTGGTGCATCAGGGCCAGCTTGCGCTGCACGAGCGTGCGCAGCTGGACCAGGTTTCTCGTTTGCGAGGGGCTGTCGGCAAGCAGCACGCCGAGGGCGCGTACCTGGGCGTCGATCTGCTGCGGGGCCGCACGCAGCGCACCCAGGTTGACTTCGGAACCGGACAGGAAATAGCCGCGCAAGCCGCTTTCGGCATCGGTCACCAGCAGGTTCAGGTACTGAAGCTCGTCGGTGACGCGGGCGGTCTGGGCCTGCAGCCCATTGGCCGAGCGCAGGTCGTCGAGGTTACGGATCAGGAAGACCGCGTTGACGACCAGGATGACCACACAGGCCACGCACAACAGGGACTTTGAGAGCGGCAGGCCGCGCAGGCGCTTGCCGTCGAAGGCGGAAAAATACATGGGCTTCCTTTCGCGCAACAAATGCCGTCCGCGCCGATTATAGTCGCGTTAGCGCGACAGTGCAGCGGAGGACGGTACCCGGACCATGGTCACGCGGATGCTGGGTGGCCGACATGCGCCAGTGTGCGCGTATACGCGGCCGTATGCAATACAAAGTGTGGCATACGCCCAGGAAATTTTGTAACGATTGGAAATATTTGGTGCGCTGTGGCACGACGCGAGAGTGCGTCCAGGAAAGGAGCGGGCGCCGGACCGGCGCCGCGGTGCTGCAGATTAGTCCAGCAAATTGTTCTTCATGGCGTAATAGGTCAGGTCGCTGTTCGACTGCAGGCCCATCTTTTCCATGATGCGGGTGCGGTAGGTGGACACAGTCTTGATCGACAGGGACAGTGCATTGCCGATATCGGACACGGTCGCGCCCTTGGCCAGGCGCAGGAAGACCTGGAACTCGCGATCGGACAGCTCGGTGTGCAGTGCCGTGTTCGGGTCGCGGTCGAAGCTCTGGGCAAGCAGTTCGCCGACGGTCGAGCTCACGTAGCGGCGGCCCTGGAACACGGTGCGCACCGCGGTCTTGAGCTCGTCGGCTTCGCATTCCTTGTTCAGGTAGCCGTTGGCGCCCATCTTGAACAGGTTCAGCGCGTACTGCTGCGCCGGGTAGCCGGACAGGATCAGCACCGGCAGGTTTGGCTGACCCTGGCGGATAGTGCGCAGGATATCGATGCCACTCTGGTCGGGCATAGCGATGTCGAGCAGAAGCACGTCGCAGATTTCGCGACGTGCGATGTCGAGGGCTTCGCGCCCGGTAGCGCCTTCGGCGACAACTTCGAAGTCGCCCGACGACGAGAAAATCTGTTTGAACCCTGCTCGAACTATTTGGTGATCGTCACAAATGGCAACGCGTATCATTGTCTTCCCTTATATTTTCCCTTTGCAGGAAAGTGCCGGGTCCGTTCATACGTCCCGGCTTGCATGCGTTGATGTCAGCATGACCGCAGGTGACATTCTATCACTATGGCGCGGGGCATCAACAGCGCACAGTTGCTGAGCTCGGCACAAAGAAATCGGCCGGAATTCGGTGCGCCGGAGGATGCCGCCGGCGCTGGCGTCAGGCGACGTTGCCGGGCGCGCCGGTTCCCTGTTTGAGCAATGCCAGGATCTCCATCAACTCGCTACGTACATGCCCAATGTCGACCGTTGGTGCGGCTGGCACCGGCTCGATCTCGGGTGCATCCGCCATCTCATGGCCGCGGCCGTCGAGGCGGTTGCGCGCACCGCTGATGGTGAAGCCTTGCTCGTAGAGCAATTCGCGTATACGGCGGATCAACAGCACTTCGTGGTGCTGGTAATAGCGACGGTTACCTCGACGTTTGACCGGCTTTAGCTGGGTAAATTCCTGCTCCCAGTAGCGCAGTACATGCGGTTTGACGCCGCACAAATCGCTCACTTCACCGATCGTGAAATAGCGCTTCGCCGGGATCATCGGCAGCACAATAGGCTCAGGCTTGTTCGGTCGTTCGCTCATCGCTTATCTACGTAGTACTCAAGCAGCGCGGGCCAGCGAGTTGCTTGGAGGACTGGTCTCCTCGACCATTCCTTTGAGCTTCTGACTAGCGTGGAAAGTCACGACGCGCCGCGCCGTGATGGGGATCTCCTCCCCCGTTTTCGGGTTGCGGCCGGGCCGCTGCGGCTTGTCGCGCAACTGGAAGTTACCGAAGCCGGACAGCTTGACGGCCTCGCCACGCTCGAGGGCGTTGCGAATTTCGTCAAAGAAGGTTTCGACCATGTCCTTGGCTTCGCGCTTGTTCAGGCCGACCTGCTCGAACAGCAGCTCGGCCAGCTCGGCCTTGGTGAGGGTCGGTAAATCCTTCTCTGCGTCCTTCCGCATCCGCGCGACCTGCGTCGCATGATGCAGATCGGCCGTCAGTGCTTCCTGGAACACGGCCGAGTCAACGTCGTTGTTATTAATTTTGAAGCCCTACCTTCAAGAAACGATGTTTTGGAACGATATGAAGGCCAACCGAAGTACCCGCGTAGAGCACTCCGGCAAGCACATCATGCACGCAGCTTTGCGCCGACTTTTTCTTGTGCCGCACGGGCCAGGGCCGCCATGATGGCGTCCACGGCATCGTCTTGCAGCGTCGATTGAGTATCTTGCAAGCCAAAGCGGAAAGCAAGGCTTTTTTCATCCGTCTCGAGACCCTTGCCGCGGTATTCATCAAACAAAACAACGGCTTGCACGATGTTTCCGCCAGGATTGCTGGCCACTTCGGCGTGGAAGCAATCGAGCACTTCCTGGGCCGAAACGCCCTGCCCCACCACCAGCGCGAGGTCGCGGGTGGCGCCGGGGAACTTCGAGATCTCCGTGTACGACGGCAGGGCGCGACGGCGCAGCGTCTCGGCATCGACTTCGAACACGACCGGCGCCTGCGGCAGGTCGTATTTCTGCAGCCAGCGCGGGTGCAGCTCACCGATGAAACCGATTTGCTTGCCGTCGAGTTCGACGAAGGCGCTGCGGCCCGGGTGCAGCGCCGGGTGCTCGCCCTTGACGAAGCGCAGGACGGCCGGGGCGAACAGCGCCTCGAGATCGGCCTTGGCGTCGAAGAAGTCGACTGCACGGGTCTTCTCGCCCCACTGCTCGTCATTGGCCGGGCCGTAGGCGATGGCGGCGACGCGCTTGGGCTGGTCGAAACCGGCGATCGACAGCGGGCCGTCGACGGCATCCGGATTGCGCTTGAAGACCGCGCCGACTTCGAACACGCGCACGCGGCCGGCCTTGCGGTTGACGTTGTAGCGCACGTTGGCCAGCAGGCTGCCCACCAGGTTCGAACGCATCACGCTCAGCTGGCTGGCGATCGGGTTCTGCAGGCGGATCGGATCGGCGTTCGCCGCGAAATCCTGCTCCCACTGCGCTTCCACGAAGCTCATGTTGACGACTTCCTGGTAGCCGAGATCGGCCAGCTGGTGGCGGATCGCGAACAGCGAGCGGGTATTTTCCGGCTCGATCAGCATCGCGGACGGCGCGACCGGCGGACGGGTCGGGATGTTCTCGAAGCCGTACACGCGCGCGACTTCCTCGATCAGGTCTTCCTCGATCTCGATGTCGAAGCGGTAGGACGGCGAGGTCACATGAAACACGCCCGCATCGAAGGTGAACGGCAGCTGCAGGCGCGTGAAGGTGTCGGCCACGACCTCGTCGGTGAGCGGTACACCGATCACCTTCGCGGCGCGCGCGGTGCGCATGGCCACGGGCTGGCGCTGCGGCAGGTTCACGGCCTGGTCGTCGACCGGGCCCACTTTGGTCTCGGGCGTGCCGCAGATCTCGACGATCAGCGCCGTGATGCGCTCGATGTGCTCGACCGTGGTCGCGTAGTCCACCCCGCGCTCGAAGCGGTGCGCGGCGTCGGTCGAGAAGTTGTATTTGCGGGCACGGCCCTGGATGGCGTTCGGCCACCAGAATGCGGCTTCCAGGTAGATGTCGGTGGTGTCGAGCGTGACGGCGGTGGAATCGCCGCCCATGATGCCGGCCAGCGATTCGATCTCTTTATCATCGGCGATCACGCCGACCCACTCGTCGACTTCGATGGTGTTGCCGTTCAGGAGCTTCAGCTGCTCGCCCTTCCGGCCCCAACGCACGTCCAGGCCGCCGTGGATCTTGTTCATGTCGAACACGTGCGAAGGACGGCCGACTTCCAGCATGACGTAGTTCGAGATATCGACCAGGGCGGACACCGACCGCTGGCCGCTGCGCTCGAGGCGCTGCTTCATCCAGTCGGGCGTCGCGGCGCGCGCGTTCAGGCCGCGGATGACGCGGCCCGAGAAACGGCCGCACAGGTCCGGAGCCGAGATTGTTACGGGCAGGACTTCATCGGTGCTGACTGTCACCTGCTTCGTGGTCGGCACGTGCAGCGGCGCGCCGGTCAGGGCGGCTACTTCCCGCGCCACGCCCAGCACCGACAGGCAATCGGCCTTGTTCGGAGTCAGCTTGATGGTGAACTTCAGGTCGTCCAGGCCCAGGTAGTCGCGGATATCGGCGCCGACCGGCGCATCAAGCGGCAGCTCCATCAGGCCGTTGCTCTCTTCGCTGATCTTGAGTTCCTTGGCCGAGCACATCATGCCCTGCGACTCGACGCCGCGCAGCTTGCCGACCTTGATCGCGAAGGGCTTGCCGTCGGCGCCCGGCGGCAGCACGGCGCCGGCCTTGGCGCAGATCGCCTTCATGCCCGCGCGCACGTTCGGCGCGCCGCAGACGATGTTCAGCAGGGTGCCGGTGCCCACGTCCACCTGGCAGACGTTGAGGCGGTCTGCGTCAGGGTGCTTGGCGACTTCCTTGACTTCGGCCACCACCACGTTGGTAAACGGCGGCGCGACCGGTTCGACTTCCTCGACCTCGAGGCCGGACATCGTCAGCAGGTGGGACAGCTCATCCGAAGTCATCTTCGGATCGACCATGGAACGGAGCCAGTTTTCGGAGAATTGCATATCTTTGCCTTGTCCTGCTTATCTTATTATGGGATTAGCACCACTCAAATGAGCCTCAGAAACCGTAGCGAGCGGCCGCAGTTTCGGTAGAGAAGCGCAGCTGTACGTGAGTACAGCGAGCATCGCAGACCGAAACTGCAACGCGCAGTAGGTTTATGAGACTCATTTTTAATTAAATTGCTTCAGGAATCGTAAGTCGCCTTCGTAGAACAGGCGCAGGTCGTTGATCCCGTAACGCAACATGGTCAGGCGCTCGAGGCCGGAGCCGAACGCGAAACCGATGAACTTTTCCGGGTCCAGGCCAAAATTGCGCACGACGGTTGGATGGACCTGGCCGGCGCCCGACACTTCGAGCCAGCGGCCCTTGAGCGGACCGGAGCCGAAGGCGATATCGATCTCGGCGGACGGTTCGGTGAACGGAAAGTAGGACGGACGGAAGCGCACCTGCAGGTCGTCGGTCTCGAAGAAGGCCTTGACGAAGTTAAGGTACACGCCCTTCAGGTCGGCGAACGAAATGTCTTCGCCGATCCACAGGCCTTCGACCTGGTGGAACATCGGCGAGTGGGTGGCGTCGCTGTCGACGCGGTAGGTACGGCCCGGCGCGATCACCTTGATCGGCGGCGTATGGGTGCGCGCATAGCGCACCTGCATCGGGCTGGTGTGGGTGCGCAGCAGCAGCGGTTTGCCGGTACTGTCATTGCCTTCGATGTAGAAGGTGTCCTGCATCGAACGGGCCGGGTGGTTTTCCGGGCTGTTCAGTGCGGTGAAATTGGTCCAGTCGGTTTCGATCTCGGGGCCGTCGGCCACGTCGAAGCCGATCGAACGGAAGATCTGCTCGACGCGCTCCCAGGTGCGCATCACCGGGTGGATGCCGCCTTTGGCGCGGCCGCGGCCCGGCAGGGTCACGTCGATGGCCTCCAAGTTCAGGCGCGCTTCGAGCTGGGCGTTGGCCAGGGCGTCGCGGCGGGCGGTCAAGGCGCTTTCGATTTTTTCTTTTGCGGCGTTGATCAGGGCGCCCTGCGCCTTGCGCGCGTCCGGGTCGAGCTTGCCCAGGCCCTTCATCAGATCGGTGATCTGCCCGGTCTTGCCCAGGTATTTGGCTTTTGCATTTTCGAGCGCGGCGGCGTCAGGAGCGGCGGTGAAGTCAGCCTGGGCCGAGACGACGAGTTCTTCCAGCGTATGCATGCTTGTTCTTTTCCTGTTTGTCGATGGCAGGAGCCATAATTAAAAGCGGGGCACAGCTTATTCAACCGTGCCCCGCTCTTTTTGCACCCCTGTTGCCAGAGGCGCTGATCTTGCCAGCAGACTGACTGATTAGGCAGCCAGCTTGGCCTTGGCAGCGGTGACAATCGCGGCAAATGCCGGCTTGTCATGCACAGCCATGTCGGCCAGGACTTTACGGTCCAGTTCAATTCCGGACTTCTTCAGGCCGTTCATGAAGGCGCTGTAGGTCATGCCGTGCGAACGCGAAGCCGCGTTGATACGGGTGATCCACAGTGCGCGGAAGACGCGCTTCTTGTTGCGGCGATCGCGGTATGCGTACTGGCCGGCGCGCATGACTGCTTGCTTGGCAATACGGAATACTTTGCTGCGGCGACCACGGTAGCCTTTAGCAAGGGCAAGAACTTTCTTGTGACGGGCACGTGCAGTAACCCCACGTTTTACTCGAGGCATAGTAGCTCCCTTAGTAGATGATTAGTGAGATTAAGCAGATGGCATCATGCGGTAGACGCTGGTCACGTCCGACGCATTGATGTTACGGGTGCCGCGCAGTTGACGCTTGTTCTTGGTGGTCTTCTTGGTCAGGATGTGACGCTTGAACGCCATACCCGACTTGACGGTACCACCCGGACGCACGCGAAAACGCTTCTTCGCGGAGCTTTTGGTTTTCATTTTTGGCATAGTCATCTGCCCTTTTATGGACAGCCTCTATACGACAGGATTGCAGGTGGCGGCAACGCCGCTCTTGAATGCCTGCTTTCACTTGTCTTGCAGCCGACGCCACTACTTGCCGACTACAACCTGCTTTTGAAAAACAGGAACCGCAGATGATAGCACAGGTTTGCGGGGAATTGTTGGGGCGGGATGGTTTGTCGGCCGGATGCGGCGCGGACCGCACAAACGAACACGGGCCGGATCCGGGTGCAGCCTGCGCTGGCACCCGGATCCGGCCCGGCAAATCTGACTGCGCGAAGATTACTTCTTCTTCTTCGGCGCAACGATCATGATCATCTGGCGACCCTCGAGCTTCGGGAACTGCTCGACCTGGCCGACTTCTTCCAGGTCGCCGCGCAGGCGCTCGAGCATGCGCATGCCGATGTCCTGGTGCGCCATTTCGCGGCCGCGGAAGCGCAGCGTGATCTTGGTCTTGTCGCCCTCTTCCAGGAACTTGATGAGGTTGCGCAGCTTGATGCTGTAGTCGCCTTCATCGGTACCCGGACGGAACTTGACTTCCTTGACCTGGATGATCTTCTGCTTCAGCTTGGCTTCGTGCGCCTTCTTCTGCTCGGAGTACTTGAACTTGCCGTAATCCATCAGGCGGCAGACCGGCGGAACCGCGTTCGGCGCGATTTCGACCAGGTCGACGTTCTTTTCTTCGGCCAGGCGGAACGCTTCCGCCAGGGTCACGATGCCCAGCGGTTCGTTTTCCACACCGTTCAGGCGCATTTCGGGATGGGTAATCTCGCCGTTGATGCGATTCTGTTTGTCAGTAGCTATGTTGTTTCCTTTGAAAGTATGAAAGTAGACCGGCGCTTAGTGTAGCGGATTATTGCTTACTTCGCGCTTACTTCGTCTTGGCGGCGATTTCGCCCACAAGACGCTCCACGAGCTCGTCGACCGGCATCACGCCGAGGTCGACATTGCCGCGGGCACGCACGGCCACGGTATTTGCTTCACGTTCTTTATCGCCAACAACCAAAATGTAAGGCAGTTTTTGGACAGAATGCTCACGAATTTTATAAGTAATCTTCTCGTTTCGCAAATCAGCGTGAACACGCACGCCGGCCGCGCGCAACTTTGCCTCGACCTGCTTGACGTAGTCGGCCTGCGCATCCGAGATGTTCAGCACAGCAACCTGGACCGGGGCCAGCCACAGCGGCAGTGCGCCGGCGTAGTTTTCGATCAGGATGCCGATGAAACGTTCCATCGACCCGACGATTGCACGGTGCAGCATCACCGGCACCTTGCGGGTGTTGTCTTCGGCGACATATTCCGCACCCAGGCGGCCCGGCATCGAGAAGTCGACCTGCATGGTGCCGACCTGCCATGGGCGACCCAGGCTGTCCTTCAGGTGGTATTCGATCTTCGGGCCATAGAAGGCGCCCTCGCCCGGCAGCTCGGTCCATTCCACGCCGCAGGCGCGCAGCGCCGAACGCAGCGCGTCTTCCGCTTCGTCCCACACTTCGTCGGTGCCGATGCGGCTGTCCGGCCTCAAGGCCAGCTTGACGTCGATGTTGTTGAAGCCGAAATCGTCGTACACCTGCATCGCCTGCGCGTGGAAGGCGGTCACTTCCGCCTCGATCTGCTCTTCGGTGCAGAAGATGTGGCCGTCGTCCTGGGTGAAGCCGCGCACGCGCATGATGCCATGCAGCGCGCCCGAGGATTCGTTGCGGTGGCACTGGCCGAATTCGCCGTAGCGCAGCGGCAGGTCGCGGTAGCTCTTCATGCCCGAGTTATAGATCTGCACGTGGCCCGGGCAATTCATCGGCTTGAGCGCGTAAGAACGGTTCTCCGAATCGGTGGTGAACATGTTTTCGCGATAGTTGTCCCAGTGGCCAGTCTTCTGCCACAGGGTCACGTCCAGGATCTGCGGCGCCTTGACTTCGTCGTAGCCGTTCACCTGGTACTTCTTGCGCATGTACTGCTCGACCTGCTGCCACACGGTCCAGCCCTTCGGGTGCCAGAAGATCAGGCCCGGCGCCTCGTCCTGGAAGTGGAACAGGTCGAGTTGCTTGCCGATCTTACGGTGATCGCGCTTCTCGGCTTCTTCCAGCATGTGCAGGTATTGCTCCTGGTCTTCCTTCTTGGTCCAGGCGGTGCCGTACACGCGCTGCAGCATCTCGTTCTTGGAGTCGCCGCGCCAGTAGGCGCCGGCCAGCTTCATCAGCTTGAAGACCTTGAGGCGCCCGGTCGAGGGCACGTGCGGGCCGCGGCACAGGTCGGTGAAACCGCCCTGCGAGTACAGCGACACGTCCTCGCCCGCCGGGATCGAGGCGATGATCTCGGCCTTGTAGGCTTCGCCGATCGACTTGAAGTAGCTCACGGCTTCGTCGCGCGGCAGCACCTTGCGGGTGACCGGCTCGTCCTTCTTGGCGAGCTCTGCCATCTTCTTCTCGATCGCCGCCAGGTCGTCCGGGGTGAACGGGCGCTTGTACGAGAAATCGTAGTAGAAGCCGTTCTCGATGACCGGGCCGATGGTGACTTGCGCTTCCGGGAACAGCTCCTTGACGGCGTGGGCCAGCAGGTGGGCGGTCGAGTGGCGGATGACTTCCAGGCCGTCCGGGTCGCGGTCGGTGACGATCGCCAGGTCGGCGTCGGACTCGATCAGGAACGAGGTGTCGACCACCTTGCCGTCGACCTTGCCGGCGAGCGCGGCCTTGGCCAGGCTCGGCGCGATGTTCTGGGCAACCTGGGCGACGGTGACGGGGCCGTCGAACTGACGGCTGGAGCCATCGGGAAGTCGAACGTTGAGCATGCTGTTCTCCAATCGGGCGCTGGGCGCCGGTAAGTAGGAAGATGTTGAAAACTGCGAGAATTCTGAAGACGAAAAAAAACGCGCACCAGGCGCGTTTTCTTCAGTGTGTCGAGCAAAAGAACACCATACCGCGTCTAGCGATTCCCCCACAACCGAGTCGTAGTTCGCGGTGTCATAACCGATGATGCCTTTCTCGCTCTTACTAGATGTTCTGGTGGGCGGTGCAGAATTCGAATCTGCGACCCCTTGGATGTCGACCAAGTATTCTAACCAGCTGAACTAACCGCCCGATGCCCGCATTATAGGGAAGGCACACGCCTTAAGCAAGGCTTGTCACGGAAAAAGTTTCCTGGCGAGCCTGCTGGCGACCGCGAACAGCGTTTGCTTTACACTGGGGCCTTGTCTAAAACGCCACGCAAAACGATGCCAGCCGACCGCGCCGCGCCCTCTTCCGACCACCTGCACGCCCACCTCGACGGCGACGCCAGCCACACCCATACCGTCGAGGGGCGCAGCGGGGCGACGCTGGCCTTCGCGCTCGGCCTGACCCTGCTGTTCGCCGTCATCGAAGTGGTCACCGGTTTCATCTCGAACTCGCTGGCGCTGATCTCCGACGCCGGCCACATGGTCACCGATGCCGCCGCGCTCGGCCTGGCGCTGATGGCGCAGGCGATCGCCAGGCGCCCGCCATCGAGCCGCCACTCCTTCGGCTTCGTGCGCGCCGAGGCGCTGGCGGCGTTCGTGAACTGCCTGGCGATGCTGGCGCTGGTGGCCTGGATCGCCTCGGAAGCCGTGCAGCGCCTGCTGAAGCCCGAAGACGTGCAAGGCGGCGTGGTGCTGGTGGTGGCCGCCATCGGCGCCTGCATCAACCTGCTGGTGGCCTGGCTCCTGTCGCGCGACAACCAGAGCATCAACACCCGGGCCGCGCTGGTCAACGTGATGGGCGACCTGCTCGGCTCGCTGGCGGCGATCGCCTCCGGCGCCATCATCTACTTCACCGGCTGGGTGCGGGTCGACCCGATCCTGTCGATCTTCGTGGCCCTGCTGATCCTGCGCTCGACCAGCGGCATCCTGCGCGAGTCCTACCACTTCCTGATGGAGGGCGTGCCGCACGCAATCGACTACCTCGAGGTCGGCGCCGACCTCAAGGGTGTAGAGGGCGTGCTCGACGTGCACGACCTGCACGTGTGGGATATGTCGCCCGGCCACCCTGCCCTGATCGGTCACCTGGAGATCGCCAGCCTGGAGCGGTGGCCGGCGGTGCTGGCGGACGTGCGCGCCATGCTGCGCGAAAAGCACGGCATCGACCACGTCACCCTGCAGCCGGAGGCGGCCGGGGGCAAGTCGCTATGACCGCGCTGTAAGCGCCCTCTTACCTGGCCTGGGCCCGCGCGCCGATACGCGCACGCAGCCGCGGGCAGCATAATCCACCCATGGACTGCAACCGTACCGTATTCGACACCCTCATCATCGGCGGCGGCCCGGCCGGGCTGACCGCCGCCGTTTATCTGCGCCGCTTCACGCGCCACATTGCCCTGGTCGACAAGGGCAACAGCCGCCTGTCCTGGATTCCCGTCTCGCACAATTATCCCGGCTTCCCGGAAGGGATCAACGGCGTGCTGCTGCTCGAGAGCCTGCGCGCCCAGCTCGCCAACTATGGTGGCAGCGTGATGCAGGGCGAGATCCTCGACCTGCGGCTGGAGGACGGCGTGTTCGTCGCCGATTACGCGGCGCCCGACGGCGGCGAACCCTGCCAGATCCGGGCCCTGACGGTGCTGCTGGCCACCGGCGTGGCCGACGCCGGCATGCCGGTCGAGCGCTGGGACGAAGCGGTGCGCAGCGGCGCGGTACGCCTGTGCCCGGTGTGCGACGGCTGGGACGTGATGGACAAGCGCATCGGCGTCGTCACCTCCGAAGTCAACCCGGTCGGCCACGCCCTGTTCATGCGCACCTTCAGCGCCGACGTGCTGCTGTTCGAGCGCGGGCCGGAATCGACCCTGAACGACGAAGAGCGCCAGCAGCTCGCCGCCGCCAACGTGCGCCTCGTCGATTCGCCGCTGGTCGGCGTCACCATGAGCGACGACATGAAGCCGGTGCTGCACACCAAGGATGGCGAAGACTACCTCTGCGACGTGTTCTACCCGATGCTGGGCGAAAGCGCGCGCTCCGACCTGGCAAGCGGGCTGGGCGCCGAGACGGTGGAGTGCGACAAGCTGCTGGTGGACGACCACTGCCGCACCACGGTGCCGGGCCTGTTCGCGGTAGGCGACGTCACACGCGGGTTGAACCAGATCGCGGTGGCGACCGGCCAGGCGGCGCTGGCGGCCACCACCATTCACAATATGCTGCCGTGGGCGTTGCGGCCTGCGGCGGAGCCGGTGCTTCCTTAGCCGGCTTGTCCGGATGCCAGCGCCACCCGGCGCCGGATCCGCTGCACCTCCTGCACATCCCCTGCCGCCTCGGCGCGTTGCGCCTGTACGGCCAGCCAGGCCAGCAGCGGTCGGCGCCAGCCCTGGTTCGAGGCGGTGTCGATCGCATGATTGATGCCGTCCGGCGTGATGCGCCCGGCCTTGAACGAAGCGCCGGCCGCGACCAGCCGTGCAAGCGGATCGCCCACGGCCGCGACCTGGCCGGTGGCAAGCACTGGACGGTGCTGCTCGGGCAGCAGCCCCGCGTTCAGGCCCTGCCAGCGGCCATACAGGTAGTCTGCATAGGCACGCTGCTCGGCCGTCGCCTCCTGCGCCAGCGTCGCATAGCCAGGGCAATCGTCGAAGTCGAGGCTGGCCACCTGGGCCGCGCAGCGCACCAGTTCAACCTGGGCGACGTAGTCGGGACGGCCGGTGCTGGTGGTGGCCGTGCGCGCGCTGCGGAACTGCGCAGCCGCGGCGGCGGTATGCCCCTTCAGGTAGTCCTCCACCGAGCCGTCGAGGGCGCCTTTGGCATCGGACTGCCAGTCGGGCGGCAAGGGCTTGCTGGCGCAGCCGGCCAACAGCGCGAACAGGAAGATGGCGGGAACTCTCATGGCAGCTTGATCTCCTCGTTCTTGCGCGCGAAAGGCCACTTCCGGTTGATCTCGTCGACCAGGCGGTTCACCTTGCGCAGGCTGGCGTCGACCTCGCCGCGCAGCGCGCCCAGGTCTTGCGTGGCCACGCGTGCATTGGCGCCGACCGCCTGGGCCTCGACCAGCACCGCATCGACCTTCTTCAGGGTGGCGCTGGCGTCCTGCAGCACCACGTGCAGCTGGCGCATCGCGACCTGGGCGTCGTCCATGACCCCGTCCTTGCCGTACACGCGCTGCTCGGTCTTGCCGAGCAGCGAGTTGATGCGGTCCAGCGCCTCGCGCAGCTTGCGCGCCTCGGCATCGCCGCCCATCACCCCGCCCAGCACCCCGCCCGGCCCGTTCATGCGGCCGGTGACCGTGCTGATGTTGGCCAGGCTGGCGTTGATGTCCGAGTCGGTGGCGGTCATGGTCTCGAGGTTTTCCAGCAGCGAACGGGCGGTGGCGACGATGCGCGGAATCTCGGCCGACACGTCGCCGCGCAGCACCGTGCGGGTAGCGCCCGGCGGCAGCGGCGGGTCGGTGAGCAAACCGGTGAAGGCGCGCAGGCGGGTCTCGCCGACGATGCTCGACTCCAGCGTGAACACGCTCGAGGTGCGCAACCACTTGGCGTCCTTGCTGGTCACGTCGACCAGGATGCGTACCTTGCCTTCGGGGGACAGCTCGACCTGGCTGACGCGCCCGATCGGGAAGCCGGCGAAGGTCATGTCCATGCCGGGGATGACGCCGGACGAATCGTCGGCCTCCAGCACCAGGCGCTGGGTCGGCTCGAACACGCCGCGCGCATGCATCACGTAGCCGATGAAGGCGGCGACCAGGATGCCGATCGCCGCCAGCAGGATCATCGCCTTGAGTTCGACGTGCTGGGGTTCAGCTTGATTCTGTTCGTCCGGCAAGGGTGGAGTCATGGTGTCCTGTTCTTTTTCTAGATGTATTTGAGTGCCAGCGAAGCCGCCTCGATCACCAGCAGCACGAACAGCAGGCGCAGCGCGCCGGGCTGCACGGTGACGTTCACGCGGCGCGGATAGCGCTGCAGCTCGAGGATGGCGGCGGTCGGAATCAGCGCCACGGCCAGGCCGAACAGCACGGTCTTGAGCACGAAGCCGATCGTCACCGCGGGCGTGAACACGCGGCCGACGGTGCGGGTGTAGTCCTGCACACCCCAGGGCAGGAGACCGTAGACGTTCAGGTAGGCCAGCACCAGCACGATGACGCTGGCGACCATCGCCAGGCTGAGCACCCCGAAGGCGTTGGCCAGCAGCTGCGGCACCATGTCGCGCCGCATGCGGCGCAGGGCCTCGTCGTTGGCGGCCTGCGCCGACATGCCGGCGCGCGCCAGGCCCAGGGCCGAGGCGTCGAAGGCCATGCTGGCGCGCAGCGCCACGAACATGGCGGCAGAGAGAGGAATCAGCTCGAGGACCAGCACCCGCACCACCATCTCCAGGGCGAAGTGCGACAGGCCGTAGCTCTTGGCCGTGACCAGCACGATGCGGATGATGACCAGGCTGATCAGGCTTGCCGCCAGCGAGAACCAGGGCAGCACCTGCCAGGCGCTGGCGTGGATGTGGCGGGCGGCGGCGAGCCGGTTCTCGCGGTTATAGGTCGAGGGCGACAGGGCCATCACGATGGCGACCGCACCCAGGTGCACCATGTACCACCAGCTGCGCAGGTAGCGTGCGACCGCGTAGCCCCACAGGCTGGGTCTGGCGTAGAGGTGGAGGGTTCGGCGCATGGTGTCGTGTCGGCTCACTGGCGCCGCGCCTCCATCACCCCTTTTACTTCGCCAATCGCCGCCAAGGCCTTGTTCAGCTGCCCGGTAGATCCGATCTCGGCCGTGAACACCATGCGCGCCTGCCCCTTCGCGCTTTGCGTGTTCACACCGATCACATTGATCTTCTCGCGCATGAACACGTCCGAGATGTCGCGCAGCAGGCCCTGGCGGTCCATCGCCAGGATGAACAGGTCGACCGGATACACCGTCTCCAGCCCGGCCGAACCCCACTCGGTCTGAATCACCCGTTCCGGCGCCTTGGCGCGCATCTCGGCGAAGTTCTTGCAGCTGAGGCGGTGGATCGAGACGCCCTTGCCGCGCGTAACAAAACCGCAGATCGGGTCGGGCGGGGCCGGTTTGCAGCACTTGGCCAGCATCGTCATCAGGCCTTCGGTGCCCACCACCAGCACCCCCGACTTGGCGCCCTGCTCCACGCTCGAGGCGCGGCTCTTGTAGACCACGGCCTCGTCGACCGGGGGCGGCGCTTCCACCTCGTCGTGCAGGGCCGCTTCCACGTGGCGCAGGCTGAACTTCTCCTTGCCCACCTGGATGAACAGTTCGTCCACCTTGGCGAAGCCCAGCTTGTGCGCCAGCGCTTCCAGGTTGACCGCGGTCTTGCCCTCGCGCTGCAGCGATTTTTCCACCAGCGCGCGGCCCTGGGCCAGGGTCTCGGCCTGTTCCTGCGCGTGGAACCACGCGCGGATTTTCGAGCGGGTGCGGCTGCTGACCGTGTAGCCGGGGCTGAGCCAGTCGCGCGACGGTCCCTGGCTGCCGGCCGGGCCCTTGGCGGTGATGATCTCGCAGGTCTGTCCGTTCTTCAGGGGCGTATTCAGGGGCACCATCACGCCGTCGATCTTGGCGCCGCGGCAGCGCTGCCCCACCTCGCTGTGCAGGTGGTAGGCGAAATCGATCGGTGTCGCGCCCTGCGGCAGCTCGATCACGCGCGCCTGCGGGGTCAGCACGAAGATGCGGTCGTCCAGCGTGGCCGCCTTGAGCTTCTCGACCCATTCCTTCTGCAGTTCTTCCTGGCCCGTGACGACGTCGGCGACGTCGCTCTTCCAGGCCAGCAGCTGGCGCAGCCAGGCGATCTTCTCGTCGTACTGCTGGCTCTTGAAGTTCGACCCGCCCTCTTCCTTGTAGCGCCAGTGGGCGGCGACGCCATACTCGGCGAAGTTGTGCATCTCCTGGGTGCGGATCTGCACTTCCAGCGGCCGCCCGTCCTCGGCGGTGACGACCGTGTGCAGCGACTGGTAGCCGTTCGGCTTCGGGCGCGAGATGTAGTCGTCGAATTCCTTCGGGATCGGGGTCCAGATGTTGTGGACGATGCCGAGCACCGTGTAGCAGGTCTTGACGTCCGGGACGATCACGCGGAAAGCGCGCACGTCGTACAGCGCGGAGAAGTCGAGCTCCTTGCCGCGCATCTTGTTCCAGATGCTGTAGATGTGCTTCGGCCGCCCCGAGACTTCGGCCTTGATGCCGGCGTCATGCAGCTCGGCCTGCAGGCGCGCGATCGACGACTCCACGAAGCCTTCGCGCTGCATGCGTTTTTCTTCTAACATCCTGGCGATGCGCTTGTAGGTATCGGGCTCGATGAAGCGGAAGGACAGGTCTTCCAGCTCCCATTTCAGCTGCCAGATGCCGAGCCGGTTGGCCAGCGGCGCGTAGAAGTCGAGCACCTCGCGGCCATAGGCGCGGGTGACGTCGTCGAAGCGCTTCTGTTCGGCGAAATAACGCAGGCTGGCGGCGCAGGAGGCCAGGCGCATCAGCACCACGCGCATGTCCGAGGCCATCGCCAGCAGCATCTTGCGCAGGGTTTCCACCTGTGCGGCGGCCTGCTGGGCCGCGTTCTTGCCCGCAGTTTTCCCGCCTGCGACCGGCTCCTTGCCGGCGGTGAGGTCGCGCAGCTTGACCAGCTGGTACACGCCCTGCACCAGATCGGATACTTCCTTGCCGAAGCGTTCCTCGAGCGCGCCGGCGACCGCCGGGTCCATCATCGCCAGCTCGCACAGCAGGCCGGCGATGCGCGTCTCGGCATCGGTGCTCAGGTAAGACAGCGTGCCGGCCACGCCGAGCGAGAACTCGAACGCGTTCTGGCCGGTGCCGGCCACGCGCTCGCCGTACATCTCGCTGGCGTAGTCGAGCGCGGCCTGGACCCGCGCGCAGTCTTCCACGCCGAGCCCCTGGACCAGCTGGGTGCTGGCGTCACCCAATAATGCGGTTGATACCATCTAGATGAACGACCTCAACGCAATGCGGCGGTGATGCAGACCTCGACCAGGCATGCGGGATTGGCCAGCTTGGCTTCCACGGTGGCGCGCGGCGGGGTGTGGCCCTGCGGCACCCACTCATCCCAGACGGTGTTCATGCCGGCGAATAACGCCATGTCCGCGATGTAGATCTGGCACATCAGGACGCACGACTTGTCGCTGCCGGCTTCGTTCAGCAGGCGGTCGACATGCGCCAGCACTTCGCGCATCTGGCCTTCGATCCCCTGGGTGGTGTCTTCGGCGATCTGGCCGGCCAGGTAGATGGTGTCGTTGTGGATGGCGACTTCGGAGAGGCGCTTGCCTACGTGGATTCGTTTGATTTCCATAGCTGCTTTCTGATAAAAACTGGCGGATTCCCTCAGGGCCCGCCGACTAAAAATTCTCGTGCGATCGCGATCTGGTCTGGCCGTACGAAGGTGGGCGCATGGCCCACGCCCGGGATCTCGACCAACCGCGGCTTCGGTCCGCGTGCGCACATCTCCAACGCCGTCTCGCGCGACAGCAGGTCGGACTGCTCGCCGCGCACCAGCAGGGTCGGGCAGTGGATCGCATCCCAGGCCGACCACAATGCCACCTGGTCGCCCGCCGCGCGTTCCGGCGTGATGGCGCGGAAGGGCTGGGCCAGGCCCAGGTCGTAGTGGCGCACCCACTGGCCGCCCGGCTCCTGGCGCAGCACGTCGTTCGCCAGCTTGAACCATTCTTCATCGCTGTGCGGGCCGAAGGACATCGACACCGCCTTCACGTAGGCCGCACCGGTATCGAAATCCGGGAAGCGGATGTCCTGGCCGATGTACTCGCCGATGCGCGCCACAGCGCCCTGGTCGAGCACGGGGCCGATGTCGTTGATGACCAGTTTGCGCACCGGGGTCTCGTCGAGCGAGGCCAGCATCATGCCGATCAGGCCGCCCATCGAGGTGCCGAACCAGTCGACCCCTGGGTCGTCTTCAGTGACACGCGCAATCAGGGTCACCATGTCGGCCACGTACTGCGGCACCGTGTAGTGCTCGGGATCGCGCAGGCGGCCAGAGCGGCCGCGGCCGACCACGTCCGGGCACACCACACGGTATTCGTCGCACAGGGCGCGCGCCAAGTGATCGAAATCGTCGGCCACGCGGGTGACGCCATGCACGCACACCAGCACCTTCGGGTTGAGCGGGTCGCCCCACTCCTTGTACGCCATCCGGTGCAGGCCGGCGGGCGAACTGCACTGCACGCTTTTTAACCTGGCTTCACTCATCGCCTGCTCCGTCATGACAATATTGTTCGTTCGGCTGGGTTTCTACTTCAGCAATGCAGCATTTTACTTGGCATTGCTATTAGAATTCTACCAATTCTGAGGAAGCACCCCGATTACTCCCCCAAACTAGAGGACGCCATGAAAACCAATATGCTCAGCGGTAAAACAGCACTCGTCACCGGTTCCACCTCGGGCATCGGCCTCGGCATCGCCCGTTCGCTGGCGGAACAGGGCGCCAACATCGTGTTCAACGGCTTCGGCGACGCACAGCAGATCGAAAAACTGTATACGGATCTCGGCGCGGAATTCGCCGTGCAGACCGCCTACCACAACGCCGACATGAGCAAGCCGGCGGAGATCGAGGCCATGATGCAGTTCGCGCTTGATAAGTTCGGCGGCGTCGACATCCTGGTCAACAATGCCGGCATCCAGCACGTGGCCACCGTGGACGAGTTCCCGGCCGATAAATGGGATGCGATCATCGCGATCAACCTGACCTCGGCCTTTCACACCAGCCGCCTGGCCCTGCCCGGCATGAAGCAGAAGAACTGGGGCCGCATCATCAACCTGGCCTCGGTGCACGGCCTGGTCGGCTCGGCGGGCAAGTCGGCCTACGTCGCCGCCAAGCACGGCCTGGTGGGCCTGACCAAGGTCACCGCGCTGGAAAACGCGCAGACTGGGGTCACCTGCAACGCGATCTGCCCTGGCTGGGTCTTGACGCCACTGGTGCAGAAGCAGGTGGACGACCGCGCCGCCCGCGACGGACTCTCGAACGACGCGGCCAAGAAAGCACTGCTGAGCGAGAAGCAGCCCTCCGGCGAATTCGTCACGCCGGAAGAACTGGGCGCGCTGGCGGTGTTCTTCTGCTCGCCCGCCGGCGACCAGGTGCGCGGCGTGGCATGGAACATGGACGGCGGCTGGGCCGCACAATAAGGCGGCCATGACACAGCATCTCGACGACGGCGCGCTGCAGGATGCCTGCCGCGACCTGGCCCGGGTCGTGCTGGCCGCCGGCCAGCCGCAAGTCTCGAACGACATCCTCGAGACCCTGGCCGACCGCTTCCACCGCGAGGTCGTCGATTTCGCGCCCGGCATCGCCCGCGCCGGACGCGATCCGAATTTGTTGACCCGCGCGGTGTACTACCTGATCGACGCCCATGCCCTGCCCCTCATGGGCACCGACATGGCGTGGTTCCGCCAGACACTGGTGTGCCTGGTCGAGCTGGCCGCGCCGGGGATTGCGCTGTCCGAACAGGGCGGCGCCTTCCTGCGCGACGTGCAGCTTGGCGTCGCGCAGTCGCTCGGCGACCTGGAGGGCTGACGCGAGCGGTCCAGCCTCGTCAGCGCAAGCTGCTGGCCACGCGCGGCGAGGACAGCAGCTCCTTGAAGGCGGCCCAGCGCTGCGCGCGTGCGGTGTCGGGGTCTTTTGAGGTGGCCTGGCGCTGGATATACGCTCGCACCAGGTCCGCACCCAGGTTGTAATTGATGACATAGCTCCGATTGGCGTCGTAGAACGACACTCTCTGCGCTGCTTTCTCGGGCGGGTATAACTGCACGTTCACCAGCCACTCGATGGTTTGCTCCTTGTTCCACTTTCCTTCAAGGTAGTGCATGGCGGCGTCGTTATCCGCGTAACTGAGTTTGGCGGTCAGTTTGCGCAACTGTGCGTATTGATCTGCCAGCGCAGGATCGATGCCGGCGATCGGGTATAGCACCGCTTTTTCAAATGCCAGGCGCTCCGCATCGCTGAACGCCATGTCGATGCCGACATTGGCGGTGCCTTCGGCGATCAGCGACATCGGCGAATACAGCGGATACACGCTGAATTCCGTCCATTTCTTGTCATTGACCAGCGTCTTTTCCAGGAGCGCGTTATACGCATGGTGGCCGGGATAACCCTCATGGCAACCCAGGTCGACGGCGCGGTCCAGGTAGATCGGGAACTCGGTATTAATCTGAATCAGGCTCTGGGAACCACCCTTGTACCAGTTGTAGCCACTCCAGGGTTTATTGGTGACGAATTCGAGCACGAAGTTTTCATCGGCCGGCAAGCTGATGTACTTGGCCGAACGTTCGCGGCAAGCCTTGATGGCCGCGTCGAATACCGGCTTGAGCTTGTCCTTCGGGATGGCAAACTTGCTGCGATATGCCATTAGCCGCTCGCTGACCGTGCCGCTGCCGGGCAGCATCTTGTCGATCTGCCTGACGATGCGCGTGTAGTAAGCGCGGTCATGATGCGGCGACACCGCGTCATACAGCCGCCTGCTTTCATCGTCGAACTTGAACGTTTTACCGCCCAACATATCCACGCGGGTGAGCATGGACTGCAGCTGCTTACTCAGGAATGCGATGCGCAGGGCCTCGCTCGCGTCGCGCGCGCGCTGGGGCGCCAGTTCACTGAGCGCCTGTTCGATCCCGGCACGGATTGCCGGTAAATCCTGACGGTCCCTGGTCACTTGCTCTTGCAGTTGCGGCGAGCCGTAATAGGCGTCCACGTAGGCGGGATCATGCACGCCGATGGCGAGTACGAGCTTGACGTAACGCTCAGCGACGTCCTGGACGGTGGCGGCAAAAGCGCTGCCGGCAAACGCCATGGCAGCAGCGGCAATCAGAAATTTTTTCATGGTGGCCTGTCGAATTGATCACTCGAGCTTGCCATTATCCATGGGATAGTCCTTCGCAAACGTTCTCAAAATAATAAATTTGTTCGGCCAGGCGCGGCAACCGGGTTGGCAAATCCGCATCTTGATTGGAATTCAACTGAGACATTTTGTCTGATTGTATGGGAATGGCATTTCAGTAGAATGCCTTCAACGTACAGCAACACCATGCAGGCATGGCTTCGCCGGCGTTTTCTCCTCTTTCACCTGCATTGGTTCAACATCATGGATTGGTTCCCTATCGTCGCCGGCACGTTCAAGGTTCTCGCCTTATGCACGGGCATGTTCTTCGCCATCAAGTGGCATTACGATCAAGGCCAGAAAGGGAAGGAGACGGATGGGCGCGCAGTGCTGCGCGCGGCCGGCAAGGTGGCCGCCGTCTTCGCGGTATCGCTCCTGGCCCTGGGGCTCCTCACCTTCATCCTGATCAGGCAGCTGGGGCTGGACTGGACCTTCCCATGACATGTTCGCGGCCCTGGCCGGCCTGGCCCAGGCTATTCCCGCACCACGCTGCGGAAATATCACGCGATACACAAACCACATATCGGGGCCGAGATATAAGGCCTGCGGATATCCACAATAGATAAGGCGCAGCGCTTCCGACAAGATGGCAACACCACAAACTTCTCATCGAAGCGTTGCCATGAAAAAGCCATTCTATAAAATCCTGTATGTCCAGGTGCTGTTCGCCATCGTGCTTGGCGTGCTGCTGGGGGTGTTCTACCCTGAACTCGGCGCCAAGATGAAGCCCCTGGGAGACGGCTTCATCAAACTGATCAAGATGATCATCGCCCCGGTGATCTTCTGTACGGTGGTCGCCGGTATCGCCGGCATGCAGGACATGAAGAAGATCGGCCGCGTCGGCGGCAAGGCCCTGCTCTACTTCGAGGTCGTCTCGACCTTCGCGCTGGCCATCGGCCTGGTGGTCGCCAACATGCTCAAGCCGGGCGCCGGCTTCAACGTCGACCCGGCCCACCTCGACGCCTCGTCCATCGCCCAGTACACCGACAAGGCCAAGACGCAGAGCACGACGGACTTCGTGATGAACATCATCCCGAACACCTTCGTGGATGCCTTCGCCAAGGGCGACATCCTGCAGGTCTTGCTCATCGCGCTGCTGTTCGGCTTCTCGCTGTCGATGCTGGGCGAGCGTGGCCGCCCGGTGACCAGGATGATCGAGGACTTCTCGCACGTGATCTTCGGCGTCGTGAACATCGTCATGAAGGTCGCCCCGATCGGCGCCTTCGGCGCGATGGCCTTCACCATAGGTAAATACGGCCTCGATTCGCTGCTGCCGCTGGCCAAGCTGATGGGTTCGTTCTACCTGACCTGCTTCGTCTTCGTGGTCTTCGTGCTGGGCGCCATCGCCAAGTACACCGGCTTCTCGATCTTCCGCTTCATCAAGTACATCAAGGAAGAACTCCTGATCGTGCTCGGCACCAGCTCGTCGGAGTCCGCCCTGCCGGCCCTGATGCGCAAGCTGGAGCGCCTCGGCTGCTCCAAGCCGGTGGTCGGCCTGGTGGTCCCGACCGGCTACTCGTTCAACCTGGACGGCACCAACATCTACATGACGATGGCGGCCCTGTTCGTGGCCCAGGCAACCAACACCGACCTGACCCTGATGCAGGAACTGACCATCCTGGCGGTGGCGATGCTGACCTCGAAGGGTGCATCGGGCATCACCGGCGCCGGCTTCATCACCCTGGCCGCCACGCTGGCGGTGGTCCCGACCATCCCGGTAGCCGGCATGGCCCTGATCCTCGGTATCGACCGCTTCATGAGCGAAGCACGCGCACTGACCAATTTCATCGGCAACGGCGTGGCCACCGTGGTGGTGTCGAAGTGGGAGAAGGAACTGGACGTCGAGCGCATGGACGCCGTGCTGCACGGCCGTGTGCCGCTCGAGGGCGAGAAAGACCTGGAGCCGGTGCGCGCCGCCGCCTGAACCGGCTCTGCCCCCCAAAAAACCACATCGCACGATGTGGTTTTTTTTCGCCCCTACCCCTTGCGCATAAAGCATGCACGGCACACGAAAACTGTAGACACCCGTGTCTAGACAGACTATTCTAGACCTACCAACCAATGAGGACGCTCATGCCACGCAAACCCGATACCCCCAAGCCGACCCCGGCCGAACTGGAACTGCTGCAGGTGCTGTGGCCGATGGCCTCCGGCACCGCCAAGCAGGTGCACCACGACATGCAGAAGACCAAACCGGACGTCACCTACGCCACCGTGCTGCGCCTGATGCAGATCATGCACGGCAAAGGCCTGCTGGTGCGCGACGAGAGCGAACGTTCGCACGTCTACGCCCCGGCGCATGCGCAGGATTCGGTCGAGACCAATCTGCTCAAGGACCTGATGCAACGCGCCTTCGCCGGTTCGGCCAAGGCCCTGGTGCTGGCCGCGCTCAAGAGCGGCATCTCGAAGAAGGAGCGCGACGAGATCGAACAGCTGCTGCGCGAAGACGGCGCCGGCAAGGACAAACCGGAGGGGCAGGCATGATCGCCGCCGACATCGTCGCCAGCGTCGGCTGGACGCTGGTCCACTTCCTCTGGCAGGGCGCGCTGATCGGCTGCGCGACGGCCGTGCTCTTGATGGTGCTGAGGAACAGCCAGCCGCAAACGCGCTACCTGGTCGCCTGCAGCGGGCTGTTCCTGTGCCTGGCCTGGCCCGCCACCGAGCTGGCGCTGCGCCTGCTCGAGGGCAGCGGCAGCGGCGGCGATGCGATGGTGCTGTTCGCCGCCGGGCTGGTAGCCGGTTCGCCGATCGACGCGGGCTGGAGCGCCCTGCTCGCCGAGCAGCTGGTCTGGATCGTGGGCACCTGGGCGGTATGCGCGTGCGCGATGGCCTTGCGGATGGTGGCGGGCCTGCTGTGGATCGGCCGTGCCGCCGCCCATGAGCGCATCGACCCGGCCTGGCAGGCGCGCACCGAACGTCTCGCCGCGCAGTTCGGCGTCACGCGTGCGGTGCGCCTGCGCGTGGTCGAACGCCTTGGGAGTCCGGTCACGGCCGGCTGGTGGCGCCCGGTGGTGCTGCTGCCCGCTTCGCTGGTGTCGGGCATGCCGGCGCACCTGCTGGAAGCGCTGCTGGCCCACGAAATGGCCCACATCAAGCGCCACGATTACATGGTCAACCTCGGCCAGAACGTGGTCGAGACCCTGCTCTTCTACCACCCGGCGGTCTGGTGGATCTCGGGACGCATCCGCGTCGAACGGGAACAGATCGCCGACGATTTCGCGGCACGGCAACTGGGCGAACCGCGGCGCCTGGCCCTGGCCCTTTCAGAGCTGGAGAAACTCCAGTTTTCCACCCACCACCTGGCCCAGGCGGCCAACGGAGGAGATCTTATGTCACGCATCAAACGCTTGATTCGCCCAGACACACAAGCATTGAACTGGAAAGCGGCCATTCCCGTACTGGGACTGGCGGCGATGAGCGCCGCGGTGTTCGCTCATGCGGCCCCTGGCACCACGCTGGCGAAACCGGATCAGGAGGCGATCGCCAGGTTCGACAGCTGCAAGAAGCCCGAATACCCCGCCAATTCGATTACGCAGAAACACACGGGCACCGTGGCTCTTGGCTTCCTGGTGGCGACGGACGGCACGGTCAAGGATACTAAAATCACGAAGTCGTCCGGTCATCCCCCTCTCGACGAGGCAGCGCGCACGGCCCTCGCCAAGTGCAGCTTCAAGCCGGCAAGCACCAAGGGCAAACCGGTCGAGTCATGGGCCGCCGTCCAGTACGTCTGGTCGCTGAAGTAGCAGGGAAAAGAAAAGGCCCGCAGCAATGCTGGCCCGGCTAGGAAGCCGCTGGACGGGACGCCGTTACAGCGGTTTTTTATTGCTCCGATTATGCATGACGCATTGCTGAAAGAATAGCTGATTGCTACGATATGGAAATAATAGACTCCAGGAGACAGAATTCAGAATTTCCCTCTATTGGAAAATAAACCTCTCATCACTGTCTTGCCCGCCGTCTCCATTCTTGCACCCACTACTCATTCGATAGGACCCACATGAATCCGATTCGCACCCTTCTGCTTGTACCCGTGTTGCTCGGCTCCCTCGCCTGCGAGGCCCGGGCGGAGGTCGACGAGGCCACCCGCAAGGCGGTGATCGCCCAACTCGGCGCAAAGGTCAAGGACATCTACGTCTTCCCGGACAAGGCCAGCCAGGTCGTCGAGCGCCTGAACGCGCGCGAGGAGAGCGGGGCCTACCGCAGCGCCCCTGATCTCACCGCCTTCGCGGCGATGCTCACCGAAGACCTGCGCCAGCCGACCGGGGACAAGCACCTGGGCGTGCGCTACCACGCCAGGCCGCTTCCTCCCGACGGCGGCAAGCGCGGACCGACGCCCGAGCAGGAGCGCGAGTTCGGTGTGTTCCTCAAGTCGCGCAACTACGACATCCGCAAGGTGGAAACCTTGCCCGGCAACATCGGCTATATCGACCTGCGCAGCTTTCCGCCGGCTTCGGCCGCCAAGCCCGCGCTGAGCGCGCTGATGAACCTGGTCGCGGACACCGATGCGCTCATCGTCGACTTGCGCAATAACGGCGGCGGCGACCCGCATACGGTCGCCTACCTGTCCAGCTACCTGTTCGACAAGCGTACTCACCTGAACGACATGTACTGGCGCGAGGGCGGCCGCACGGATGCGTTCTGGACCGAGGAAAATGTGCCCGGGAAGAAGTTTGGCGGCACCAAGAAGGTCTTCGTCCTGACCAGCAAGACGACCTTTTCGGGCGCCGAGGAATTCAGCTACAACATTCAGCAGTTGCGCCGTGGACTGATCGTGGGAGAAACCACCGGCGGCGGCGCCCATCCGGGCGGCGTACACCGCATCCACCAGCACCTGGCGGCCTTCATCCCCTCCGGCCGGGCGGTCAATCCGATCAGCAAGAGCAACTGGGAAGGCACCGGCGTGGTGCCGGACGTGAAGGTCGATGCGGAGGACGCGCTGCGCACCGCCGAGCGCCTGGCGCTGACCGAACTGTTGAAGTCGCCCGCAAATGAGGGGCATGCGCAGCGGCTGCGCCAGCGCCTCGACGCGCTGAAATAAAAAGCCCGCAGTTGACCTGCGGGCCGCTGGCACACGCGCGGGGCCGGAACACCGCCCCCGCGCTTTTTCGTTCAGACCGCCGAGACGTCCAGCTCGCAGCCAGTCGCCGCCAGCACTTCTTCCTTGGTGACGCCCGGGGCCAGCTCCACCAGCTTGAGGCCGGTGTCGGTAATGTCCAGCACGCCGAGGTCCGTGATGATGCGGTCGACCACACCCACGCCGGTCAGCGGCAGGTCGCATTTGTTCAGGATCTTGTGCGAGGTCGAGCCGTCCTTGGCGGTGGCGACGTGCTCCATCACCACGACCACGCGCTTGACGCCGGCCACCAGGTCCATCGCGCCGCCCATGCCCTTCACCATCTTGCCAGGAATCATCCAGTTGGCCAGGTCGCCGCGCTCGGACACCTGCATCGCACCCAGGATCGCCAGGTTGATCTTGCCGCCGCGGATCATGCCGAAGGAATCGGCCGAGCTGAAGTAGGCCGAACCGGGCAGCGCGGTCACGGTCTGCTTGCCGGCGTTGATCAGGTCGGCGTCCACTTCCGCTTCCGTCGGGAACGGGCCGATGCCCAGCAGGCCGTTTTCCGACTGCAGGAAGACCTCGATATCGTTGGGGACGTAGTTCGCCACCAGGGTCGGCAGGCCGATGCCCAGGTTCACATAGAAGCCGTCCTGCAGCTCCTTCGCCGCGCGCGCGGCCATTTCATCACGAGTCCATGCCATGTTCTGTCTCCAGGGTTCTCAAAGGCGCTTGCTTAAGCGCGCACGGTGCGCTGCTCGATGCGCTTTTCCGGCGTCGGGTTGTGGACGATGCGGTGCACGAAGATGCTCGGGGTATGCACCTGGTCCGGATCGATCTCGCCGATCTCGACCAGCTCTTCGACTTCCACGATGCAGATCTTGCCGGCGGTGGCCACGTTCGGGTTGAAGTTGCGCGCGGTCTTGCGGTACAGGAGGTTGCCGGCCTTGTCGGCCTTCCATGCCTTGACCAGCGAGACGTCCGGCAGCAGCGCGCGTTCCATCACGTAGTGCTCGCCGTCGAATTCGCGGGTTTCCTTGCCGTCGGCGACGATGGTGCCGTAGCCCGTCTTGGTGTAGAAGGCCGGGATGCCGGCGCCGCCGGCGCGCAGCTTCTCGGCCAGCGTGCCCTGCGGCGTGAACTCGAGTTCGAGTTCGCCGGCCAGGAACTGGCGTGCGAATTCCTTGTTCTCGCCCACGTAGGAGGAGATCATCTTCTTGATCTGTCGGGTTTCCAGCAGCTGGCCCAGGCCGAAGCCGTCCACACCCGCATTGTTCGAAATCGCCGTCAGGTTCTTGACGCCGGAATCGCGCAGCGCCGCGATCAGCGCCTCCGGAATGCCGCACAGGCCGAAGCCGCCCACGGCGATGGTCTGGCCATCTGCCACGATGCCGGCCAGCGCCGACTTCGCATCAGGATACACTTTGTTCATACCCGTCCCTTTTATAAGTTAAGCCCAAAGCTCTTCTGTACCTCAAAGTAGAGTCTCAGCATAAAATACGCTGTACCGAATAACAATACCGTAGAACTACGGGCGAGCCTTCCTATGAACCGTGTAGTCGATCCAGATCAGATGATTCCGCCTTGCGCCATCGATTACGAGATGATCTTCCAGCATGCGCCGGTCGGGATGTGCGTCTCGATCGACCGCGTGATCCAGTCGTGCAACCAGGCATTGGCGGCGATGTTCGGCTACGGCGCGGGCGCCTTGCACGGCCAATCGTTCAGCGTGCTCTATCCGACCATGGACGAATTCCTGCGCACCGGGGACCGCATCGTGCCGATCATGAACGCCAAGGGACGTTACTCGGATGAGCGCATCATGCGCCGCGCGGACGGCGAACTGTTCTGGTGCCACGTGACCGGGAGCGCCCTCGATCCTTCGCAACCGCTGGGCGCGGGCGTGTGGACCTTCGAGGACGTCAGCGAGAAGCGGCCGGTATCGGCGGAACTCACGCCGCGCGAGCGCGAGATCGCCGCCCTGTTGGTAGAGGGCAAGACCAGCAAGATGATCGCGCGCGACACCGACCTGAGTCCGCGCACGGTGGAGATGCACCGGGCCAGCTTGATGCGCAAGTTTGCGGCGTCGACCTCGTCGGAGCTGGTGCACAAGCTGGTGGGGGCCAGATAGGATCAAGGCGCGGCCAGCGCCCAGTGCTGTCCGCGGATCCGCGCCAGGAGCACTCGCAATTCCGTATCCAGCCGCCGATCTTCGACCAGCGCGGCAACGTCCTGCCCCACCAGTTCCGCCATGTCGGCCAGACGCGGCGGCGCGGCGGCTCCCGCGATCCGCGTCCGCAGCCATACGCCCTGCCGCACCGCGACCAGCAGTGCCGCCGCCACCTGCTCGGTCAGCTCCAGCACCCGCAGGCAGTCGCGCGCCGCGATCGTCCCCATGCTGACCTTGTCCTGGTTGTGGCACTCGGTCGAGCGCGAGAACACCGAGGCCGGCATGGTCAGCTTGAGCGCTTCCGCCGTCCACGCCGACACGCTGATCTGCAAGGCTTTCAGCCCGTGCGAGATCGCCGTCCGCTCTCCGGTCATGCCCGACAAATTGGCCGGCAGGCCGGCGTTGTAGCGGGTATCGACCAGCAGCGCCATCTGCCGGTCCATCAGGTCGGCCAGGTTGGCGACCACATTCTTCATGCTGTCCATGGCGAATGCGATGTGTCCGCCGTAGAAGTGCCCGCCGTGCAGGACACGCTCGTGGTCGGGATCGATGATGGGGTTGTCGTTGGCGCTGTTCAGTTCATTTTCGATGGTGCTGCGGAAGAACGGCAGCGCATCCGCCAGCACGCCGATCACGTGCGGCGCGCAGCGGATCGAGTAGCGGTCCTGCAGTCGCTTGGCGTTGCTTTCCACCTGCCCCGTATAGCCGAGATCCGCGCGCAGCCACGCCGCCACCTCCTGCATGCCGGCGTGCGGCTTCGCCGAAAACAGGGTTTCGTCGAAGTGATGGGCGTTGCCGTCCAGCGCGAACGAGACCATCGCCGTGATCCGGGTCACGAGCCTGGCCAGATACGAGGCGCGGTCCCAGGCCAGGCAGGCCAGGCCGGTCATGACCGCGGTACCGTTCATGATCGCCAGTCCTTCCTTCGGCCGCAGGCGCAGCGGTTCAATGCCGGCGGCGCGCAGGGCGTCCAGCGCCGGCACCTGCACGCCATCGCGCAGCACCTCGCGCTCACCGCACAGCACGGCCGCCAGGTAGGACAGCGGCGTCAGGTCGCCACTGGCGCCGACCGAACCTTCGCTCGGTATCAAGGGCAGCAGCCTGGCGTCGAACAGGCGCACGATCCCTTCCAGCAGCGCCACGCTGACGCCCGAGTAGCCCTTGCATAGCGAAGCCAGGCGAACCGCCATGATGGCCCGGGTCTGGTCTGCGTCGAAATACGAACCCAGCCCGCAGCCGTGGTAGGTGTACAGCTGACGCGGCAGCTCCGGCACCAGGTGCAGCGGCACCGGCACCGTGCACGAGTCGCCGTAGCCGGTGGTCACGCCATAGACGACGCCGTCCTCGCGCAGCAGCCGGTCGAGAAAGTCCGCGCCGCGCGCGATCCGGGCGTGGAAGGCCGGTTCTTCGGACAGCTTCGGGTGCGCAGCGCCGCGCGCAATGGCGACGATGTCCTCGATGGCCAGGCGGTTTTCGTCGAAGCGGACGACAGGCAACTGCTTCATCCGGCCGGCAGCAGCGCCCGCAGCCGGTCCGGCAACGGCCGCGACTTCTCCGCCTTGAAATCGATCCAGACCATCCTGGCGCCGCCCTCGGCGTGCAGCGCGCCGGCCTGGCCGTCGGCCCCGACCAGCCGGATCTCGTGGGTGATGTCGATGCTCGAGCGGCCCGGTGGACCGACCCAGGTCGACACTTCGATCTCGCCCGGATAGGTCAGCTGCTTGAGGAAGCTGCAGTGGGCGTTGACGATCACCGGACCTTCGCTGGAGGCGGCCGGATCTGGCAAGGCCCCGGCCTGTTCCAGCCACGCGATGCGCGCCGATTCGATGTAGCGGAAATAGACGGTGTTGTTGACGTGGCCCATCGCGTCCATGTCGCCCCAGCGAATGGGAATCCGCATCGTATGGACTAACTGCGGTACAAACTGCTTGCTGCTCATTGCTTCCTAACTTTAATCACTGTTTAATCACTGATTACTGCGCCGTCATGCCGTCGTCGGCCGTGATGATGGCGCCATTGATGAAGTGGGCTTCGTCGGCCGCCAGCAGCAGCAGGAGCCCGTCGAGGTCTTCCGGCTTGCCCGTGCGTTTGCGCGGCAGCATGTCGATCAGCTTGCGTCCCTGCTCGGTGTCGAAGTAGTCCTCGTTCATCTCGGTGGCGATGTAGCCGGGACAGATGGCGTTGACGTTGATGCCGTACTTGCCCCACTCCACTGCCATCGCCTTGGTCATCTGCACCACGCCCGCCTTGCTCATGCAGTACACGCCGATCTGCGGCAGCACGCGCAGGCCGGCCACCGAGGCGATGTTGACGATGCGGTGCTGCTTGCGCGGGTCGCCCTTGGCGCGCTGGATCATGCGCTTGGCGGTCTGCTGCGCGACAAAGAATGCGCCGCGCAGGTTGGTGTCCATGATGTAGTTGTAGTCGTCTTCGGTGACGTCCAGCAGGCGCTGGGTGCTCGACACGCCCGAGTTGTTCACCAGGATGTCGATCGGGCCGGCCTCGGTCTCGGCGTGCGCGATGGCCGACTTGATCGACCCCAGGTCGGTCACGTCGAGCCGTACCACGTGGGCGGCGCCGCCATCGGCCTCGATCTCGGCGCGCAGCTCCTTGAGTCGCTCGACGCGGCGCGAAGCCAGCACCACCTGGGCCCCGGCGCCGGCCAGCGCCTTGGCGAAACGCGCACCGAGGCCGCTCGATGCGCCGGTGACCATGGCGATTTTTCCTTCGTAATTGACTTCGATGCCCACGCGCCGCCCCTTCCACAGTTCGTTACCGAAGACACCATCTTACACAAATCATCAGTATTAGATTGCCGCATCTAATAATGTCCGTAAAATGGCGCCCAGCGTTGCCAACGGCAGCAAAAAAGTGCACACTCGTGCTTAATTTTTTACCTGATTAAAAGACCATGACTGAGACGACCAACATCCTCGAACAATACGGACCGCGTGAAGCCATGGAGTACGACGTGGTCATCGTCGGCGGCGGCCCTGCGGGCCTGTCGGCGGCGATCCGGCTCAAGCAGCTGGCGGCGGAAAAGGGCTCGGAAGTCTCCGTCTGCGTGCTCGAAAAAGGCGGCGAACTGGGTGCGCACATCCTGTCGGGCGCGGTCATGGACCCGATCGCCCTGAACGAGCTGATCCCGGACTGGAAGGAAAAAGGCGCGCCGCTCAATACGCCGGTGACCGAGGACCAGGTCCTGTTCCTGACCGAGACCAAGGCCATCCGCACGCCGAATTTCATGGTCCCGAAGATGCTGACCAACCACGGCAACTACGTGATCTCGCTGGCCAACGTCACCCGCTGGCTGGGCCAGCAGGCCGAAGCGCTGGGCGTCGAGATCTTCCCGGGCTTCCCGGCGGCCGAAGTGCTGTATAACGAGGACGGTTCGGTCAAGGGCGTCGCCACCGGCAATATGGGCGTCAAGCGCGACGGCGAACCGGGCGGCGACTTCCAGCTCGGGATGGAGCTGCACGCCAAGTACACGCTGTTCGCGGAAGGCTCGCGCGGCCACCTCGGCAGGCAGCTGATGGCCAAGTATGACCTGAACAAGGGCAAGGACCCGCAGACCTACGGCATCGGCATCAAGGAACTCTGGGAGATCGACCCGGCCCTGCACAAGCCTGGCCTGGTGGTCCATACGGCCGGCTGGCCGCTGGACAACGACACCTACGGCGGCTCCTTCCTGTACCACCTGGAGAACAACCAGGTGGCGGTCGGCTTCGTGGTGGGCCTGGCTTACCAGAACCCCTACCTGTCGCCGTACGAGGAATTCCAGCGCTACAAGACGCATCCTGAAATCCGCAAGTACTTCGAGGGCGGCAAGCGCATTTCGTACGGCGCGCGCGCAATTACCGCGGGCGGCCTGCAGTCGCTTCCAAAGACGGTATTCCCGGGCGGCGCCCTGATCGGCTGTGACGCCGGCTTCCTCAACACCAGCCGCATCAAGGGCAGCCACGCCGCGATCAAGACCGGCATGCTGGCTGCGGAAAGCGCATTCGCTGCGCTGGGCGAAGGCCGCCAGCACGATGAACTCGCATCCTATCCGGCCGCCTTCGAACAATCCTGGCTGCACGAAGAGCTGCACGTGGCGCGCAACTTCAAGCCCCTGATGGCCAAGGGCCTGTACCTCGGCACCATCCTGACAGGCATCGACCAGATGGTCTTCCGCGGCAAGGCGCCGTGGACGCTGCACCACAAGCACGCCGACCACGAGTGCCTCAAGCCGGCGTCGCAGTTCCAGCCGATCGCGTACCCGAAACCGGACGGCAAGCTGACCTTCGACCGACTGTCCTCGGTGTTCATCTCGAACACCAACCACAGCGAAGATCAGCCGGTGCACCTGACCTTGAAGAATGCCAGCATCCCGGTGGACGTCAACCTGGCCAAGTATGCGGGCCCGGAACAGCGCTACTGCCCGGCCGGCGTGTACGAGTTCGTGAAGACTGACGACGGCAAGGACCGCCTGCAGATCAACGCGCAGAACTGCGTGCACTGCAAGACCTGCGACATCAAGGATCCGACCCAGAACATCGTCTGGGTGACGCCGGAAGGCGGCGGCGGCCCGAACTACCCGAACATGTAAGGGGACTCGCATGCCGTTCGCTACCTGGCGGCCGTGCGCCGCCCTGCTAAGCTGTGCGCTCGCCTTACCGTTCGCTGCTGCCGCAGCCGATGAAGGCGTGCGCAGCGCCGCCCTGCTCGACCACGGCTGGTGGATCGACGCCAACCTCACCTACCTGACGGCCAGCGGCACCGAGCTCAAGCTCGACGTCTACCTCCCGGCAAAGAAGAGCGACAAGCCGCTGCCGGTGGTGATGTACTTCCACGGTGGCGGCTGGGTCGCCGGCCGTCGCGAGGGTGCGGCGCTGTCCGCCATGCCCTACATGGAAATGGGCTTCGCCTTCGTGAACGTCAGCTACCGGCTGGCCAAGGTGGCGCCTGCCCCGGCGGCGCTCGAGGACACGCTGTGCGCGCTGCAGTGGGTGGGCCGCAATGCGAAGAAATACAACTTCGACCTGGCCAGGGTCGTGACGACCGGCGATTCGGCGGGCGGGCACCTGGCCCTCGCCACCGCGATGGCGCCGCCCGACTCGCCGCTGACTCGCCAGTGCGCGGCCAATGAACCCGGCTGGAGCGGGCCGTACCAGAACGCGGCGCCGAAGGTGGCGGCGGTGATCAACTGGTACGGCATCACCGACGTGGCCGACATGCTGCAGGGCCCGAACCTGCGCTCCTACGCCGTCGCCTGGTTCGGCAGCATGCCGGATCCGGACCGGCTGGCGCTGGCGCGCGCAGTGTCGCCGCTGGGCTACGTGCGCGCCGGCGGCCCGGCCGTATTCACCATCCACGGCGACGCCGATCCGCTGGTGCCGTATGCGCACGCCATGCGGCTCAAGGCGGCCCTCGACAAGGCCGGCGTGAAGAACGTGCTGCATACCGTCAAGGGTGGCGGACACGGCGGCTTTACGGCCGAGCAACACGTCGGCGCCTACAGTGCGGCGCATGCCTTCCTGCGCGAGCTCGGCCTGGCGCCGGCGCAGCCTTGAAGCGCTCCTTTCGCGCCGAACAGCCTAAGATGTGGCTTCCACAACATCTGACGCAAGGAGGCTGTCATGGCAGAGAACAAGGCCCAGGATAAGGATTCCGGCACGAGAAGCTTGAGCGACGTGCAGCTGGACGACTTCGACGTCGATCGCCAGCGCGAACGGCTGGAGCACAGCCGGCCCGGCAACATGCAGTCGGGCGAGCAAGAGAATCGCCAGCAGCCCGGGGAGGCGAACCGCCGACAGGGCAAGCCCTGACCTCTCGTCTCTGACCTCTCTTATTGCTGATGACTTTGTACGGACTGTCCTACGAGGGCGCGTGCCGGATTCCGATTGTCGATGGCTGCCAGAGGTCTATCATCAAGCCATCGGCACTCAAACAAGGAGTCTGGTATGGGTGAAAACAAGGGACATGGCATCAAGGGACCGCGCCACGACGATGATGTGGACGATCTCGGCAGCAGTACCGCGGGCGGGGAGATCGCTCCCAGCGGTCAGCCACAGCCGGGCAATATGCAGTCCGGCGTTCTGGGGGAGAGCCGACAGGCTTCCCGGCAATCGGACCAGGGGAACGGCAGCCTGCAAGCGGGACAGCAGCAAGCAGCTAGCAAGCAGCAAGGTAACAAGCAGAAGGGTAATAAGCAATCGGGACGACAAGGGAGCATGCAGTCGGGGCAGCAAGGCAGCCAGCAACAAGGAGGGCAGCATGCCTCCGGCGGCACGCCGGCGCTCGACGACCTGGGTTCGCGCCAGGGCGAATCCGCAAGGGAAGCCTCGCAAGCCTGGAGCCGGGCCAACGGCAAACAGGGGCGTGGCCATCGTTAATCCCGGGCGCGCCTGAGCGTCCTTTACCTCGCAACACGACGCGCACCGTCGCAAGCCTAGCCTTGCCCCGGTGCGCGTTGCTTTCCACCTCGCCTTTCCTGCAGGACACCGCGTCCGAGTGCTCCTACGAAGACACCGCGCGGACGCCGATTGCCGATGTCAGCAGGAGGATTAAGATGGTCATCCACATTCCTACTCAAGGAGACGAACATGAATAGCAACCAGGGTAAAGACCAGAAGCAGTCGACGCAGGACAAGGGCGTCAACGATCCGATGAAAGACCTGGGCAGCCAGCAGTCCGGGCAACAGCAGGGCCAGCAGGGTGGCCGGCAGCAAAACAACCAGCAGTCCGGCGGGCAGCAGTCGGGTCAGCAGCAAGGCGGCCAACAGCAGGGACGGCAAAGCGGCAACCAGCAGCAGGGTGGTGGCCAGCACGCTTCCGGCGGGACTCCGGCATTGGACGACCTGGACGGCCAGAACAGGGGCGAAAGCGCCCAGCAGGCCTCGGAAGCCTTCAAGCAGCAAGGCGACAAGGGCGGCAACCGCTAGACTCGGCGCCCGGGCCGGGCCGATGCAAGGACCAGGTAGTTGAACCTCGTCATGCACTTGCGCACCCGGTTCGCCATCCCAGGACTTGCCGCGTTCGCGGCAAGTCCGCTCTCGGCAACTGCCGATCCCTTCTACACCCTTCCCTTACTGCCAGACTGACTGAGCCCGAGCGCCCGCAGCGACTTCTTTGTCTGATCACAAGTCAAATACTGACCTATCGCGCACTGTTTTGATTTGTGTCAATGACTGTGCGTTCCACAAGCGCATATGGTGAGAATCACACATCACGATCCATGCGCACATGCCCCATACTTTCGCCCGAAGCCGCAGTTTCGCCGCACGGCTGCTGTGCGGCGCCCTGCTCTGCCTCGTCCAGAGCTTCGCCCAGGCAGAGCCGCCCACGGCGCCCGCCGGCAGCCGCATGGACGCGCATGCGATGGCGGTGCGCCTGCACGAAACCGGCGCGGCGCCGGCCTGGCTCGACCACGAGCGGGCGCTGGCGCGGCAGGCACTGGAACTGCTTGGCGACGCCGCCGCACATGGACTCGACCCGGGACATTATCGGAGCGACGACCTCGTGCGCCAGCTGGACGCGCTGCGCGGCTCGGGGGATGCAGCGCCCTTCGAGCGCGCGCTCACGACCGCCATGCTCCAGTACCTTGCCGACCTGCACTTCGGCCGCACCGTCTCGCCTTACCGCCAGGCGCCTGCGCCATCCGACGAGTTCAACCCGGCCGAGCACCTGCGCCTGGCAGTGCATGCCGGACGCCTGGCGCAGGCCGCCGACACGGCGGCGCCGGCGATTCCACTCTACCGCAGGGTCAAGGAGGCGCTTGCGCACTATCGGACGCTGGCGCTGGCGGCGTCCCACTGGCCGGCGCTCCCCGCCGCCGACCGCCCGGCCGTCGTTGCAGGCGGCGAGTATGCGGGCACGGCGCTGTTGCGCGAGCGCCTGCGGCTGCTGGGAGATCTCGGCGCCGAGACCGCTGCCGAACCGGACAACATGTACACTCCTGCGCTTGCGGACGCCGTCCGGCGCTTCCAGTCGCGCCATGGGCTAGCCGAGGATGGCGTAGTGGGTGCGGATACGATCGCAGCCTTGTCGGTGCCGCTCACCCATCGCGTGACGCAGCTCGCGCTCACACTGGAACGCCTGCGCTGGCTGCCGCCGCTCTCCAAGGGACCGGTCATCGCGGTCAACCTGCCGACCTACCGTCTGTGGGCGTTCCCGCGCGCCCAGGACAGCGGCGCGCAGCCGATCGAGATGCGGATCATCGTCGGCAAGGCTGCCGGAACGCCCACGCCCCTGTTCATCGGCCAGTTGCGCTATCTGGAATTCAATCCGTACTGGAACGTGCCACGAAGCATTGCCATCGGCGAGATCGTGCCGAAGCTTGCGCGCAACCCGGCTTACCTGCGACAGAACGACATGGAACTGCTATCGCGGGATGGACAGGTACTTGCCGCTACAGGCAACGATGCCGTGGCGCGGCTGCGTTCGGGAGCGGCCAGGGTCAGGCAGCGTCCGGGAGCGAAGAATGTGCTCGGGGAAGTCAAGTTTGCGATGCCCAACCCGATGAATATCTACCTCCATTCGACCGCGTCGAAGGCGCTCTTCGGGCGCGCGCGCCGCGACCTCAGTCACGGCTGCATCCGGGTCGAGCGCCCGGCCGAGCTGGCGCAATTCGTGCTGGGCTGGGACGCCGGGCGTGTCGCGGCGGCGATGCGTCCGGGCCCGACGCGCACGGTTCAAGTTGCCGAGCCGGTGCCGGTCGTCCTGTTCTATGCCACGGCGGTGAGCGATCATCGCGGCCACACCATGTTCGCTGCCGACATCTACGGACGCGACGAGGCACTGATCCAGGCCCTGCGCAGCGATTAAGAGGCGGCCACGGCATCTCCTGCGCACGCCGTATGCGCCTAGCGTAGCGCGTGCGCCCGGTTCAGGCGCCGCTCCGCGCGGCGCTGGATCGCCTCGAAGAACAGGCTCATGGCCCAGTAGATGCAGGCCGCCGCGAGGTACAGCGGCAGTGGCTGGAAGGTCACCGCGATCACCTCCTTCGTCGCCAGCATCAGTTCGGTCAGGGCAATGACCGACACCAGCGAGGTGTCCTTGATCAGGCTGATGAGCGTGTTGCTCATCGACGGCACCGCGATGCGCAAGGCCTGCGGCATGACGATGTGGTGCAGGGTCTGCCAGTAGCCCAGGCCCAGGCTGAAACTCGCGCGCCACTGCCCTTCGCTGACGGCGCGAATCGCACCGCGCAGGCTTTCGGACAGGTAGGCGCCGGCATTGAGCGACAGCGCCAGCACGCCCGCCGTCACCGGCGTGAACTCGACGCCGATACTCGGCAATCCATAATAGATGACGAAGATCTGCACCAGCAGCGGCGTGCCGCGCATGACGCTGACGTAGACGCTCGCCGGCAGGCGCAGCAGCGCCCACGGCGCAATGCGCATCAGCGCCACCGGCAGGCCGATCGCCAGCCCGCCGACCATCGACGCCACTGCGAACATCAGGGTGTAGCCGGCGCCCGTCAAGAGGGCCGGCGCCGCTTCACGCAGCAGCGCGATCAGGTCCGCCATGTCCCGGGCGCGCCCTTACGGTGCCGGCCGGCTGGCGTCGGTGCCGAACCACTTGAGCGACAGTGCCTTCAGCGTGCCGTCGGCCGTGGCGTCGAGCAGGATCTTGTCGACCGCCGCCTTGAATTGGGGACTGCCCTTGCGGAAGGGAATGCCCATGCGCTCGGGCGCCCCGACCCGGGCGCCGGCCTTGATCGGCAGCGGCGAGTGTTTCAGCAGGTAAGCCACCATCAGGCTGTCGTTGAGCGCGGCGTCGATGCGCCCGAAGGCCAGGTCCTGCAGGTTCTCGGGCGCCGCCGGATAGCTCTTGACCTCGATGCCCGGCACCGCCTTGACCTGCTGCTCGAACACGCTGCCCTGCCCCACGCCGACCTTCCGGCCCTTCAGGTCGGCCAGGCTGCCGTAGTTGGCGCGCTCGTTCTTGCGCACGACGAGCTGCGGGAAGGAATAGGTATAGGGACGCGAGAAGTCGAAGGCCTGCTCGCGCCTGGGAGTCATGCCGACCTGGCTGACGATCACGTCGTACTTGCCGGCGGCGAGGCCGGCGAGGATCGCGGCCCATTCGGTGGTGACGAATTCCGGCTTCAGGCCCAGCTTGCCGGCGACCAGGCGCGCGACGTCGACGTCGTAGCCCGACAGGAGGCCGGTCTTCGGATCCTTGAAGTTGAAGGGCGGGTAGGTGCCTTCCATCGCGATGCGCAGCGTGCCGCGCGCCCTGGCGTCCGTCAGCAGGTCGGCGGCCAGCGCCGGCGCCGCCGGCAGCAGTGAAGTCAGCGCGGCCACGAGCGCCAGGCCGAAACAGGCACGGCGTGCCCCGCTGTTCGAATGCTGTCCCATCGATTGGTCTCCTGGTTGAGCTGACTTTATAACCCAAACCGGCCCAGCCGGGAAGGCCGGGACTGCCTTGTTCAGTATCCCGCCCTGCGCGCGCGCGATCCGAACGGATGGCCGACCACCAGGGTCGTGCTCGCGACCAGCGTCGACAGGCCCAGGATCAGCTGCACCAGCCGGTCGTCGGGGAGTACCCAGACCTGGCCACGGGGCGGCTCGGCGCCGGTGGCGGCATGGATGAGCGGCGCGATCCACGCGGCATCCGGATCGACGTCGAGGATCACGGCATCGTCCGTGGTCTGCAGGTAGATATTGCCGCCTTCGGCCAGCGTGAAGCAGATACCGACGCCGGTCTCGGTCGGCTTGACCAGTTCCTGCAGTGCGCGGTTGTGCTCGTCGATCCAGAGTTCGACGTCCTGCGGGGTTTCCAGTGCGGTCCAGGGACGGGGGCGAAAACGTGGCGGCGGTGATGCGGGTGGAAGATTCATGTAATGCAGGTAAAAGCGGAACGAGCCCTATCTTACTTGCTTACCCGGGATTCAGGGGGTGTTTGGCAGCCGGCCCACCAGGATCAGCGATACCGGTTTGCCGGTACACGGATGCAGCGGCTCGCGCATCTCGACCACGTGCAGGCCATGCTCCTCGAACAGCGCCAGCCAGCTCGACACCGTGCGGAAGTACCAGGGCGCCGCATCGGCGAACGCGGCGCTGAAGCCGGCCCAGCTGCCCTCGCGCCAACCGTCGGCATAGGGCGCGTCGCCGCAGGCCGTCAAGGGATGGACGGTCTGCACCAGCAGGTGCCCGCCCGGGCGCAGGTAGCTTGGCGCGGCGCGCAGCAGTCCGCGCACGGCCTCGTCCCCGATCAGCGAGAAATTACAAACCGCCACGTCGGCCGCCAATTGCAGCTGGCCGGCGGCGATCTCTTCATAGCTCAGCTGG
The DNA here is from genome assembly GCF_059685695.1 of Telluria sp. PB2R4. Taxonomy (NCBI): domain Bacteria; kingdom Pseudomonadati; phylum Pseudomonadota; class Betaproteobacteria; order Burkholderiales; family Oxalobacteraceae; genus Telluria; species Telluria sp. PB2R4. The sequence continues at coordinate 69,042 of NZ_JCASIC010000001.1, read as the reverse complement.
CGGAACTCGCCGCCGCCGGCCAGGCGCGCCTGCTCCACCAGCCCGGCGATGGCGTCGACACCGACCATCGCCACTTCGGGCAAGGCCCGCACCAGCCAGCCCTCGCCACAGCCCAGGTCGACGCCAGTGCGCGGCGCCCGCGCCCGCACCGCTTCCACGATGGCCGCATTCGTCACCAGCACGCGCGATTCGATCTCGCCGCCGCGCACGGCGGCGGTCCAGGGATCGGTATTGCGTGACCATGCGTCGATGATCGATGCGTCGCTGTGGGTAGTCATGGCGTCTCCTCGGTTTGCCGCATTATCGCCCACTGGCAGAGCTGCCTCTATTGCACGTCGAGCGTCACCAGGCGCACCTGCACCAGCCCGCCGTCCACCAGTAACTCGCCGATCGAGATCGGCAGGCTGAAGCGCCTCCTTCCGGCACTCCCGGGGTTCACGTAGAGCACACCATCGCGCTCCTGGCATGCAGGCTTGTGCGAATGTCCGGACACGAGCACGCGCATGCCCAGGTGCGCGGGATCGATCGGCAGTTCCTTCAGGTCGTGGATGACGTAGATGGCGACCCGGCCCAGGCGCAGCACGGCGGTCTCGGGGATGTCCTCCGTCCAGGCGCCGCGGTCGTTATTGCCGCGCACGACGGTCAGCGGCGCGATTGCCGCCAGGGGCGCCAGGATGTCGGGGCCGGCGCATTGGGAGCCGGCTATATCGCCGGCGTGGATGATATGGTCGCTGCCCCGGAGGAAATCGAGCGCCTCCGGGCGCAGCAACCCGTGCGTGTCGGAAATCAGCCCGACCCGCATGCCGCTCAGGTCGAGCGCTTGCTGCCTGCCATCTTGGCAGCGGTGTAGATCGAGTACAGCGCGGCCAGGCCCACCACCACATAGACGATCCGGGTCGCCGGGCTGCCTTGGCCGAAGATGGTGGCGACCATGTCGACGTCGAACAGGCCGACCATCGCCCAGTTCAGGCCGCCAATGATCAGGAGCGCCATCGCCAGGTAGTCGAGTGCCGACATGGCGGAACGTTCATGGGCGCGCAAAGAGGTGCGCCGTTCGCCCGTCCTGCGGTCCATTGTGGGAGCATTCATCGTTGCCATCATTGCCTCCTTGGAAAAGCACCATGGCCAGGGCGGCCTGCCCCGGCCATACGTGCATAGTAGCCCAAGTCCGATGTCGCACTCGCACGGGTCGACCGCAGTGGAATCATCCCTTCCAGGTACGCTTGAGTCCGGTATCCGCGTGAATCCAGCCGCCTTTCGGCCCGGAACGGTAGTAGTAGCCGACGCCGCCCTGGCGGAAGCTGCGGATCAGGCCGCCGAGCACTTCCTCGTTCAGGCTGGCGATGCGGATGTCCGCCGCCTTGCCGACCATGTGCAGCGACTTGCGCGCGGCCGGCACGCCCTCCTCGACCAGGCGCTTGTTCGACGCCTCGGTGCGGTAGCCCGACAGGATCTCGAGCGGCTGGGTCATGCCGTAGCGGGCAATGAAGGCCTGGGTGCCCCACAGCACTTCGAACAGCTTGGGATCGATCGGGGCCGTCGCGCGGCCGTTGACGTCGCGCAGGATGTGGCACAGCTCCTGGTAGGCGGAATCGATGATCTCGCCATCCTTCCAGTACAGCAGCCTGGCCCGCTCGCCGCTCTGCGGGCGCACCACCGACAGCGTGCGGGGCTTGACCCAGAAGTCGATGTCCAGCAACTGGGCGTCGAACAGGTCGGGCGGGGGTTGCAGGTCGGTGGGATGGGGCGCCGCCCCGGCCGGGGCGATCAGTGGGGCGCCGGCGACGCCCAGGGCGCATAGGCGCGCACTTTGTTGCAGGAAATCTCTACGTGAAGCCATAACGAACCGAACTCAGCCAATGGAGGCGCTTACTATATAGCAAGCGTCTCGCGCACAAAAGAAGAGTTCGTCAAGACTGTTGCATGGCGTTGGGCGGTGTCAGCCGTTACAGTTGCAGAAGCGCTTGCGCGCGGCAGCGCCCGGGCCGGTCTCGCTGGCCACATCGAGGGGCTTCCACAGCAAATCGCATTCCAGGCCCCAGCAGGACTTGTCCTTGCCGGCGTTGACAAAACCCTGGCGCTCGAAGAAAGCGCTTGCGCTCGCGGGGCTGTGCAGGTGCAGTTTGGTGATGCTCCAGGCGCGCGCCTGGTCCTCGGCGGCGGCGATCAGCGCGCGGCCGACCCCGCTATGCAGGGCTTCCGGCGAGACATAGCACAGCGCCAGCTTGCCAGCCTGCGTCAGCAGGCACAGGCCCAGCAGCGCACCGTCGCGTTCGGCGACGAGGGCGTGGTTGCTGGGGGATGCGAACCAGCTGGCGACGTTGGCCGCGGTCTTGTTGCCGAGCCAGGCCTCCAGCACGGCAGGCTGGTCCTGGTGATCGGCCTGGCAGCCGACCTCGATCGAACGGCGCAACAGCGCGCAGGCGGCAGAAGCATCACCGGGTACCGCCTTGCGAATGTCAAAACTCGTGGACATCAATCATTACTATGCAAAAAAAACAAACAGACCACGCCGACGGCGCAATAGCTGGGCACGACTATACACTGAAAGCCACTGACCTTGCTGCGGACACCCGTGCCTGCAGCGGCCGCGGCGCAGGCCCTCCCACCGTCTAAGCATATGACGAAACTGTTGTTCCGTATTTTGATGCATATGCGGATGATGCAACTTGTTACCACAAGATCCTGAAAAGCGAGAACACATGAGCCTGACCTCTCCCCTGCGCCGTCTCCTCCTGGCCCTGGCGCTGGGCGCCGCGCTGCCGCTGTCGGCGAGTGCCGCCCCGGCCGAGCTGCTGAACGTTTCCTACGATGTGGCGCGCGAGCTGTACAAGGACATCAACCCGGCCTTCATCGCAGCCTACAAACAGCAGACCGGCCAGACCGTCACCATCAAGCAGTCGCACGGCGGCTCGAGCAAGCAGGCGCGTGCGGTCGCCGACGGCCTGGCGGCCTCGGTCGTGACCATGAACCAGGCCAACGACATCGACATGCTGGCCGACCGTGGCCTGGTGGCCAAGGACTGGGCCAAGAAGTTCCCCAACAACGCCGCGCCCTACTACTCGACCATGGTCTACCTGGTGCGCAAAGGCAATCCGAAGAACATCCGCAACTGGGACGACCTGGCGCGTCCGGGCGTCCAGGTGATCATCCCGAACCCGAAGACCGCTGGTAACGGCCGCTATACCTACCTGGCGGCCTGGGGCTCGGCACTGAAGAAGAAAGGCGGCAACGAAGCGCAGGCGCGCGAGCTGGTCGCCCGCATCTTCAAGAACGTGCCGATCCTGGACGCCGGCGGCCGCGCCGCCACCACCACCTTCACCCAGCGCCAGATCGGCGACGTGCTGGTGACCTTCGAGAACGAAGTGAGCATGGTGCGCGCCGAGTTCGGCGACAACTTCGAAGTGGTCTACCCGACCGTGTCGATCCTGGCGGAATCGCCGGTGGCCGTGGTCGACAAGGTGGTCGACCGCCGCAAGCAGCGCAAGGAAGCGACCGCCTACCTGAACTTCCTCTACTCGCCGGCCGGCCAGGAAATCGGCGCCAAGCACTACCTGCGCGTGCGTTCCGATGCGGTGATGCAGAAATATGCTGCCAACTACAAGCCGATCCAGCTGTTCACGGTGGATGAGCTGTTCGGCGGCTGGCGCAAGGCCCAGGCCGTCCACTTCAACGATGGCGGCGAGTTCGACAAGATCTACCAGTCGAAATAAGCCAGTAATATGTTCCCTGCACTGCGGGGCCTGGTCGAAGCCCTGCCGTGTGCAGGGCTTTGTCATTCAGGGTACTGCATGAGCACAAGGCCGAGGCCGCAAGGCGCGGAATTCGTACTCGCTCTGGCAATTCTCATGGACGCTGTGTCAACTGAAGCGTTAAACTGCACATAATTCCAGTTCACAAGCTTGTTTTTGCCTGTGCGCCATAGACAGGCACCAGGCTTGATGCTATCTTCCAACACTTGTAGTTGCTCTACGGCTAGATAGTTGACTGCGCGCTCTTTATGCTGCCGCGCCTTCCCGCTCAACACAACCTATTCCTGAACCCGACAATGCTCAAAAAATTGTTTGTCACCGTATTGATGTCGTTTTCGGCTGCCGCATTCGCGGTGCCGTTCGGCTCGCAATCGGTGCTCGTGGTAGAAGATGACACCGGCAAGATTTTGCTGGAAAAGAATGCCGACCGCGTCGCGCCGATCGCCTCGTTGACCAAGCTGATGACCGCAATGGTCGTGCTCGATGCGCGCCAGGACCTGGACGAGCTGATCGAGATCGACCGCAGCGACGTCGACACCGTCAAGTACAGCAGCTCGCGGGTGCCGGTCGGCGCCCTGATCTCGCGCCGCGACGTGCTGCAGTTGGCCCTGATGTCGTCGGACAACCGCGCGGCCCATGCACTGGCCCGCACCTATCCAGGCGGCATGCCCGGCTTCAAGGCCGCGGTGCGCCAGAAGATCGCCGTGCTCGGCATGAGCCAGACCGTGATCGAAGAGCCGACCGGCCTGTCGCCGCGCAATCGTTCGACCGCGGGCGACCTGGTCAAGATGGCGGCCGCGTCGAGCAAGTATGCCGAGATCACGCGCATGTCCACCGAGTCGAAGGACCTGATCAACATCAACGGCCGCGAGGTCGAGTACCGCAATACCAACCGCCTGGTCGGCGCCAAGGGCTGGGACATCGGCCTGTCGAAGACCGGCTACATCAACGAAGCTGGCCGCTGCCTGATCATGAACATCAAGGCCGGCGGCAAGAACGCGACCATGATCCTGCTGAACGCCAATGCGTCGTCGGCGCGCATCCTGGACGCCCTGAATATCCGCCGCTTCATCAGCGGCGACGCACCGCTCAGCATCGCCAAGGCTTCGAACCGGGCGCCGCGCTTCAAGGCGTCGTCGAGCCGCGCCCGTATCAAGGCCACCTCCAGCCGTGCGCGCATCAAGGCGGCGGCCGGCAGCGGCAAGGTCAAGGCAGTCAAGAAGCGCAGCAAGGCGAAGGTGGTGCCGAAGCGCAGGAAGAAATAAGCGCGAGGCTAGGAACCTGAGCGAATAAAGAAACCAAAGGGGCCGCAAGGCCCCTTTGGTTTTGCGCGCCGAACAAACCCCCGAGTGCAAGGGATGCGGCCACCCGACGCACCGCCGCAGTGGCGGACCACGAAGACAGTACGCTCGTACGGCGAGACGGTGCAACGCAGCAATCGGGGGAATTGTCAGGCGCTCTTATTGGCTGCGCTGGGCCAGCTCGGCCGGGGCAGCGGCGTCACGGTGTCCCACAGCGCCCCGCTCAGCTCCTGCACCAGGTCGTCGGTGTAGGCGGCCGGCGGCGACTGCATCACCACTACCCGCCAGGCGTGCCCGTCGACCTCGACGATGCGCAGCTGCACCCGCTCCGGCCCCTTCTTGTGCAGGCCCCTTCCGACCCAGGAACGCCTGCCGCGGAACTCGGCGAAATAGCTGTCGGCCAGTTCGAAGCGGTCGGCCAGGCGGTCGGCGAGCGCCTGGGCATCTTGCCGCAGGGCCCGGCCGCCGGTCTGCTCGTGCGCGAACAGCACGGCGGCGCGGCCGCTGTGCTGGGTGAACAGGTGCTGCGGTGCGCCGTCCGCTCCCTGGCGCACCTCCAGCTTCCACTGAGGCGCGATGCGCGCGATGCGCCCGGTGGCGGGGTTGATCCAGATGGCGGGCGGCGCCTCGCGCATGGCGCTGGCCTCGCGGCTGTCCTGGCGGTCGACGCCATCGAGCACCAGGATGATGGCGAACAGGCCGGCGAAGGCAGTGCCGAACACGCCCTGCGCCAGCCGGCCGACCGGCTGCGCGTGCACCACGAAATCGCTTTTGTCGTAGCTGGCCCCCATGCCCTTGCGCAGCCGCAGGCCCTGGCGCGCCATGATGACCAGGCTGATGCCCGGCAGGCCGAAGGCAAGACCGTCGCGCCAGAGCTTCATGTTGCGCCCGAACGCTTCGCGGAAGCGCGGCTTACGCCCGTCTGTGGTAATGAGCCGCAAGCCCAGCAGCGCCTTGCCGGGCGTGTTGCCGGCCAGCGCCTGCAGCAAGGCGTCGAGCAGCAGGCCGCCCGGCATGCAGGCCAGGCCAAACAGTTTCCAGCCGAACGGGGTTTCGATCCAGCGCACGAATGCTGGCGAGAACTGGACGAGGACGTGGCCGAGCGCGAGCGCGACGAGTGCCGTCTGCCACCAGACATCGAAGGTGCGCGCGAACCAGCGGGACCAGGGACTGGCCAACGGAAAGGCGGGCAGCGCCTCACATGCGGCTGGCACCCGTGCCACCCTGCCCGGCATGGGACAGAGCAATACCGTCTGCTGGTCGATTGGCTGCATGGTTGCGCCAGGCGTGGTCGACGCCCTCGTGTCAGGAAAAAAGATTGCTTACGTGGAAACTACACCAGAAGTGCAGCCCGGACTTTGTTCTTGTACGTAAGTAAGACCGCATGAGCACGGCCGAGTTCGACCGCGGCAGCAGGGCCGCGGACCATCCTTGGCTTCGGTCAAAGGCGGCGTCGCGGCGGCGCGACACGGATACCAGGCTTTATCGCGAGGTGGGGGCGATCATGCCGCGCAGGCCGCTGGTGCGGTGGGTGCGCTGGGCAATGGCGTCGGCCAGTACCGCGCCGGGCGGCGACACCAGGGTGAACAGTTCGCTGGCGCGGGTAATGCCGGTGTAGACCAGTTCGCGCGTCAGCACGGCGCCGCGCTCGCGCGGCAGCGCCAGCACGGTATGGCGGAATTCCGATCCCTGCGACTTGTGGACCGTCATCGCGAATGCCGTTTCGACATTGCGCAGGCGGGTGGCCAGCACGCTGCGCACCGTGTCGCCTTCCAGGAAATACACCCGCAGCGCACCGGCCCTGGCCGGGTCCGGCAGGGTGACGCCGATGTCGCCGTTATAGACCCCGGTACCGTAATCGTTGCGGGTCACCATCACCGGGCGGCCGACATACCACTCGCCGAGCGGGCGCAGCAGCCCGGCCTGGGCCAGGCGCCTGGCGACTGCCTCGTTCAGGCCGGCCACGCCCCATTCGCCGTCGCGCACCGCGCATAAAATGCGGAAGGACTCGAAGCGCTGCAGGACCTGGCGCACCCATTCATCATGATTCGTGTTCAATCCGGCCTTTGGAGCCGTATTCAACACATCCAGATAAGAGCCGTAGCCGGATTGCGCCAGTTGCAGCACCTGCTGCTGCTGGGCGTTCTCGATCCAGCGCACCCCCGGCTCGCCCGCGCGCAACACGGCTTCGGCGCGCACGGCGTCACCGGCATTGACGGCCAGGGCCAGTTGGCCGATCGGACCGCCGAAGCGGCGGCTGTGGCGCAACATCACGGTCTGCTGGGCCAGCGCGCCGGCGTCACCGAGGAATTCGGGAGGCAGTTCTTCGCCACTGGCGGCCAGCGCATAGTCCAGCGTCGCATCGGTGTAGCCGCCGGCGCCGGCGTTGTGGCACAGGTCGCCGAGCACGGCGCCCGCCTCGACCGAGGCCAGCTGGTCCTTGTCGCCCAGCAGAATCAAGGTCGCTGTCGGCGGCAGCGCGTCCAGCAGCGAGGCCATCATTTCGAGGTGCACCATCGAGGCTTCGTCGACGATCAGCACGTCGACATCGAGCGGATTGCCGCGGTGGTGGGCAAAGGCGCGGGTGTCGGGACGCGCCCCTAACAGGCTGTGCAGGGTGCGCGCCGGGCCCATGCGCAGTGTCAGCTCGCGCAGGGGCAGTTGCGAGCCCACCTTGTCGGCCAGCTCGTTCAGCGCCTTGTCGATCGACTGCTTCAGGCGCGCCGCCGCCTTGCCGGTCGGCGCGGCCAGGGCGATGCGCTGGCTGCCGGCCTCCGGGGCGGTGGCGAACAGCAGCGCCAGCAGGCGCGCCACGGTATAGGTCTTGCCGGTGCCGGGACCCCCGGTGATGATCGCCACCGAACCGCGCAGGGCGATGGCGCAGGCCAGCTTTTGCCAGTCGGGGCCGTTGGCGCCGGGCTGGGAAGCGAACAGCATGTCGAGCCAGCCGCGCACCTCTTCTTCGTCCACCTCGCGCCGCCTGGACGCGCGTTCGCGCACCGCCTGGGCCACCAGGGTTTCGTCGCGCCAGTAGCGGCGCAGGTAGAGGCGGTCGCCGTCCAGCACCAGCGGCTGGTCGTAGTCGAAAGCACCGACATCCCACACCTGCTGGCAGCCGGAGAGTATCTGGGCCCAGCCTTGCGCGTTCCTGGGCAGCGGCCCGGCGGCGCGCGCCAGGTCTTTCCATTGTTCGTCTTCCCAGCCGAGCAGCGCGGCCGGGCCGGCGGCCAGGTCGGACAGCAGCAGGCAACTGTGCCCCTGCCCTTCCAGTTCGGACAGCACGCTCGAGGCCAGCACCAGCGACGGTGGCGCGGGTCGTCCATCCGCCAGTGAGGCGATGAAGCGCGCGAAAGCGCAGGACAGGCGCCGCAGCTCGCCGGTTTCACTCAGGCGCGCCAGTTCGCTCCACAACAAGCCGATGTCTGCTTCGTGCTTGGCCATGTCCCTACTCCCCCTTGTCCAGCAGACGTTCGACTCCGTCCAGCAGTTCCAGGTCCGGGCCCAGCACGCAGCAGCCGCGCGTGTCGACGTTCGCGATCCCGCGCAGGAACAGGAACACGGCGCCGCCCAACTGCCGGCGCGGCTCGTAGGCGCTGCCCAGGCGGCTGCGCAGCAGGCGGTGCAGGGCCAGCATGTAGATCGTGCCCTGGATGTCGTAGCGGTGCTCCGCCATGCCCAGTTCCATCGCAGCCTGGGTATAGGCGGCGTCACCCGGGCCCAGTGCGTTGGTCTTGTAGTCGAGCACCCAGTAGCGGCCGTCGTGCTCGAATACGAGATCGGCGAAGCCCTTGAGCATCCCGTGCAGTACCCGCTCCGGCAGGGTCGGCCGCTCCAGGCCCTTCATGATGCGCGCGCGGCACAGGCGGTCGAGCTGCGCGACGTCGAGTCGCTCGCTGGGGAACCAGAATTCCAGCTCCGGCACCGGGTCCTGCAGGTCGCCGAGGGCCGCCCCCAGCGGCGGCAGCTCGGTCGTCACCGCCGCGTGCAGCCAGGCCAGCGCATCGTCCTGGCGGTGGCCCCAGCCGGCGCGCTCGACCCGCTGGCCGAGGCGCAGCAGGAAGTCCGGCTCGCCGGCGCGCTCGAAGCCCTCGCCCGCCATCCATTCGAGCTGCTCATGCATGAAGTTGCCGGGCACCGAACCGCGCGGGAAACGGTGCCAGGGCGCGTCCTCGATGCGCGGCGGCGTCGCAGCCTGCGGCGCTTCCTCGAGCAGGGTCTGGTCCTGCGCCCGCATCGGCGCCGGCGCCGGGGCCAAGACAGCCACCGCATGGCGCACCAGGGAAGTGAAGGAGCCGATCGTCCAGTCGCGCTCGAACGAGGCGTCGTAGCGCGGCGCCCCCAGCAGGTCCGGGCGCACGTCTTCGCGCGACAGCAGCGTGCGCTCATGCGCTTGCCCTTGGGCTTCGCCCAGGTCGCGCAGCACGATGCCCTCGACGCCGCCGCGCAGCCGTTCCAGGCGCTCGCGCAGCAGTTCCGCGTCGATTTTTTCGCCGCCGCCAAGCAGGTAGCCGAGCGCCGATTCGTGCAGGCGATTCTCGTTCTTGCTGCGCCCGCTGATCGGCGCGGCGCCCAGCCACAGGTAGTGGCGCGCGCGCGTCAGGGCCACGTACAGCAGGCGCAGGTCTTCTTCCAGGCGCGCGCGGTCGACCGCCTCGAGCGATTCGTCACCCATCGCCAGGTCGAGATGGCGCCCGCCATCGGAATCCACGAACTCGAAGAAGGCGCGGTTACGGCGGTCGGTACGGCGTGCGGTGACGGCAAACGGCAGGTAGACCAGAGGATATTCCAGGCCTTTCGACTTGTGCACCGTGACCACCTTGACCAGCTCGGCGTCGCTCTCCAGGCGCAGCACGCGCTCATCCCCACCCTCGCCCAGGCCGCCCTGCTGCTCGGCCAGCCAGCGGATCAGGGCCTGCTCGCCTTCCAGCTGGGCGCTGGCTTCCTGCAACAGCTCGGCCAGGTGCAGCAGGTTGGTCAGGCGCCGTTCGCCCCCGGGTTGGCGCAGCAGGCGCGCCGGCAGACCCAGTTCGTGGACAAAGCGGCGCAGCATGGCCAGCACGCCCTGGCGCTGCCAGGCGCCGTGCAGGTTCTTCAGCTGCTCGACGCGCGCCTCCCAGGCCACTTCGTCGGACGACAGCTTCGCCAGCTCGCCCAGCGGCAGGCCGGCGGTGCGGGTGGCGAAGGCCGCGCGTGCCAGGGTGCCGTCGAGCGGATTGGCGACCGCGTACAGCCAGCGCAGCACGTCGGCCGCCTCTTCGCTCTCGAGCACCGAATCCTTGTCGGACAAATACACGCTCGCCACCTTGCGCTCCACCAGCGCACGCCGCACGGCGGCGGCCTCGCGCCGGTCGCGCACCAGGATCGCAATATCGGCCGGCATCAGGCGGCGGAAGCGCTCGCCGTCCGAGAAGCCCACGCGCTCGTCGCCCAGCAGGCCGACGATGTGTTCGGCGCAGTGGTGGGCAAAATACTCGCGGTAGGCTTCCTGGGTCATCGTCCCGGCGCAGCACACCGACATCGCATGCTCGGCGCCGCTTGCCCCCACCAGGCGCTCGCGGTGGCCCTTGGCCCCGACCGGCTCGAAGGGCAGCGGATTATCGGCGCCGCGCCGGAAGCGGAACGCCCCGGCGGGGTAGCCGCCCTGTCCGTCGAGGCCCTCGGCATGGCGGAACAACTGGTTCACCGCCGCCACCAGCTGGCTGGTGGAACGATAGTTGACGCCCAGCTGGTAGTGGCGCCCCGCGGTGGCGCGCCGCGCCGCCAGGTAGCTGTGGATGTCGGCGCCGCGGAAACCGTAGATCGACTGCTTCGGGTCGCCGATCAGGAACAGCCCGCGCTCCGGATCGTTGTCAGCCACCCGATACAGCAGGTCGAAGATGCGGTACTGGTCGGGCGAGGTGTCCTGGAATTCATCGACCATCGCCACCGGGAACTGCGCGACGATGCGGCGCCGCAGCGCTTCGCCGTTCGGCCCCTCCAGGGCGTCCTTCAGGCGCTCGAGCATGTCGGCGAAGCCGAACTGGCGGTCGCGCGCCTTCAGCTCGCGCATGCGGCCGGCGATGTGGCTGGCGGCATGGCGCAGCAGCGCATGCGACAGCGGCTCAAGGCGGCCCAGGGCATCTTTCAGCGGCAGGGTAGCATCGAAGCAGTCCGGCACCTCGGCCACGAAGTCCTTGCTGAACGCATCGACGATGCCGTCCGGGCACAGGCGGCGCCAGGCGGTCTCGTTCAGGTCGGGCCGCACCTGCACGGGATCGAGGGCCCAGGCGCGCAGCGCCTCGAACCACTTCACCAGCGAGTCGGCGCGCATCTTGTTGCCGTTGAAGCACTTTGGATTGCGTTCTCGGTGGCCGGCGATCCAGCGTTCCATCTCGTCGGCGCGCGCGCCCCAGCCTTCTTTCAGGCTGGAGAGTTCGGCGCGCAGCGCCTCCTGCACGCGCCCCACCAGCACCCCGAGCGGCTCCGGGGCGCATTCGCCCAGCAGGTGGGTGCGCGACACCAGCTCGCGCACGCCGCCCTTCAGGGCCTCGACGTCGCGCCAGCATTCGCGTACCGCCGCCAGCGCATTGGCGCCCAGCGGGTAGATGTGCTGGCGCCAGTAGTCATGCGCGGCGTCCTCGAACAGCGCGCGTTCGTCGCTCACCAGCTCTTCGTCGAACAGGCTGCCGGAGTCAAAAGCGTGCTCGCGCAGCATGCGCTGGCACCAGGCGTCGATGGTGAAGATCGCCGCCTCGTCCATGGTCTCGGCGGCCAGCACCAGGCGGTGGGCGGCCACGCTACGCTCGGCTTCGCCGGGATAGGCATCCGCGAGCGCCTGCAAGTAAGGATCGGCGATCGTCAGCTGGCCGCGGAAACAGGCCGCCGCTTCCACCAGGCGCTCGCGCACCCGGTTGGCCAGCTCGCGCGTGGCGGCTCGGGTGAAGGTCATCACCAGGATCTCGCTCGGCAGCAGCGGACGCGGATAGGCGCTTTGACCATCCCCGGCGCCGTGGCCGAGCACCAGGCGCAGGTAAAGCGCGGCGATGGTCCAGGTCTTGCCGGTGCCGGCCGATGCCTCGATCAGGCGCGTGCCGTGCAGCGGGAAGTCAAGGGGGTCGAGCTGCTGGCTCATGCCGCCCCCCCGTCGGATTCCGCCTGCAACGGCGCCACTTGCACGCCGGTTTCCAGCCAGTCGGCCAGCGGGCCGTACAGGTCGCGCGCCACGTGCGGCCAGTCGCCGGCCGCCACCAGGGCCGCGAAGTCGGGCCACAGGCGCGCCAGGCACAGCTCATCGACTTCGCCCGAGAGTTCGTAGCCGCCTTCGTAGACCAGGCGTGCCTCCGGGTCGCCCGCCCCATCGCGCAGCATGGCCAGCGCGGTCTTGCAGGCCACGCCCAGCGGGCGATCCAGATTGGTGCGCCACAAGGCGGCCAGGTCGTGCAGGGTGGCCGCCGCTTCAAGCGGGTTCAGGGCGGGCATGGTCAGGATGGCGTCGCGCGCCACCAGGTAGCCGGCCACCGGCGCGCCGGCGGCGCTGGCCGCCAGCTGGCGCAGCCAGGCCCCGATCAGCTTGTCGCCGCGCGGGCGCCCTTCCCGGTCCAGCACCTTCGAGGACGCCTGCATCAGCCAGGCGGTCTGGTCGCCGTCGGTACGCAAGCGGTCGATCCAGTCGTCCAGTACCAGGCCGTCGCCGAGACCGAGGCTTGCGGCGCGCTTCGGCGCAGGGTGCGGAAAGCGTGCGCCCAGCGTGAGCCAGGCCGTGCGCACCGGCACCAGGCCGTCGACCAGCTCCTGCTGCCACTGGCGTCCCATCAGGCCGATCGGGAGCACCCCTTCGCGCGCCAGCCGTTCGGCGCGGCCGTGCAGGGCCGCGCGGACTTCGTGCAATGCCTCGACCGGCCCGCTGTCGTCGAGCAGGTGGTCTTCGATGAAATAGCGTTCGAGCGCGTCGAGCGAGAACGGTTCCTCGTCCTCGCCCACCACCGCGGCGTCGGTGAACGCCACGCCCAGGCGGCGGCGGAAGAAGTAGCGCGCCGGCTGGCGCAGAAAGGCCGCCAGCTCGCCCAGCTTGAGCACGAAGCCCGGTTCGATCTCGTACGGGGGCAGGGCCTGGCCGGCGTCGGCGCCGTCGCTGTCGCTGTCGCCGGCAGTCTGCTCGCCCTGTCCGTGCGCGGTGCGCCATTCGCCGGCATAGGTGAGCAGGCCGCCGCGCTCGAAATAGCGGCGGCTGAAGGGCTGCAGCGCGTGTTCGACCGTGCGTTCGGACAGGTCGAGGTTCCAGCCGTTCTTGAGGTAGTCGCGCAGCTGGGCCACCAGCACCGAGGCCGGCTGTTCGCTGTTGTCGCGCACATTGCGGCCGACCCAGCTGACGTACAGCTTGTCGCGCGCCGACAGCAGCGCTTCGAGCATCAGGTAGCGGTCGTCGTCGCGGCGCGAACGGTCGCCCGGGCGCGCCATGCCGGGAAGCGCCAGCAGGTCGAAGTCGGCCTGTTGGGCGCGGCGCGGGAAGTCGCCGTCGTTCATGCCGAGCAGGCACACCACGCGAAACGGCACCGCGCGCATCGGCATCAGGGTGCAGAAGGTCACGCCGCCCGAGACGAACTGGTGGTTCAGGGTCGGCTGGTCGAGCTGGCCGAGCCAGGATTCGCGCATCACCGCCAGCGGTATCGGTTCGCCGAATTCGGCGCTGTCGACGGTCTCGAGCCAGCACTGCAGCGCTTCGTTCAGCTGGGCCAGGGTCAGGCGGTCTGCCTCGATCCCGGGGTGGAAGAAGGCGGCCAGCAGGCCGCGCGCAGCTTCGCCCCATTCGGCCGGGGTGCGCGACTGCGCCAGCTCGGCACGCCAATGCAGCAGGCTCTCGATGAACTGGGCCAGCGAACCGGCCAGCGCGGCGTCCAGGCCGCCGACTTCGGCATACGGCTCGATGTCGCCGAAGCTACCGCCTGCGCCGCTGGCGTAGCCCAGCAGCATGCGGCGCACCCCGAAGATCCAGGCGTTCTGCTCCCCCACCGAGGCCAGGCCCAGGCCGGCGCGGTGCGCGCGGTCCAGGCCCCAGCGCACGCCCGAGCCCTCGATCCAGCGGCCCAGGATCGGCAGGTCCTCGGTATCGAGGCCGAAGCGCCCGGCCACCGCCGGGACGTCGAGCAGGTCGCGCACCTCGCTCTGGCGGCAACGCTGCTGCGGCAGGCGCAGCAGCCATTCGAGCGCCACCAGCAGCGGATTGACGCTGCGGTCGCGCACGTCGCCGATCTCGAAGGGGATGCGGCGCGGGTCCTTGCTGCGGTGCTGGTCGAACACCGCGTGGATCGCGGCCGAGAATACGTCGATGTCGGGCACCATCACCACCACGTCGCGCGGGCGCAGGCTCGCGTCTTGCGCGAACCAGGACAGCAGCTGGTCGTGCAGCACCTCCACCTCGCGCTGGACGCTGTGGGTGATGTGGAATTCGATCGAGCGGTCGTCGCGCGCCGGCGGTGTTGCCAGGCGTGCGGCCGGATGCTCGCCAGGCGGCAGCAGGTCGCGCACCGCGGCCTGTACCTGGCCGAGCAGGGTCTCGCCCTCGGATTCGTCGAACAGGTCGACGCGCAGGTTCTCGTAACGCGACCCTTCGCCCTGGTCGAATTCGTCGAGCATGCGCACGAAGTCGCGGCCCTGCCGGCCCCAGCTCGCCAGCAGCGGGTGGCTGTGCATGTGCAGTTCCTCGACCGGCACGCTGGCCAGCTCGCGCCCGCCGCGCGGCTGCTGGCGCCGGCGCGCGGCCTTGAGCAACTCGCGCCCCTCGATGATGTCGCCCCAGTAGAAGCGGCACGGGTTCGGCACCGCGAACAGCACCTGGGTGTGGCGCGACAGCGCCGCGATGGCCTGCAGGGTCTGGTACGGCAGGGTCGACATGCCGAACAGGATCACCCGGCGCGGCAGGCGCGCTACCGGCGGCTTGCCCGCCTCCACCGCGGCCAGGAACTGGTCGTGGATCGACGCCCGGCCGGTGACACGCTGCGCCGCGGGCAGGCTGGCGTGAATCTCGCGCCACAGGCAGGCTTGCCATTTCAGGTCCGGTCCCAAGGGTACGGCTTCGCCCGCGGCGCGCCGCAGCTGGTCGCGTCCGGCTTCCCAGTCGGCCAGCCAGTCGGCGCGGTAGACCTGGTACTGGTCGTACAGGTCGGCCAGGCGCTCGGCCAGCTGCAGGCGCCGCTCGGGGCAGCCGTCGCCGAGGAATTGCTTGAGCGGTGCATAGCTGGCGTCGTGCACCAGCGCGGGCAGCAGGCGCATCAGGCGCCAGGTGAGCGGGTCCTTGTCGAAGGGCGCGCGGGTGGGCACGCGCTCGCGTCCCAGCATGCCGCGGTAGGCTTCCCACAGGAAGCGCGCCGGCAGCGCCACGCGGGTGGCGGCGCACACCCCCATGTCCTCGGCCAGGGCGATCTTGAGCCATTCGGCCACCCCGTTCGACTGCACCAGGATGGTCTCCTGCTCGAGCGGCCCGAGCGGATGCGCGCGCAGCCAGTCGAACATGGCGCTGCGCAGCAATTCCATCTGGTTGCCGTGCAAAATCAACAAGCCTGGGGTGATCGGGGAGGACATCGGAATGCTTGGGTTGCTCAAGGGGCAAAGGATACAAGGTTTGACGGCTGGGCGAAAGGCTTGGTGGTGCGCATTAGCTCCCTGATAAGCCCTGGAAACCGGCTGTCAATCCTGGGCCGGCACGCCGACGCGGGCGCCGAGCTCGCGCTCGATGCGCACCAGCTGGACGCGCAGGCGCGCCGCCAGCGCCCGGACCTGGGCCGGACGCCCGGACTGGCCCTCGATTTCCTCGCACAGGCCGGCAAAGCCGCCGGCGCCGATGGCGCGCGCCGATGACTTGATCCGGTGCGCCACCGCGGCAGCCGCCGCCATGTTGCCGTGTTCCAGGGCGGCGTCGATCTCGGCCAGCGCGTCGCGCGCCGTCGACACGAACAGGAAGGCGTACTTGCGCATCCGCTCACGATCGCCGCCGGCGCTCATGGCCAGGAATTCCAGGTCGACCAGGCCGGCGGCCGCCCCAGGGCCCGGCGTGGGCGCCAGCACCACGTCGGGCGCCGGGGCCGCGCTGCGTCCCAGGCAGCGCGCGATGGTGGCCGCCAGCAGCTCCGGCACCACCGGCTTGCTCAGGAATTCATCCATGCCGGCCTGCAGGCAGCGCGCGCGGTCTTCCACGCCGGCGTTGGCCGTCATCGCGATCACCAGGGTAGCGCGCAGCCGGGGGGCCTGGCGGATACGGCGGGTGGCCTCCAGCCCATCCATCACCGGCATCTGCACGTCCATCAGGACGCAATCGAAGTGCCGGCGTCCCATCGCGGCAAGCGCCTCGACGCCGTTGCCCGCCACGCTCACATCGGCGCCGGCATGCTGCAGCAGCTCGCGGCCGACCTGCTGGTTGAAGGCGTTGTCTTCGACCAGCAGCACGGCGCAGCCGTCCAGGCGCGTGGCGCGCGCATCCGGCGGCACCGGCGCCGCGCCCAGGCCGGCGGCGCCGTCCTCGAGCCCGGAATGCAGTCCAAGCCGGGCCGTGAACCAGAAGGTGCTGCCCTGTCCCGGGGTGCTGTCGACCCCGACTTCCCCGTGCATCAGCTCCGCTAGCTGCTTGCTGATCACCAGCCCCAGCCCGGTGCCGCCATGGCGCCGCGTGGCCGACGGGTCGGCCTGGTGGAAGGGCGTGAACAGGCCGGCCAGCTTGTCCGGCGCGATGCCGATGCCGCGGTCGCGCACCTCGAAGCGCACCAGCAGCTCCGGGCCGAAGGCATGTTCGAGCCGGGCGCGCAGCAGGATCCGGCCATGCTCGGAAAACTTGACGGCGTTGCCGGCGAAATTCAGCAGCACCTGTGCCAGGCGCAGCGGGTCGCCATGCAGGGGGCGCATCAGTTCGGGCGCGATGTCGACGTCGAAGCCGAGACCCTTGGCGGCGGCCGCCTGTCCCAGCTGCTGCTCGACATCGCGCATCAGCTTGTCGAGCATGAAGCCGACGGTATCGAGTTCGAGCTTGCCGGCCTCGATCTTGGAAAAATCGAGGATGTCGTTGATGATGCCCAGCAGGTGCTGGCCCGAGTGGAAGATCTTGTCCAGGTAGCCGCGCAGCCCGGGGTCGGGATGCGACTGCAGCGCCAGGTGGGTCATCCCGACGATGCTGTTCATCGGGGTGCGGATCTCATGGCTCATGTTCGACAGGAAGTCGCTCTTGGCCTGGTTGGCGGCGTCGGCGCGCGCCTTCAGTTCGTGCAGCGCGGTGACGTCGGTCGAGATGCACAGCACCGCCGGCATCTCGCCTTCCGGATACAGGGGCACCCGCACGCTCCACATCTGGCGCACGCTGCCGTCCGGCAGCGTCAGGGCGGCCTGGACGGCGTGCCGCTCGCCCTGCGCCAGCGCAGCGCAGTCGCGCTCCCAGATTTGCTCGACGTTGGCCGACGACATCACATCGAGGTCGCGGCGCCCGACGATGTCGGCTGCCGCCCGGCCGATCAGCGCCGCGCTCTTCGCGTTCACGTAGCGGAAACGGCGCCCGCTGTCCTTCAGGTAGACATAGGCGTCCAGGTTGTCCAGCACCGAGTCGAGCAGCAGGCGCTGGTCGAGGGCGGTCCGGCGCGAACGCGCCAGGTTGAAGAACAGCGCGAAGCCCAGCAGCGTCACCCCGAAGCCGGAAGCGAACGCCAGCAGCGGCAGGTAGCGGTCGGCACCCGCCGCCATGGCGGCGCGGTCGGCCGAGAAATGGGCTTTCCAGCGAGTGCCGACATAGTCGATCGGCAGCAGGACCTGGAGCCGCCCGCTGCGGACCGGCTGCCCGCGTACGTCGGGGCCGATCAGCAGGCGGTCGCGCGGCTGCAGCGCCAGCGGCGCCGCCGCTGCTGCGCGGACCGGCCCGGGCTCGGTGTACAGGCTGAGCGAGACCGGCCGGCGCGCGTCGGCGCCGAGCGCCCGCTGCACCAGCGCGTCGACCGAGAAGGCGATGCCGATGCTGCCCATGTAGCGCGCACGGCGCTCTTCCAGCGTGGCCGGCACGCCGCCGCCGACATACAGCGGCTCGCGCATGCCGAGCGCAGTGTGCGGGGTCGGCAGCGCGATCCGGATCGGATTGCCGCTGGCGCTGATGGTGCCGCGGTCGCGCGCCGCCGCCAGGGCCGCGGCGACGGAGGGCTGGGCGCCGATGTCGAAGCCGAGCCGGTCCTCGGGCAGGTTGTCGGGCTCGACCCAGGTCACCACGTGGTAGGAGGCGCGGCGCCCCGCAGGCCGGATCTCGAAGCGCGGATAGCCGGACGGCCTCACGCTGCGGTCTGCGCGCACGCCGTCGATAAACTTCTCGCGCCCGGCGTCCGGCACATGGGCGACGTAGTTGACCGTTTCGATCGCGGGGAACTGCGCCGGCAGGTCGAGCCCTTGCACGTAGCGATGGAAGCGCAGCCGGCTCAAAGGCGCCTCGTCCGCCGCGTGCAGTGCCGAAAGGCCGCGCACCACCCGGGAGTACGACGCGATGGCGTTCGATATCCGCTCCTGGGCCAGCCCGGCCACGGTCTCGAAGCGGCGCCGCGCGTCGTCCTCGACCGTGCCGGCGGCCACCCGGTAGCACAGCGCCCCGACCGCAAGCGACAGCGCGAGCCCGGCCACCCAGGGGGCGGCGCTCGCGCCCTGCCGGACCGCGTTGGCGCCGGCATTGGCTGCGGAATGAGCGGCGGCGTTCGGTTCCGAACTGCCGGTTGACGAAGAATGCATGGGGCTCCAGACGTGCGGTTCTGCCTGTTCGATGTTGCTAGTATAGGCAATCGCAGGGTGTAGTTACTCAACAATATTCACATCGGCTCCCATGACCCCACCCGACCGCCAGTCCCCCATCCCCGACGATCCCTACCTGTGGCTCGAAGAGGTCGATGGCGAACGCGCCCGCGCCTGGGTCGAGCAGCGCAACCGGCTGACCGAGACCGAGCTGGAAGCGCAGCCGCAGCATGCTGCCCTGCGCGAGCGGCTGCGCGACATCCTCGATTCCAGCGAGCGGATCCCCTATGCCCGCTGCCATGCCGGCCTGCTGTACAACTTCTGGCGCGACGCCGGTCACGCGCGCGGTATCTGGCGCCGCACCACGCTGGACGACTACCGCAAGGATCTGCCCGCCTGGGAAACCCTGGTCGACCTCGACGTCCTGGCGCGCGAAGAAGGCGAGAACTGGGTCTGGGGCGGCGTCACCTGGCTCGAGCCCGGTGGCGAGCGCTGCCTGGTCTCGCTCTCGCGCGGCGGCGGCGATGCCCACGTGGTGCGCGAGTTCGACCTTGCCCTGCGGCGCTTCGTGCCCGATGGCTTCACCCTGCCCGAAGCCAAGAGCGATGTCGCCTGGATCGACCGCGACACCCTGTTCGTCGGTACCGACTTCGGTCCCGGCTCGCTGACCGAGTCTGGATACCCGCGCATCGTCAAGGAGTGGAAGCGCGGCACGCCGCTCGATGCCGCCACCACCGTGGTCGAGGCGCGTGCCGACGACCTGTCGGCTTCGGCCTGGTGCGACGCCACACCCGGCTTCGAGCGCGAGTTCGTCCTGCGCCAGATCGGCTTCTACAGCAGCGAGCTGTACGTGCGGCGCGCGCACGGCTTGCTCAAGCTGCCCAAGCCCGAGGATGCCAATGCATTCGCGGTGCGCGACCAGGTCGTGCTCGAACTGCGCTCCGACTGGCAGGCGGGCGGCGCCAGATACCCGCGCGGCGCGCTGCTGGCCGCCGATTTCGACGGATTCCTGCGCGGCGAGGCGGTGTTCGAACAGCTGTTCACGCCCTCGCCCACCACCTCGCTCGACGGCTTGACGGTGACGCGCGACGCCCTGCTGCTCACGCTGCTCGACAATGTCAGGAACCGGCTTGTCGAGCTGCGCCGTGCCGGCGGCCGCTGGCAGGCGCACGAGATCGCGCCGCCCTCGACCGGCGGCGGCAATGCCGCCCTCGATGCATGGGCCTTCGACCGGGTGACCTCGAACCACTATTTCCTGACGGCGACCGGGTTCACCGAGCCGTCCACGCTGTACCTGATGGAGTCCGGCGGCGATCCTGAAGCCGCCGGACGCGGCGCGCATCGACAGGGCGAACGGCTGAAGGCGATGCCCGCCTTCTTCGACGCCCGGGGCATGCAGGTCCACCAGTTCGAATCGCTGTCGCGCGACGGCACCCGCGTACCCTATTTTGTCGTGATGCGCGGCGACGCCCGCTTCGACGGCGACAACCCGACGGTCCTGTACGGCTACGGCGGCTTCGAGGTCGCGCTCAAGCCCTCGTATGGCGCGATCAGCGGCGCCGCCTGGCTCGAGAGCGGCGGCGTGTATGTCGTCGCCAACATCCGCGGCGGCGGCGAATTCGGCCCCGGCTGGCACCAGGCGGCGCTGAAGGAAAACCGCCAGCGCGCCTTCGACGACTTTATCGGCGTGGCCGAAGACCTCATTGCGCGCAAGATCAGCCGCCCGCCCAGGCTCGGCATCATGGGCGGCAGCAACGGCGGCCTGCTGGTCGGCGCCGTGCTGACCCGGCGCCCCGAACTGTTCGGGGCCGCGGTCTGTCAGGTGCCGCTGCTGGACATGCGGCGCTACCACCTGCTGCTGGCAGGCGCGTCCTGGATGGGCGAGTACGGCGACCCGGACGATCCGGCCGAGTGGGCCTGGATTTCCCGTTACTCGCCCTATCACCAGGTGCGGGCCGGGGTACGCTACCCGCGCGTGCTGTTTACCACCTCGACCCGCGACGACCGGGTCCATCCGGGCCATGCGCGCAAGATGGCGGCCCGCATGCTGGAACAGGGCCACGACCTGCTGTATTGGGAAAACACCGAGGGCGGCCACGCCGGCGCCGCCGACAATGCGCAGACGGCGCGCATGTGGGCGATGACCTGGACCTTCCTGCGCCGCCAGCTGATGGGCGCTTAAGCCGCCCGCGATGCAGCACGGCGGGCGTACAGCGCTTCCCAGGTGGCGCGCACGTCGACGTAGAATGCCACCGCGTTCTCGATGCCGATCCGCTGCGGCTCGCCGAGGCGGCTGGTGACGACGCCCGCGCGCCGCGTCAGGCGCTCCATCGCGGTCGT
The DNA here is from genome assembly GCF_059685695.1 of Telluria sp. PB2R4. NCBI lineage: Bacteria > Pseudomonadati > Pseudomonadota > Betaproteobacteria > Burkholderiales > Oxalobacteraceae > Telluria > Telluria sp. PB2R4. Next base: position 47,933 of record NZ_JCASIC010000001.1, on the reverse strand, counting down.
GGTCACGGTGACGAAGTGGGTCAGGCCGTTCTCGATGCCGTAGCGGATCACGGCCTCGAAACACTGCATCGTCATGTCCGAGAAGCCGTAGCGGTTCTCCTTGTCCGTCTCGAGGGCGAAGCGCGACAGTTCCCAGATGCGCGCGTCGCTCGGCGCCTCGCGCCCTTCGAGCAGCTGGGCGAAGGAATCCTTGAGCATGTACGGTCCTTCGGTCGGCAGCAGGCGCCAGCAGCCGAGCAGCTGGCCGCCCGGTTCGCGCATCACCATATAGGCCGGATCGAGCGCGTCATAGCCGTCGATTTCCATGCCGGACATCACCGGCACCTCCCAGCCCAGCCGCCCGCTGAATACCTTGGCGCGCAGGGTATGCATCTCCCACAGGTCTTTGGATTTGAAGTCACGGCGTGCTGCGATTTTGATTTGCATCGTCATTTTAGGCCCCTAAATTGTGGTGGATCAAGCTATGCACTTCGCATACAAGATTCATGCAAAGCGGGCAAAATCGGAACTATCAGGACTGCTAGGTAGCTATGCACGCAAGCGGTGGAATACTTGCGGTTTGCATAGCCACCGATGGAAAGGAGCAGAGATGGGAAATGAACTGATGTGCGACGCACTGGCAGCGGAACTGGAAGCGCAACATGCGGCGCAGACGGCAGGCGCGCACCGATCGACGTCGCACGAACTGCGGCGCCTGCGCATTGCGAAACGCGAAAGTCAGGAAAAATTCTGGAGCCGTTTCGGGGTGACCCAGTCAAGCGGAAGCCGCTTCGAGACCGGCCTTGCGGTCCCGGCTCCGGTGGCCATCCTGTTGCGTCTCTACGTCAACGGGCGGGTCAGCGATGGTGATCTTCAGGCGTGAGCAAGCCCAGGGAGATCGCCTTGACGACCGCCTGCTGACGGGTGTTGACGCCGAATTTCTGACGGACGTTCGCCAGGTGGAAGTTGACGGTCGCCTCGGAGCAGTTGGTGATCCGGGCGACCTCCCATGAGGACTTGCCGGCCATGACCCATTGCAGCACTTCGCGCTCGCGCCGGGTCAGGCGCGGCAGCTCGGGTTCCGCCTTGGCCTCGCGAAAGCGGGCCGAAGAGGCGAAGGCGTAGTCGCGGATGAGGGAGAGTGCCGGCAGCACTTCGAACAGCGAGCGCTCGAAGGGCGCGTCGGGACGCAGGTCGGAGGCAAAGCTGATCATGCCCAGCTCGCCCTGGGGGCCATGGATCGGCAGCGTCACCCCGCTGCGGATACCGTGCGAGCTGGCTTCTTCGTACAGGGCGCCCGGCACCCCGCTGCCGAAGGTGGCAGGCGCCCAGATCAGCGGCAGCGTATTCGACACGCAATGGCCGACGGTCGGATCGACGTAGGCGAAGCCGTTGGCGTCGTAACGATCGCGCCATTCCGTGGAATAGTTGCTGCGCGTAAAGGCATTTTCGAAGCGTACATGTCGCGAGGGCACAACACCGTAGAGCATCTGCTCGAAGCCAAGGCTATGCGCCAGCTTGAACAGCCGCTCCGTCCAGGCGCGATCATCTCCAGCGTTAAGCAGCTCCAGCAATAGTGACGTGTCGATCATAGGACAAAGGCGGTTCAATAGGTTTTATGCTAATCGAGTTTGTTCAGTAAAAACTCACCAATTGCCACACCCTCGACTAAAGTGCTAAGTGTTGAGCGCAAAGCTGTAGTTACAATGCAACGATTTATCCTCTAATCGTGCGCTACAAATATTTCCTTTGCGTTAAGCTGCGCCGATTACGCGAGCTGAATTTTCCTTAGTGCAAGGTTTTTCGGCCTTGCCCCCCCTACTTCCATCTGGCGATGCTTGACTTGAGTCTATACAAGAGTATCTTCTCTGCATTTCACAGTTTGCAGTCGCAGGTTCCTGCGCCGGCGCCGGACATTCAACCCCAACGCGAAACAAGGATTTAGTCGATGAACAACATGACCGACATGGGCGAACAGTTGGACGTCAAGCTATTGCTGACCACCCTGATGGCGCTGAAAAAAGGCGACTTCTCGGTGCGCATGCCCGCGGACTGGACTGGGGTGTCCGGCAAGATCGCCGACACGCTCAACGACATCATCGAAACCAAGCAGAAAATGGTGGAGACGGTGACCGAAGTGTCGCGTGTCGTCGGCCGCGAAGGTCACCTGACCCAGCGCGCGGACGTGCCGGGCGTGGTCGGCGGCTGGGCAACGATCATCAGTTCGGTCAACACCCTGATCGACGACCTGGTGCGCCCCACCACCGAGATGGCGCGCGTCATCGGTGCGGTGGCGAAGGGCGACCTGTCGCAGACCATGGCGCTGGAAGTCGACGGCCACCCGCTGAAGGGCCAGTACCTGCGCGCGGCAATGACCGCGAACACCATGGTGGAACAGCTGTCCTCGTTCTCTTCCGAAGTGACGCGCGTGGCGCGCGAAGTGGGTACCGAGGGTAAGCTGGGCGGCCAGGCGCAGGTGAAGGGCGTGGCGGGTACCTGGAAGGACTTGACCGACTCGGTCAACTCGATGGCGGGTAACCTGACCTCGCAGGTGCGTAACATCGCCGAGGTGACCACCGCGGTGGCGAACGGCGACTTGTCGAAAAAGATTACGGTGGACGTGCGCGGCGAGATCCTGCAGCTGAAGGACACCATCAACGTCATGGTGGACCAGCTGCGTTCCTTCGCATCGGAAGTGACCCGGGTGGCGCGCGAGGTGGGTACCGAAGGTAAACTCGGTGGACAGGCCTACGTGCCTGGCGTCGGCGGCACCTGGAAGGACTTGACCGACAACGTGAACTTCATGGCCTCGAACCTGACGGGCCAGGTGCGTAACATCGCGGCCGTGACGACCGCGGTGGCGAACGGCGACCTGTCCAAGAAGATTACCGTGGACGTGAAGGGCGAGATTCTCGAACTGAAGAATACGATTAACGTCATGGTGGACCAGCTGTCCTCGTTCGCATCGGAGGTGACCCGCGTCGCCCGTGAGGTGGGTACCGAGGGCAAGCTGGGCGGCCAGGCGCAGGTGAAGGGCGTCGGCGGTACCTGGAAGGACTTGACCGACTCCGTGAACTCGATGGCGGGTAACCTGACCGGCCAGGTGCGTAACATCGCGGACGTGACCACCGCGGTGGCGAACGGCGACTTGTCCAAGAAAATTACCGTGGACGTGAAGGGCGAGATTCTCGAGCTGAAGAACACCATCAACGTCATGGTCGACCAGCTGAACTCCTTCGCATCGGAGGTGACGCGCGTGGCGCGTGAAGTGGGTACCGAGGGCCGCCTCGGCGGCCAGGCGAACGTGCCGGGTGTTGCGGGTACCTGGAAAGACTTGACCGATAACGTGAACTTCATGGCGGGTAACCTGACCGGCCAGGTGCGTAACATCGCGGAGGTGACCACCGCGGTGGCGAACGGCGACCTGTCCAAGAAGATTACCGTGGACGTGAAGGGCGAGATTCTCGAACTGAAGAACACCATTAACGTCATGGTCGACCAGTTGTCCTCGTTCGCATCCGAGGTGACCCGCGTGGCGCGTGAGGTGGGTACCGAGGGCAAGCTGGGTGGCCAGGCTTACGTGCCGGGCGTCGGCGGCACCTGGAAGGACTTGACCGACAACGTGAACTTCATGGCCTCGAACCTGACGGGCCAGGTGCGTAACATCGCGGCGGTGACGACCGCGGTGGCGCGTGGTGACTTGTCGAAGAAGATTACCGTGGACGTGAAGGGTGAGATTCTCGAGCTGAAAGACACCATCAACGTCATGGTCGACCAGTTGTCCTCGTTCGCATCGGAAGTGACGCGCGTCGCGCGTGAGGTGGGTACCGAAGGTAAACTCGGCGGCCAGGCGAACGTGTCCGGCGTGGCGGGTACCTGGAAAGACTTGACCGAGAACGTCAACCAGCTGGCGGCGAACCTGACCAACCAGATGCGCGCGATCGGTGAAGTGGCGACCGCGGTGACCCGTGGTGACCTCTCGCGTTCCATCCAGGTGGAAGCGCGCGGCGAGGTGTCCTACCTGAAGGACAACATCAACGAGATGATCCGCAACCTGAAGGAAACCACGCAGAAGAACGCGCAGCAGGATTGGCTCAAGACCAACCTGGCGCGCTTCACCCGCCTGCTGCAGGGCCAGCGCGACTTGCAGGCCGTGACCAAACTGATCCTGTCCGAGCTGGCGCCGCTGGTCTCGGCCCACCACGGCGTGTTCTACATGATGGACTCGCAGGAAACCGATGCACGCCTGCGCATGATCGCGAGTTACGGCTACCGTTCCAGCCGCAAGCTGCCGACCTCCTTCCTGCCGGGCGAAGGCCTGGTGGGCCAGTGCGCGCTGGAGAAGAACCGCATCTGGCTGACCGACGTGCCGCGCGACTACATCGTGGTCTCGTCGGGCCTCGGTTCGGCCCCGCCGAACAACATCGTGGTGCTGCCGATCCTGTTCGAACAGCAGGTCAAGGCGGTGATCGAGATCGCGTCGCTCGACCGCTTCACCGAAACCCACCTGTCCTTCCTCGACCAGCTAATGGAATCGATCGGCGTGGTGCTGAACACCATCGAAGCGAACAGCCGTACCGAATCGCTGCTGACCCAGTCGCAGTCGCTGGCGCAGGAACTGCAGCAGACCAACCAGGAACTGGCGGAAAAGGCGCGCCTGCTGTCCGAGCAGAACATCGAGGTGGAACGCAAGAACCGCGAGGTGGAGCAGGCGAAGCTGGCGCTGGAAGAAAAGGCGACCCAGCTGGCGCTGTCGTCGAAGTACAAGTCCGAGTTCCTGGCAAATATGTCGCACGAACTGAGGACGCCACTGAACTCGCTCCTGATCCTGGCGCAGCAGCTGTCGGATAACCCCGAGGGCAACCTGTCGGGCAAGCAGGTGGAATTCGCCAAGACCATCCACGGCTCCGGCTCCGACCTCTTGACCCTGATTAACGACATTCTCGACCTGTCGAAGATCGAATCCGGTACCGTCACGCTGGACGTGTCCGAGTACCGCTTCTCGAACCTGCGCAACTACGTCGACCGCACCTTCCGCCACATGGCCGAAGCCAAGCACCTCGGCTTCGAGGTGGGCCTGGCCGACAACCTGCCGACCGCCGTGATGACCGACACCACGCGCCTGCAGCAGGTCTTGAAAAACCTGCTGTCGAACGCGTTCAAGTTCACCAGCCACGGCCAGGTCGAACTGACCATCAGCCTGGTCAACAGCGGCTGGACCCACGACCACCCGAACCTGGTGCACGCCGACGCGGTGCTGGCCTTCTCGGTGCGCGATACCGGCGTGGGCATCCCGTCCGACAAGCTGCAGCTGATCTTCGAGGCATTCCAGCAGGCCGACGGCTCGACCGCCCGTAAATATGGCGGCACCGGCCTGGGCCTGTCGATCTCGCGTGAACTGGCGCGCCTGCTGGGCGGCGAAATCCGCGTCGAATCGACCGTCAACGTCGGCTCGACGTTCACGCTGTACCTGCCGTACAACCGCGCAGGCTTCGTCAATTACGAACAGGCGCGCCAGCCGCAGCCGGCACGCCTGGCGCCGCCGCCGACCACTTCCGCCACCACCGTGTCCTACCAGCCGGTGGTGCAGGCAAACAGCGAGGTGGCGACCGCCGATTCGCCCGATACCGCCTCGACCGTCGAGTATTCGTCGGTACTGGACGACCGCGGCTTGGTGACCCCGGGCGACCCGTCGGTGCTGATCGTGGAAGACGACGAGCGCTTCGCCAAGGTGCTGCTCGATTTCGCCCGCGAGAAGAACTTCAAGGGTGTCGTCACCCAGCGCGGCGACTCGGCGCTGTCGCTGGCGCGCGACTACCTGCCGTCGGCGATCCTGCTCGACATCGACCTGCCGGACATCGACGGCTTCACGGTACTCGACCGCCTCAAGCGCGACCCGAGCACCCGCCACATCCCGGTGCACGTGATGTCCTCGCTGCGCGAGCGCGAGCGCGCGCTACGCCAGGGCGCCATCTCGTACATCAACAAGCCGGTCAGCCGCGAGGCGCTGCAGGAAGAATTCAAGCGCATCCAGAAGTTCCTGCTCGGCGGCAAGCGCTCGCTGCTGGTGGTGGAAGACGACATGGCCCAGCGCGAATCGATCGTGGCCCTGATCGGCAACACCGACATCCATATGGTGACGGCCGAGACCGGCGCCGCGGCGATGGAAGCGCTGGAGAGCTCCCGCTTCGACTGCATGGTGCTGGACCTGACCCTGCCGGACGTCTCGGGTTTCGACCTGCTGGACCGCATCGGCGCCAACGAGCGCTTGCGCGACCTGCCGGTGGTGATCTACACCGCGAAGGAGCTGTCGCGCAAGGAAGTCACCAAGCTCAAGCGCTACGCCAAGACCATCGTCATGAAGGACGCCCGCTCGCCGGAACGCCTGCTGGACGAGACCGCGCTGTTCCTGCACCGATCGCAGGCCAGCCTGCCGGAGCAGCAACGCAAGATCCTGGAAGAGATTCACGCGCTTGATGGCGGCCTGGCCGGGCGCAAGGTGCTGATCGTCGACGACGACCTGCGTAACATCTTTGCGCTGTCGACCCTGCTCGAGCGCCAGCAGATGCAGGTGCTGTTCGCCGAGAACGGCCGCGACGGCATCGAGGTGCTGGAGAAGGACCCGACCATCGAGATCGTCCTGATGGACATCATGATGCCGGAGATGGACGGCTACGACACGATGCGGGCGATCCGCCGCATTCCGAAGTTCCGTTCGCTGCCGATCATCACCCTGACTGCGAAGGCGATGAAGGGTGACCGCGACAAGTGTATCGCCGCCGGCGCTTCCGACTACATCACCAAGCCGGTCGATGTGGCCCAGCTGCTGTCGATGATGCGCGTTTGGCTGCACTGATGGGCGAGCTGAGTGCCTGGTCCGGGTTTGCAGCCGCCCAGGCTACTGAGGAACTCGAAATCGAGCTGTTGCTGGAAGCCGTCTACCAGCGCTTCGGTTTCGACTTCCGCGGCTACGCACGCCCCAGGCTGCGCGAACGGCTGGTGGCCTTGATCGGGGCCCGCGGGCTTGCGACCATCTCGAGCCTGCAGGAGCGGGTGCTGCACGAAGCGGGGGCCGCTCAGGACGTGGTGCGCACGCTGGCGGTGCCGCAGGCAACGCTGTTCGACCTGCCCGAGGACACGCGCCGCCTGCGCACGGCGCTGGGAGACAGCCTGCGCCCGACCGCCCTGCCCAAGGTCTGGCTGGCCGAACCGGCCGGCGTGGCCGAGGCCTGGACGCTGGCGATCCTGCTGGCCGAGGAAAAGCTGTACGGCCGCACCGAGGTATTCGCCACGCTCGCCAGCGACGAGCTGCTGCTGGAAGCGCGCAACGCGAGCCTGCCGGTGGCCCAGCTGACGCTGGCGCAACCTCAGTACGAAGCCAGCGGTGGCAGCGGACGCCTGAGCGACTATTTCGAGATCACGGGCGGCGAGGCGCGCCTGCTGCCGCGCCTGCGCGAACGGATCACCTGGGCGCAGTACAGCCTGGTGACGGATGCCTCGTTCAACGAGTTCCACGGCATCATCTGCCGGCGCGCCCTGCCGGACTTCGGACCGCTGCTGCGCCAGCGCGTGCTGCGCCTGTTCCGCGACAGCCTGTCGCTGTTCGGGGTGCTGGGACTGGACCGCGAGCTGGCGCCGGCCGATGCGGGGGTGGAGGATTACCAGCTGCTGTATCCGGATGGCGGGTGGTACAAGCGGGTGCGCTGATCTTCAGGCTGCCTGACCGCGTGGGCGAGGGACTCGCCCACCCTACAATTACCGGCTGTTTGTAGGGTGGGCGGGTTTCCCGCCCACGCGTTCAACCATCATCCGAATCGTCGCGTTTCAACCCGCGTAGGAAGCCGCGATCCGGTCGCGCCACGCCTGCAGATGCGGCATCCCTTCCTGCCCTGGGCGAAACTTCAATAAGCCCCGCGCGAACTCGAGCGTGCAAAACGCCGTGATATCGGCAATCGTAAACCGCTCCCCGGCCACATAGGGTTGCCTGGCCAGCTCCCCATCCAGCCAGCGCGCCGTCGTCCGCATCTTGACACCCTGGGCCGCGCCGAAGTCGGGAAACTGCGGCTGTTCCAGCACCGCCAGCCCCGGGTGGCTGTGACGCACGCACAATGCGGTCTCCAGCATCAGGTGCAGTTCCATGCGGCGGTCGGCCATCTCGATGAAGGCGCGTTCGGTGGCATCGACGCCCATCAGGTTCGGTTCCGGATACAGGCCTTCGAGATAGGTGCAGATGGCCCGCGTCTCGCTCAGCGCGCGGCCATCGTCGAGCACCAGTACGGGCACGCGCGCCAGGGGGTTGAGGGCCGTGAACTCCGCCGCGCGGTGGGCGCCCAGGTTCAGGTCGACGTCGACCAGTTCGATTCCTTCGATCGCTTTCGCCGCCATGAACATGGTGACGCGCCGCGGGTTCGGCGCACGGGGGCTGACATACAGGCGCATGGTGATTCCGTTAGTGGACTGGAACGCCCATGATAGCGCGATCTACCGGCCGACTCAGGCCGGTTCGGCCACTGATGCCGTTCCCGCGTCCTGGCGCGCGGCGCGCATCCAGGCATCGACGGCGTCCGCGCAGCCGGGCGCCAGGTGCAGGCCGAGCTTGGTGCGGCGCCACAGCACGTCGGCAGCGCAGCCGGCCCATTCGTGCCGCATCAGGTAACGCAGTTCGGCGGCGTACAGGCCGGGCGCTACCTCCTCTCCCAGCCAGGCCATGCCGCCGGCGCCCGCCAGCAGCGCCTCGACCCGGGTGCCATAGCCGCGCGCCCAGCGCCGCGCCAGCGCCTGCGGCAGCCAGGGGTGGCGCCGCTCGAGCGCGCATACCCAGCGCTCGAATTCGAGCACGCCGCGGCTGTCGAGTGTGCTGCCGAACAGGTCGCCGCCAGGCAGCAGGGCCCCGGCGGTCCAGGCCGGCTGGCGGCGTCCCAGCGCGTCGCCGATCCAGTCCACGGCTTCTTCGGCCAGCCGGCGGTAGGTGGTGATCTTGCCGCCGAAGACAGACAGCAGCGGCGCGCCCGCGCTGTCCTGGCCGAGCAGGTAGTCGCGCGTGGCCGCGCTGGCGCTGGCCGCGTCGTCCTCCAGCAACGGGCGCACGCCCGAATAGCTCCACACGACATCGGCGGGCGTCACCTGGCGCCGGAAGTAGCGGTTGGCGAGCTCGCACAGGTAGGCGGTTTCGCTGCCGCCGATCGCGACCTCGTCCGGGTCCCCCTGGAACTCGACGTCGGTGGTGCCGATCAGGGTGAACGCGCCTTCGTAGGGCATCGCGAACACGATGCGGCCGTCCGGATGCTGGAAGATATAGGCGTACTGGTGGTCGAACAGGCGCGGCACCACGATGTGACTGCCCTTCACCAGGCGCAGGCGGCGCCCGGGAACCTTGCCCGTGGCGGCCGTGGCCACCTGCGCCGCCCATGGGCCGGCGGCATTGACCAGGCAGCGCGTCCGGACGCGCGTGCTGCGCTCGCCCTGCACCAGGGTGGCCATCCAGTACGCCGGGTGGCGTTCGAAGGCGGTGCAGCGGGTATGGGTGAGCACCATGGCGCCGCGCTCGTGCGCGTCGAGCGCATTGAGCAGCACCAGCCGGGCATCGTCGACCCAGCCGTCGGAATACTCGAAACCGCGCGTGAAAACAGGTTTGAGCGGACTGCCGGCCGCGTGCGCGGCCAGTTCGACCGCCCTGGATGCGGGCAGGAAGGCGCGCGGCGCCAGGCGGTCGTACAGGAACAGGCCCGCGCGGATCAGCCAGGCCGGTCTCTGGGTACGATCGTGCGGCATCACGAAGCGCAACGGATGCATGATGTGGGGCGCGCTGCACAGCAGCACTTCGCGCTCGGCCAGCGCCTTGCGCACCAGGCCGAACTCGCGGTGCTCGAGGTAGCGCAGGCCGCCGTGGATCAGCTTGCTCGACGCCGATGAGGTATGGGAGCCGAGGTCATCCTTGTCGCACAGGAGCACGCGCAGGCCGCGGCCGGCCGCATCGCGCGCGATGCCTGCGCCGTTGATGCCCGCGCCGACGACCAGCACGTCGCATTCCAGCGGGTCCAGCCTTGACTTTGCCTCTTCCATGCCGCCTCCTGTGCGTGGGCCGGCCCCACCTGGCCGATCCAGTGTAAGGACTCCGCCGCGCAGCGTCTTTGCACGCATCAATTATGCGAAGAATGGCCCTGCCCGTGTGTAAAATCGCCACATGCACACTCCTTCCAGCGCCGATGTGCGCGCCTGGGTCCGCATGCCGTCGGGAAAACGGCTGGACCTGCTCAACCCGACACCCTTCGACTGGGACGATGCCGACCTGGCGCTGGGCCTGGCGCGTACCTACCGCTGGGGCGGCCATTCGGCCTGGCCGCTGCCGCTCTCCGTCGCCCAGCACTCGCTCACCGTCATGCTGCTGCGCCGTGCGATCACCCCGAGGCCGACGCCGCTGCAGGAACTGCGCGAGCTGCTGCACGACGCCGAGGAAGGCCTGCTCGGCTTCGATGCCATTTCCGTCATCAAGCCCTTCCTGGGTGAAGGCTTCCACGCGCTCACCAGGCGCCTGGAACAAATGGTCTTCCTGCGCTACGGCTTGCCGGCCTGGACCGAGAGGGAGCACCGGCTGCACAAGCAGGCCGACCGCCTCGCCGCGGCAAGCGAAGCGGTGCACGTCACCGGCTGGACCCGGGAAGAAGTCCGGCGCACGCTGAAGATCCGGGCCCCGGTGCTGGAACAGGATCCGCTGGATCCCGTCTTCGGCGGTACCCCATGGGAACCCTGGCCTCCCAGCCTGGCCGCGGAGCGCTTCCTTGCCGAGCTGGAACGGCTCAAGCGCGAGGCCGGCCATGCCGCTCCATAGCTATCCTCAAAAAGATTGACTTGTATCAATCATTTAAGCTAAGCACTTGATTTTACTGAACATTTTCCAATATCCACAAGAACTGTGGATAAAGATGTGGAAAAGCACTACTTGACAAGCCAAAAGGCCAGTCAGAATGCGGGTTTCAACAAATTGCCCATTCCGCAGGCAAAATGAAAGCTCTTAAAAATCAACGACTTGGAAGCACACCGGATTCGTGCAGTGTGGACTGTGCGGTGAACTCCTACAAAAAGTCCCGGCGGGGGATAAGTCGCGCATCGGCGTACAAGCTGCGCTGATCTCCCCTCATTTCCAGGCGTTCCGGGCGCGCTCGCGCACCAGCATGCGCACGCTCTCCGGAACCGGCTTGCGCAACTGCTGGGTGTCGGCACTGAGCCAGGTGGTTTCCTCGAAATGCGCCAGCATGACCGGCGTGATGAAGCGCGTGCGCGCCGCATACACGTGGCGGTCGCCCATTTGCGCCTGCTGCTTGATGAAGAAACGGTTCGGCACGACCAGCTGCAGGTGTTCGCGGGCACGCGTCATCGCCACGTAGAGCAGGCGCCGCTCTTCCTCGATGTCGTCGTTGTTCCCCGTGCTCATGTCGGACGGGATGCAGCCGTCGACCACGTTCAGCACCGTCACCGATGTCCATTCCTGCCCCTTGCTGGAGTGGATGGTCGACAGGATCAGGTAATCCTCGTCGAGCAGGGGCGTGCCGGCGCGGTCGCTGGTCGCTTCGGGCGGATCGAGCGTGATCTCGGCCAGGAAACTTTCGCGCGTGGCGTGCCCGCCCGCCAGTGCGCTGAGTTGCTCGACGTCGGCGGCGCGCACCACGGCGTCATCGAACATGCGCTCAAGGTGCGGCAAGTACCACTGCTTGACCAGCTCGATGTCGGCCGGCCAGCGCAGGTCGGGCGAGCGCAGGCGCCGGTAGAGCGCACTGAACGCCGTCCAGTCGGCGAGGCTCCTGGCGGGCGCGGCGAACGCTTCCACCGCCGCCACCGGATCGGCCGCCTCGCCCACCGCGTCCAGCAGGCGGGTCGCGGTGGCGGGGCCAATGCCCGGGATCAGCTGGGCCACCCGGAAACCGGCCATGCGCCCATTCGGGTTCTGGGCGAAGCGTAACACTGCCAGCACGTCCTTGATGTGGGCGGCCTCGAGGAACTTCAGGCCGCCGAACTTCACGAAAGGAATGTTCCGGCGCATCAGCTCGAGCTCCAGTGCAGCGCTGTGGCTGGCCGCGCGGAACAGCACCGCCTGCGATTTCAAGGTCATGCCGGCTTCGCGGTGCTCCAGGACCCGGTTGCAGACCCAGCGCGCCTGCTCCGCCTCGTCCGGGAGCAGCACCAGCTGCGGCTTGAGGCTGGATGCCTTGTCGGTCCACAGGGTCTTGGCGTGGCGTTCGCGGGCGGCGGCGATGAGGGCGTTGGACGCGTCCAGGATCGGCTGGGTCGAGCGGTAGTTGCGCTCCAGCGTGATAAGCTCGGCAGGCCGGGTGAACTGCTTCGGGAAGTCGAGGATGTTGCGCACCGTCGCACCGCGGAAGGCGTAGATCGACTGGGCGTCGTCGCCGACCACCATCACGCCCTCGCCGCCCGGCTTCATGCCGGTGATGATCGAGGCCTGCAGGCGGTTGGTGTCCTGGTATTCGTCCACCAGCACGTGATCGAACAGGGACCCGATCTCGGCCCCCAGCACCGGGTCGCTCGCCATCTCGGACCAGAACAGCAGCAAGTCGTCGTAGTCGAGCACGTTCTGCTCCTGCTTGGCGTCGACGTAGGCGCCGAACAGGGTTTTCAGCTGCCCTTCCCACTCGTTGCACCAGGGGAAGGTGGACTGCAGCACGCTTTCCAGCGCGTCGCGGCTGTTCACCACCCGCGAATAGATCGACAGGCAGGTGCCCTTCAACGGAAAGCGCTTTTCCGTCGTCGACAGGCCGATCTCGTGGCGCACCATGCCCATCAGGTCTTCGGAATCGCCGCGGTCGTGGATGGTGAAGGATTCGTCCAGGCCGATCCGCCCCGCGTACTCGCGCAGCAGGCGCGCGCCGATCGCGTGGAAGGTGCCGGCCCAGGGCAGCGTGACCGTTCCCTGCGCACCGTTTTTCCCGAGCAGGCGCTGCAGCACGCCACTGGCGCGCTGGCTCATTTCCCCGGCTGCACGCCGCGAAAACGTCAGCAGCAGGATGCGCTGGGGATCGGCGCCGGACTGGATCAGCCGTGCGACCCGGTGCGCCAGCGTATTGGTCTTGCCCGAGCCCGCGCCCGCCACCACCAGCAAGGGCCGCACGACGGCCGCGCCGATGTCATGCTCGACCGCGGCGCGCTGTTCGGTATTCAGGCCGGCGAAGGGATCGTCGGTGGCGGGCGGAGCAAGGACGGCGGACATGGTTCGAAAACGTGGAAATGCCGTACTGTACATTTATCCAGTTATCTTGCGCAAGCTTAAAGAACGGAAAATACAAGCCCCCGCACGATCGAAGACCACACCTCGCATGGCGCCAGGTCATGGATTACATGCGGAATCCGCGCTAAGTCGCTAATACTTAAAAATTTTTCCGGATATCCACAAACTCTGTGAATAACTATGTGGAAAAGCAGGGGCTTGACACGTCGGAGGCGGCCAACCGTGCGGCTTTCAACAATTTGCCTATTGGGAAGGCAACGGCGATAGCCCCGCAAATCAAGGGGTTACGCGACGCTGTCGTGCATGCGGCACGCCGGAGTATAAATATATTTGCGGGACATTTCTGTGCATAAGCCGGGCCTTGCTCGCCCTGGCCTGCGCAATGTCAGGCCACGGCCAGCCCGGGACCGCCGCGCCGCTTGTCCGGGTCGAGCAGCACCCGCGCAATGACGCGTCCGTCGACGGCCCGTGACTTGAGGTATTCGAGAGCGCACAAGGTGCCGGCGACGCGCATCAGGGCGACGCCGTCATCCACGATGTCGCGCTGGTGCAGGTCGCGCCGGGCTTCGGCGTCGGCGCCGTCGGCTGGATTGCTCGAGGAGCTGGTGGAAGGATTCATCGTGCGCCTGGCCTTTCGGGTTAAAGGATGTTCGCGGCTGTTGCGAAGTATGGGGGAAGCGCACGCAATGTCAATATTTGATGCGCATCAAGGCACGCTTCACCTTTTCGGACGTCCGTGCCTGACGCGGCCCAGCGTTGCGCCACCTCGTGAGGTCCCCACCTACAATGGCCGCGACGACCAACCCTAGCGAGGACCCCATGAGCATGCAACCCGAGCCCGACCTGAATCCCGGCGACGAAGCGCAACCCGGCACGCCCGGCGCCGGCGAAGACGTATGTGACGCCTGCGGCGGCAGCGGCAAGCTATCCGATGGCAAGTCCTGCCCCAACTGTGGCGGTAGCGGCAAGGTCATGCGCGGGATCGGCGGCGGCTGAGCGCAAACCCCTGCATGGACAGGGTGGCGCGCGGGCGGCGATAATTCGGGGATGAGTTCCCTCCCCAACGACGATCCGCAGCGGCCCCGTCCAAGCTCGCTCACCGACCTGTTTTCGTCCTTTACCGTCCTTGCCCTGCAAGGCTTCGGCGGCGTGCTGGCGGTCGTGCAGCGTGAAATCGTCGAGCGCAAGCGCTGGCTGACGCACGAGGAATTCATTGAGGATTGGGCCGTGGCGCAGATCATGCCCGGACCGAACGTGGTCAATCTGTCGATCATGATCGGCGCCCGCTGGTTCGGCCTGCCCGGAGCGCTGGCCGCGCTGGCCGGCCTGCTGGTACTGCCCTTGCTGCTGGTGCTGGTGCTGGCCGCCTTCCATGCGCAATATGCCGGCCACTCCGCCGTGGCCGGCGCGTTGCGCGGCATGGCGGCCGTATCGAGCGGCCTGATCGCCGCCGCCGGTCTCAAGCTGACCGGCGCGCTGGCAACGAGCCCGATCCCGCTGCCGTGGTCGGCCGCCATCGCGGCCGCCGCCTTCGTGCTGCTGGCGTGGCTACGCGTGCCGCTGGTCTGGGTCCTCCCTCCCCTCGGCGGACTCGGCTGCGTACTGGCCTGGCGCAGGCTGCGTCCATGACGGCGTTCCAGTTGGCCCCTGGACTGGTCATGGGACCGAGCGACTGGCTCGGCCTGTTCGTGCACTTCCTGATGCTGTCGCTGATGCAGTTCGGCGGCGCCATTTCCGTCACCGCCGACATGCAGCGCTTCCTGGTCGAGGACAAGGGCTGGCTGGCCCAGTCGCAGTTCAGCGATTCGATCGCGCTGGCGCAGGCGGCGCCGGGGCCGAATGTGCTGTTCGTGGCGCTGATGGGCTGGCACCTGGGCACGAACACGGGCAGCCTCGGCGCCGCGTTCGCCGGTGTGGCCGTGACCATGATCGGCATCCTGCTACCCTCGTCCATCCTCAACTACCAGGTCGCGCAATGGGGACACCGCAACCGCGAACTGCGCGCGGTACGCGCCTTCCGCCTCGGCATGGCGCCGATCGTGATCGGGATGCTGCTGGCCACCAGCTGGCTGCTGGCCAGCGCCGGGCACGGGCAAAGCAGTTGGCCGATCTGGGTGCTGGCGGCGGTGAGCTGCCTGGTGATCTGGCGCACCCGCCTGCACCTCCTGTGGATGCTCGGCGCCGGCGCCCTGCTGGGCGCGCTCGGATTCGTCTGACTGGCACGCCTTGGCATACGGTGGCGCCGCAGGGCATACTTGCGGCATCGACCACTCATCCCGCGAAACCATGCTCGAGCTCCTCAGCGAACACGCCTGCTTCGGCGGCGTCCAGCGCTTCTATCGTTTCGATTCAACGGCGATCGGCCTGCCGATGCGCTTTTCCGTGTACCTGCCACCCGGCGCCGAAGACCGGCGCCTGCCCGTGCTCTTCTACCTGGCCGGCCTGACCTGCACCGAAGAGACCTTCATGATCAAGGCCGGCGCCCAGCGCGTCGCGGCGCAGGAAGGCCTGATCCTGGTCACGCCCGACACCAGCCCGCGCGGCGCCGGCGTGGCGGGCGAGGCCGACAGCTGGGATTTCGGCGTGGGCGCGGGCTTCTATGTCGATGCGACCGAGCCGCAGTGGTCGCGCCATTACCGCATGTACAGCCACATCCTGGAACTGCGCGAACTAGTGCTGGCCCAGCTGCCGGCCGATCCGGCGCGGATCGGCATCTTCGGACACTCGATGGGCGGACATGGCGCCTTGATGATGGCCCTGCGCAATCCGGATCTGTTCCGTTCGGTATCGGCGTTCGCGCCGATCGCCGCGCCGATGCGCTGCCCCTGGGGCCGGAAGGCCTTCCAGGGCTACCTCGGCCCGGACCAGGCCGCCTGGCGCCAGTACGACGCCACCGAACTCATGGCCGCCATGGACGCGGCGCCCTTCCCGGGCGGGATCCTGATCGACCAGGGCCTGGCGGATAAATTCCTGGCCGAGCAGCTGTATCCGGAGGCCATCGAGCAAGCCTGCGCGCGCGTCGGCCAGCCGCTGACCCTGCGCCGCCATGCCGGCTACGACCACGGCTACTACTTCATCTCGAGCTTCGTGGAAGATCACTTGCGTTTCCACCGGCGCCTGCTCGGCTGACCGCGCTCGCATGGCGGGAGCGGCAGCGCTGAAATGCGCTGCCCTGCTCGCTTGAAAACTCCCCGCCTCCGTCCTATAAATACATTGCCGGCACCCGCCGGCAATGTCGCTTTTTCCATGGAGGCCATCATGAATCTCATCAGGAGAGGCAAGCCCGCGCTTCCGGCCTACCGTCCGGGATCCGTCGAAGACCAGTTCGGACGCATGGTCGAGAGCATGTTCCAGGACTTCTTCAGTCCGCTCGCACAGGGTGGGCAATGGGCTGGCGAAGACGTCATGGCGCCGCGCCTGGACGTCACCGAAACCGACAAGTCCTACGAAATCCAGGCCGATCTCCCCGGCGTGAACAAGGACGACGTCAAGGTGTCGGTGGATGGCCAGCGCATCACCATCGAGGCGGAATGCCACTCGGCAAACGAGCGCCGGGACGGTGAAACCGTGGTGTATGCTGAACGCACCGCACGCAGGTTCATGCGCAGCTTTACCTTGCCCACCGAGGTCGACGACGGATCGGCACAGGCACGGCTCGAGAACGGCGTACTGCAGCTGAGCCTGCCGAAAAAGCAGGGCACTGAAGCACGCCGCCTGACCATCCAGTAAGCGCCTGCCCGGCTCGATGCAGGTGCAGCGCTCCCCTTGGTCCGCGTACCGCGTTGCGGCGCCCTGCCGCGGCGCGGCGCGGCCGCTGTACCGTTTCGCTTGTTTCGTTTTTGCTTGCCGTTTCACGTTCGCAGTTTTTGCTGGATCCCGTTCCATGCGCTTCACCATGCCGGACACCGAAGGCTACAAGGACCGCACCCACGCCGGCCGGCAGCTGGCGCGCAGGCTGCACCACTATGCCGGCCAGCCTGGGCTCATCGTCCTGGGCCTGCCGCGCGGCGGTGTGCCGGTGGCCTTCGAAGTGGCCCGGGCCCTCGGCGCGGAACTCGACGTCCTGCTTGTGCGCAAGCTGGGCATGCCCTTTCACGAGGAATACGCGATGGGCGCGATCGGCAGCGGCGGCGTGTGCGTTCTGCAGCCGGGCGTGCCAGGCCTGATGGGCGTAACGCAGGAGCAGGTGGAACAGGTGGCGGCGCGCGAACTGGCCGAGCTCGAACGGCGCGACCGTCTCTACCGGGGCGCACGCCCGCCGCCGCGGCTCGCAGGACGTTGCGTCATCCTGGTCGATGACGGCATCGCGACCGGCGCCAGCATGCTGGCCGCGGTCCAGGTCGTACGCAAGCAGCGGGTGGCGCGGCTGGTCGTGGCCGCGCCGGTGGGCGCGCCCGACACCGTCGGCCTCCTCGCCACGCAAGCGGACGAAGTCGTCTGCCCGCTCGCCCCGCCCCGCTTTCATGCGGTGGGGCAGTACTACCGCGCGTTCGGGCAGACGGAAGACGAAGAAGTGCAGGACCTGCTGGCCCAGGCATGGAACGAACAGCAGGGCAACCAGAACAACAGAAAGGAGCAAATATGAAACCGATTCCAACCGAGACCGGAACCGATGTGGGCAATGTGGGGAGATGGCTGGGCGCGGCGGCGGCCGGAGCGCTGCTGATGTACCTGCTCGATCCCGAACGCGGCCACGCGCGCCGTGCGCGCGCAGCGTCCGCGCTGCGCACTGCCGGCGTCCGCACCGGGGCGACGGTCGACCATGCCCTGCACAACGCCGGTGACCGGCTGGTCGGACTCAAGGACAGCGCGGCCAGCGCCCTGTCGCGCGGCGCCGATCGCCTGCAGGCACAGGCCGCGCCGATGCTCGAACGCGCCCGCCACGGCGCCCAGGAGGCAACCCGGCACCTCGAGCACAGCGCCGAGCGCGCCCGCGCCGAGGCGAGCGAGGCCGCAAGGGAACGTGCAAGGAAGAACAGCTGGGAAGGCGCCGACGCCCGCAAGGACGACACCGGGACCGGGCGCTCGCTGGCACGCCATGACAGCTACGAGCGCGATTACGAGACTGGCCGCCGGTATGGCGCCGACAGCGAGCGCGGCGGCCTGGCAGGCTGGTTGCGCGGCCTCGGCGGCGGCATGGACCGTGGCGATGCGGGCGCGGCGCATCCGGCCCTGCTGGGCGGCAGCGTGCTGGGGCTGCTCAGCCTGATGCGCCGCTCGCCCGGCGGCCTGCTGGTCGGCCTCGCCGGCCTGGCGCTGCTGATGGGGATGTCGCGCGACAAGACCTACCGCATCAGTGACAACCTCCCCGACAAGCTGCCAGCCAACATCGGGGACACGCACGACAACATGCGCACCGCCATGGGCGGCAGCGCGTCGCGCTCCAGTGACGGCGACGGGCGCGGCCAGGCGCCGCTGGCTTCCCAGGGCGAGCAGGCCGGAAACCGCTACCTGCACTGACCGAGCTGGTCTGATCGTCCGCATACCATGGCGACCATCACCGACCATGAAACCAGCGTGCTGCGTGCGGCGGCGCGTCCGCTCACCGGCAGCGCGTCCGACTACGACCCGCTGCTCGATCTGGTCGGCGATGCGCGCTTCGTGCTGCTCGGCGAAGCCACCCACGGCAGCGCCGAGTTCTATGACGAGCGAGCGCGCATCACCCAACGCCTGATCGAGGAAAAAGGCTTCGCGGCCGTCGCCGTCGAAGCCGACTGGCCCGATGCCTGGCGCGTCAACCGCTACGTGCGCGGCGAAGGCGGCGACCGTGACGGCCGCGCCGCCTTGTCCGGCTTCGAGCGCTTTCCGGCCTGGATGTGGCGTAACGCCTCGGTGCTGAACTTTGTCGAATGGCTCCGCAAGCGCAACGACGCCGCCGCCCGGCAAGGGAACGGCGCCAAGGCGGGTTTCTACGGGCTCGACCTGTACAGCCTGTTCACCTCGATCCAGGAAGTGCTGCGCTACCTGGACGAGGTCGATCCGGTCGCCGCCGAAGCGACGCGCCGCCGCTACGCCTGCTTCGACCACTACGGCGAGGACAGCCAGCATTACGGCTACGCCACCGGGGTCGGCCTGTCCGAGTCGTGCCAGCAAGGAGCGATCGCGGCCCTGCAGGAGCTGCAGCAGCGCGCCTTCGACTACATGCAGGCCGGCGGCGACGCGGGTGGACCGAACTGCAGCCCCGAGGACGCGTTCTTCCATGCGCAGCAGAACGCCCGCCTGGTGAAGAACGCCGAGGAGTACTACCGCACGATGTTCCGCGGCCGTATCTCGTCCTGGAACCTGCGCGACAGCCACATGGCCGACACCCTCGATGCGCTCGCGCGCCACCTCTCGACCGACGGCAAGCCGGCCAGGATCGTCGTGTGGGAGCACAATTCGCACATCGGCGATGCGCGCGCCACCGAGATCGGCCGCCAGGGCGAGTGGAACGTGGGCGAACTGGCGCGCAAGGCCTATGGCCTGCAGGCCTGCCTGATCGGTTTCACCACCTACGACGGCCGGGTGACGGCGGCATCGGAATGGGACGGCCCGGCCCTGCACAAGCACGTGCGTCCCGGCATGCCCGGGAGCTACGAGCACCTGTTGCACAGCGTCGGCATGGAGCGCTTCTTCCTGCCGCTGCGCGATCCCGGCGCCGCGCGCGACGTGCTGATGCAAGAGCGGCTGGAGCGGGCCATCGGCGTGCTCTACCTGCCGCGTACCGAACGCCAGAGCCACTATTTCCTGGCCCAGCTGCCGCGCCAGTTCGACGCGGTGATCCACATCGACCGCACCAGCGCGGTCACGCCGCTCGATCCGACGAGCGGCTGGCATTCGGACGAGCCGCCCGAGACCTATCCGCAGGGCCTGTAGCCGCCATTACACCTCGAAGAACGCGTAGCCGTTCCTGCCCTTCCCCTTGGCCGCATACAACGCGCTGTCGGCCGCCGCCAGCAGGCCTTCCTGCTGCTGGCGCGGCTGCGACAGTGCCAAGCCGACGCTGGTCGACACCGCCACCTCCCCGGCGCTGGTGCGGAACGGCACCCGCATGCCCTCCACGATCTTGGCCGCCATGCGCTCTGCCTCCGCGCGGCCACCGATTTCCTCGAGGATGACCACGAACTCGTCGCCAGAGAGCCGCGCCGGCGTGTCGGTGGCGCGCACGCCCGCGCTCAGGCGGCGCGCGAATTCCCTCAGGACTTCGTCGCCGACACCATGGCCATGGGTATCGTTGATCTTCTTGAAGTGGTCGATGTCGAGGTAGGCCAGCGCCAGCGGCCGGCCGCTGCGGCGCGCGCGGTCCAGCGCATGGTGCAGGGTCTCGCCAAACATGCGGCGGTTGGCGATGCCGGTCAGGGTGTCGACGCGCGCCAGCAGCAGCAACTGCTCTTCGACTTCCTTTACGTGGGTCATGTCGTGCACCAGCGAATAGACTCCCGCCACACTGCCGTCGGGCTGGTGGTCGGGAATATAGGTGGCCTGCAGGATACGCGGGTCGCCGCGCACCGGAATGCGCACTTCGTGGGTCACGGTCTGGCCGCCGAATGCCTGTTCGAGATGCGGCGAGATGTCCGCCTCGGTCTCCGCACCCAGCAGTTTCGCCACCGGCATGCCGACCAGCTTCTCGGGGGTGATCCCGAACCACTTTTCATAGGTGGCGTTGCCGAAGCGGAAGCAGTGCTCGCGGTCGATGTAGGAGATCAGTACTGGCAGGTTGTCGGTGATCAGGCGCAGGTGCTTCTCGCTGGCGGCGCGGGCGTGCTCGGCCCGTTCGCGCTCGGCCATCAGCGCATGGAAGGCGCGTCCCAGCTCGCCGATTTCGTCCCTGCGTCCGTCGCGCAGCACGTCGATGCCGGCCCCGTCCTCGCGGATCGCCGCGACGTTGTCGCGCAAGTCCTGCAACGGCGCCAGCAGCCGGAATATCAGCACCCAGGCCAGCAGACCCGCCGCCAGCGCCAGCCCGCCGGCGCTGAAGAAGGCGTTATGGCGCATGGCATCCATCGGTGCGAAGGCTTCCGCGCTCGGGTAGCGCGCCGCCATGATCCAGTCGGTGGTGCGCAGGCGCTTGTAGGCATAGATCGACTCGCTGCCATCCTTGCCGTGCGCTTCCAGCCAGCCTTCGAAACCGGCCAGGGCCCGTTCGGTGCCCAGGTTGACGCCGGGGACGCTGCCGACGTGCTGGAACAGGCGCGACTGGTCGGGATGGTCGATGACCACGCCATCGGCGGTCATCAGGAACAGGTAGCCCGTCTTGCCCGGCTTGAGGGTGCTGATCTGGCGCAGGAAGCCGGAACGGCGCAGGTCGACGCTGCCGGTCAGCACCGCCGCCACCTGCCCCGATGCGTCCAGCACCGGCGCGCTGAATACCACGATATGGTTGCCGCTGAGGCGGCTGCGGAAAGGCCGCGAAATCACGCCCTTGCGCGTTTCGAGCGCGCGCTCGAAGTAATCGGTGCCGCGCGCGTTGAGCGAAGCCGGGGCGGGCAGGTCGCGCAGCGACAGGCGCATCTCGCCCTCGGCATCGAAGACGATCAGGTTCAGGTATTCGTCGACGCCCCAGAGGCGGGCCTGGTCGGCCAGGAGGGGCCGCAGCCGGGCCCAGTCGGAGCGCATGTCCGGCGGGATGCCTGCGGCAAGCGCCTGTACCTGCCCGAGCCGCGTGGCCAGGCGGTCGTCCATGAACGAGGCGGCGCCCGACAGCAAGGTGAACTGCTGGTCGCCGATCACGGCCTTCATCCCGCGTTCAGTAACCGACAGGGTCGACAGCGTCACCAGCAAGGTGGCGGCGAACACGAGCACGGCAGCCACGGAGGCCAGCCGCAACTTCAGGTTCGCAGATGTCAGGCGTGTGCCTGGGTTGCTCATGAATGGTGACGACACTGATCAGCAGGATGACAAAGTATTACATAGTACGGCTCTCCACATCGTCTCGTTCCTTAAAGAAATCGTCAATATTGTTGAGAGCGCTTGATTCGATTAGCATGTCAAGCTGCCGCTCCAGTCCCTTCCCGCTTTTTTACGCTTTCGACGAGGTCTCAATGAGTCAATACACGCTGCACATCAACGGCAAGGCACAGTCCGTGGACGTGGAACCCGACACGCCGCTGTTGTGGGCCCTGCGCGACACCCTCGGCCTCGTCGGCACCAAATACGGCTGCGGTTTGGGCCAGTGCGGCGCCTGCACCGTGCACATCGACGGCGTCCCGGCGCGCGCCTGCCTGACGCCGGTCGCCAGCCTGGGCAAGCAGAAGATCACCACCATCGAGGGACTCGACCCGAAGGCCCGGCACCCGCTGCAGCTGGCCTGGCAGGAACTCGACGTGCCGCAGTGCGGCTACTGCCAGTCCGGCCAGATCATGAGCGCCTGCCACCTGCTCAAGCAGCACCCGAAGCCGACCGACGCGCAGATCGACGAAGCGATGGCGGGCAATCTGTGCCGCTGCGCCACCTACACCCGCATCCGCGCCGGCATCCACCGCGCCGCCGCGATCGCCGCCACCCCTGCAGCCAATGGAAAGGGCAAGAAATGAACGACCTGCACTCACCATCGCGCCGCGGCTTCCTGCGCACCAGCGCCGTGGGTGGCGCCTTCATGCTCGGCATGTCGGCCACTGGCGCCCTGGCCGCCACTGCCGGCGCATCGAGCACGCCGGACTTCACGCCGAACGCCTTCATCCGCATCGGCCGCGACGGCCGCGTGACCCTGATCTCGAAGCAGCCCGAAATCGGCCAGGGCATCAAGACCTCGCTGCCGATGGTGATCGCCGAGCAGCTCGAGGTGGCGTGGAAAGACGTGCGCATCGTCCAGGGCGACCTCGACACCCCGCTGTATGGCCCGCAAGGCGCGGGCGGATCGACCTCGACCCCGAACAACTACGAGAACTTCCACCGCCTCGGCGCCGCGGCGCGCATGATGCTGGTGCAGGCCGCGGCCGACACCTGGGGCGTGCAGGTAGCCGAGTGCGCGGCAGCCAATGGCGCAGTCAGCCACGGGCCGAGCAAGCGCCGCCTCGGCTACGGCGCACTGGTGGGAGCCGCATCGAAGCTGCCGGTGCCAGACGCCAAGGCCGTGGTGCTGAAAGACCCGTCCACCTACAAGCTGCTGGGCACCCGCGTCGGGGGCGTGGACAACGCGGCCATCGTCAGTGGCCAGCCGCTGTTCGGCATCGACGTGCGCCTGCCCGGGATGCTGTACGCGGTGTATGCGAAATGCCCGGTATTCGGCGGCAAGCCGCTCAGCGCCAACCTCGATGCCATCAAGGCCATGCCGGGCGTGAAGGATGCCTTCATCGTCGAAGGTACCGGCAATCTGAACGGCTTGCGTCCGGGCGTGGCGATCGTCGCCACCTCGACCTGGAATGCCCTGCGCGCCCGCCGCGAGCTGCAGGTGGTGTGGGACGAAGGCGAAGGCGCGAACCACAGCTGGGCCGACTTCACGGCGCAGGCGCAGGCGGCCTCGAAGAAGGCCGGCGGCGCCACAGTGCGCAAGGACGGCAACGTGCCGGGAGCGCTCGGCAAGGCCGCCAAGGTAGTGGAAGCCGCCTACAGCTACCCCTTCATCTCGCACGCCAGCATGGAGCCGCAGAACTGCACGGCCTGGCTCAAGGAAGACGGCGCGCTGGAACTGTGGGCGCCGACCCAGAACCCGGGCTCGGGCCAGGCGCTGGTCACCTCCACCTTCGGCATCCCGAAGGAGAAAATCCAGCTCCACATCATCCGCAGCGGCGGCGGCTTCGGCCGGCGCCTGAGCTCGGACTTCATCGTCGAGGCCACCGCCATCGCGAAGAAGGTCGCGGCGCCGGTCAAGCTGACCTGGACCCGCGAAGACGACCTGCAGCACGACCACTTCCGCCCGGGCGGCTTCCACTTCCTGCGCGGTGGCGTCGATGCGGCCGGCAAGGCAGTCGCCTGGCACAACCACTTCGTGACCTTCGCCAACCGCGTCGAACGCGAGGGCAAGAGCGTGCTGCAGCCGGGCAGCGGCGGCAACCTGTCTGCCGACGAGTTCCCCGGCCGCTGGCTGGAGAACTGCCTGTTCGAGCAGACCATGCTGGAAACCCGCGTGCCGATGGGCCCGTGGCGCGCGCCCGGCAGCTGCGTGTTCTCCTGGGTGCTGCACAGCTTCATCGACGAACTGGCGCATGCCGGCGGACGCGACCCACTGGAGTTCCGCCTCGAACTGCTGGGCAACAAGGACCTGGTGGCCGCCAGCTTCGAACGCGGCCAGCCCTACGACGTCAAGCGCATGCGTAACGTGCTGGTCGAAGTGGCGCAGCGCGCCGGCTGGGGCAACAAGACTTTCCCGCGCGGCCAGGGCCAGGGCATCGCTTTCCACTTCAGCCACCGTGGCTACGTGGCGCAGGTGGCCGAGGTGACGGTGACGCGCGAGGGCAAGCTGAAGGTGGACCGGGTGGTGGTGGCGGCCGACGTCGGCGCGCAGATCGTCAACCTGTCAGGCGCCGAGAACCAGGTGGAAGGCTCGGTCATCGACGGCCTGTCGACCATGATGTTCCCGGAGTTGAACCTCGAGAAGGGCCGCATCGTGCAGAGCAACTTCCACGACTATCCGCTGCTGCGCATGCCGGACACGCCCACCAGGATCGAGACGCATTTCATCAAGACAGCCAATCCGGTGACCGGCCTCGGCGAACCCGCCCTGCCGCCGCTGGCGCCGGCCGTGTGCAATGCGATCTTTGCCGCGACGGGCAAGCGCGTGCGTCAGCTGCCGCTGAGCAAGACTGACCTCAGCTGGAGCTGATCTGGACGGCGGGCGGCTCAGGCCGCCCGTTTCATTTCAATGGCGATGCGCGGGATCGTTATCCTTGGCGCCGTGGTAGTCGAGAATCGATGCGGCGTATTCGAGCCGCGTTTCGTCGGCGGTAATGGTGAGGACGCACTTGCCGATCTCCAGCCCCGGCGCGTACACATCCTTGTAGTCGGTACCGCCTTTTACGCCAGGCGAATCGCCCACCGTGAAATTGGCTTCGGAAGGACCGGCTTCGTCGCCGGTATGGCTGATGTCGATCCCGTTTCGGTCGAAGCCGGCATCCAGCAGGGCCTGGCGTGCCCGCTCGGCATCCTCGAAGTTGTCGATCACGCGTACGATCTGCTTGTTCATGGGGCCTCCCATCGATCCTGTTGAAGCCACCGTAACAGAAATGCGCCGGGGCCGGCGCTCGCGGGGCTGACGGACCAGCCTTTATCGATGTGGATCCAGTTCCGGATACTGCTTCAGTATCGGTCGGTAAAGGTTTTCATCAAAAGCTGCCATCAAATTACCAATGTGCCGCCTCATGACGAGTCGCTCCGCCTCAGGGCTAACGCCCTCCACCATATCGGCAATCACGTTCAGTTGAGCCGTCAATCTGACGATCTCCTGCATGAGATCAGCAGCAGCGTCCTTTTCCATCATTATCGTGTCAATGCATAAAAGGCATGGCAAATCGTTCCGATGACAAAATAAATTGCTATGTAGCCCGACCACATCATGAACCGACCTTCCCAGCTGCCTTCCTTGCTGAGCTTCGTGTAGTACGTCCATGCATTCCCATGCTCATACGCTTTTCTTTTTCGATGCCTGTAATCGATGATCTGGTTTGGGATTCCAAGAAAAATGATCAGGATAAGAGCGATGATTTTTATGGTAAGCAATTTGCATCCTTGTAGCCGGCAAGCACGCTTGATACAGTGTTGAACTGTATCGCTTTCATGGGACGACGCCTCCTGTTAGTCGGCCTTACATCATACAAAGAAAATTTCGTGGAATGTACTCGCTTTCTCACCAAGGAATCCCTGGCGAGACAAAGCGAGCATTTTGACAGTCAAGTCAGCTGCTAACATGCGTCATTCAGTCGACAGGATGAAACCAGTGAGCACACAATGTTCGAGCATGGGTTCGGTAAAATCTGCCGCCGCTGCGCTGCTGCTCGGTATGTTGGTGAGCCCGATCAGCCATGCGTGCTATGCCCCTCCAAGCGAGCAAGTCGTCACGCCGGACCAACTGCTAGCAATGGCCACCGATGTCGCCGTCGCCAAGGTGGTCCGCGCAAGGCCCTCCCCGGTCCCCGCGTCCGGCGGACGTCCGGCTGTGGAGTACGAGTTCGAAGTCCAGCAGCGCATCCTGGGCCCTGATGAGCAGCGTTTTATTCTCATTGGCGCCGAAGGCCAAACCCGGCCCGGACCGGCATCGGGTGACCATAGCGATCGGGAGTTCTGGCAGCGCGGCGGGGGCCGCCTGTACAACGATTCGGATTGCGTCCTGCGGCCCAACTTCGTCGTCGGCGAACACTATCTGGTTTTCCGCAACAAGCCTGCAACCTGGCGCAGCTTCGAGCACATCGAGACCGTGCGCGGCCGGCCCAATCCAGATGACAAGTGGCTGTCGTTCGTGGAAAAGAAGCTCGGTAGCGCGCGCTAGCTGTCATTAGAGCGTTTGGCGACGCACAGGCAAGGCGGTGTCGTAGGTTCCACCGTCCGTCCTACCCTGCGTCAGCGCAGCAAGGGACGGCGGCGCCACCTCGCCGAACAGGGCTTCGAGCGCGGCGAGGTCGGTGATCAGGTGCTCCGGCATGTGCTCAGACGGGCTTGGGTTCAATCCGGCACCACGGCCGTGACCTCGATCTCGACCCGCGCCCGCTCCTCCATCAGCGCCGCCACCTGCACCGCGCTCATGGCCGGAAAATTGCGGCCGATGACGTCGCGGTAGGCGGCGCCCAGCGCGGCGCCCGCGTCGAGGTATTCGCGCCGGTCGAGCACGTACCAGGTCATGCGCACGATGTGCTCCGGCCCGGCGCCCGCTTCGCGCAAAACGGTGACCACGTTCTCAAGCGCCTGGCGCGCCTGGCCGACGAAGTCATCGGTCTGGAAGCGGCCCTCGGCATCCCAGCCGATCATGCCGCTCACGTAGACCTGGCGCCCGCGCGCCACCATCCCGTTCGCATAGCCTTTCGGGCGCACCCAGCCCGGCGGTTGCAGAATCTCGATCATGCGGCCTCCCCGGCAAGCAGTTCGCGCGCGATGATGAGCAGCTGGACTTCGCTCGCGCCTTCGTAGATGCGCAGTGCGCGGATTTCGCGGTACAGTGTCTCGACCGTTTCGCCGCTGACCACGCCCTGCCCGCCAAACATCTGGACGGCCGCGTCGATCACCTGTTGCGCGGTCTCGGTCGCGGTCAGCTTGGCCATCGCGGCTTCTTTCGTCACGCGCTTGCCCCCGTCGCGCATCCAGGCCGCACGGTAGGTCAGCAGCGCCGCGGCATCGATGCCGGTCGCCATGTGCGCCAGCTTGGCCTGGGTCAGCTGGAAGTCGGCCAGGGTCTTGCCGAACATGGCCCGCGCGCGCGCGCGCGTGAGGGCTTCGTCCAGGGCGCGCCGTGCGAAGCCGAGGCTGGCCGCCGCCACCGAGGTGCGGAACACGTCGAGGGTGGCCATCGCCACCTTGAAGCCCTGGCCTTCGGCGCCGATGCGGTTGGCCGCCGGCACCCGGCAGCCGTCGAAGCGCAGGCGCGCCAGCGGGTGCGGGGCGATCACGTCGATGCGCTCGGCGATCTCGAAACCGGGCGTGCCGGCTTCGACGATGAAGGCGGAAATGCCCTTCGATCCGCGCCCGCCCTCGCCGCCGCCATCGCCCGTGCGGGCAAAGACCACATAGAAGTCGGCGATGCCGCCGTTCGAGATCCAGGTTTTTTCGCCATCGAGCACATAGCTGTCGCCGTCAAGGCGGGCGGCGCACGCCATCGCCGCCACGTCGGAGCCGGCCTGCGGTTCGGACAAGGCAAAGGCAGCGATGGCCTCGCCGCTTGCCACGCGCGGCAACCAGGTTTGCTGCTGCACTTCGCTTCCGAACAGCGAAATCGCGCCACTGCCCAGGCCCTGCATCGCGAAGGCGAAATCCGCCAGGCCGGCGTGACGCGCCAGCGTCTCGCGGATCAGGCAGATCGCGCGGGTGTCGATCGGCTTGTCCGCGCCGCCGATGGCGTGGCGCAGCCACCCGCCGCGGCCCAGGTCGGCAACCAGCGCGCGGCAGGCGGCGTCGACGTCCTTCCCATGCGCGTAAGTCAGGTGTTCGCCGGCCCAGGCATCGAGTTCCAGGGCCAGCGCGCGGTGGCGCGGCTCCAGGAAGGGCCAGTCGAGGTAGTCGCGGTCGGCCATGTCAGTCCCCCTCGAAGCGCGGCGTGTCCTTGGCCACGAAGGCGTGGTAGGCGCGGTGGAAGTCGTTGGTGGCCATGCAGATCGCCTGCGCCTGGGCTTCGGCCTCGATGGCTTCGTCCACGCCCATATTCCACTCCTGCTGCAGCATCTTCTTGGTCATGCCGTGGGCGAAGGTCGGGCCATTCGCCAGCTGCGCCGCAAAGACCTGCGCGTCCGCCAGCACCGCGTCCGGCTCGCAAAGGCGGTTGAAGAAGCCCCAGCGCTCGGCTTCCTCGCCGCGCAGAACGCGGCCGGTGTAGAGCAACTCGGCCGCCCGGCCCTGGCCGATCACGCGCGGCAGCAGCGCGCAGGCGCCCATGTCGCAGCCGGCCAGGCCGACCCGGGTGAACAGGAAGGCGGTCTTGCTGCGTGCGGTGCCGTAGCGGATGTCGGAGGACAGCGCCAGGATCGCGCCGGCGCCGGCGCATACGCCGTCCACGGCGGCCACGATGGGCTGCGGGCAGGCGCGCATCGCCTTCACCAGGTCGCCCGTCATGCGGGTAAAGGCCAGCAGGCCGGGCATGTCGAGTTTTGTGAGCGGCCCGATGATTTCGTGCACGTCGCCGCCCGAGCAGAAATTTTCGCCGGTGCCGCCGATGATGACGGCCTTGACGTCGTCGGCATAGGCCAAGGCGCGGAACAGGTCCCGCAGCTCGGCGTAGGATTCGAAGGTGAGCGGATTCTTGCGCTCGGGACGGTTGAGAAGAATAGTCGCGACCCGGTCTTGCACGGTGAACTGGAAATGGGTGGCCTGGTAGCCGGCAAGGGTGGCGCGGCTGCCCGGCAGCCGGTGCGCGTCGCCCGGTAAGTAGTGCATGCGGTGACTCCTGATCCTGATAAGTTAAGTTCAGCCTTCGAGCAGGCGCGCGGCCAGCTGCTGCGGTGTCAAACCACTGCCAGCCGCCTGCATCTGGCGCTCGCGTTCGAGGTTGCGCTCCAGCTGCAGCTTGCCGGGCCGGTACTGGCGTGGCCAGCCGGCGCCCGTGTAGCCGATGCGCGCTGCCTCGATCAGGGTCCAGCTTGGGTTGGCCAGGTGCGGCCGCGCCACGGCGCACAGGTCGGCGCGGCCCGCCGAGACAATGCCGTTGACATGGTCGGCCGCGTAGATCGAGCCCACGGCGATGGTCGGGATCCCGGCTTCGTTGCGGATGCGGTCGGCGAACGGGGTCTGGAACATGCGCCCGTACACCGGCGCCTCGCTCTTGCTGACCTGGCCGGAAGAACAATCGATCATGTCGGCCCCGGCCTGCTTGAACAGGCGCGCGATCGCCACCGCATCATCCGGGGTGATGCCGCCCTCGACCCAGTCGTGGGCCGACAGGCGCACGCTGATCGGCCGCTCGTCCGGCCACACGGCGCGGATCGCGGCGAACACCTCGAGCGGATAGCGGCAGCGGTTCTCCAGGCTGCCGCCGTAGGCGTCCAGGCGGCGGTTGGTCAGCGGCGAAATGAAGCTCGACAGCAGGTAGCCGTGCGCGCAGTGCAGCTCCAGCCAGTCGAAGCCGGCCTGCGCGGCCGCCTCGGTAGCGCGGACGAAATCTCCCTTGATGCGTTCCAGGTCGGCAGGCAGAGCTTCGCGCGCCACTTGCGACACGCCGGCCAGGTATTGCTGGGCCGAAGCCGAGACCAGCGGCCAGTTGCCGTCGACGAGCGGCAGGTCGATCCCGTCCCACATCGGCCGGGTCGAGCCCTTGGCGCCGGCGTGGCCCAGCTGCACGCCGATCCTGGCGTCGCTGTTTGCATGGACGAAGTCGACGATGCGGCGCCAGGCGGCCGTATGCGCGGGCGTGTACAGGCCCGGGCAGCCCGGCGTGATGCGCGCATCGGCCGAGACGCAGGTCATCTCGGCCATCACCAGGGCCGCGCCGCCGAGCGCGCGGGCGCCCAGGTGGGCCAGGTGGAAGTCTCCGACCGTACCGTCCATTGCCGAATACTGGGCCATGGGCGAGACGATGACGCGGTTCTTGAGCAGCACGCCGCGGATTTTATAGGGCGTGAACATCGGCGGGGCCGCCTCTTGCGGCACGGGAACGCCTGCCTGCTCGGCCGCGCGTTCGGCAAACCAGCGCTCGAACCCGCCGACATAATCCGGGTCGCGCAGGCGCAGGTTTTCGTGCGACAGGCGCTGGCTGCGCGTCAGCAGCGAGTACGCGAACTGCTCGGCCTCCATCGCCGTGTAGCGCCGCACGTTCTCGAACCATTCCATCGAATTGCGCGCGGCGCTCTGCAGCTTGAGCACCTCGATGCGGCGCACGTCCTCGTACGCGGCCAGGGCTTGCTCCAGGCCGGCCGCCGGGTCGTCGAGGCAGCGCGCCAGCTCGATCGCATCTTCCAGCGCCAGCTTGGTACCGGAGCCGATCGAGAAGTGGGCGGTGTGCGCCGCGTCGCCCATCAGGACGATCGGCACGCGGCGCCCGTCGACCTGCTCGACATGCACCCACTGGCGGCAGGCGATGCGCGGGAAGCGGATCCACATGCTGGAGCCGCGCAGGTGTCCCGCGTTGGCCATCAGCGGCTGGCCGTCGAGGTAGCGCGCGAACAGGCGCTCGCAGAAGCCCAGCGCTTCCTGCTGGTCCATCGCTTCCAGCCCCGCCGCCTGCCAGGTTTCTTCCGGCGTTTCGATGATGAAGGTCGAGGTCTCGCCGTCGTACTGGTAGGCGTGGGCCTGGAACCAGCCGTGTTCGGTCTCTTCGAAGGCGAACGTAAAAGCGTCGAAGCGCTTGCGGGTGCCGAGCCAGACGAAGCGGCAGTGGCGGCGCTCGACCTCGGGCTGGAACACATCGGCATGGCGGCTGCGCACGGCACTGTTGACGCCGTCGCAGGCCACCAACAGGTCGGCATCGTAGGCGCGCGCCAGGGCCGCTTCGTCGCGCACCTCGTGTTCGAATTCCAGGCGCACGCCAAGCCCGGCGCCACGCTCCTGCAGGATGTTCAGCAGGCGCCTGCGGCCGATGCCGCAGAAGCCATGCCCGCCGGAGGTGACGGTGCGCCCCTTGAAATGGACGTCGATCGCATCCCAGTGGTTGAACGACTGCAGGATGGCGCGTGCGCTCTCTTCGTCGGCGCCGGCCAGGTGGCCGAGGGTCTGGTCGGAAAACACGACACCCCAGCCGAAGGTGTCGCTGGCGCGGTTGCGCTCGACGACGGTGACGGCGTAATCCGGATGGCGTTTCTTCATCAGGAGTCCGAAGTACAGGCCCGCCGGACCGCCGCCCACGCACACGATGTTCATTCCCGCTCCCAGTCCGCATTGCCGATATGTTGCCGATATCTTACATGGCCAGATGCTTTAGGTGTCAAGCATTGTCGGGCGCCGCGCTGCTGTGCGTCCGGGGCGATGGTATTTCGATACAATTTAGTACAATGTGGAAACGTTTGCACCGCACCGGTGCACCGCCCCACTGCGAATCTTGCCGACGACTGATCATTGATGAATCCATTGCTCCAGCGCCTACGCCTGAACAGCCTGCGCAGCCGCCTGATGCTGCTGGTTGCGCTGGCGATCACGCCAATCGCCGTGATGACGGTCCTGGGCGACGTTCGCGAGCGCGAGGCCGCGATCCGCGCCTCCGAAGAAAACCTGCAGCGCCTGACCGGCATGGCCGCCGCCAACGAGGCGCAGTCGCTCGAGCGCGCACGACAGATCCTGGTCGACCTGGTCAGCGTGCGCGACCTGATGGGCCCGGCCGACCGCTGCAATGCCCTGCTGGCCGATGTCCTTGACCGCAACGAAGGCTATGTCAACTTCGGACTGATCCAGCTCGACGGCGATGTCAGCTGCAGCGCCGTGCCGATGCTGCACCCGGTGAACCTGGGCGACCGCCGCCACTTCCGGCGCGCCATCGCCGAGCGCCGCTTCATCGCCGGCGACTATGTGTTCGGCCGGGTGATCCGGCGCCACACGATCAACCTCACCTATCCTGTCACCGACCGCAGCGGCCGGGTGGCGGCCGTGGTGTTCTCGGCGATGGACCTGGCCGGGCTGGATACTTTCGTGAACGAGATCAACCTGCCGCTCGGCTCGATCCTGGAGACGGCCGATTCGAACGGTCAGCTCATCTCGCGCCGCCCCGACCCCGAGCGCTGGTTCGGCAAGAAGATCAGCCCCGCCCTGCTGGCCGCCATGCGCGACCCGGCGCAGCGCCCGGTGCTGCTGCGCGGCGAGGACGGCATCGAACGGCTGCATGCCTTCGCGCGCGTGGGCGGTCCTTCGCTGTCGGAATACACGGTGACGATCGGCGTGCCGGTGGAGACCATTACCGCGGCGGCGCGCGAGGCCCAGCTGATGTCGCTGATGGGCCTGGCGGCGACCACCATGCTGGCGATGCTGGCCGCCTGGCTGGCCGGCGACATCCTGATCGTGCAGCGGGTGCGCAAGCTGATGGATACCGCGCGCCGCATCGCCGCCGGCGAGCTGCAGGCGCGTTCCGGCATCAGCCACGGCAACGAGGAAATCGGCCGCCTGGCCGCCGCCCTCGACGAGATGGCCGCCGCGCTGGAGGCCAAGGAAGCGGCGCGCAGCCAGGCCGAGCGCGAGCTGCGCGCGGCCGACCAGCGCAAGGACGAGTTCCTGGCGATGCTGGCGCATGAGCTGCGCAATCCGCTGGCGCCGATCAGCACCGGCGCCCACCTGCTCAAGCTGCTGCACTCGGACAACGCCCAGATCACCCAGACCTGCGCCATCATCGCGCGCCAGGTCGAGCACATGACGAGCCTGGTGGACGACCTGCTGGACGTCTCGCGCGTCACGCGCGGCCTGGTGTCGATCTCGAGCCAGGTGCTGGACCTGCGCAAGGTGGTGGACGATGCGGCCGAACAGATCCGCCCCCTGATCACGGCGCGCCGCCACAAGGTGGTGCTCGACCTGCCGGCCGAAGCGGCCCAGGTCAAGGGCGACCACAAGCGCCTGGTGCAGGTGGTCGCCAACCTTCTGGGCAATGCCACCAAGTACACACCCGAGGGCGGCCACATCGGGCTGGCGCTGACCCTGGACGGCGACAACTATTTGCTGAGCATCAGCGACGACGGCATCGGCATGGAGCCGGGGCTGGTCGGGCGTGTGTTCGACCTGTTCACCCAGGCCGAGCGCACCCCGGACCGCTCGCAGGGCGGACTTGGCCTGGGCCTGGCGCTGGCGCGCAGCCTGGTCGAGCTGCACGGCGGCAGCGTCAGCGCCGCCAGCCCGGGGCTCGGCAAGGGCAGCACCTTCACGGTGCGCCTGCCGCGCTTCGAGCACGAGGCCGAGTCGCCCATGGCGGAAGCGGTACGCCATGCCGCATCGGCGCAGGCGCCGCTGCGCGTACTGGTGGTGGACGACAACCTCGACGCCGCCCACACCCTCAACCTGTTCCTGGCCGCAAGCGGCCACCGGGTCGAGATTGCCTACAACGCCCTCGACGCGATCGAGGTGGCCAAGGTGTTTTCGCCCCAGGTCTGCCTGCTCGACATCGGCCTGCCCGACCTGGACGGCAACGAACTGGCGCGCCGCCTGCGCCAGCTTTCCCAGACCGCCGATGCGACCCTGATCGCCGCCACCGGCTACGGCCGCCAGCAAGACCGCGATGCCGCGCGCGAGGCCGGCTTCGACCACTACATGGTCAAGCCGGTCAATACGGTGCAGCTGAGCGAGTTGCTGGCCTCGGCAGGCAAGGCCTAGGGAAGCTGTGCCGAACGTTAGCTTCCGCACGGCGCCCGCGTCCGGTTCGGCGTAGGATCGGGCCTCCAGATTGGAGGAAAGCCCGACCATGCACAGCGAAGCAAACGGCAGCGCCGACAACCCCCTCAGCGATCCACCCCGCGCCGCCAGGGCCGCCGGCCTGCGGTATGTCCTCGACGACCGGCCCGGGATCCGGCGCGAACAATCCGGCGACGGTTTCCGCTACCTCGACGCCGGCGGCGACCCGGTCACCGACGAAGCGACCCTGGGACGCATCAAGTCGCTGGCGATCCCGCCGGCCTGGACCGAGGTGTGGATCTGCCCGCAGGCCAATGGTCACCTGCAGGCCACCGGCCGCGACGCCAGGGGCCGCAAGCAGTACCGCTACCACCCGAAGTGGCGCGCCGTGCGCGACGAGGTGAAGTACGAACGCATGCTCAATTTCGGCCAGGCCCTCCCCGGCATCCGCAAGGAAGTCGACCGCGCCCTGTCCCTGCCGGGCCTGCCGCGCGAAAAGGTGCTGGCCACCATCGTCTACCTGCTCGAGGCGACCATGATGCGGGTCGGGAATGAGGAATACGCCCGCACCAACAAGTCGTATGGCCTGACCACGCTGCGCGACCGCCACGTGAAAATCGACGGCAGCCACGTCGAATTCCGCTTCCGCGGCAAAAGCGGCGTCTACCACAAGGTGCAGGTGCACGACCGCCGCCTGGCGCGCATCGTCGCCCGCTCGCGCGACCTGCCCGGACAGGAACTGTTCCAGTACGTGGACGACGCCGGCGAGACCCACAGCATCGATTCGAGCGACGTCAACGACTACCTGCGCGCGGTCACCGGCGAGGACTATACCGCCAAGGATTTCCGCACCTGGTCGGGCACCGTGCTGGCTGCGCTGGCCCTGCAGGAATTCGAGAAATTCGATTCCGAGGCCCAGGCCAAGAAGAACATCGTGCGCGCGATCGAATCGGTGGCCGAGAAGCTCGGCAATACGCCCTCGGTGTGCCGCAAGTGCTACGTGCACCCGGTGGTGCTCGACGCCTACCTCGAAGGGACGGTGCTGGAAGCCCTGCGCGAACGCACCGAGCAGGAACTGAAGGAAGACCTGCACGCCCTGCAGCCGGAAGAGGCCGCAGTGCTGGCGATGCTGCAGCAACGCCTGCGCCACGAACAGGAAGAGGAACAAAAACGGCGGAACGGCCGCGCCACCCAACCCAGGAAGAAGGCGCCGCGTGCGCCGCGCGGCCAGAGCGCCGCAACCGCCATGAGAGGAGCAGCATGAGCAAGGACATGAGCAAAGGTATGAGCAAATTCGCATCATGGACCATCGAACAGGTGGCCGCGTTCGAGCACCAGGTTACCGGCGTGTCGGTATCGGAAGACAATCGCATCTTCGTGAACTTCCC
Organism: Telluria sp. PB2R4; assembly: GCF_059685695.1. Taxonomy (NCBI): domain Bacteria; kingdom Pseudomonadati; phylum Pseudomonadota; class Betaproteobacteria; order Burkholderiales; family Oxalobacteraceae; genus Telluria; species Telluria sp. PB2R4. The sequence continues at coordinate 12,485 of NZ_JCASIC010000001.1, read as the reverse complement.
GCGCTGGACCGAGGACACGGCGGTGTCGGTGGCCGAAGTCGGCAAGGACGGCGCGCTGCGCCCCTACCCCGACGCAGGATGGAACGCCTGGCGCAACGCGCGCAAGGATGAACTGCCGCCCGACAAGCACTGGGTCTGCGTGCAGAGCATCGTGGCGGACGGCCGCGGCAGCCTTTGGGTGCTCGACCCGGCGGCGCCGGCGCAGGCCCACCTGGTATCCAACGGGGCCAAGCTGGTGCAGATCGACCTGGCGAGCGACAAGGTGGTGCTTAGCATTGCCTTCGACGAAGCGGCCGCGCCCCAGGGCTCCTACCTGAACGACGTGCGCTTTTCAAACGACGGCCGCTACGCCTTCATCACCGATTCGGGCGTGGTGGGGGCGATTCTGGTAGTGGAGCTGGTTGACGGGAAGACAGTGCGCCTTCTCGACGGCCATCCCTCGACCCAGATGCAGAAGGGCCTGGACGTCAAGGCCGATGGCAAGGTGCTGCGCCGCCCGGACGGGCGCGGCGTCGAGTTCTCGGCGGACGGTATCGCGCTGTCCGACGACGGCCAATGGCTGTACTGGCAGGCGATCAAGGGCGACACCCTGTACCGCATCGCCACCGCCAGCCTGCTGGGTGCGGGCCTGCGGGGCGAGGACATCGGCGGCGAGGTCGAGGAATACGGGAAGAACGGCGTCTCGGACGGCCTGTTGATTCCACGCGGGACCAACAGGATGCTGCTCAGCGCAGTCGAGGACGATGCCGTCAAGGTGCGCGACCTCGACGCCGGCCCCACGGGCAAGCCCGAGGTGCTGGTGCAGGACGCGCGCCTGCGCTGGCCGGACACCTTCACCCAGGGCCCGGACGGCACGGTCTACGTGACCACCTCGCACATCCAGGATTCGGCCTTCTTCAAGCCGGACGCGCCGCCTGCCCTGCCGACCCAGTTGTGGAAGCTGATGGGCGGGACGTTCTAGGTCTACTGGATGTAGTAGCCCGACACCTTCCAGCTGCCGTCGGCCTCGCGCATCGGGGTCACGGTCTCGGTGGCCGTCTTCGCCGCGAATTCGGTCAGGTACTGGACCACGACGTATTCACCCTCGGGGGCACCGGGTAACTTGCGCGTGTACTGGGCGGCGATGAGCTTGCGCGACTTGACCGCGCCAAGCGGCGCCCGGACGGCGCGCATGGCATCAAGCCACTGCTGGCCGGTCACTGCAGCACGGAAGGCAGTGGCGCCCTGGCTCCAGCTGTCGTCGTATTTTGCATCGTCCACCGTCGCCAGCCAGGCCTGCGCGGCCGCGGTGGCGGCCTGCGTCGATGCGAGCGACTCCTGCGCGCTGGCAGGCTGGACGAATGCTGCGATGGCAAGCAGCGCGGCGGCGGCAAATCTCATGGCGTCTCCCGGGTGTGAAATGGACAATATTGTCCAGCATACCGGAACGGCGGCGCGACTTTGTCGCGCATTATTGCATGTGACTTATGCCGCCTTTGCCTGGAACTCCGAAGAGGCGATATCGGCCAGGTCGCACAGGGCCTGCAGCTCGGCCGAGCGCAGGCGGCGCGGCTCGCGGTCGATCACGCACAGGGTGCCCATCGGCAGGCCGGAACGGTCGCGCAGCGGTACCCCGGCATAGAAGCGGATGTGCGGTTCGGCCAGCACCAGCGGGTTCTCGCAGAAGCGCTCGTCGGTGGCGGCGTCTTCGACCATGAAGGGCGCATCCTGCAGGATGGCGTGCGAGCAGAAGGCCCATTCGCGCGGGGTTTCCTGCGGACCCAGGCCGACGCGCGCCTTGAACCACTGGCGGCGGGCGGTCAGCAGCGACACCAGCGCGATCGGCGACGCGGTCACGGTGGCGGCCAGCCGGACGATCCGGTTGAAACGCTCTTCCTGCGGGCTGTCGACCAGCCTGGACGCGGCAAGCGCAGCCAGCCGGCGCGGTTCGTCCGCGATGGTCGGGAAGCTTTCGTTCCCCTGGAGGAGGAATTCGGGATCGGTCGGGGCCTCGACCAGCGTCTCACCGGACAGCGAGCCGGATAGCGGCCCGGCACGGTCCAGCATGGCCTGGATCGTACTTTGACGCGTACGCCGATGGCCCCCCGGGGTTTTCCACGAGGGGATAGCGCCACTTTCCATCCATAGCTGCACGGTGCTGGTGGCAACACCCAGCATGCGCGCTGCGGCACTGGTCGTGAGGATCGGATCCTCGTCGGTAAACTTGCTCTGCATTATCGATCCTGGTTATCGCACGGAGTATACCCGAAATGACGAAATCCCTCATTTAAAAAGTACCTTCTGACGATGAGTTTCCGATATACACAATAAACTCAAATTCAGTTGCTTAAACGAAATTGCCAGAACATAATTGCGCCCAATTTCAGCAAATTTGCTGCCATTCCTATAACTAGACCTCTTACCTCAACAGGCCACCATGCACTTTTTCCCGAACCTGGGCATCGCAACAAGGCTTTACACGGCATTCGCCCTGATCCTTTCGGTCACGTTGATCCTTGCCGGGTTCTCTGTTTCCCGTATCAACAACATCGAGCGCGCGCTGGAGACTGCCGATGCGGTCAGAAACAGCGAACTCGAGCCACTGTACGCCGCGCGTGAAGCCCTGGCCCAGACCGGCATCGCGGCGCGCAATGCCTACATCTTCAAGGACGACACGGCGGCGCGGCGCGAACTGGACCTGGTCGACGCGCGCAAGGCCGAGTATCTCTCCGCCCTCGCCCGTCTCGATCCGGTCCTGCGCGACAACGCGCAGTACGCCAAGGTACGGGCGGGAATGATGAGCATGGCGCGCGAACTGGAACGGCCGCGCAGCTACCGCAACAGCGGCGACCTGGAAGGCTTCGGCAGCTTCCTGGTCGAGGAATGCAGTCCCTTGCGGCGCCGGATCGTGGCCGACATCGACTCCCTGCTGATCGAACTGCAGGCGCGTACCGCCAAGGCAGTGCGCGCAGCCCATGCCGAGGCCTCGGGCACGCGCTACTGGATTACCGGCCTGAGCGCGTTGTCGGTCCTGCTATGCGTGCTGGTGGCGCTGGCGCTGGTGCGCAGCCTGGTGGCCCAACTCGGCGGCGAGCCCGCCTACGCCACCGCCGTGGCGCGCGCCATCGCCGGCGGAGAACTGCACCAGCCGGTCGATACCGCCCGCGCCCGGCCATCCAGCCTGCTGTTCGCGATGAGCGCCATGCGCGACGGCCTGAGCGGCATCGTCAGCAAGGTGCGCGGCGGGACCGAGGCGATCGCGTCGGCCTCGTCCCAGATCGCTTCGGGCAATCTCGATCTCTCGAGCCGCACCGAATCCCAGGCGGCCGCGCTGGCCCAGGTGGCGAGCTCGATGAAGCAGCTGATCGAGTCGGTACGCCAGAATGCCGACTACGCGCAGCAGGCCAGCGACCTGGCCGGCACCGCCTCGAACATCTCGATCAAGGGCGGCGCGGCGGTGGAGGAAGTGGTCACCACGATGCGCCTGATCGACGCGTCGTCGAAAAAGATCGTCGACATCATCGCGGTCATCGACGGCATCGCCTTCCAGACCAATATCCTGGCGCTGAACGCGGCGGTCGAAGCGGCGCGCGCCGGCGACCAGGGGCGCGGCTTTGCCGTGGTGGCGAGTGAAGTGCGCAACCTGGCGCAGCGCTCGGCCGCCGCAGCGAAGGAAATCAAGGCCCTGATCGAAGACTCGGTGAGCAAGGTCGGCATCGGCGCCGTGCTGGTGGGCGAAGCCGGCGAGACGATTCGCCAGGTGGTCGAGGGCGTGCACCGCGTCACCGGCATCATGGGCCACATCAGCAGCGCCACCGGCGCCCAGAGCGCCGACATCGAGCGCGTCGACGCGTCGATCGCGCGTCTCGACGAGATGACGCTGCAGAATGCGGCCCTGGTCGAGGAGGCGGCCGCAGCGGCGCAGTCGCTGCGATCGCAGGCGGCGGAGCTGGCGGCGGTGGTGAACACCTTCCGGCTGGAAGAAACGCCGGCCAAGCCGCAACGCCGGCTGGCGGGCGCATAACGACAGGCGCGTCAGCCCTCGCCGGGGTGGTTGAACACCTGGCGCAGGTAGGCCAGGAAGGTTTCGTCCGTACACATCGACTTGCCCGGCGTATCCGACAGCTTGGCCACCGGCTGCCCGTTGCAGTGGGTGAGCTTCATGACGATGTTCAGCGCCGGGTAAGGCGTGTCGTTGGTGAGCCTGGTGCCGATGCCGAAGCCCAGCATGCTGCGGTCGGCGAAATGCCGGTACAGGCTGAGCGCCTTGGGAACCGTGAGCGCGTCCGAGAACACCATGCGCTTGGTACGCGCATCGATGCGCAGCCGCGCGTAGTGCGCCAGCGCCTTCTCGCCCCACTCCACCGGGTCGCCGGAATCGTGGCGCAGGCCATCGAACAGCTTGGCAAAGTACAGATCGAAATCGCGCAGGAAGGCATCCATGCCGACCACGTCGGTGAGCGCGGTGCCGAGGTCGCCGCGGTATTCCTGTACCCAGTCTTCCAGCGCCGCCTTCTGGAAGTCGCGCAGGCGCACGCCGAAGGCCTGGTAGGCCTGCAGGTATTCGTGCGCCATGGTCCCGATCGGCACCAGATTGTACCGGTGCGCCAGATAGACGTTCGAGGTGCCCTTGAAGAACTGCGGCAGCTCGCGCGCCATCGTCTGCACCACCTCGTCGTGCCACTCGCCGGAGAAACGGCGGCGCACGCCGAAGTCGAAGAATTCGAAGGGTGTGGCGCGCGGCGGTTCCTGTTCGAAGGCGCGCAGCTCGTCGATCTTCTGCGCCAGCCGCCGGCGCGCTTCGACGATCGCCGCATCGTGGTCGAAGCGGCGGAAATACAGTTCGTTGACGATGTAGAGCACGAAGATCTCGAAGCCCATCACGTGCACCAGAGGCCCGGTGGCGCGGATGCGCAGGTGCGGGCCGTCGGTATCGACCTCGATGAACTTGCGCTGGAAGCGAAACAGCGTGAGGAAGTCGGCGAAGTCGCTCTTGATGAAACGCAGGCCGCGCAGGTAGGCGACTTCGTGCTCGAGGAACATCATCGAGCACAGGTGGTCGAGTTCGCGTTCGACCTCGTCCTTCAACTCGGCCAGCGGATAAGCGGGCTGGTTCCGGCACCGGAATTCGTATTCGCCGATCGCGTCCGGGTGGCTGTGCAGCAGCGCCTGCCACATGGTGAACTTGTACAGGTCGGTCTCGAGCAGGCTGCGGACGACGGGCTTCATCGGCTTCTTTCAGGCGGTGGCGGTGTCGCTGTGGCTGGGCTTTGTACTGGACCTTTTACTGCGCTTCTTCGGCGCCAGCATGGTGCCGGTGCAGCCGGGCGTGCCGCAGCGGCAGGCGAACAGCTTCTTGAGCGCCGGCGTGTGACGTTCGTCGTAGATCAGCGCGTAGTTGTAGTTCAGCTCTTCGCCGGGCTCGATGTCGTGCATCGCGTGGATGTAGACCCGCCCTTCGTCCTCGAAGGCTTCGCAGTTGGGCGAGCAGGCATGGTTGATCCAGCGCGCCGCGTTGCCGCGGCTGCCGCCGTCGATCACGCGGCCGTCCGCCAGCGTGAAGTAGAAGGTGTGGTTGATCGGGCCGCCCGCCTCGGCCGCGCGCTGCGTGGCTTCGTCCCAGGTGATGCGCTCGCCCCGGTATTCAATGATGCGCTCTCCAGCGCCGATGCGCCGGAGAGCAAAGACGCCGTTGCCGTGGATGGGAGAGTTCCTGACTTCGTAGGAAGGACCGGAGGCGGCGGCGCCGGATGCTGCCGGGCCTTGTTTGGCTGAACGTGTGGTCATCGGGTTGGCGAGTTGGCGGATGCAGCTGCTATTGTATAGGCGATGACTATTATGTAACGAATCACGCCCGGCGTGCCGCACATTTACCGCTCATCGGCAAACGGCATGCGGCAGCAACAGCAGGTCGCAACGCGTGCGGCGCAGGAGCGTATGCAAGTCCGCCCGCCAGCGCCATTCCCCAAGCATGCCGCCACGCGCAGCGGCCAGCACCAGCACCTCGGGCTGCGCCAGCCCGGCGTGCGCGGCCACCGTCATCGCCCATGGCTGGCGCAGTAGCACGACCCGCATCAGCAGCGCCGCGCGGGCGTTGCCTGCCCGCAGCTGCGCAACGAACCGGTGGCCGGCCGCACGCGCAGCCCGTTCCGTGCTGCGGCGGCAGGCCTCGAGCGTGGCGTCGCCAACGCCCGCCGTACGCATGCTGCCCTCCCCGCCGATGCGGCAGGTGTGCAGCAGGGTCAGGCGCAACTGCGGCAGCGGCGGCAGCGACCGGATCGCTTGGCGCGCGCCTTCCAGCGACGACGGCGACAGGTCGGTCGGGAACAGGGCGTGCCTGTATGGCCCCTGCCTTGGGCCCCGTACCAGCAGCACCGGGCGCCCGCCGGCACGCAGCTGCGCCAGCGCGCGCTTGGCGTTATGGATCACCGGCCAGTACGGGTGCGCTTGCCAGCCGAGTTCCAGCGTTCCAGCTGGAACGCGGCCGGCGGTGCGCGCATGGGAGTCGCCTCCCGCTGCAGTCAGCTCAATGTAGTTCGACACATCATGCCTCCATGAAGTCAGGCCGCAATGAAGTCAGGCCGCCATGGCCACAGCCTCGCCCAGCACGAGCAGGCTGGCCAGCGCCGCCGCCATCGCGGCCGCCATGCTCCCGGTGACCACGCGGCGCCACTGGGCATTGCGCACCAGGACGCGCTTCACCAGGCGCCGCTTGCCGCGCGTCTCCATGCGCTGCCGCACCTGAATGGCCGCGTCCCGCGTCACCGCTTGGGTTTCATTCCGTTTCATTGCATTTCTCCGCTTGCATGATGTGCCCCTGCGGGGCGGATGTGCCGCCCGTTCCGGCTTCATCGCACGGCGGCCGTACCTCGACGATTTCGAGCCGCACGCTGCGTCCGAACGCCAGGTCGATCTCGACCGTGCAGCCTTCGGCATGGCCGAGCAGGCCGATGGCAAGCGGCGTGAGCACCGAAATCCGCGGCAGCATGGCGTGGGCGTCCTGCGGGCAGGCGATGATGACGGCATCGGTATCGGCGCCGTCCGGGAGGCGCCGGTGCACCCCGTCACCGCAGCCGGCGACCCGGTAGCGGACACTGGCGCCGAGCGAAACTCGCGGCGCCGCATCGCCGCAGCCGGGAAGCAGCGCGGACGATCCGGCGACCGCCGCGAGCCGGCGTACGGCGGGGTCGGCGTACTGCGGGTCGGCGTGATGCAGGTGCCCCATGCGTGAGCGCACGAGGCGTGTCAGGACAGCCAGGTCTCGCTGGCTGAGGTAAGTGGTGGTGCACATGGCATGCCTTTCCCAGCCCAATCCACATGGGGGGCTGGCCAACAGGAATGATGGAGTGCCGCGGCACCTGCAATGGCAGGTGCTGCCGCTTCTCGGACGATACGTGTGGATGGGGCTCGGGAGAGTCGGAAGCCGATGGCTTTACCGGCTCTCGCCGAGCTCAGGAAAGGCCGGCGAGATCGCGCGTCGAGCGTTGTGCGAGACGCGCCTGGTAGACGCTCAGTCCGAGCGACAGCGAGGTTTGGGAACAGCGACGGGCGGACGCGAACGTGGATGCACCAGCGACGGCGGGCGCGCAGGCACGCGATGCCTGCGCGCCAGATGCGAAACCGATATCGTCGAAAGAAATGCAGTGCTTGCTCACGTCAGCTCACTCATGCTTGGGTACGCGACCAGTATATACGACCTGGTTTTTTCTGCAACCCGGCCGGGCGTGGCGCCCATGGGCGTCAAGCCGCGAAATCTTCCTCGCGGTATTCCAGGCCCTGGCCGTCGGCCGGCGCCGTGCTGCCCGCGCGCGCGGCTTCTTCCTTGCGCAGTTCGACGCGCCGGATCTTCCCCGAGATGGTCTTGGGCAGCTCGCGGAACTCGATGCGCCGGATGCGCTTGTACGGCGCCAGCCGCTCGCGCGCGAACGCGAACAGCGCGGCCGCCACCTCGCGGCTCGGCGCCACGCCCTGGCGCAACGTGACGAAGGCCTTCGGCACCGACAGCCGCAGCGGGTCGGGGCTCGGCACGATCGCCGCTTCCAGCACGTCCTCGTGCTCGATCAGGACGCTCTCCAGCTCGAAGGGGCTGATGCGGTAGTCCGAGGACTTGAACACGTCGTCATTGCGCCCGATATAGAAGTAGTAGCCGTCCTGGTCCACCATGGCGGTGTCGCCGGTGTGGTAATGGCCGGCGCGCATGACACTGGCGGTCTTTTCCTCGTCGCCCTCGTAGCACATCATTAAGCCCATGGGCGCCGGGTCGAGGATCAGCGCAATCTCGCCTTCCTGCGCCGGCTGGTCGTCGATGTCGAGCAGCGCCACGCGGTAGCCCGGCAGCGGGCGCCCCATCGAACCGGGCTTGAGCGGCTGGCCCGGCGGGTTCCCGATCTGGCAGGTGCTTTCCGACTGGCCGAAACCGTCGCGGATGCGGATGCCCCAGGCCTGTTCCACCTGCTCGATCACTTCCGGATTCAACGGCTCGCCGGCGCCGACCAGTTCGCGCAGCGGCGGGCGCCAGGCGCTCAGGTCTTCCTTGATCATCATGCGCCAGACGGTGGGCGGCGCGCACAGCGAGGTCACGCCGCAGCGCTGGATCGTGTCGAACGCCGCCTTGCTTGAAAAGCGCTCGTAGTTGTAGACGAAGATGCTGGCGCCGGCGTTCCAGGGTGCGAAGAAGCAGCTCCAGGCGTGCTTGGCCCAGCCCGGCGAGGAGATGTTCCAGTGGACGTCGCCCGGCTGCAGGCCGATCCAGTACATGGTCGACAGGTGACCGACCGGATAACTCTGGTGGCTGTGCAGCACCAGCTTGGGCTTGGCCGTGGTGCCCGAGGTGAAATACAGCAGCAGCGGATCGGTGGCGCGGGTCTCGCCCTGCGGGGTGAAGACCGACAGCACGTCGCGGCTGGCGGCGTAATCGTGCCAGCCGTCGAGCTTGCCGCCCTCGGCGCCCCCCACGGCGATGCGGGTGAAGCTGCCCGCCATGCCGTCGAACTTGGAAGCTTCGGAAGCCTGGGCAATGACGTGCTTGACCCGGCCGCGCTCGAGGCGGTCCTGCAGGTCGGCGCCGGAAACCAGCATGGTGGTCGGCACCAGCACGGCGCCGAGCTTGATCCCGGCCAGCATGACCTCCCACAGCTCGACGCGGTTCGGCAGCATCAGCAACACGCGGTCGCCCCGCTTGACGCCGCACAGGCGCAGGTATTCGGCCACCTGGCATGAGCGCGAGGCCATGTCGGCAAACGAGATCTTCTGCTCGGAGCCGTCTTCTTCCACCACCCACAGCGCCGGCGTGTGATTGTCCTTGGCCATCTGGTCGAAATAGTCGAGCCCCCAGTTGAAGGCGTCGAGCTGGGGCGCCCGGTAGTCCCGATAAGCGGTGTCGTAGTCGAGGCGGTGCTGCAGCAGGAAGTCGCGCGCCTGCAGAAAGCGCTGGGTCGGGGTCATGGATGTCTCCTGGTCGCGGGGTGGCATGGCTGCTGTGGCCATTTTGCCATGTTTGTACGGGCTGTTGTAGGGTGGGCGGCGTAGCCGCCCACCCTACGGCCGCTGCAGGGCCGTGATGCGCATCTCGCCCGCCGGCTCCATCATGTCGATCACGCGGCAGTCGCCGCACATGCGCAGGCGGTCGAGGTGGCCGCTGAAGGCAGGGTGCGAGGCCAGGCGCCCGAGCATGTTCTCGACCATCTGCAGTGTTCCGAAGGGCTTGTCGCAGCGGATGCAGTGGAAGGGCTCGGACTCGTTGAGCACCACGGCCTGCTTGCGCGTCTCCAGGAAGGACAGGCGCGGCGCCAGGGTGATGGCGTTTTCCGGGCAGGTAGTGGCGCACAGGCCGCACTGGACGCAGTTCTTTTCGATGAAGCGCAACAGCGGCGCGCCCTGCCCGTCCTGCAGCGCGCCCGCCGGGCAGGCGCCCACGCAGGACATGCACAGGCTGCAGGCCGCCTTGTTCACCTCGATGGCGCCGAAGGGGGCGCCGGGCGGCAGTGCGACTTGTTCCGGCTTGACGGGCGCGTGGCGGTGCAGGTGCTCGAGCGCATAGTCGAGCGTGTTGCGCTTGTCGTTCGCCAGGTGGAACACGGCGGGTTCCGTCGGGACCAGGCCGCGCGGCGCATGGCGCAGCGCCACCGCCAGCTCCTCCAGTCCCGCCGGCGCGTCGGCGCGCAGCAACTGGAAGTGCGGGCCTTCGTAACCGAGGCCGTCCAGCACCGCCTGGGCGATTTCCATCTGCTGGTCGAGGGCGGCGACGTACTGCGGCGCTTCGTCCCCGCTCAAAAGCACCGTGATGCCGGCAGCGCCGTAGGCCACCGCGCCGAACCAGACGTCGATACCGGTCGAGGCCGTGTGCTGCAGCGCCAGCGGAATCACCCGGCCGGGCAGCTTATTGCCAAGCTGTGCCAGCAGCACAGCGCCCTGCTCCGGGTCGTGCAGCAGGAACACCGGCTGCTCGCCGCCCGCCCCGCGATAGGAGCGCAGCGCCGCCTGCATGCGCTTGCCCGTGAGCGCGGCCGGCGGGAAGGCATAGCTGATGGCGCCGGTCGGGCAGACCGTGGAGCAGGCGCCGCAGCCGGCGCACAGGTAGGGGTTGACCTTGATCTTGTCGCCGTCCCCCAGGATCGCCTGGGCCGAGCAGACGTCGATACAGGCGCTGCAGCCCTTCTGGCCATTGCGGCCATGGGCGCAGGTGCGCTCCTTGTAAGAGAAATACTTGGGCTTTTCGAAGTCGCCGACCATCTCGAGCATGGTCTCGACGGCGTCCAGGCGGGCCGCGGCGTCGTAGCCGGGCGCGTAGTAGCCGTGCGGGCGCTGGTGACTGGCAATCAGACGGCTCGGGGCGAGGTCGAGCACCAGGTCGAAGCGCCCCAGCTGCACCGGTTGGCCGGGCGCCTGCCAGCGCGCTTCGAAGGCGCCCAGCCAGCCGGCCACGGCGACCGTGCGCGCCACGTGCACCGGATAGGGCCGCACCGGCATGGTCTCTTGCTGGTCGAGCAGCAGGACGGTGACCGGCAGCGCGCCGGCAATGCGGTCGGCCCAGGGCAAGGCGTTTTCGGCGGAGCCGACCACCAGGGTGCGCCCGCCCGACCGGTAGCTGACCGTGATCGTCGGTTCGAACACGGGGATGGCCTCCAGCGCCGCAACGGCGGCGCTCCTGGCTTGCGCATCGCGCTCGTCCTGGACAGGCTCGATGGGCGGATTATCGGTAAAACGGATGTTCATGCGTTCCCTTGTTGTGTGGACTGCTGCGCCGGCTTGTGCTCCGGTTGGAGCTCCGGCGCCTGCGCGTGCGCTTGTTCGCTGTGCTGCCCTTGCTGCGTTTCCGTTACTTGCGCCTGTGCCGCCGCATCGGCGCTGTCGTTCCGCTCGCCATCCTGCCGCTCGCCGAACAGCCGGTCGAGCACACCGGGCGCGTGCTTGAGCGAGGCCAGCATGGCGGGCGAGAGCGGCGAGGCCTTGTTGTAGTCGCTCATGTACATGTCGAGGCCGTCCATCACATTGAAATGCGGATCGGCGAACAGCTTCTTCAGTGCGAGGCGCTGCACCGATTTGTCGACGCCCTGAGCCACGAAGGCGGAGAAGTCGGCATCAAGCGTGAGCCCGGCCACGTCGTCCACCGTCGGCAGCGGCGCGCGTGGCCTTGCTTCGGAGCGGGCCGTGGGCGCAGGCGCGGGCGCGGGCGGAGCCGGCGCGGGCGGAGCCGGCGGGCGCGGCGCTTCCGCCGGCGCGGCATCGCCGCCGGTGGACTTCAGCCGCGCCCAGCGCCGCAGGAATCCTTCGTCGGACATCCCCGCCCCGCTCATCCGTGCTCGCGGCCGCGCCGCTTTCCAGCCTTGGGCTGGTAATGCTCGCGCAGGTAGCCGGCCACCCACGCATAGACCTCGGCGGGCATGGCGACGCCGTCGGCCTGCTCGCCGGAGTCGAACATGCGCGTGCCCTCGAGGTAGCTGACCGAGGCGCGCACGGGAATGGCCTTGCCCTCCTCCATGCGCCACAGCACGAACACCTTCGACTCGGGCGCCATGCAGTTTTCGTAGTAGCCGTCGTTCTCGTCGGTGTACAGCTCGAGCTCGAGTCCGGAGACCAGGTAGTAGTCGCGCTCGGGACTTTCGCTCAGCACCTGCAGGCGCGGCAGTTCGCCGCGGTCGGGCACCACGCCCACGGCCTCCCAGGCCTCGTCGGCCCAGCGGTGCTGCAGGCTGCGGCGCTGCATGATCACCGCGATCGGCATGCTTCCCATTTTCATTGCTTGTTCGCCGTCTGGGGAGTGCTGGCTTTTTCCGTCGCCGGGGCCGCGCCCTTCCGCACGGACTGCGTCGGCCTTTGCTTGACGTCCTCGCTCGGCGCCACGTTACCCAGCTTCTCGCTCTTGATTGGAACGTTGGCCGCGTTCAAGGCCTCGCGGCTGGTCGGCGCCGCGCCGGTGGCGGGCGCGGCCGCGGCCGTCCCCGGCGCCGCGTTGGCGGGCGCGGCCGCCGGCATGCCGGCGCTGCAGTCGTCGGTGCCGTCGCCGC